>NZ_JACHDK010000008.1:0-150854 GCF_014201005.1 Paraburkholderia lebeckiae | reverse complement strand
GCCGGAACCGCCGTTACCCTGGCCGCCGCCTTCACCACCATGGCCGCCGTGGCCGGAGCCGCCGTTGCCCTGGCCGCCACCGCCTTCACCGCCATGACCACCGTGGCCGGAACCGCCGTTACCCTGGCCGCCGCCTTCGCCACCGTGGCCGCCGTGGCCGGAGCCGCCGTTGCCCTGGCCGCCACCGCCTTCACCGCCATGGCCACCGTTGCCGGAACCGCCGTTACCCTGGCCGCCGCCTTCACCACCATGGCCGCCGTGGCCGGAGCCGCCGTTGCCCTGGCCGCCACCGCCTTCACCGCCATGGCCGCCGTTGCCGGAACCACCGTTACCCTGGCCGCCGCCTTCACCGCCATGGCCGCCGTGGCCGGAGCCGCCGTTGCCCTGGCCGCCGCCTTCACCACCATGGCCGCCGTGGCCGGAGCCGCCGTTGCCCTGGCCGCCACCGCCTTCACCGCCATGGCCACCGTGGCCGGAACCGCCTTTGCCTTCGCCACCGCTGCTGCCGTGGCCGCCGTCACCGTGGCCGCCGTCACCGTGGCCGCCGTCGCCGTGACCGCTGGCGCCATGGCCGCCGTCGCCGTCACCATCACCGCCGTGACCATGACCGTGACCGCCATCGCCGTCACCATCGCCACCGTGACCATGACCGCGACCGCCATCGCCGTCACCATCACCACCGTGACCATGACCGTGACCGCCATCGCCGTCACCATCACCGCCGTGCCCATGACCGTGGCCGCCATCGCCGTCACCATCGCCACCATGACCGTGACCGCCATCGCCGTCACCATCACCACCGTGCCCATGACCGTGACCGCCATCGCCGTCACCATCGCCACCGTGCCCATGACCGTGACCGCCATCGCCGTCACCATCGCCGCCGTGACCATGACCGTGACCGCCATCGCCGTCACCATCACCGCCCTGGCCATGTCCATGGCCGCCATCGCCGTCACCATCGCCACCGTGCCCATGACCGTGACCGCCATCGCCGTCACCATCGCCACCGTGCCCATGACCGTGACCGCCATCGCCGTCACCATCGCCACCGTGCCCATGACCGTGACCGTGGCCGCCATCGCCGTCACCATCGCCACCGTGCCCATGACCGTGACCGCCATCGCCGTCACCATCGCCGCCGTGCCCATGACCGTGACCGCCATCGCCGTCACCATCACCGCCCTGGCCATGTCCATGGCCGCCATCGCCGTCACCATCGCCACCGTGCCCATGACCGTGGCCGCCATCGCCGTCACCATCGCCACCGTGGCCATGACCATGTCCACCATCCCCACCACCGTCCCCGCCGTTATCACCGCCTCCGTTACCGCCGCCATCGCCGCCCGTGCCACCACCGCCGCCCGCGCCGCCGTTACCGTTGTCGCCGGCACCGCCATTGCCGTTGTTGCCGCCGGTATTTCCCGAGCCCACCCCGCCCGGGCCGGAATTAGCCGAGCTATTCCCGCCACCGCTTCCCGCGCCCGTGCCCGTCGAGGACGTCCCGTTGCCCGCCGGCGAGCCGGGGGACGATGTCGGGCCGAGCCCCGCCGCCGCGACGCCGAAGGCGCCCGCCCCGAGCTGCCCGAATCCCTGCGACGTGCAGCCCGGCCCGCCGCCCGACGGACATCCGCCGTGCACGCTAGCCTCGGCGAGCACCATCACTCCGGGATTCGCTGCCGGCGCGGCGGTGCTCCCCGAATTCGTCTGCGCACCCGCCATCGCCGCATAAAGACTGACCGCGACCGCCAAAGCCGCCCGTCGCGTTCCCAATATCCACGCGTCCCCGTTTTGCTTCTTCATTTCACTCTCCGAATTATTTCGCCAAAAAGACCGGTCCAATTAACGAGTGAATCTCCGCTCGTCAACAAAACGAAAAGTCAAAGCCTTTACGCAGCTTCGCTTTACGCGAATTTAAAATGCGTTCGCACTAAAAACTTCTCTCACGGAAAATCCCCGGTCCGATTTGGCGTGCTTCGAGAGAATCGGCTGGCCATGCGCGCACGTGATCGTGAGAGCCGCACAGCGAGGCTTGATGGACGTTGAAGTTATTCGCAGCGCAATCGCTCGACCGTGCGCTAGACCACGCAATGGGATATTGCCGATTCGGCCCGTCAAGCGGCGTTAAACGACGACCCGCCCGCCAAATCCGCTACTCCATATTCTTCAGACAGGAAGTTAAAAACTATCGCGCTCAATGCAATCGGATCAGAAAAAAGAAAATTAGCCTCTGGTTTTTATCGGACAAATACGGACCATTTACACATCATCCGTTTATTCATGTGGCCATTCGCACATAAAAATAAAAATAGGAAAACCCAAATGAGAGCAATCCAATAGACAACGCAATAAAAATCACCGAAACGCGCGTGCGAAACATTACGCGTCGTCGGGCAATGCGCGTGCGTCGCGAAAATCGCTGTCGCGATGTGCGCTACCTCGCACAGTCGTCGAACGTGTGCCTCGGTCGCACGCGATCACGAGCCACGCCCATATGCAAAGTGTCGTGGCACAACCACCAGCGCGTCGGAGAACCAACACATCAGCGCGCACGCTTTTCCCGGAGCATTCCCACCATCTTCAGCGGTACCGCCGCGTATCGTCGTTGCCCTGCCCGCAAAAGCCTGTCCCCGCGAGCCACGGCGTGGAATCGCCCAGGAACGCGGGTAAACCTTTGTTTGACTTCGACGCGCCGCCCCGTTTACTGCACGCAGCCGAACCTCTCAATCCGCTTTCATTCACCGCCCGCATTTTTGTTTGGTCTGCGGAGCAGTGTTCTGCGAGTGCCTTCCCCTCTTCGACGAGGTACAACATGGTTACTATCTCCAGCAGCGCGGTCGACGAATTCAAATCCGGACTTCGCGGTCAGCTTCTGCTGCCCGACACGCCGGGCTTCGACACGGCGCGCGGCATCTGGAACGCAATGATCGACCGTTCCCCCGCGATGATCCTGCGCTGCGCGGGTGTTGCTGACGTGCGCCGCGGTGTCGCCTTCGCGCGTGACAACGGCCTGCCGCTCGCAATTCGCGGCGGCGGCCACAACATCGGCGGTAGCGCTGTGTGCGACGACGGCCTCGTGCTCGATCTGTCCACGATGAAATCGGTGCGCATCGACCCGGAAGCGCGGCGCGCCTATGTCGAACCGGGCGCGACGCTGCACGATCTCGATCACGAAGCGCAGGCATTCGGACTCGCGACGCCGCTCGGTATCAACTCGACGACCGGCGTCGCGGGTCTGACGCTCGGCGGCGGCTTCGGCTGGTTGAGCCGCCGCTACGGCATGACGATCGACAACCTCGTCGCGGCCGACATCGTCACCGCGGACGGTGAATTGCGCCACCTGAGCGCCACTTCGCACGACGATCTGTTCTGGGCGATTCGCGGCGGCGGCGGCAATTTCGGCGTCGTTACACTATTCGAGTTCGCGCTGCATGAGGTCGGCCCGCTCGTGTATGGCGGCCTCGTCGTGTTGCCGCTCGCCGACGCGAAGGAAGCGCTGATCAAATACCGCGATGCCGCGCCCGCGATGCCCGACGATTTGGCCGTCTGGGCCGTCGCGCGGCTCGCGCCACCGCTGCCGTTCCTGCCGCCCGACGTGCACGGCCAACCCGTGCTCCTGTTCCCGATGTGCTACAACGGGCCGGTCGAAAAAGGCCCAGCCGCGGTGGAAGCCGTGCGCGGCTTCGGCAAGCCGCTCGGCGAACATCTCGGTCCGATGCCTTATGAAGTTTGGCAACAGGCCTTCGATCCGCTGCTCACGCCGGGCGCGCGCAACTACTGGAAGTCGCACAACCTCGCCACCATCGACGATGGACTGATCGACGCGCTGATCCGCGCGATCGACACACTGCCGTCCGCGCAATGCGAAATTTTCTTCGGGCTCATCGGCGCGCAAACGCAGCGCGTGGCGGTCGACGCGACCGCTTACCCAAGTCGCGAGACGCAATACGCGATGAACGTGCACGGCCGCTGGGACGATGCGCGCGACGACGAGCGTTGTGTCAAATGGGCGCGCGAATTTTTCGACGCGTCGCGCCCCTTTGCGCTAGGCAGCGTGTACGTCAACTTCATGACGCAGGAGGAAGGCGGCCGTATCGCGGATGCCTATGGGCCCAACTACGAGCGGCTCGTCGCCGTGAAGAACCGCTACGATCCGCGCAACCTGTTCCGCCATAACCAGAACATTCGCCCAACGGTGTAGCGACGACGCGCGACGGAAAGCGGCGCAAAAACCCGAACTGCAAATGGCCACGCCGCCCTCGCGCAAGGCGGCGCGGCCCTTGGGCACGCTACCTGCTGTTTGAGCGGTGGACGTCCGCGATGCGACGTCGCGGCACGCCGCCGCCTGGCTGCGATAACCGCGCGCGCACGGAACCTCCCGCGTGCAAATGAGAACAAAGCAAAGCAGGCGACTCGCCGCACACTTCCAAAACGTACAACACGCGTGAGAAACGCAAAGGAAAACAGTCATGCGCAGACGACAATTCATCATGACCGGCAGCGCTGCATTGGCCGTCGCAGGCCTGAGCCTCACCGGTTGCACGACGACTTCGCCGTCCTCGAACGCATCGCCGTCTGCCAACGCCGGCAAGCGCGACACGATCAACGCCGGCGTCGACTCGACGCTCGCGCGTCTCTACGAAAACGTCGACGGTGCGCGTGAGCTCGTTGCGAAAGCGCGCGGCGTGCTGGTGTTTCCATCGGTGATCTCGGCCGGTTTCTGGGTCGGCGGACAGTATGGTGAAGGGGCGATGCGCATCGGCGGCCGCACGGTCGGCTACTACAGCACGGTCGCGGGCTCGTTCGGGTTGCAGATCGGCGCGCAGTCGAAGGCGCTCGTATTTCTGTTCATGACGCAGGAAGCGCTCGACGAATTCATGCACAGCCAGGGCTGGGCAGTCGGCGCGAATGCGACCGTCGCCGTGCTGAAAGTCGGCGCGAACGGCGCGGTCGATTCGTCGACCGCGACGAGCCCGGTACAGGCTTTCGTGCTGACCAACGGCGGCCTGATGGCCGGCGTGTCGCTCGAGGGCACGAAGGTGTCGCGGCTGATTATCTGAGCATCTGAGCGAGCTTTCCCTCTTGCGGATTTGTGGTGCGAGCGCGCCACGCGATTGCACGACAGATCCGCGCCGCGCGTTCGGGCCATAGCGTTCCCGCCCGCTTCGCCAGCGCCGTTCATCGCGCTACGGTAGAATCCACGCCTTTCGTAAACCGTCCGCGCCCAGCGGACGCAATCCTTCGCGCAGCCGCGCGTTGCCACGCCATTTCAGCGCAGCCCATACAAGCCTCGGCATTGCGCTCGCGCGCCACCTCGTAGAACATGAACACCGCTAGTCCCGCTTCCGGTCGGCCCGCCTGGCTGTCCGGCATTCGCAGCAACGTGCTCGCAGGCTTGACCTCGTCGTTCGCGCTGGTGCCCGAATGCATCGCCTTTGCGCTCGTCGCCCATCTGAATCCGTTGATGGGCCTGTACGGCGCATTCTTTATCTGCACCGTCACCGCGCTATTTGGCGGACGTCCCGGCATGATTTCGGGCGCGGCGGGCTCGATGGCCGTCGTGATCGTCGCGCTCGTCGTCGAGCACGGCGCGCAGTATCTGCTCGCGACCGTGATCCTGAGCGGCCTCCTGATGATGCTGTTCGGCATATTGCGGCTCGGCAAACTGATCCGCATGGTCCCGAATCCGGTCATGCTCGGCTTCGTCAACGGACTCGCGATCGTCATCGCGACCGCGCAGCTCGCTCACTTCAAAACGGTCACACCGCACGGCGAAGCCTGGCTGCACGGCAGCGCGCTCGCGACGATGTGCGCGCTCGTCGCGCTGACGATGGCGATCGTCTATCTGCTGCCGCGACTTACGCGAGCCGCGCCACCGGCGCTCGTGGCCATTCTCGGCATCGGCCTTTTCACGCAGCTGCTGCATCTGCCGACGCGCACGCTCGGCGACATGGCGCATGTCGCCGGCAATCTGCCCACGCTGCATCTGCCCGACGTGCCGCTCGATCTCGAGACGCTTCGCATCATCCTGCCGTACGCCGTGCTGATCGCGATCGTCGGTCTGCTCGAAACGCTGCTGACGTTCAACCTGACCGACGAAATCACCGAAACGCGCGGTCAGCCGAATCGCGAATGCGTCGCGCTCGGCGCGGCGAACATCGCATCGGGACTGTTCGGCGGGATGGGCGGTTGCGCGATGATCGGCCAGACCATGATCAACCTGAATTCGGGCGGACGCTCGCGGCTTTCGGGAATAGTCAGCGGCGTGATGATCCTGCTGTACATCCTGTTCCTGTCGCCGCTGATCGAGCGAATTCCGCTCGCGGCGCTGGTGGGCGTGATGTTCGTGGTCGCGCAGCAAACCTTCGCGTGGGGATCGCTGCGCGTGCTCGGCAAGGTGCCGCGCAACGACGCGCTCGTGATCGTCGCGGTCACGGTCATCACCGTGTTTGCCGATCTCGCGATCGCGGTGATGTGCGGCATCGTGATCGCCGCGCTCAACTTCGCGTGGCAGCACGCGCGCGAAATTCACGCGCATGCCGAGGATCGAGCGGGCCATAAGACCTATGTGCCGCGCGGCACGCTGTTTTTCGCGTCGACGACGCGCTTTCACGAGCTGTTCGATCCGGCGCGTGACCCGGCGAGCGTGACCGTCGATTGCAGTCACCTGCTGCTCGCCGATCATTCGGCGCTCGCCGCGTTGCAGGGTCTGGCCGAGCGCTATCGCAAGGCGGGCAAGCAATTGCGCATGAAGAATCTGTCGGAGCGCAACCGCCAATTGTTGAGCCGCGCGGGGATCGGCCTGGCGTGAGACACGCACCGCGTTGCGAGCCCGCGTGCGGTGAATTCTCGCGCGCGTCGACAACGCGGCCTGGTGCTTTAGCGCTGCTCGGGCAACCGGAACACCGCGATCGCCGCCGACAGCTGCCCGGTCTGCGTCTTCAGCACATCGGCCGCCGCGCTCGCTTCCTCGACGAGCGCCGCATTCTGCTGCGTCGTCTGATCCATGCTCGCGACCGCGATGTTGACCTGCTCGATGCCCGATGTCTGCTCGGCCGACGCAGCGCTGATCTCGCCCATGATGTCGTTGACACGACGTACCGCCTGCACGACTTCCTGCATCGTGTCACCCGCGCGTCCGACGTGCTCCGAACCGCCCGCGATCTGCGCGGCCGATTGCTCGATCAGCGCCTTGATCTCCTTCGCGGCTGCCGCGCTGCGTTGCGCGAGCGTGCGCACTTCGCCCGCGACCACCGCGAAACCGCGGCCCTCCTCGCCCGCGCGCGCCGCCTCGACGGCCGCGTTCAACGCGAGAATATTGGTTTGAAACGCAATCCCTTCGATCACGCCGATGATGTCGCCGATCCGGTGCGACGACTGTGAAATCCCGCGCATCGTGTCGATCACCTGACCGACCACCGCGCCGCCTCGCGCCGCGGTCTCCGACGCGTTGTACGCGAGCTGGCTCGCCTGCTTCGCGTTGTCGGCGTTCTGACGCACGGTCGCGGTGATCTGCTCCATGCTCGACGCGGTCTCGCCGAGCGCGGCCGCCTGCTGCTCCGTGCGGCGCGACAGGTCCGAATTGCCCGCGGCGATCTCGTTCGATACCGACGAAATCAGCGTCGCGCCGCCGCGAATCTGCTCGATCGCCTGCGCGAGACGCTGCTGCATCCGTTTCATCGCGGCGAGCAGGCTCGTGCTGTCGCCGGCCTTCGCGTCGACGACCACGTCGAGGTCGCCGTCCGCGATACGCGATGCGATCTGCAGCGCGTACGCCGGTTCGCCGCCAAGCTGACGCAGAATGCTGCGCAGAATCACGCCGATCACCAGCGACACGAGCGCGCAAAGCACCACCGCCGCGATCACGTATTGCACGAGGGTGCGGTAGAACACGCCGTCGATGTCGTCCGTGAAGACGCCGGTGACGATGGTCCAGTCCCACGGCTTGTAAAGCCGCATGTAGTTGATCTTCGGCGCAAGCTTGTCGGTGCCGGGCTTCGGGAACTGCAGATGAACGAAGGCCTCGCCTTCGCGCTGCGTTTGCTCGGAGCCTTCCTTGAACACGTGGCGGCCGTCCGGATCGGTGACGTTGGTCATGTCCTTGCCGACGAGGTCGGCGCGCGTGGCATGCATCAGCACGTGCGCCTGGCTGTCTTCGAGCACGAGATAGCCGCCGGCACCGTCGTAGCGCATTGCGCGCAGGTCGTCCATCGCGGCGCGCTGCGCGTCGGCGAGGGGCAGCGTTCCGGCCGCGACGAGCGCGTTGTAGCGATCGAGCACGCTGTACGCGATGCTGACCACGTTTTTCAGCTCGCCCTCGCGATCGGCGATCATCGTGTCTCGTGTCTTGAACGCCCCCCACAGGCCGATCGCCAGAATGCCCATGCACATCACCGCGAGCGCGAGCCACAGCCGCACTTTCAGGCGAAACCGTTCCATCTTCCGTATCCCTTGTCGTGGTCGGCGGCTGTCCGCGCGAACGGACGCCGCAAACGTTTCATGTCGTAGTCGGGATTAACGGCGCGACGGAAGAAAACTTCAGTGCGGCTTCAAGGTTGCGGGTTTCCGTCCGCCGGCAGCGTCAGCGCCGCCACCTCGCAGCGCGGCCATTGCCGCAGCACGTCGGGCGACATCAGCAGCTTGGCCGCGCGCGCGCCGGCGCCCATCACGATCTGCGCACGCTCCATCACGGCGGCGTCGACGAGGATGCGCCAGTCGGCCGGCAGACCGAACGCGGTAATTCCGCCGAACTCCATCTGGCTATGCTCGACCGCCGCCTCGCGCTTCGCGAATGACAGCCGCTGTGCGCCGAGCGCAGCCTTCACCGCGCCGTTGATGTCGAGCCGCCGCGAGCCGAGCGACACGAGCGCCGCATAGTGCTCGCCACCCTCTTTCCTGTAGCGGATCACGATCGTGTTCGCGCAGTCTTCGAGACCGAAGCCGTAGCGAGCGCTGAATGCGGCGGTGTCGGAGGCGTCGTCGGTGACGGCGAACACCGTGATCCCGCGCGCCGGCAATTGTTCGATGACGTGCGCGGGCAGATGCGCGCTCCACTGGTCGCGCTCGATGACGTCGAGTTGCTGTACGAGTTCGTGCGAATGCATGATGAGCGGAAAGGTGACATTAACCCGCTGCATTCTAGCGGTACGCGCGGGCGGCCGCGAAACAGGCCATGAAAGCAGGCCATGCAGCGCTCCGCTTAACTTGTATAGTGACGGGCACGAGGTTTGCGGAAGGCAATGAAGCAAACACCCTGAAGGCGCCCTCACGATTCAGACACGATCATGGACATCGACACGCTCTCTCGCGAGAACCTTCAGCAGGCCGCGCGTCATCAGGCCAATTGGGCGATGGGCGCACTGCGGCAGTTCACTGAGAACCGCTGTCCTGCGTTGGCGGCGAGCATCGCGTTCTATGCGGCGTTTTCGCTGGCGCCGACGCTCGTGATGGTGATCGCGGTGGCCGGCTGGTTCTTCGGCCCGGCGGCCGCGCGCGGCGAGCTATTCGGCCACATCAACGGACTGATCGGCGACCAGGCCGCGGCCGGCGTGCAGACGATCGTCGAGAACGCGCATCACGCGGGCGCCAAAGGCGGCATCGCGACGATCATCTCGTTCTCGCTGCTGGCGATCGGCGCGTCGGCGACGTTCTCGTCGCTGAACAGCGCGCTCAATATAGTGTGGCCGTACAGCGGGCCGCGCACTTCCAGCTGGCTCGCGCTGGTGCGGGTGCGACTGATTTCGTTCGGGCTCGTGCTCGGCGTCGCGTTCCTGCTGATCGTGTCGCTGGTGCTCGATACGGTGATCGTCTTTATCGGCAACTGGCTGTGGGGCGACTCGCCGTATGTCGTGGTCGGCAATCTGCTGCAGCTCGGCGTCGGGCTGCTCGTGCTGATCTTCGCGTTCGCCGGACTGCTCAAGTTTCTGCCCGACGCTCGGGTGCTGTGGCGCGATGCGGTGGTGGGCGGCATCGTCGCCGCCGTGTTGTTCACGGCTGGCAAGAAGCTGTTCGCGCTCTATCTCGCGCATGCGGGCATGGCCAGCGCGTTCGGCGCGGCCGGCTCGCTCGCGGTGCTGCTGATGTGGCTGTACTTCTCGGCGTTGGTGCTGCTGCTCGGCGCGGAGTTCTCGGCGGCGCGCGGCCGGCTGCACGATCCGCGTGGTGGCTGGGGCATGCAGGGCGAGTCGCCGCCGGGCAGCCGCGCGAAGCTCGCGTCGGTACTGGCGGCATCGACCGTCGCGGCAAATGCCGCGCCGTCTGCTGCCGCTGCTGTGGGTGTTGCCGGCCAAATCGCCACGCCGCTGCCCGCGGGAATCAACGCGGCGGCGCAAAGGCGCTCCGCGCATGAGACTGCGGTGGACGTCACGCGCAAGGTGCTCGATGTCGAAGCGCAAGCCACCCGTTTCGCGGCGTGCGCCCTCGTCGAAGCGCGCCGCCAGGCGATGGCCGCCGACCGCTACGTGCGACGCAACCCGTGGACCTCGGTGCTGCTCGCGGCCGCCGCGGGGCTCACGGCCGCGGCCATGGCGCGCCGTGGCGCCGACCGGCGCTGAAACGGGCGCTTCACACCACGCTACCGTCCATATCCTTATAGATGCACGTGTTGCGCCGTCAATCCAGTCGATTGCGCTTGGACACAACGCGCCCCTTCTGTCCATCCTGTCTAGTCCTTTCGTCCACCGTCTCTTTTATGCTTTCGCTACAAAGACGAGTGGACGTGTAGACGACTAGATTACATTTAGCATGCAAATCGATGCTCATAGTGCGTTCATTCACCCAGCCACTATCAACAAATCAACAATAATGCGCATCAGACCAATAAATGTTGCGCAAATGGAAACAATTGGTGGAAGCTTTAAATACAAGGGTTTGCATCGATTGTCAGTTTTTGGCGACACTCTTTTTTTTCATTTCTACCCCGCCGAGCCACTGAGCTATTCTGCTTTCCGCAACAACGAACAATCATCTGCGTGGAGAAATGGATGAAACGAATCGCACTGTCTACCCTCTCGCTGGCGCTCCTCGGCGTTTCCGGCATGGCTCACGCGCAAAGCAGCGTGACTCTCTATGGCCTGGTCGATGAATCGATCCAGTACGTGAACAACGCTACCCCTCACGGCGGTAGCCTCGTGCAAATGTTTGGCGGCAACCTGCAAGGCAACCGTTTCGGCCTGAAGGGCACGGAAGACCTCGGCGGCGGCCTGAAGGCGATTTTCCAGTTGGAAAACGGTTTTGACATCAACACCGGCAAGCTCGGACAAGGTGGCCTGATGTTCGGTCGTCAGGCTTACGTCGGTCTGACGGGCGACTCTTGGGGCACCTTCACAGCTGGTCGTCAATACGACCCGCTGGTCGACATGATCCAGCCGCTGACGGGCGACAACTACTTCGGCAGCACGTTCGCTACGCCGGGTGACGTCGACAACAACGACAACAGCTTCCGCGTGAACAACTCGCTGAAGTATGTGTCGCCGGTGTGGTCGGGCTTCCAGGTCGAAGGCATGTACGCTCTGGGCGGCGTCGCAGGCGCGACGGGTTCGGGTCAAACGTGGGGCGGCGCAGCAACGTACGCAACGGGTCCGTTCAGCGTCGCGGGTGGCTACCTGAGGACTGACAACGCAAGCACCAACCTTCCTGTCCGCACGGGCTGGAACAGCACGACGGTCCCCGGCGCTACGTTCGACACGAACTTCCCGAACAACGCAGGCATCAACCAGGCTTACACCACGGCGAAGTCGATCAGTATCGCTTCGGCAGCTGCTCAGTACGTGACGGGGCCGTGGACGGCTAACCTGTCGTACAGCAACGCGCGCTACAAGCCGGACGCACAATCGGCGTTCACGTCGACGCAGATCTTCAACGTCGGCCGCGTGTACGTCGGCTACCAGATCACGCCGGCAGCCCTGCTGGGTATCGGCTACGCGTACACCCGCGGTACGGGCGACGCGGTGGCAACGTACAACCAGGTTTCGCTGGGCGGCGACTACTCGCTGTCGAAGCGCACCGACGTGTACACGGTCGCCGCATGGCAGCATGCAAGCGGCCAACAGCGTGATCCGGTTACGGGCGCACTCGTTTCGTCCACGGCTTCGATCGGTTCGTATGGCAACCAGTCGAGCACCAACAACCAGGTCATGGTCAGCCTCGGTATCCGTCACAAGTTCTAATCGGACTTCGAATCGGACCTGCTACGCAGCTGACGCGCTGCGTAGCCAGAGACCAGAAACCAGCCAGAGGCGATGCCGATGGCTGGTTTTTTTTCGTCCTGAGGTCTTGGTGCGGGCCCGAGCGAGCCTGACCCGCGCTCCGAACCCAACGCAGCTAGCGCCGCTGCGCCTTGCCCTTGTCGGCCTGCGCGAGAATCTGCGCGGGCGACACATCGTGCTCATGCTCGACGCCATCGGCGCCGACCGGCGCGCGATATAGCACCAGCGCCCGCTCCGACTGCGGCGACGGCGCATCCAGCGACTGCTGCCAGTCCGGATCGGGAATCTCGGCGAACACCTGGCGCAGCCGCTCGCCCCACGTGCGGTGAAGCATGTCGAAGTACGCGTTGTCGCGATCGATCGACACGAACCGCGTGACGCGCAGCGCATCCTTCTCGTACACGAGCAGATCGAGCGGCAAGCCCACTGACAGGTTCGAGCGCAGCGTCGAGTCCATCGAGATCAGCGCGGACTTCGCGGCCTCGTCGAGCGGTGTGGACGGCGTCAGCACCCGGTCGATGATCGGCTTGCCATACTTCGCCTCGCCGATCTGGAAATACGGATTCACGGCCGACGCCTCGATGAAATTGCCCGCCGCGTAGATCATGAAAAGGCGCATCCGGTTGCCCACGATCTGGCCGCCGAGAATGAAGCTGCAATTGAAGTCGACACCGAACTTCTGCAGCGCCTCGGCCTCGCGCTCATGCACGCGACGCACCGCGCTGCCGACCACGCGCGCGGCATCCGCCATGGTCGGCACGCTCCACAGCGTGGGCTCGCTGGCATCGGCGGGCTCGGACAGCTCGTGCAGCACCGCCTGCGTGATCGACAGATTGCCGGCGCCAAGCAGCACCAGCATGCGTTCGCCGGGTTGCTCGAACACCGACATCTTGCGCGCGGTACTAATGTGATCGACGCCCGCATTGGTACGCGTGTCGGACAAAAATACGAGGCCGTCGTTGACGGCCATCGCTACGCAGTAAGTCATAAGGAATCCGCGGAAGGCAAAGGAACGGGGCTATTGTAATCCGGCGCACAGGCGCCTTTTATCCGTGTTTACGGCCTTTTTTGCAGCCTTTTTTGCAGCCCTTTTTGCAGCCTTTTGGCAGCTGATTCCGAACGCCTGGCAGGAGTGTTAAATGCCGTCGCGCGCGTTGGCGTTGCAACGCGGCTACTGCGGCATCTGCGCGCTGACCGCCACCGCCACGTGAAGCTCCTCTTCGAGTCCGCCGATGCGTCGGCCGCGCACCGGTGCCGCCGCCTCATAGTCACGGGCGACCGCGAGCCGGCAGTAGATCTCGCTGGCAAACCCGGCATGCGTGACGTCGATCGAAATCCACCCTTTGCCTTCGAGCCATACGTCGACCCACGCGTGACTCGCGCCATGCGGTACGTCTCCGGGTTCGATATATCCGCTCACGTAGCGCGCCGGCACGCCGCGCGCGCGGCAGCACGCGAGCATCAGATGCGCATGGTCCTGACACACGCCGTTGCCGAGCGCGAGCGCCTCGGCGGCCGTGCTCGTAACCTCGGTGACGCCGGGCCGGTACTGCACGCGCTGCACGATCTGCTCGGACAGCGTGAGCAGGCTTGCCGGGTTCGCCAGATTCGCCACCGACTCCGCCAGTTCGCGGATCGCGCCGTCGGCTTCGGTCAGACGCGTCGCGCAGGTGAAATGCTCGAGCGGAATCGGCCCGGGCGGATCACGCAGCACGCCATCGACGAGCGGCATCGTGTCGACCTCGCCCGACACGCGCAGATGAATCTCGTCGTGCGGCTTGTTCATGACGAGCGTGTGCAGCACGTTGCCGTAGGCGTCGAGCGTCGCGTCGAGCTTGCCCGGCACGTCGATGTTCCAGCGCCGCACGGTCTGTGCGGCGCCGCTCGCGGGCGTCAGGCGCAACTGCTGGATCGAATAGTGAACCGTCGCTTCGTAGCGGTAAGAGGTGTCGTGGCGGATCGTCAGGTACATGAGAAAACTCCGTCAGGCCACTGGCAGCATCAGATAAGTACGCGCCACCAGATTGCCCAGATCGAACACGCGAGCGAGGAACTGCGTCAGATAGGCGTGCAGACCGCTTTCGAAAATCTGCCGGATGTCGGCATACAACAGGTCGGCGCGCAGCTTGCCGGCGAAGCGCTCGCACTGGTTCGAGCCGGACGTGCGCAGCATCGCGAGATTGCTGCACACGCCGTCGAGCGAGGCGAGCAGCGAGCGCGGCATCCGCTGATTGAGGATCATCAGCTCGACGACGCGCGCGGGCGTCACGACGTCGCGATATACCTTGCGATAGATCTCGAGCGCCGATACCGAACTCAGGATCGAGGTCCAGTAATAGAAGTCCTCGAGCTGGCGGGCCGCGTCGCGCGAATTCGGCTCGACGTTGGCGAAACGCACGTCGAGGATCCGCGCGGTGTTGTCGGCGCGCTCCAGATACGTGCCTAGCTGCGTGAAGAAGAACGCGTCGTCCTGCAGCGCAGTGCCGATCGTCACGCCGCGCGACAGATGCGAGCGGAACTTGACCCACTCGAACAACGAGCCCGGATTGCTCGCGGCCTGCCCGCTCGCGAGCCGCTCGTTGAATTCGAGCCACGTGTCGTTGATGGTTTCCCACCACTCGGTCGTCAGCGTGCCGCGCACCGCGCGAGCGTTTTCACGCGCGGCCTGCAGGCACGAATGAATGCTCGACGGATTACATGCGTCGGCGACCATGAAGTCGAGCACGTGGTCGCGCGTCGGTTCGTCGTAGCGCTGCGCGAAGGCGCTTTCGAGCTCGGAGATGAGCAGCACCGAGCGCTGCGCGCGAGCCTCCTGTTCGGGCGTCTGCGGCAGCAGTTGCGCCTTCAGGTTGATGTCGAGCATGCGGGCGGTGTTCTCCGCGCGCTCCATATAGCGGGCCATCCAGAAGAGGTGATCGGCGGTTCGGCTAAGCATGACGGCGTTCCATGTCTGTGATCTGAACGCGCGAGGCCTTCGTCAGCGACGAAAGTCCGCGCTGGTTATCCGTTGAGCGCCAGCGGCGCATCAGGTTGCGAGTGTCGCGCCCTGCTTTGCTCTGTTGCGAGCGAGGCGAGAAGCGCGGCGGCAACCGCGTCAGTCGACCATCCAGGTGTCCTTGGTCCCGCCTCCCTGCGATGAATTCACGACGAGCGAGCCCTCCTGCAACGCGACCCGCGTGAGGCCGCCCGCCACCATCGTGGTGGTCTTGCCCGACAGCACGAACGGTCGCAGGTCGATATGGCGCGGCGCGATGCCCGATTCGACGAAAGTCGGACACGCGGACAGCGCCAGCGTGGGCTGTGCGATATAACCGGTCGGACGCGCGATCAGCCGCTCGCGGAAGGCCTCGACTTCGGCCTTCGTCGAGGCAGGGCCGACCAGCATCCCGTAGCCGCCCGCGCCGTGCACTTCCTTGACCACCAGCTCCGGCAGATTCGCGAGCGTATAGGCGAGATCCTCGGGCTTACGGCACTGATAGGTCGGTACGTTGTTCAGAATCGGCTTTTCGTCGAGATAAAACGCGATCATGTCCGGCACGTACGGGTAGATCGATTTGTCGTCGGCGATGCCTGTGCCCATCGCGTTCGCGAGCGCGACGCGGCCGGCGCGATATGCGGTGAGCAGACCCGGTACGCCGAGCGCGGAGTCGGGGCGAAACGCAAGCGGATCGAGAAAATCGTCGTCGACGCGCCGGTAGATCACGTCGACGCGCTTCGGTCCTTGCGTGGTGCGCATGAACACGTAGTTGTCGTCGACGAACAGATCCTTGCCTTCGACGAGCTCGACGCCCATTTGCTGCGCGAGGAACGTATGCTCGAAATACGCGGAGTTGTACATGCCCGGCGTCAGCACGACGACGACCGGATCGTCGACGCCCACGGGCGCGACCGAGCGCAGTGTATCGAGCAGCAGATCGGGATAATGCGCGACCGGCGCGATGCGGTTCTGCACGAACAGCTCGGGGAAGAGCCGCATCATCATCTTGCGGTTTTCGAGCATGTACGACACGCCCGACGGCACACGCAGATTGTCTTCGAGTACGTAGAACTCGCCTTCATCGCCGGCGCGCACCACGTCGACGCCCGCGATATGCGCGTAAACACCGAGCGGCACGTCGACGCCCTGCATCTCGGGACGATACTGCGCGTTGGTATAGACCTGCTCGGCCGGCACGATGCCCGCGCGCACGATGTTGCGATCGTGATAGACGTCGTGGATAAACAGATTGAGAGCCTGCACGCGCTGTCGCAAACCCGCTTCGAGCGTCTGCCATTCGCCGCGCGGGATGATGCGCGGAATAAGATCGAAGGGAATCAGCCGCTCGGTGCCTGACAGGTCGCCGTTCACTGCGAACGTGATGCCGACGCGCCGGAACAGCAGGTCCGCTTCCGCGCGCTTGCGTGCGATCGCTTCATCGCCCTGACTGTCCAACCATCGCTCAAAGCGCGCGTAATGCGGCCGCACGCCATCGTCGCGATGGCGCATCTCGTCGTAGCATCGCATCTCAGCCCCAGTCTTGTTGTCAAATAGAAGGCGAATGCGCTGCGCATTCGGTATTCGACCTTCGATCAAGCAAGCGCTATGCCATTCAATATGTCGGGATAGAGCGCGTTGACGTGCCCGCTAACGGAGCATCCGCAGGGCGTCGGATTGCCTTGATCGTACTGTCGTGGATCATCATGCGCCAGTCAGGTGCGTGCGCGCCATCAGGGAGCACACTATGAGAGGCGCGCTTGCCGTTTCGCCAATGGACTCGACACGCACTACGAAGCGAGCGCACAAAAAAAGTCCCCGTGAATCTTCATCCACGGGGACTTCGATCACCTGCATGCAGGCGCTTTTTCACGCACTCAAACGTCAGGCATGGTTAAACGCAACAGCGCTATGCCGACGCCTGAGTCGTGCGAGCAACGCGTTCAGGCTGTCGCTGCGTCCTTCAGCTTCTTCAGCGCGCGTGCCTTGATGCGCACGCTGGCCGGCTTGGCCGGGAACCAGCGCTCTTCACCCGTGAACGGGTCCTTGCCGAAGCGCTTCTTCTTCGCCGGCACAGCCTGCACGACGATCTTCAGCAGACCCGACAGCGTGAATTCGCCAGCGCCCTTCTTGTGCACCGTGCCGAGGATCGTGTCTTCGAGCGCGGCCAGCACGGCCTTGGCGGTCTTCGGTTCCACTGCAGCACGTTCAGCGATGTGAGCTGCCAACGAGGCCTTCGTGAAGGTGTCCTTGATCGGCGCCGGTGCGCCAGACGCCTTCACGGCGACCTTCTTGGCTGCGACGGCTTTCTTCGCAGGAACTTTCTTTGCAGCAACCTTCTTGGTCGGTACCGGGGCAGCAGCCTTCTTGGCCACCTTTTTTGCGGAAGTCGGCATGTTTCTCCTACCTGTTGTGGTCAGTGAATTGCTCGAAGCGCACACCGTATGTGCACGCTTCAACGCCGGATTCTACAAGCGCTAAAGCGATTTGCGCGACTCTTTTATGTATTGCGATGAAGTTTTTTGCGCGGCGCCAACGGTGCAACACGTTTTAGTACCTGTTTTAGCGGCTAAAACGTGCGTGGCGAGCTCTTTGACATGCAGGAGTAACGCTCGTTACAGTTCGTTTCGGCCGCCATTTCGAGGCGGTTGCGTCGGGCGAGCCGGTGTTTTCGCCCCTTGAAACAGGGCATTTTCTTCGTTTGACGCGTCAAGCAACGCACCCCCCAACATTTCGACGATGCCTACGCCTCGCTTGCGGCAAGCTCCGTTTCAGCGTGCGATGCGCTGCAGGATGTCGGCGAGCCTCGTCAACGCCGTGTCGATATGTTCGGCCGCGATGCTGCCATAGCCGAAGATCAAGCCAGGCTGCGGTGTCACGCGGTGGTGAAATGGCGCGAGTCCATAGAGGCCGATCGACGCTTCACGCGCGGCGGCAACGAGCACCTCTTCGCCGAGCGACGCCAACGGCCCCTTGAGCCGCGCCGCCAGATGGATGCCGGCGGTCGGCACGATCGGCTCGAACCAGCGCGCGAGACCGCCTTGCAGATGCTCGAGCAGCATCGCGCGGCGGGCCGCGTAAGCCTTGTGCATACGCCGCAAATGGCGCGCGAAGTCGCCATTGAGCATGAACGACGCAAGCGCCGCTTGCGTCAGCGTGCAGCCGTGACAATCGGCGATCTGCCGCGCCTTCAGCAGCGGGCCGTGCAACGACGCGGGCGGCACCAGGTAGCCGATGCGCAGCTCGGGGAAGATCGTCTTCGAAAACGTGCCGACGTAGGCGACGAGGCCGGCACGATCGAGACTCTTCAGCGGCTCCATCGGCCGGCCTTCGAAACGGTACTCGCAGTCGTAGTCGTCCTCGATGATGACCGCGCCGCGCTTTTGCGCCCATTCGAGCAGTTCGACGCGACGCTCGAGGCTCATCGGCATACCGAGCGGAAACTGATGCGAAGGCGTCACGTAGACGAGCCGTGCCTTGTCCGGCAGCTTGCCGACGATCAGGCCTTCGCGATCGACCGGTACCGGCACCACGCGCGCGCCGGTCACCTTGAAGCATGCATGCGCGGGCGGGTAGCCGGGGTCTTCGATGGCCGCGATTTCACCGGGCCGCAGCGTGATGCGCGCCATCAGATCGAGCGCGTGCTGCGCGCCCTGCGTGACGATCACGTCTTCCCAGTTGCTCGACACCGCACGGTTGAAAGCGAGGTAGCGCGAGATCGCGAGCCGCAGCTGCTGCTCCCCCGCGGCGTCGCGATAGGTGCCGGGGCTGCGCGCCTGGCCGCGTAGCGCATGATTCACGCAGCGGCGCCAGACGTCGAAGGGAAACAGCGTCTTGTCGGTCGCGCCGCCGATGAAGTCGAGCGGCGACGGCACCGACGGCCGCGGCAACGGCAGACTGTCGGGCATCTGCTCCCACAGCGGCTGCGCGCGCGCGGCGGCCTTCGCTTGCGCGGCGGCCCGCTCGCGCGAACGAGCCGCCGCGCGCGCGGGGGCCGAACGCTCGGCCGGCAACCGTTCGAGTCCGTCGGCGACGAAGGTGCCAGAACCGGCGCGGGCGCTCAGATAACCTTCTGACAGCAGCCGCTCGAATACGTCGAGCGTGGTCTTGCGCGACACACCGAGCTGCGTCGCGAGATCGCGCGTGGACGGCAGACGCGTGCCGCCGGCAAGGCGCCCTTCGAGAATGCCCGCGCGCAACTGCCGATAAATCTGTCCGGACAGATCGTGATGGCCTTCGAGCGCGATGTGAATGTCCATTCGGGTGGTTACCTCAAATACCGGCGAAATGGTTATTTCGACCGACCAGTGGCGAACGTAAGCTTACCGCCACGGACGCCCGACGCGCGAACGCGCGGCGCTCGAATGGACGGAGGCGGTGACGCTGGTCGCGCAAACGCGCGTGCCGGATACGGTATGGGACGCGGTGAAGCCGCATTTCAGCGAGCAGGAAATCAGCGACCTGACGCTGCTGATCATTGCGATCAACGGCTGGAACCGCATTGCGGTGTCGTTCAGGAAGATGCCGGAGTAAGCGGCGGCGCGTCTTCGCGGAGCTTCAGAAGATCACGGAAACCGCCACCGCGAACCAGATCGCGGTCACGCCCGCGAGAAACAGATGCCGCGCGATACGCACGCGTGAGTCGCTGTTCTCCGGCTCGACGGGACTCGTCGCCATCCATGGCACGAGGCCCAGGCACGCGAAGCCGGCCAGCGCGAGCACAAAGACCACGACGTCGGCCTTGTGCCAGGCAGTCGGCTCATACATACCCCAGTAGCCGAGAAACACGATGCCGATCGAGAACACGGTCGCGGAAGCGGCGCTGAGCGCGGGCACCGATCCAGTTGGAGCCGGCATGCTTGACCTCCGATCGTCAGGTTGCGGCGGCGCTCGCGTGCGTCGCGCCATCCGCCCGATCCGCGTTCGCGTCGGCCGCGGCGAGGCGTCAGGAAGTGCGGGTCTGGCGAGCTTCGTACGTCTTCAGATGACTATAGGCGATGCGCAGCAGCGACACGCCGTGTTCGCCCTTTTGCGCGTCGCCGCCGCGCGAGATCAGGTCGCCGAGGATATGATCCGCCTCGGTGTGCGAGCGGTTTTCGACGTCGCGCAGCATCGACGCGGTCAGCGGCGACGGCGTCAGCAGCACCTGGGTAGCGCGCACGTCGAAGTCCGCGGCCATCGTGAAGCCGTTGTGCTCGGCCGCCGCGCGGCATTCGCCGAGCAGATTCTCAATCACGCGCTTGCCGTCCGGCGCAGCCAGAATATCGCCGACCGAACCGCGCATCAAGCACGTACTCGCGGCCAATGTAGCGAGGAACACCCATTTTTCCCACATGCGCAGCAGGATGTTGTCGCTGACCGCGACGTCGAAGTTCGCGCCGGACATTGCATCGGCAAGCGCCTCGGTGCGCTCCGAGGTGCCGCCCACGAGTTCGCCGAACGTGATCGCGTGCATGTCGTTCAGATGCATGATGTGCTGCTCGGCATTGAGCGTCGCGGCGATCACGCACTGACCGCCGAGCACGCGCTCCTTGCCGAAGTGCGCGGTCAGCACGTCGATATGGCGCATGCCGTTGAGCATCGGTAGGATCAGCGTGTCTTCTCCGACGAACGGCGTGAACGAATCGATCGCGTCGTCGAGACTGTAGGCCTTGCAGCTCAGCAGCACGAGGTCGAACGGCTCGGCGGCGACACCGGCCAGTATCGTCTTCACGTCGGGCAACTGGAGGTTGCCGCGCGGGCTGTTGATGACGAGGCCGTCGCTCCGTAGCTTTTCCGCGCGACCGGCGCGTACGAGGAAGGTCACGTCCTGCCCCGCCGCCGCCAGACGTCCGCCGAAATAACCGCCTAGCGCGCCCGCTCCTACTACCAGAATTCGCATCTTGAGCCTCTTGAAGGATTTCGATTTGCCGATCATGCGCGTCGCTGGCGGACGCATCTTCATGGTGCCGCGTATTCGGTGCTTGTGCAGGAATGTAGCAAAGATTGGGGGATCGGTTCCGGGGAGCGTTGCCAGCAGGCGGGTGGTGTCGGCCAGATGGTGCGTGCGAGGCAGGTCCACCCACCGTATTGCGAAATGCTTGATCGGACTTCAACCCTCCCATACGCTTTCATGTCGCTGCCTTCACTGCGCCGCCACCGTTTCCCCCTGCTCCCACCCGCCCCCCAGCGACCGATACAGCGCGATCGCCGAAAGCGCGTGCTCGCGCCGGGCCTGATTCAGCGACTCCGAGTCGCGCAGATACGCTTGCTGCGCGTCGAGCACATCGAGGAAGCTCGAGGCGCCACCCTTGTACAGCTCGGTCGACAGACGCAGCGCATGATTCGAGGCATCGAGCGCACCGGCCAGGCGCTGCACCTGCACCGCGCCGCTGACGAGATCGCTGCGATTGTCCTCGACTTCCTTCAGCGCCTGCAACATCGTCTGCTGCAAGCCGAGCTGCGATTCGCGCATGCGGCTCTCGCTCGCGTCGATGTTCGCGGTGATGCGCCCGGCGTTGAAGATCGGGCTCGTCGCATTCAATGCAGCGCTGAACAGGTTATCGGTCAGCGTCGGCAAGCCAAGGTACGACGATGCGAGCAGCCCATTCGTCAGGTTGATCTTGAACTGCGGATAGCGCTGCACCTTCGATACCCCCACTTCCGCCGCACGCTGTTCGACGAGCGCATAGGCGGTGCGCACGTCGGGTCGATGCAGCAACGCGTCGGACGGCAACACCTGCGGCGCGCTTTGCGCAGGCACCGGAATCTCGCGCGCGTTGGAAAGCAGCAGCGCATCGAGGCTTTCCGGCGTACGCCCCGAATACACGGCAATCAGACTCAGTTGATGCTGCACCGCCGATTGCATGCGCGGAATCTGCGCCTGCAAGTCCTGCAACTGATTCTGCGCGCGGGCGACGTCGAGCTGCGTCGACAGTCCGTAATGCAGACGCTCCTGCGTGAGCTTCAGCGCGCGGCTGCGAATCAGCTCGTTGTCGTCGAGGATCTGCAATTGCGCCTGCGCCCAGCGTAGATCGATATACGCAGCCGCCGTGTTCGCGGCGAGCGCGAGCCGCAACTGGTTCAGCGCCGCAACGCTACCCGACACCTGTGCCTGCGAGGCGAGCACCGCGAGACGTTCGCCGCCGAACACGTCCGGCGTCCAGCTCGCGGCGAGGCCGAAGCCGGCCTGGCGCACATAGCCGAGCGGCGGCGGCGTGTTCTGCCGCTCGGTCGATGCGCCCGCGTTCGCATTCAGCTCCGGCAGCAGCGCCGCGCGATTCTGCGTCACCAGGTCCTGCGACTGCTTCACGCGTTCGGCCGCGGCCTGTACGTCGAGGTTGCCGGTCAACACCGATTCGATCAGCTGATGCATCACCGGGTCGCCGAATTGCGCCCACCAGGCATCGGTGTTCACGCTGTCTTGCGGCGCGTCGACGCTCCACGCGGCCGGCGCGAGCGTCTGCACCGTATGCGGCAAATCCGCGTGCGTCGCGGGTTGCACCGCGCAGGCCGCGAGCGTCAGGAACGCCGCGCTCGCCAGTAACTTCATCACGATTCGTTTCATGTTGGTCTCCTAATGGGCATCGGGCGGTGGCGCGGTGTTGCCGAACGGGCGCGAAAACAGCACGCTCAGCAAGCCGACCACGAAGCACAGCGCAACCGCCAAAAAGGCGTCCGAGAATGCGAGCACCAGCGCTTCGCGCATCAATGCCGCGTGCAATTCGGCTAGCCCCGCACTCGCGGCGTTCAAGACATCACCACCAACGGCCGACAGATACTCGGCCTGCTTCTGCAGGATCGATTCGACGACCGGACGGCCCGCATTCAGATGTTCGTCGAGCCGTTCGTAGTGCAGGTTCAGACGGTCGTTCAACATCGTGCTGCTGACCGCGATGCCGATCGCACCGCCGAGATTACGCATCAGATTGAACAGCCCGCTAGCGGAGCGCAGCCGCGACGGCGGCAACGCACCCAGCGCCATCGTCACGATCGGCGGAATACAGAATTGCTGGCCGATTCCGCGCAACGCTTGTGGAATCAGCAACTGCTGCCAGCCCCATTGGTTCGTCAACGGCACGTACAGATAGCAGCCGATGCCAAACAGCGCGAGTCCGAACACCATCAGCATGCGCATATCGACGAAGCGCGCGAGCGTCGAGTAGGCGGCGAGCGCGAGCAACTGAAAACAGCCAACGGACAGCAACGCGAGACCAATCTGCAACGAATCGAAGCCGCGCACGCGCGCAAGAAACACCGGCGTCAGAAACACGGTGCAGAAGATGCCGATCCCGGTAATGAACGACAGCAGACTGCCGATACCGAAATTGCGCAACGCCAGTGCGCGCAGATCGACGATCGGTTCCTTCGCGGTGAACGCATGCACGAGGAACAGAAACCCGCAGATCGCCGCGACCCACGCGCACAGCACGATCACGTCGTCGCCGAACCAGTTTTTGCGCGGTCCCTCTTCGAGCACGTATTCGAGGCAACCGAGAAAACCCGACATCAGCAAGATGCCGAAGTAGTCGCCCTTTTTCAGCAAGGACAGATCGACTTTGTCGATATTCACGTACTTCGGCACCAACAGCGCGACGGCGACGCCCGGCACCAGGTTCAGATAGAACAGCCAGTGCCACGACCATTGCGACGTGATCCAGCCGCCGATCACCGGGCCGATGGTCGGCGCAAGCGACGCGAGCGCGCCGATCGTCGTCGATGCGATCAAACGCTGCTTGCCGGGAAACAGTACGAACGCGGTCGTGAACACGGTCGGAATCATTGCGGCACCGAGCGCGCCTTGCAGACCGCGAAACAGGATCATCGAGTTGATGTCCCACGCGAGACCGCACAGCATGCTGGTGACCGTGAAGCCGAACGCGGAGAAGGTGAAGACCCAGCGCGTCGAGAACACGCGCGTGAGCCACCCCGACATCGGAATCACGATGATCTCCGCGATCAGATACGAGGTCTGAACCCAGGAGAGTTCATCCTGACTCGCGGACAGTCCACCGCCGATATCGCGCAGCGACGATGCGACGATCTGGATATCGAGCGTCGCCATGAAAAAACCGACGCACATCAGCGCGAATGCGAAGACCTTGGTGCGGGTCGGCTGGTCGGCGGGGTTGTCAAAAGCGTGAGTCATGATCGGTTCATCCCTGCGCGGCCGAATGGCCCGCATCGAGGTGCACTTTGACGGTCGCGGACAGGCCCGGACGCAGCACGCCCTGCATGTCCTTCGGCACGTCGAGGCGCACGCGCACCGGCACGCGCTGCACGATCTTCGTGAAGTTGCCGGTCGCGTTTTCCGCGGGCAAGACGCTGAAGGTCGCACCGGTCGCCGGTGCAAGACTGTCGACCACGCCGTGCAGCTTTGTGCTCGACGCATCGAGTTCGACATCGACGCTGTCGCCCGAATGCATTTTGCGCAGCTGATCTTCCTTGAAGTTCGCGTCGATCCATAGACCGCTCGCCGGCACGACGGTCAGCAGCGACACGCCGGTGTTGGCGAGCAGCCCAACGCGAGCGGTGCGATTGCCGACATAGCCATCGATCGGCGAGCGGATCGTCGTGTACTCGACGTTCAACGCGGCGACGCGCTGCGCGGCCTGCGCGGTCGCGATGCGCGCTTTCGCGTCGCCGATCTGAGCGTCGAGCACCGCGATCTGGCGTTGCGCCGCGAGCAGCGCCGCGCTGCTGCGATCGACCGCGGCGCGCGCTTTGGTCAGATCGGCGTCGGCCTTCTCGACGACCTGATTCGACACCGCGTCGTCTTTCACGAGCTCGCGGTAGCGCGTCTGGTCGGCGGCGCTGCGTGTGAGCTCGGCGCCCGACGCGCGGACCTCGGCGGCCTGCTCGTTGATCGCCGCGAGTTGCAGTGATTTCTTCGCTTCGAGTTCGGTGACGGCGGCCTGCGCGCTCTCCACTTCGGCGCTGGCCTGGGCGAGGCGCGCGTCGTAGTCACGGGCATCGAGACGCACCAGCACCTGGTTGGCGTGCACGAACTCGTTGTCGCGCACGAGCACGTCGGTGACGAAGCCGTTGACCTTCGGCGCCATCACCGTGACGTCGCCGCCGACGTACGCATCGTCGGTGCTCTCGACGAAGCGGCCGACGAAGAACCAGTACGAAGTGGCCAGCGCCAGCGCGACGAGCACGGAGAGGATCGCAAGCAGCATCCACGGGATACGCCGCGCCTGTCTGGCGGGTTGTACCGCGCTTGGCGGCGCGACGGTCGAAGGAGTTGTGGACATAGTATCGATATGTGCGTATGCACTCATCAGGTTGAAAAAAACGGCGCAGTGCGCCGGCCTCCGCTACCTTCAGCGTTTATGTCAAAGCAAATCCCGGGTGATGGCAAACAGCTCGGTGCGCAGCGCTGCCGCGCGCTCCTCGCCGAAGCGGTGTTCGAATTCGGCCTGTGCGGCATACCAGTGCGCGCGGCCCGCGGCCAAGCGCTCTTCACCTTCGGCGGTCAGCGAGATCAGCAGCGCGCGCGCATCCGCGCCCATTGCCTCGCTCGACACCATTCCGTCGCGTCGCAGTGGCTGGATCGTACGGACCAGCGTGGTGCGCTGCATGCGCATGGCCTCGGCGATCTGCTTCATCGTCATCGGACCGGTACGCTTCAGGCGCCCCAGCAGCGAAAACTGCGTGATGGTCAGCCCGACATTCGACAGATGCCGGTCGTAGATCTGCGATACGTGACGCGCGGCCTGGCGGATCGCAAAGCAGTCGTCGTCGAAAAGCGCTTCCATTCGCTTCACTTCCTTTGCTAGTTAGTGCATATGCACATTAAACGGCGTCATAAGACCCGCCGAAGCGGGTTCCTGCGCGCGATCTAATCGGTGATGCTGAACAGCTCGGTACGCAGCGTCTTTGCGCGGGCGCGGCCGAACTTCTTTTCGAATTCGTCCTGCGCGGCGCGCCATGCGACGGAGGCCTGATCGAACGTCGTCTCGCCTTTTTCCGTCAGGCTGAACAGCAACGTGCGGTTGTCGTGGTCCGCCGCCTCGGCCAGCACGAGGCCGTCGCGCTGCAGCGGCTTCATCGCGCGGACCAGCGTGGTGCGCTCCATCACCATCGCGTCCGCGAGCTCCGCCATAGGCAGGTTCGGTGTGCGCGCGAGCTTCGCGAGGATCGTGAACTGCGCAGCGGTCAGCCCGACGCCGCTGAGATGGCGCTCGTACATCTGCGTGACGTGCCGCGCCGCCTGGCGCAGCGCGAAGCAGTTGCATTCGTCGTAGGAGAGAGGACGGTTCATGGAGCGAAGTCTATGTGTGCATATGCACTGTGTCAAGTTTCTCGAATGGCAACGGGCAAATGCCTCACCCGTTGCGCTACAGCGGCCTTTATCTTGCGACTTGCCAGCTGCAATTGTTATGTTATAACATGACCAAAAATTGGCGCTCCAGCCCCGCCGTTTTTCACACGGGCCCACTGCGACGTCCAACAAAATCCGTCCGACCTATGAGCGGACAGTCCATGCTCAACGACCACTTATGACCGTCATCGCCATTACCGTTCTCATCGAAAAGTAGGCCTGATCGACCGGCCTGCTATCGCGCGTCGTCAACCTCCAGTTCGCCTGTCCTTCCCCTGCCGGCCAGGGGCGAGGTGGGTGAGCTTTTGCCGAACGCTTCTGTTCATCAACGCATCGTCCATAGCGCAAGCAACAACAATGAAAAAACGCACACTGACCGCACAGGCGGCGATCGTGTTCTGTACCGCCATCTCGAACGCATGGGGCGCGCCAGGCAACGCCATATTGACGGGCACGGTCTCCGATCCCGCGGGCCATCCCGTCGCTCACGCGAAAGTGGAGGTACAGGACGCGAGCGGCGCCTCCATCGGCGCGTCGAACACGGACACGTCGGGCCACTTCTCGATCGACGGCGTGGCGCCCGGCACGTATGCGGTCGTCGTCACCGCGGCCGGTTTTGCAAGCGGCAGCAGCATCGCGACCGCCCAGTCCGACGCCCCGGCGAGCGTCAGCGTACAACTGCAAAAGAGCGACACACTCGACGTGCAGGTCAACGCACAACGACTGAACGCTGCCCGCAACGGCTTGCTGCCCGAAACGGGCAGCAGCGTCTATCGCTTCACGCAGGCGGATATCGCCACGATGCCGGCGGGCGCGAACACGCCGCTCAATCAGGTGCTGCTGCAAGCGCCCGGCGTCGCCAACGACTCGTACGGCCAGCTGCACGTGCGCGGCGAGCACGCCAATCTGCAATACCGGATCAACGGCATCATCATTCCGGAGCCGATCAGCGGCTTCGGCCAGTCGCTCGACACGCGCATCATCGATCAAATGAACCTGCTCACGGGCGCCCTGCCCGCGCAGTACGGCTACCGTACGGCCGGTATCGTCGACATCCTCACCAAATCGGGCGACATGGGCAGCGGCGGCTCGATCGACGTATTCGGCGGCAGCCATCAGACCGTCAAAACGAGCGCCGACGTGTTCGGCAGCGAGGGACCGTTCAGCTACTACCTGAGCGGCTCGCTCGGCATGAACAATCTCGGCATCGAGAATCCGACGGCGAGCGCCAGTGCGATTCACGATCACACGCGCCAGGGCAATGCATTCGGCTATCTGTCGTATCTGATCAATCCGCTCACTCGTGTGAGTCTGTTGTTCGGCGCGACCAGCAACCAGTTCGAGATTCCGAACACGCCGGGGCTCACGCCGAACTTCGCGCTCAACGGCCAAAGCACGTTCGATTCGTCGCAACTGAACGAAACGCAATCGGAGCTGAACAATTTCGCGGCGGTCGCGCTTCAAGGCACCAACGGCGGCGCGCTCGATTACCAGGTCGCCTTCTTTACCCGCTATACGCGCACGAAGTTCAACCCCGATCCGATCGGCGACCTGATGTTCAACGGCGTAGCCTCGGAGGACTTCCATAGCAACACGGCCAACGGCGTGCAGGTCGATACGACCTGGCGCGTCAACGACAGTCACACGATTCGCGCGGGCGTCTTCTTCCAGCAGGAACATGCGGTATTCGACAATAACGTGTCTGTGTTCCCCGCCGACGCGGACGGCAACCAGCTCTCCGACGTGCCCTTCAACATCCAGGACAGCAGCAGCAAGACCGGCTATCTTTACAGCCTGTACGCGCAGGACGAATGGAAGCTGACCGACCGGCTCACGCTGAACTATGGCTTGCGCTACGACCGGATGGACGAGTACACGAGCGCGAGCCAGTTGAGCCCACGCGTCGGCCTCGTCTACACGCTCACGCCGTCTACGACGCTGCACGCCGGCTACGCGCGCTACTTCACGCCGCCGCCGTTCGAACTCGTGTCCGGCTCGACGATATCGAAGTTCGACGGCACGACGAATCAGAGTTCGGTAACGCAGAACGATCCCGTAAAGCCGGAACGCAGCCACTATTTCGATCTCGGCATCACGCAGAAACTCGGCCCTGCCGTCACGCTCGGACTCGACGCGTACTACAAGAAATCGACCGACCTGCTCGACGAAGGACAGTTCGGTTCCGCCCTGATCTACGCGCCGTTCAACTACCAGTACGGCAGAACGTATGGCGTCGAATTCACCGCCAACTACAAACAGGACAATCTCTCCGCGTATCTGAACCTCGCGTATAGCCGCGCGCAAGGCAAGAACATCAACTCCGCGCAGTTCAATTTCGGTGCGGACGAACTGGCGTACATCTCGAACAACTGGGTGTACCTCGATCACGACCAGCGCGTGACCGCATCGTTCGGCGCGGCATACGACTTCCACCAAACCACCTTCACGTTCGACGGAATCGTCGGCTCCGGCCTGCGCAGCGGCTTTGCGAACACCGACCGCCTGCCCGTCTATGCGCAGTTCAACCTCGGCGTAATCCAGCACTTCAACGAGCCGATGATCGGCAAGATCGACGCGCGTCTGGTCGTGATCAACGCATTCAACCGCGTGTACGAGTTGCGTGACGGCTCGGGCATCGGCGTCGGCGCGCCGCAGTACGGTCCGCATTTCGCGGTTTATGCGGGCGTGACCAAGTACTTCTGATCGACGGCAGGGAGAACCATCATGCAGGAATGGACAGGCTTTATCGCGGCGATGCGCACTGGCGGATGGATCATGTATCCGCTCAGCGTGCTCGGCGTGCTCGCATTGACCATCATCATCGAGCGGGCGTATGTGTTTGCCCGCTTCGCAAGCGCACCGGCGCGTCTTTTGCAACCCACGTCGTCAGCCGATGACAACCGTCTCGACCGTCTCGCCCCGCACCACGCGTTTCGGCGCATGGCCGCGCCGTGGCTGTCGGAATCAGACTCGCCGCTGTGGCTGCGCGAGGCGTCGGCGCAATCGATCGCATCGCAGATCGAGCGCGACATGGGCCGCGGTCTGTGGCTACTGGAGACGATCGTCACGGCGGCTCCTCTGCTCGGCTTGCTCGGCACGATCGTCGGGATGATGAAGTCATTCCAGCTGTTCGGCGGCAATGGGCTCGTCGATCCGGGCGGCGTCACGGGCGGGGTGGCGCAGTCGCTGGTGGCGACCGCGATCGGACTCATCGTCGCGGTCTTCGCACTGTTCGCGTTCAATTATTTTTCACGGCGGCTCGAGCGTCTGATGGATGAACTCGAACTGTTCGCCAACGCGCGACTCAGCGCGCTGCGCCTGCAACAAGAGGCGCGAGGCGAGCGCGGATGAAACTCAAACGCTCGCGCGCCTCGCGGCGCGGCCGCATCGAAATCATTCCGATGATCGACGTGATGTTCTTTCTGCTCGCGACCTTCATGCTCGCCTCGCTGGCGATGCAACGTCTCGACGCGGTGCGGATCAATCTGCCTTCGGGACGCGCGCAGCCGATCAGCACGAGCGAGCCGCTGACGATATCGGTGAACGGCAACGACGAGGTCTCGGTCAATCGCCACGTCGTTCGCGCGGATCAGATCGAGCCTGAAGTGAAGCGCCTGCTGCGCGCGGACGGCAACGTCGTCATCGCGGCCGACGATCACGCGGGTCACGGCGCGGTCGTGCAGGCCATGCTCGCGGCGCGACGCGCGGGCGCCGAACACTTTCTGATCGCCGTGCATCGTGATTAAAGCTTGCCGCGAGTTGTCCGAGGCGCACGTTGTGGGAACGCTGCGTACCGCCGTCGCTTGTCTGATCTCGCTGGGTATCTGGCTTCTGGTGCTCGCTGCGCTGTCGTCCGGATTGCTGAAGTCGAGTCAGCCAGCCCCACCGCCTGCTCCACTGGATATGCGCGTGGTCGTGCTCGACGAGCCTGCGCCGCCTGAATCCCGTCCGTCGCAAACTCCGGTTGCGGTTCCAGCCGAACAGGCGCCGAGGCACGCGCAGACGCAATCGCATACATCAGCGCATCGCGCGATGCCGCCTGTGCCAACCAGGCCGCAGACGCTGACGACGCCCGCTGCCGCAGCGCCGTCGGCACCGGTTGCTAGTCAGGCACAACGCCCGTCGCAAGATGATCAGCCGGAACAAACGGCCGCCGCGGGATCGCAGCAATCATCCGCACAGCGCGACGCCGCTCCAGCCGCCTCGGCAAGCTCCAACACCGCCGCCCGTTCCATATCGCAACCGCTACCGACGCTGCCCGACGACTTGCGCGAGCAGGCCTATCAGACGATCGCGACAGCCCGCTTCACGATCCACGCCGACGGCTCGGTCGATGTCGAGCTCATTCACGCGACGCCGAACCCCCGTCTCAATCAGCTGCTGCTCGACACGTTGCGGCGCTGGCGCTTTTTTCCCGCGCTGCGCGATGGCCGGCCCGTCGAAAGCACGCAAAACATCCGCGTGCATTTCAACGTCAGTTGAACAGCGCCTACTGGCTTGCACAGGTGAAATTCGCCGCGACGTTCACGTCTACAGTGAGCCTCGTTGTACATCGCAACCAACGTCGACCCAGGAGGCCGCCAATGTGGCTGGCGGCACGTTTGAGGAGGCGTTACTGCCCCACCTTCTCCGATTCGACGACCAGGTCCAGCACATATGCGACCGACGGCCCATCGGCAGGCGGGTTCCTGACTGTGAAACGCTTCACGCGCACGACGTTACGGATGCCCGGCGTGTGCGTATAGCCTTCGATATCCTGATTCAACGGTTGCCACGGACCAGGCGTGCCGGTCGCCAGGCCCTGCTCGTCGAAGAAGCGTTCGCGCACGAGCAGACATTGCGCGTTCGGCATCAACGGATGGTTGCACGGCACGGACTGCGCCGCCACTTCAAGGAACGCTATTTGACCGGGGCTGCCGTAGCGCGTCTCGGCCGTGGGCACACCGGTAAAGCTCAGCGTGTCGCCGCTATCGGTGATCAGTTGCAGGCTCGGCGCGTTGTCCCGCGCGAGCAGGGTCACGTCGACGCTGCCACGCACACGCTGCGAGATCGCATCGTCGAGTGCGGCAAGCGCGGCATCGTGGCAGGCCATCATCGTGCTGACCATCGGGCCGATCTGCAAATGCCCTTTCCTGACGGTGTAACCCGCTCCCATGCTGTTGCAGCCATTGACGACGGTGATCCGGTACGGACTGAAGTCGAGCTGCACTGGCCTGTCTGGGCGGACGAACAGGGCATCGATGTGCGTGCCATTGCGATCGATCGCGTTCTTCAGTTGCCAGTGGTACCGCGTCAGCAGATCGGTGCCGGTCGGCGACGCCGGGTTGGCGGCCGCCGTGGTTGCCGATGGCGCCGGCGCTGTCACTTCCGGTGCCTGTGCGCAGGCGGCGAGAACGAGCGGCAGCAATAGCATGCAGTATTTCACGTCGGCACCTCGCTGAGTTCAGTGGTCGTTCCGGGCGTTTGCTCGCGTCGTCGGGCCAAGGGACGCGAGAATCAGGTCGCATGCACGAAAGCCGGAAGTGCCAGTGAAGGGTACCACCCGGCCGCATCAGGCCGGGTTTGCGCACCTGCTTAGTTCAGGCCGCGAGCATCGACTCGACGACCGACAGCATAACGCAGGTGGAAGACGTAAAAACGTCGCTCGATGCTGATCGGATTCCTCGTTACGTGGCCGAACTGCGGCCAGTGCAGCAGGCTACGCCTGGGAAATGTCACGGCCGACGGAAGGACGGGCGTGACGCCGCTTCAGCCGAGGGCGCAACATCAGATAGAAGGCGGCAACATGCGAGATCGCCAGCGTCGGCACATAGATGATCGGAATCGCGTACAAGGCGCCCAGTTCGCCTGCATGCGCGGGCAGATCGGCCGCGGTTGCGTGGTAGTAGTCGATGATCAGGTCGGCCATACCAACAAGATTGAAAGCGACGACGAACGACCAGAAAAGCGGACGTATCCGGGCCGTCATCAACGCCAGCATCGCCAGCACTCCCGTGGCGAAATCCCCATAGGCGGCGAACACGGCGAAGCTCGCGGACAGTTGCGGACCGACGACACCAGGCAACAGAAAGGCGAGCCCGAAGAAGCGGAAGCTGTGCAACGTAGCGATCGCGCGTTGCGCGTCGAACGGAGCCATCGACTTGAGCTTCGGCCACACGTAGGTGCCGAAGCACAGCAGCCAGGCGACATAGCCCAAAACGAGGTGCAACTGGAACAGAAGTCGCGGTGACATGGTGCCTCCTTGTCAAATGTTGGATGCGCAGGTCTTAGGTGTACCATCGTCTCGCGCGGGTGACTATTCCTCACAATGTTGACAGGCTATGAAGCAGAACTTCACAGTCAGGCAGGGCGCGCTCGACGGCGTCGAAGTCTTCCTCAGCGTTGCCGAGCAACGCAGTTTTCGCGGGGCCGCTGCGCAACTGGGCGTGACGCCGTCGGCCGTCAGTCAGGCGGTGCGTGTGCTCGAAGGCCGCCTCGGTGCGACGCTCTTCATCCGCACCACGCGCAGCGTCGGCTTGACCGAAGCCGGCGAGCGCTTTCTCGCTCGCGCCAAGCCCGCCTTCGAGGAACTCGTCGCCGCCAGCGAGGTGGCGCGCGGACTCGGCGAGCGACCGTCCGGCCTGTTGCGTCTTTCCGTGCCGCGTGCAGTCGTGCCGATCCTGCTGGAGCCGCTGATCGCGTCATTCTGCAAGGCCAATCCCGAGGTCGAGGTGGAAATAGCGGCCAGCAAAGAACTGATCGATCTCGCGATGGAAGGCTTCGACGCCGGCATCCGGCTCGGTCAGTTCGTCGCCGCCGACATGGTCGCGGTGCCGCTCACAGCACCGTTCCGATTTGTCGTCGTGGGAAGTCCCGACTATTTCGCGGCGCGCGGCCGCCCCGAGCAGATGGACGATCTGCGCGAGCATGCATGCATTCGCTGGCGGCGCTCCAGCGGCGCGCTCGCGTTGTGGTCGTTCAACGATAACGGCCAGCCGATCGAGATCGCCGTCTCCGGTCCTTTCATCGCCAGCGATTTTCCGAGCGTGCTGGGCGCGGCGATCGAAGGCATTGGCCTTGCTCAGCTACCCGAGCCGATGGCCGCCGAGGGGTTGCGAACGGGAAAGCTGGTGGACGTTCTGAAGGCGTACGCGCCGATGGTCCCGGGCGTGTTTCTCTACTATCCGAGCCGCCGCCAGATCATGCCGAAGCTGCGTGCGTTCATCGATCATGTGAAGAGCCGCGCGACGCGATCGATGCCTGGCGATAGTTGACGAAGTTGATGATGTCGTCGAGGAAGTTCAAAGGTCTTCGCATAGCCGTCGCTTGGACCGTACACCGAAGCAGTAACCCACGATCAGCATGCGAATCACGAGCTCCGGCGTTTCGGCAGCGAGCTGATAGGCGCGGCCATGCGAGCTTTTGTTCGTCAACGCAAGCGTTCTCAGCGCCTCCACGCTCAAGCCGCTTCCAGCTTGCTCGATCGGTCGCGTCTGTCCTGAGCCCATCATCTGCAGCAGTTTCCCAGCTTTGATCTTTTGCAATTTCATGATTCTCCAGTGTTGCCCTAACGGGCTGTAAATGACCGGAGAGAGATCGGGTGAGCACTCGACGAGCGCTGGCCGGAAGACGCCATAGGCGCTACATGGTCACAATCGCGCAAGCCGTGTGCGTGATCGGCCAGGCGCGGATTTTATGCCGATGGTGCTTCGCTCTCATGCCGCGATTTTTTCATCGTCGCCGGATCGCGCACGATGGTGACCGCGCACGGCGCGTAGGCGAGCACCTGGCGGGCGACCGAACCGATCAGCCAGCGATCGAACGGCGTATGTCCGCGATGCCCCACCACGAGATGGTCGATAGCATGCCGCTCCGCGTACAGCACGATCTCCTTTGCCGGCGGGCCGACCACGAGATCGAACTCCACGGCCCCGATCGAAGCGGCGAGCTTCGCCTTGATGTCGTCGAGAATCGCGGTGGCATGGCGCACTTCCAGATCGATCAGACTTTTTCGCTCAACTTCTATCGCACCCCAGTCCGGCGTGCGCGCGACGACGAGCACATACAAGCGCGCGTCGAAACGCTTCGCGAGATCGACCGCGAAAGCAACGGCATATTGCGCGGACGCCGACCCGTCATAACCTACCAGCACGTTCTGCATGATCTGCTCCTGTGCGGTTCAAACTTGGCCGTGACTTTGTTGGACGAAATGCATCGAGCCATTTGCGTGAACCGCGAGCGCTCCCCGACTTCACGGCGTCGGCGCGAAAGCATGTGCGATCCACTCGCGAACCTGCCGCGTGGATTGTCATGCGGACGACGTCGGCACCTGCGGTGTTGAATCAGTTGTCGTCGCTTCTGGACGGGAGGTGTTCGTGAGGCTCGGGCTCTGCCGCGTCGGCGTTAGGAAGGTCGTCTGGGGCCGGATTTTGCAGGCCCTTCGGATCGGGCTGGCGAGTCTTGCCGGCGGAAGTTTGCGCGGGGTCGAAAGAGGTGCCGGTCGGCTCAGCGGATGGATTGGAGGTCATGATGTGCTCCTGCGCTGATGAATGCAGCTTCTACCATCATAGTTCACCTAGCCGATTTGAGTGATACGCGCTGTCACGCCGGTACTACTGTCACGCCCGCCGGCTGTTTCTAGCCACGCTAACCACAGGATCGCCCCGCGCGCCTTTTGTTGCCGCTGGCGATGCACGCAAGCGGGCATACCGAGGAAAATTCCGCGTTCCGAACCACACCGAAAAGCACAGGAAGAAACGCCCGCTGGCCCTCGTGAGGACGCGGGCGGGAGTCGTAGGTTGATGGAATCCTTGCACATAGCCTTACTGCGGGCCGGCGCCCTGCTCGAAAGCACCGGACGACAACTGCCAGTCAATGGGCAACATCAGGGTCGACTAGGGGTAGTCCGATGACAGCGCCCAATGGGCCACCGTCTCGTCGTACTCGTAAGCCTTACCCTCGTTGGCCAACTGATGCACGGACTTCGTTCGGTGAATCGTTAGCCCGAAGTCACTTTCCAGTCGTGCGATGCGATCGAACCAGATCGGCATGAGCTTTCGCTCCGTTGCCCGTTGGATAACGCTTAGAGCGAAAATCCCCCTTCTCGCCGTTCGGTCGTTGCGTTGACCGCCTTGCGACGCGAAGGAACGCTGAATACGGTCTCGTCACCCGAGGGACTGTTTGATGGTTTGCCCCCCGCGCACCAGACTAGCGATAGTTCACGAAGTCGATCAGGTCATTGAGGAACCAGGGCAGAATAAGTTGCGTGTCGGAATAGCTGGTGCCGACGGTGAGTCTCGGTGGTCTTGACGTGGAGTCAGCGGACGGTGCGCCGTCTGGAGCGTGCAGAATGTAGGCGTTCGTATCGACCGCCGGCTGATTGTTCGCCGGAGTCGCTGTGCAGCCGGTAGCGAGAACGACAAGAACTGCTGCAAAGCAACGGGACTTCATGAGCGGGCCAACTCCGGCGACGTTTTCTACATTATGGCTGAACTCACTTGAATACCGGCAACGAACTGAATCCGCCATCGCACATTCAACACCGTTACCCCCAGTGCCGTCCGATGTGCGGCCGCCGACGACGATCGTCCCAGGGAGCTACACAATAGACCGAACCGCCTGAGTGCGCGACTAGGGCTCGCGCAGGTGATCGGAGAAAAACAGAAGCACTGGCGCCGCCACCTACCGGCGCTCTCGCGCGCATGGAATCTCCGAGAGTCCGTGCTGCATTTTGACGAACTGCGCCGCTGCGCCACGCTCGACGCACTTGAACAGCGTTATGGTTTTCGCCGCCTTGATGTAATCACCCGGTGGGAGCAGCAATCGCAGGGCGTATCCGGACCGCAGAGCCACGGCGAAGGAACGTGACGGCCGGATTGCTGGCGCGAATTCGCTAGACCGACGCGGATGTCGCCGGCCGGCCCCAAAGCGGTCCACCAGATCCTGCGCGAGGGTCGCCGACAATCGCGCCGGGAGCCTGGGTTGCGGACGCATTTCGACATGAAGCGTCATTCGCCCGCACCGTTGCGCGGACGTTCAGATGTTGAATCCGCCCCCAGCAAGCGGCCATTCAATTCGCGAGGACGAATTGTGCTTCATCGGCCATTGCGGTCATCCGCGTAAGCCTCAGTCCGGCATCCCGTTATGGTCGCCGAGTGGTCTAGCGGGCCAGGCCACCCAGCGGTCCGCGCGGGTAAGTTCGTGCGCTTCGTTGAGCGGGTAACGAATACGGTTGTCGTCGCGCGGACGTTCGCCGATCACCATCAGCCTGACTTCGTCCTTCGTATTGTTGATGAAGGTGTGGCAGATTCCGGTGCCTGCCGGAAACGCGACGGAATCGCCTTCAGCAATGGGATGCAGCACGCCGTCGATCCAGACATCGGGCTTGCCCTCGAGCACGTACACAAACTCCTGCTCGGTACTTTCTGCGTGCGGATATGACGTCCGCCGGCCGGGCAGAAGCCTCACATGATGAATGCCAATACGCGTAATGCCGAGTGCGGCGGAAAGCGGCGCGTCTAGCGCCATTGGCTCGGTGTCGGCGGGATAGGAATGCGCATCCGGTTCTTCGAGTTCAGTCCAGTGTTTGATGAAATCTGGTCGGCTCATCGGTTGTTCTCCTTTAGGGCGAACATCGATAATAGCGGTTTAGGAACGGACGTTAGCCGTGACTCGCGGCCAATCTCGGCCATGGCCACTTCGGCCGGTGACCCGCCGAGCGACTGGCAGGAGTGAATGGCCGCTGTAGTTGGAAGCTGCCGAATATGTGCTACTGGGTCCACCGTCGGCTCAGGGTCGACTTGCCTCCAACACCGGTCACCGGATGGGAACGCGGCTTGCTCCCGGCGCGACATCAAGGCCGCCAGCACGAACAGCGATGACCTACGGAACCTTCCCCTCTTGGCTGCACACTCTTTCAGTTGCGTGGATCGTTTTGGGCGCGATCTGTGCGGTCGCCATCGTGGTCGACGAAGTTGGACACCCGCAGAAGATGTGGATCATGAATCTCGCGTGGCCGCTGACGGCACTGTTCGGTACCGTCATCTGGGTTGCTGCCTACTACTCGTGGGGGCGCAACGCTCCGGAAGCCGGGAAGAAGAATGAGACGCAGCCGTTCGCAGCGATGGTAATGAAAGGAACCAGTCACTGCGGTGCCGGCTGTACGCTTGGCGACATCATCGTCGAATGGTCAGCTTTCGCCTTTCCCGCCTTGGCGGTCTGGTTCGGGTGGCACACGGTGTTTAACGAAAAAACGTTTGCCGTTTGGATTCCGGACTTTATCGTCGCCTTTCTGATCGGCATCGTGTTTCAGTACTTCACGATCAAACCGATGCGCGGGCTGTCAGTTGGCGCGGGTGTGCTGGCGGCGGCAAAAGCCGATATCGCCTCGATTACGGCGTGGCAGGTTGGCATGTATGGACTCATGGCCGTCATCCAGTTTCTCTGGTTCAAACCGGCTTACGGCGGTATCGCGAAAGTCGCGAGCCCGGAGTTCTGGTTCGCCATGCAGCTCGCCATGCTCGCAGGATTCGCCACCAGCTACCCCGTCAATTGGTGGCTGATCCGTTCGGGGGTGAAGGAGAAGATGTGAATCCGCAGTGCTCCAAGCTGTCGTCCTGTTCAACAACTGCTATCGCGATATCGCGCAGCGAAACGCGGTGACAATGATGGGGGTTCTGCAAGTCACGCGGTAAAGGCACTGGAATTGTTCGCGCTTTCCCCGTGCCGAGAATTCCTGATCCAGATAGCCATTACGAAGCCCATGAGAGTACTTGCCACACCGATGCGCGAGCGCGGCAAAGACCGGCACAAACGCGACATCGAAGCCTGAATTGCGCGAGCAGGGCAATAATGGTAGTTGATCGATCAGCGTTCCGGGCCACAGACAGTCAACGCGATTCGGCTTTATTCGCGTTCTGCTCGACAATGAGTTGCGGGGCCAATAGTTGGCCGACCTCCGTCCAATACCCGCACCGAACCGCGCCCGCAATCACAACTCCAGCACCGTCACCCCGACTTCAATCCGATGCGCGCCGCCGCCAAGAATCGTCCCGCGAAGCAGTGACACGTCGCTGTAATCGCGCCCGATCGCGAGCGTCACATGATCGAGATCGGCCAGCACGTCATTGGTCGGATCGAGATCGATCCAGCCGCTGGCCGGACAATGCACCGATACCCAGGCGTGCGAAGCATCCGCGCCAATCAGGCGCGGGTGTCCGGGCGGCGGATCGTTGCGCAGATAGCCGCTGACGTAGCGCGCGGGCAAACCAAGCGAGCGCAGACAGCCGATCATCACCTGCGCGAAATCCTGACACACGCCGCTCTTCAGCTCAAACGCGCGTTCGGCCGGCGTATCGAACAGCGTCGCCGACGGCTTGTACGCGAAGTCCTCGTGAATCCGATGCATCAGATCGATCGCGCCCGCGACGAGCGGCCGGCCGGGCGCGAAGCTCGGCAACGCATACGCCCGCAGCGACGGCCGTAGCGCAATATTCGGCGAAGCGAAGCAGTACTCCGCCTCGGCACGGAACGCGCCGCCCACGCGAAACCGCAGCGCCTCGGCCACCTTCTCCCAGGGCGGGGTGGCCTCGGCGTCGAGGTTGGTCCAGCGCGGGGTCAGCGCGACCGTGGTTTCGCTGACGAGTTGCAGACGCTCGTGCGGTGTATCGAGCGCGAAGTACAGCACGTCGTTGCCGAATGCGTCGATACGGCTATGCCGATACGACGGCTGCGGCTCGATCCGCTCGCTACGTGAGATCACACGCTGCCACGGACTCGCGAGCGGCCGGATCGTCGCCAGATGCTGCGCGGTTTCGACATACGTCGAGTAATGATAGGTAGTGCGATGCGAAACGGACAGCACCGTCGGCGCGTGCTTCATACCCACACCTGCGAGGCAACCGTGGTCGCGTGACTGAAATAGCGCGCGCTGATCTCATGCGCGGCCGCATTGGCGAAGCTGCCGATCTGATCGCACAGCGCAATCAGCTTGCCATACGAGCCCTGTTCGTCGACCTCGCACAGCGATTCGAGCGACGGCAGCAATTCGACGGGCGGCAGCAGCTCCGCGAACGGCCGATGCCGCACGCTGCCCGCTGCGATGGCGATCTCGTCGAGCTTGTTGCGCAGGCGCTCGTACACGCCATAAATGCCGCGCGGATTATGCGGTTCGATCACGAGCAGATCGAGCAGCGCCGGCACTTCGAAACGCCCCGGATACAGCGAGCGATACGTGAGCGTGCTGTCGAACATTTGCAGCAACAGATCGAAGCCGGCCGGCGTCGCGAGCTGGCCGTTCGTGGCGACGTCGCGCATGAACGCAGCCATCGTCGCGACGCGTTCGATATGACGCCCGACGAACAGCAGCCGCCACGCCTCATCGCGCGTCATGCGGTCACCCTGCGCGCCGCTGATCGCCGATAGCTGCACCGACAGATGCTCGAGCGCATTCGCCAGCGTCACGCGGTCGTATCGATCGAACGCATTGCCGCTGCTCGTGGCACCCGCGCCGCCGTTGCCCGCGCCCACGGCTGGCGGCAGCGCCTGCAACGCGTCCTGAAAGTCGTTGCGCGCCGCGAGGATCATGCGCCAATGATCATTCGACAAACGCCCGCGCACCTCGCCGTTCGCGCGCGCCTGGCAATTGAGGTTCTGGCTGATGCTGACACTGCCCGCGCTCTCGCCGAGATTCGCAACGAGCGCGCGCTCGAACGTCTGCGGCGACGGCAGCCCGTGCGGCGACCCGAGGTCGCCAGGCTGCACGAGGCCGCACCATGTCGCGAGTTCGACCAGCGTCGCGAACATCGCGTCGGCGTCGTTGCCTTCGAGCGAGCCGAGAATCAGCCGCAGCAGACGCACGTTGTTTTCCGCGCGCTCGCCGTAGCGGCCCGCCCAGAACAGGTTCTCCGCGGCACGGCTCGATACCGTACGATGCTTGCGCGTGAGATCGGCGGGCTGCAGCGGCGAAGGCAGCAGCGTGAACGTCGAGCTCGGCTGGCTCGACAGCACCCAGGTATCGACGCTGCTGCCGCCGTGCTGCATCGATACCGTGGTCTGACGCTCCGCGGCCATGCGCGTAAAACCGCCCGGCATCACGTGCCAGCCGCCGTTGACGTCGGCGATCGCATAGACGCGCAGCACCGACGGCCTTCCGCCGATCGTGCCGTCCTCGAAGCGCGGCGTGCAGGAAAAGCGCTGCTCCTGCTGGATCGTGAACGCGTCGGGCAACGCGTCGATGCGCTCGCGCCATGCCGCGAGCGGCTGCCTGCCCCCTTCGATGCCGGGCGGCGCGTCGCGTCCCGTGAGCGGCCAGGTCGGCACGATGAACGCGTTGTCGAGATGCGCGAACGCATGCTCGCGCGCGGCCCGTTCGCCGCACCACCAGGTCGGCACGCCGGGCAACAGCAGCTCTTCGCCGAGCAACGCTTCGGCGATACGCGGCATGAAACCGTGCAACGCCGGCGACTCGGCGAACCCCGAGCCCGGCACGTTCGACACGATCACATTGCCCGCGCGCATCACCTGCAACAGCCCCGGCACGCCGATCGTCGAATCGGCGCGCAGTTCGATCGGGTCGCAGAATGCGTCGTCGAGACGGCGCAGCACGACGTGCACGCGTTCAAGGCCGGCCAAGGTCTTCAGATAGAGCCGGTCGCCGCGCACGGTCAGATCCTTGCCTTCGACCAGCGTGACGCCGAGATAGCGCGCCAGAAACACGTGCTCGAAATAGGTTTCGCTGTACGGCCCGGGCGTGAGCAGCGCGATATGCGGTGACGCGTCGGCGCTTTCCCCGTTGCGCATCGTCGCTTGCGCGGCCTGCACGAGCGTCGCGATCAGTTGCGAATAGAGCGGCGCGAGCCGGCTCACGCGCAGCGAGCGGAACGGCTCCGCGAGGAGCGTCGACACGATCAGGCGGTTTTCAAGCGCGTAGCCGAGACCAGACGGCGCCTCGGTGCGATGCGCGATCACGCTCCACTCGCCGCCCGGCGTGCGCGCGAGATCGAGCGCGACGACCTGCAGATACTGACCGCCCGGCGGCGTGAAGCCCTTCACCGAACGCAGATAGCCCGGATGGCCGAACACCAGCGCGGGCGGCAGTTGGCCATGTTCGAGCAGCGTCCGCGGTCCGTAGATGTCGGCAACGATCGCGTTGAGCAGATGCGCGCGCTGCGCGACGCCGCGCTCGAGGTGCGCCCACTCGGCCTCGCTGATCAGGAAGGGCAGGAGGTCGAGCGCCCATGGCCGCGACTTGCCGTTGTCCGCGTAGACGTTGTAGCTGATGTCGTTGTCGCGGATCTGCCGCGCGATCGACGCGTGATGGTCCGCGAGCCGCGCCACGCCTTCTTCGTCGAGCAGCGCGAAGAACTGCCGCCACGGCTCGCGAAGCGCGCCCGACGCGTCGCGCAGCTCGTCCCAATGTCCGTCATGACCCGGCAGCAATCGCAACAGGGACGAAGCGTCCGCCGGCATGGCGGACGCTTCGAAGGGCAAAGTCGATTGAAAGGCCAAGGTCGTTTGCTATCAGTGATGCGTGTTTTTCAACTGTGGCGCAGATCGAGCGTGAACGGAAACTCGCGGCTGCGCTGCGGGCTGCCCACGGCGAGCGGCCCGGGCGTATGACCCGACGCGAAGAAGCGCGCGCGTCGCCGGCTTTCCGCCTCGTAGGCGTTGACCGGGAAGGTCTGATAGGTGCGCCCGCCCGGATGAGCGACATGATACTGGCATCCGCCGAGCGAGCGGCCGCTCCATGTGTCGACGAGGTCGAACGTGAGCGGCGCGTGTACGCCGATCGTCGGATGCAACGCCGAGGGCTGCGGCCACGCGCGAAAACGCACGCCGGCCACGTACTCGCTGACGCGGCCGGTCGGCTGCAAAGGCAGCGGCACGCCGTTGACGCTGAGCACGTGACGATTGCCGTTCAACCCGAGCGCGCGCACCTCGAGCCGTTCGACCGACGAATCGACATAGCGCACCGTGCCGCCGCTGGCGCCCTCCTCGCCCATCACGTGCCATGGTTCGAGCGCATTGCGGATCGTCAGGTCGATGCCGCTCAGCGTCATCTCGCCGACGAGCGGGAAGCGGAATTCGAAGTGCGGCGCGAACCACGCGCTATCGAAGGCGAAGCCGGCTTCGCCGAGCTCGGCGAGCACGTCGTCGAAATCCATCTTCACGAAGGTGCCGAGCAGGAAGCGATCGTGCAACTCGGTGCCCCAGCGGGTGAGCCGCTGCGTGTACGGCATGCGCCAGAATCGCGCGACCAGTGCGCGCAGCAGCAGTTGCTGCACGAGACTCATGCGCGCGTGCGGCGGCATCTCGAAGCCGCGCAGCTCCAGCAGGCCGAGGCGCCCGGTCGGGCCGTCGGGCGAATACAGCTTGTCGATGCAGAATTCGGCGCGGTGCGTGTTGCCGGTCACGTCGATCAGGACGTTGCGCAGCGCGCGGTCGATCATCCACGGCGGCAGGTTGCCGCTGTCGCGGCCGCCGAGCAGATCGACCTGGCGTTGCAGTTCGGAGAACGCGATCTCGAGTTCGTAGACCTGATCGTTGCGCGCTTCGTCGACACGCGGTGCCTGGCTCGTCGGTCCGATGAACAGCCCCGAGAACAGATACGACAGCGACGGATGGTTGTGCCAGTACGCGATCAGGCTCGCGAGCAGATCGGGCCGGCGCAGGAACGGGCTGTCGGCCGGCGTCGCGCCGCCGAGCACGAAGTGATTCCCGCCGCCGGTGCCAGTGTGGCGCCCGTCGAGCATGAACTTCTCGCTGCTCAGATAGCTGTGCGCGGCCGACTGATATAGGTACTCGGTGTGATCGACGAGTTCGTCCCAGTTCGCGGCCGGATGAATGTTGACTTCGATCACGCCAGGGTCCGGTGTCAACTGCAGCACTTTCAGCCGCGGATCGCGCGGCGGCGGATAGCCTTCGAGCACGATCTGCATCTTCAGCTCCGCGGCCGTCGCTTCGACCGCGGCGAGCAGGTCGAGATAATCGTCGAGATCGGTCAGCGGCGGCATGAATACGTGCAGCAGCGTACGGCCGCTGCCGAACGAATCGGCTTCGGCTTCCGGGCCGGCCGCGCGTTTCGGGTCGCGCGCCTCGACGCACACCGCGGTGCGCAGCGTCTCCGGCGACGACTGACCGCGCTCCGGCAGTGACGCGTCGCCGCGCTGCGGCGCATACGCGAGCACGCCGCCGTGCGGCATGCCGCTCAGCAGATCGGCCGCCGATAACGACAGCGCCGCCGCCTGCCGTGCGCTGGTCTCTTCATCGGCGATCTGCGCGCCCTCGCGCCCGCCTGCGTACTGCACGCGCAACTGCGCGGCCGTGCGCAGCGGCTCGGACGGCGCGAACGGATCGTGCGCGTGCTGATACGGATAGTCGGTCTTCGACACCCACGGCAGCGATTCGAGCGGCAGCCGGTAGCCCATCGGCGAATCGCCGGGAATCAGATACATGCGGTCGTCGCGGAAGAACCAGCGGCCCGTGATCCATGTCGGCGTGATGCCCGGCGCGCCGCGCTCGCGGCCGAGCGGCAGCACGTAGCCTGACGGACTCGCGAGCCCCGCGTCGAACACGCGCCGCAGTCGCACGCGTTCGAGCTCGTCGTCCAGACGCGCGTCGAATGGATCGACGTTGACCGGCAGGCGACGCTCGCGCCACAGGTAGTACCAGGTGTCTTCGTAGCCGGGCTGGATGCAGTCCGCGTCGAGCGACAGCTTCGCGGCCAGATGCGCGATGAAACGTTGCGCGTCGCCGGCCGTATAGCGGCCCGGCTCGCGTTCGTCGGCGAACAGCGCCGGGTTGTGCCAGCACGGCTCGCCGTCGGCGCGCCAGTACAGCGACATCGCCCAGCGCGGCAGTTGCTCGCCCGGATACCACTTGCCCTGGCCGATATGCAGGAAGCCGTTCGCGCCGTAGCGTTCGCGCAGCCGGTCCATCAGCGCGACCGCATAGCCGCGCTTGGTGGGCCCCAGCGCGTCGGTGTTCCATTCGGCGGCGTCGCGATCGCGCACCGACACGAAGGTCGGCTCGCCGCCCATGGTCAGTCGCACGTCCATGTCGGCGAGTTCGTGGTCGACCTGCGCGCCCATGTTCAGCACGTCGTTCCATGCGGCTTCGCTATACGGTTTCGTGACGCGCGGTGACTCCAGCACGCGTTCGATCGACATCGTGTGCTCGAACTCGACCTCGGATTCGTCGACCGCGCCCGAGATCGGCGCCGCACTGCCCGGCTCCGGCGTGCACGCGACCGGAATATGCCCTTCGCCCGCGAGCAGCCCCGACGTCGGGTCGAGTCCGATCCATCCCGCGCCGGGCAGATAGACCTCGCACCACGCATGCAGGTCGGTGAAGTCGACTTCGGTGCCGCTCGGACCGTCGATCGATCTGACGTCGGGCGCGAGCTGCAGCAGATAGCCGGACACGAAGCGCGCCGCGAAGCCGAGCTGCCGCAGCGTCTCGACGAGCAGCCAGCCCGAATCGCGGCACGAGCCCGATGCGTTGGTGAGCGTTTCCTCGGGCGTCTGCACGCCCGGCTCCATCCGGATCAGGTAGCGGATCCCGTGTTGCAGCCGCTGGTTCAGCGCGACGAGAAAGTTCGCGGTGCCGGCCGGCGTGCGGTCGATGCTCGCGACGAACTCGGCGAAGCGCGGCGTCATCGGCCGCTTCACGCAATAGGGCGCGAGTTCGGCCGCCAGCTCCGACGCGTAGTCGAATGGAAATTGCTCGGCCGACGGTTCGAGAAAGAAGTCGAACGGGTTGTAGACGGCCATTTCGGCGATCAGATCGACGCTCACCTTGAACTCACGCGTGCGCTCGGGAAACACGAGCCGCGCCTGATAGTTGGCGAACGCGTCCTGCTGCCAGTTGATGAAGTGACTCGCGGGTTCGACGCGCATCGAGTACGACAGGATCGGCGTACGACAATGCGGCGCGGGCCGCAGCCGCACGACCTGGGGTGACAGCGTGACCAGCCTGTCGTAGCGGTAATGAGTAACGTGATGCAACGCGACGCGTATGGACACTCCGGACTCCTCGACGAAGGGGCAGCCCGCCAAAAAAGCAAGCTCTATGCCGTTGCTGGACAAACCCGTATAAATCGTTTGGTGTTGTGTGAACTGCGTTTGCGTTGCGTACCTCGCGCCCTGCCGCGGGCTCGCGTCGGACCGTGCACCAAAGCGGCGCAGCGCCGATGCACGATCATGAGCGTACTGTGCGTTAAAGCGGTGACGTCTGGCAATCGCGGCATGAAGATTGCAACCGGCTTTCGTCCGCTGTCGCGTTGACGATGCCGCCATCATGGCTCATCACCGCAAACGACATAGCACCGATCACAAGGCCCGCCCGATGAAAACCTTCCACTGCAATCGCTGCGCGCAACTCGTGTTCTACGAGAACGTCCGCTGCGAGCGCTGCGGGTCGCTGCTCGGCTATCTGCCTGAACTGCGGGAAATCAGCGCGTTCGAGGACGCCGGCGACGGCCGCTGGCGCAGCCTGCATCCCGAGGCGAATGGCGCGCTGTTCCGACAATGCCACAACTACGCGGTCGAAGACGTCTGCAACTGGATGATCCAGGCCGATTCACCCGACACGCTGTGCCACGCCTGCCAGTTGACCCGCACGATTCCGAACCTGAGCGAACCGGAAAACCGGCTCTACTGGTACCGGCTCGAAGTCGCGAAGCGGCGTCTGCTGTACACGCTGGGCGAGCTTGGCCTCGACGTGCGATCGCGCGACGCGGACCCCGGGCGCGGTCTCGCCTTCGAATTTCTCGCCGACGGCGGCGACGGCAAGCACGTGATGACCGGTCACGACAACGGGCTGATCACGCTGAACATCGCCGAGGCCGACGACGCGCATCGCGAGAAAGCGCGCACCGCGATGGGCGAGCCGTACCGCACGCTACTCGGCCACTTCCGCCACGAAACGGGCCACTACTTTTTCAGCCACCTGATCGAAAACGAGTCGCGCTGGCTCGAACCGTTTCGCATGCTATTCGGCGACGAGCAGGCCGACTACGGCGAAGCGCTGAACGCCTACTATCGCGAGGGCGCGCCGGCCGACTGGCAGGCGTCGTACATCAGCGCCTACGCGACGATGCATCCGTGGGAAGACTGGGCGGAGACATGGGCGCACTATCTGCTGATCGTCGATGTGCTCGACACGTCGACGTCGTACGGACTCGCGCTGCTGCCCGACGATCCGAGCGAGCCGACGCTGACCGACCGCACGCCGGTCGAGGACGCGAGCTTCAGCAATCTGATGAAGCGCTGGTTTCCGCTGACGTATGCGCTGAACAGTCTGAATCGCAGTCTCGGCATGCCCGACGGCTATCCGTTCACGCTCGCCGCGCCGGTGGTCGAGAAGCTGCGCTTTGTGCATCGCGTGATCGCGGCAGCGGGTGACAAGCGCGACAAGCGGGGCATCGGCGAGCCAACAAGCGCATAAAAAAGCCCGCCGCCGGACCAGCCGGCAACGGGCGCTTATGACGCTCATCATCGAGCCGCGAGCAACCGGCTACACGCGCTCGGTTCGCCACTTCAGTACGCGACTTCAGTACGCCACATAAGGCCCCTTCCCACCCGGCGTCGACTGCTGCTCGATCGCCGCATAGACATTGCGACCGTAGAAGAACGGCAGCCCCCAGTCGAACACCGTCGACGTGACGAATGCCGGGCCCGCGAGCAGCGGCAATGCCGAGTCGCCGCTATAAGTCTGCGCGATCGACATCGCATTGCCGACGTTGAACGTCACCGCGCTCGTCGTGCCATTCACGCCTTCGATCATCGCGCTCAACTGCTGCGTCGAGCTCGGGCAGTAATAAGCGCTGTTCGGGCTCGCGCAGGCCGGCATCAAGGTGGTCTGGAAGAAGAGTCCCGTCGAGCCGCTGTCCATAATGCTGCGCGTATACGTAGCGCCGTTCTGCACCGTCGTGAACGTGCCGTTCGACGGGCTCACACCGATCACCTGCGCCCCGCCGAGCGCATTGTTGCTCTGCGTGCCGATGCCGAACACGAGTTGCCCCGACACCGATGGCGCGCCGCCCGACACGGTCGGCAGACTGAGCATCGAGCCGTTGTTGTCGGTCGCGAAGTACGGCACCGGATTGGCGACCTGGTACGTCTCCGCCAGCGGTATCGACGTGCAGCTGGTGCCGCCGCAACCATAGTAGGTCGCGGGAATCGCCTGCTGCACGCAGCTCGCGCCGCAGTCGTGCTTGAACACGCCGATGCCGAGAATGCCGTTCGCCTGCAAGGCGGCCGGCGTATTGCGCGCCGCGCCGACGGCCGCGCAATCGCCCGGCAGCGACGCGTAGCCCGGATCGATCACCTGGATCGGCAGCGCAGCGGCTTTCTCGCCGGCGATCTGCACATCGGCGAGCTTCACCGCGCCCCACGTGTAGCCGTCGAAGAACTGCATGCATTCGGCAACCAGGTTGCCCGAGCCGTCCTTCTGCTGCGGCAGGCTCATCGACGCGGGCAATTGCGACGCGAACACGCGCACGCCCCACGAGCCGGTATCGACGAGCACGTGATCGATCGTCTGGCAGTTGCTGGTGCCGGGCGCGCAGATCGTGATGCTGACGAACGGCATGTTCGGCACGTTGCTGACGCCCGAGTCGACCGTCACGCGCACTGCGTTGGCGGCCAGCGCCTGCGGCGACGGCGACGTGTTGGTCACGGTCGAACCCGACGAGCTGGTCGAGCTGCCCGAACCGTTCGAGTTGCCGGAGGTGCTCGAATTGGCCGTGGTGCTCGCGCTGCCGCCCCCGCCGCCGCACGCGCTCAACAGCAGCGTCAGAACCACGATGGGCGCCGCGCCCAGCAGAGTCATCCACGAAGACCTGGATCGCATGATTCGCTCCGTTATTGAATAACGCTGACGTCAACGCCCGCGGGCACCGCCTGCGGCAGATAGGCGTACCCGGTGAACGCGCGCAGATGGCCGCTCGAGAACACCACGAGATCACTGTTCGAGACCGCGAGCGGCGCGCCGCGCCGCGCCGCGCTGGCGGCGACGTAGGCATCGAAGGAGGCGCCGAGCATCGCCTTCAGATCGGGCAGCGTCGGGCCATCCCACGCGACGCCGAACACGATGCCGTTGGCCGCCACGTATTCGCGCACCTGGGTGCCGGACGGCAGCGTCAGCGCATGCACCGAATACGCGCCCTGTGCGCTGGCCGCGCGAGCAACCGCATGCAGGCGCGTCTGATCGCCGTCGATGGTGCTGGCGTTCTGGCCGAGCGTCGCGTACGCGCAGAACGGCAACGCGCAGCTTGCCCCTAGCATTGCGCAGGCAATGCGGGTAAGAAGCATCGGTTTCAAGAGATTTCCTTCGAGGTGAAACGCCGCGACCTGCATGTAGCCGATCACAAACGCGAGACTAGGGGCGCACACCTGACCGGCTAAGCCGGTTGCCTTCACGCCGGTTGGGCTGCGTGAATGCGTCTACGGAAAGGCGAGGCGAAACTTTAGTCAGGGGAATGGCGCGCGGCAATCGTTTGCGGCGCGATTGAAACCGTTTGGAGTTCCTGAATCGTTCGACCAGGTTTGATCAGCGTGGGCAAAGCCTTTTGGCATCAATGCCTTGACGCTTATTCGGTTTCCGTCTGACATTTAGAACTGACCGACTGGGAAATTGCGGCCGTCACGCGTAAAAGTTGCGAACTTGAGCAGCGCTTGTTCATTGATGTAAGCGTCTGCCGAATAACCAACGGGCGGAGCCCGCATTCCTCTGCCTACATGAGGCTTGCGACACAAATCCCGACGGGCAAAAAAAGCGGAGGGCCTGGCGGCCCTCCGCGTCATAGATCGTCCGGAACTCGCGGCGTGCGCTACGTCTTCTGTTGCTGAAGCAGCGACTTCAACTCCTGCACGTTCTCCTCCACGCGTTTCGCGATCACCCCATACGACTCCGCCTGCGTCTGATACGCGGCTTGTGCGAGCTGTTGCATGTCGGCGAGCGATTTGTGCAGGCTCTGCTGGATCAGCTCCGCGGTTTTGCTCGACGGCGCGGTGCCGGCCGCCGTGAGCTGCGCAGTCAGCGCCTGTAGCTCGCCCAGCGTGGTGCGCAGCATGTCGGCCTGTTTCTGCGCGAGCGACTGCATCCCCTGGAATGCTGTCTGATTCGCCTGAACTAGCGCTTCCATGTCCTTTCGGCGCGCTTCCATGATGGCGGGCACGTCGAAGCCGGGGAGCTTGAACTGCTCCAGCATTTTGGTCAGATCGCCAAACGGATTGGCTGCATCGGGTCGGTCCATGCGAAATCCTCCTTGCGGTTGAAGACTCATCGCCTCTGCGCCGCCCGCACCAGGCGCGACGCCGATGCCGGCGGCTGCGTGTGCCGCGCGCACCGCCCCAGCAAGGTGCTTTTGGGGTCGCACGGCACATCGGAGCAATCATGCGCTATCCGGCTGGGTTGCGCCAGCGGACTCACCCTGGCGAAAACCGGTTCGCGGCAACTTGCGTCGCTTCGAGGTCCGCGCCGCTGAGCCGCGCGCCGCGAAAGGCTCGGAAAGTTACTGAATGGCTTTCGTAACCCGACGAATCAGCGGGTCGACTATCGTGCGAGGAGCCGGTCCATCGTGGCGCCGGCGCTGTTTTCGATGGGAGCGACGTCATGAGAAAAGCATTCTTCAGCGCGGCCGTGGCCGCGGTTCTTGGCATCATCGCGACGGCCGCGCTCGCCGACGACGGCACGCCGCCGCCCCCGCCCGCCGCCATGCACGACGGCGGCCCGCGCAGCGACGGGCCGCCGGGACATGGTCCGATGATGGGGCACCCGGGCCCAGCCTTCGCGGTGATCAATGATCTCGAACAACTGCGCCGTCTGTACGCGCTAAACGGTCATGAAGGCGAGATCGTCGCCGTCTACCACGACGTGCTGAACAAGACCAAGGACCCGATGCTGCGTCACTACGTGTACGACTCGCTCGCGCGCGAGCAGCTGAAGCCCGCCAATCCCGAGCAGGCGATCGCGACGTTACGCACGAGTCTCGCCGAAGATCTCGTGGCGGTGAACAAGGCGCCGCATGGCACGCCGCCGGGTCAGCCAGCGGCGCAACCGCAATAAATTCTCATCGCGAATCGCGAATAAAGCGCCGCGCCACGTGGCGCTTTTTCTTTGCGCCCGAGCATGCGAGCGCGATCGAGCGGCCGCTCCATCGCCGCATCTCGCCGATAGGTGGAAGAGTTCCCGCAGCCCCGCCCCGCTCGGCTTTCCGGGACTACGTTGCCTGTCCCACATTGGCGCTTCTCTGACGCTTTTCATCTCCCGTCAGGTGATTACGATAGGAGCTCCGCAACGTCAGGGCAGGGTGAAGGAATGCGCTATCCGCTGGACATGGCCATTGCCGCCGCCCTGCTAGTGTTCGTCCTGTGTTGCATCGTCAAGCTCGCTTTGAGCTGATCGGCGGCTCGACGTCCGCGCGCTCTTCTTCGTCTCGCTCCCCTGCCGTTTCGCGTCGCGCTTCGGCGCGCGCGCCCGCGCTTCGCGCCTTCGTTTCGCCGTGACATCGCTCGAAATAATTGTCGAATGGAGTTCGGCGAGCCGCTCACCCATACTTCGTTCGCTGCCGGTGCGTGACGAATCACAGACGCATGAGATCGAAAGGCTTCACGTGCGAATCCCTTCGCCGATGATCGACGATCCCACGGTTGCCCGATCATCGGCGATGGACTCGAACAGACTGGCACCGCGTGCCGACCACAGGATCATCATGTTGACTTCAGTGAACTTCATCAAAAAGAATGCCGCCCGTTTCACCTGCATGGCACTCGTGTGCGGCGGCGCGCTGCTGAGCGGCTGCGCCGGCGCCAGCGTCACGAATCTGAGCGCGACGAGCACGTCCGCGACGGCAGACGCAGGCACACAATCGACGATGCATCCGGACACCATCTACGTCTACACGTTCGATGCCGATCCGCAGCAGGTCAAGCTCGACAACGGCGGCATGCTGCAGAAACTGAAGATGCAGATGTCGGGCTCGTCGGACGCGCAGAAGCAGGTTGCCGATGCCGCCCAGGTGCGCGAGCAGGTCGCCGACGAGATCGTCCGTCAGCTGCAGGCGATGGGTCTGCACGCGGTGCGCACCGACGCGCCCGTGCCCGCCGGCCAGAACGTGCTGCTCGTGCAAGGCAGCTTCGAGACGATCGACGCCGGCAATCGCCGCCGCCGCACGCTGATCGGCTTGGGCGCGGGCAAGAGCGAGGTGAGCACCACGGTGCGGATCGTCTACCAGCCCGCGGGCGGCACGCCGCGTGTCGTGCAGAGCTTCACGGCCAACGCGGACAGCGGCAAGATGCCCGGCATGGTCGAAACCGCCGGGGTCGGCGCGGCGGCCGGCACCGTCGCGACCGCGGCAGCGGCCGGCGCGGGCCTGCACGGCGTGACCGAAACGAAGCGTGCGGGCGTGTCGGCCGATGCAAAGCGCCTCGCCGATGAAGTCGCGAAACAGATCGCGCAGTTCGGCGTGCAGGCCGGCTGGATGCAGACCGCGCGAAAGAGCTGAGCGGTTGAGCGCGGCGGGTTGCGGGTCCGACTAAAGAGCGCGGTTGATAAGCGCGGCGGTGTGGAGCGATGTTCACGCCGCCGCGTTTTTTTATCGACGCGCGCCCCGTCGCTAGCCGCGCCACAACCCTCGCAGCAGTGCGAGCAGCGTGGCCGGCGCCGTGCCCTTCTGGCAATAACCATCGAAGTTGTGGCGCTCGCGGCCGGTTTGCCTCACGTGGTCCTCGTCCAGCGACGTAAACGCGACGATGCCAAGGCTGTGCGTCGGCAGATAGTGGCGCAGCGCGCTTGCCGTTTCGTAGCCGTCGCGCTCCGGCATCATGATGTCGAGCACAACGACGTCGGGTACCCAGTTGCGCACGCAGTGCAGCGCCGCCGAGCAGCCGGTCGCGGCGCGCGCCTCGACGCCCTCGTAGGAAAGCCAGGTGGCAAGCGCTTGGGCGGCGTTCTCGTTGTCGTCGATGACGAGCACGCGCGGCACGTCGTGCAATAGCTGGACCTCTCGGGCGCTCCACCTCTGGCAGGAACTCGGATTTCGTGGCATGTATGGCGGCCTGCGATTAAACCTTGAGGCGGATAGCAAGCGCTGTACCGTGGTTGCGGCGGCGTCAAATCCGCGCGTTGCGGCGGGCTAGACGTCATCAAAATATCCACTTTTTGCCATCAGTTCTGTAAATTGTTGCATTCCTACAATAGGAATGATTCCTATTTGCACTATAATTCCGCCGAACCTTTCGTTTCTCACTCGGACTGCTTACATAAATAGCATCGTCCGCGCGTGCAACCAGGGAAAAATGCCGCCCGGATTCCAACTAGCGCCCGGGACGGAAGATCGACGACCACGCCTACTTTCCAATTCATGTCCGTTTCACGCTGGAATCGCCCGCAGGCCACGCCTGCTGAAGCCACTCTGCATCGCGCCACCATCCTCGCCGCCATCGCCGTCGCTTTCAGTGTCCCGGCCAGCGCGTTCGCTCAATCCACCGCCCCCGCCGCCGACGGCACGCTGCCCGCCATCAAGGTTCAGGCGGCCGCCGCCGAAGAGTTGCCCGGCGACCTGTCGCCGACATACGCGGGCGGCCAGGTCGCTCGCGGCGCCGACTACGGCGTACTCGGCAAGCAACGCAACATCGACATGCCGTTCAGCATGACGACCTACACGGCCAAGCTGATCCAGGACCAGCAGGCGCGCACGCTCGCGGACGTGGTCGAAAACGACCCGTCGGTGCGTACCGCGTACGGCTACGGCAACTTCTCGGAGGTGTTCGTGATTCGCGGCTTCCAGCTCAACGCCGACGACATCTCGATCAACGGTCTGTACGGCGTTACGCCGCGCCAGTTGGTCTCGACCGCGGCGCTCGAGCGGGTCGATGTGTTCAAGGGCGCCAACGCGTTCCTGAACGGTGCTTCGCCGACGGGCTCGGCGATCGGCGGCGGCGTGAACGTGCAGCTGAAGCGAGCGGAGGACACGCCCACCACCAACGTGACACTCGCAACCAGCGGCTCCGGCGAGTTCGGCGCGCATGTGGACGTCGGCCGACGCTTCGGCAGCGAAGGCCAGTTCGGGATCCGCGTGAACCAGGCGAATCGCGACGGCGAGACGAGCATCGACGGCGAACACCGCCGCGACAACACCACGGCCGTCGCGCTCGACTGGCGCGGCGACAAGCTGCGTCTGTCCGGCGACCTCCTTTATCAGCGCGAGCACGTCAGCGACGGCCGCCCGGTCGTCTACTTCACCGACGCGATTCCCGCCGTGCCGCCGGCAACGTACAACTACGCGCAGAACTGGTCGTACACGAACCTCGAAGACACCGTCGGCATCCTGAAGGCCGAATACGACTTCCTGCCGGGCTGGACCGCTTATGCGACCGGCGGTGTGCGCCGCACGGTCGAGCAAGGTGAGTACTACTCGCCGACCTATTCGTCGACCGGCGTCACCGGTGCCCGTCTCGGCGTGCCGTACAACCAGAATTCGACCTCCGCCGAAGTCGGCGTGCGCGGCCGCTTCGACACTGGCCCGGTGTCGCACATGGTTGCGGCGGGCGGCGCCATCACGAGCGAGAACACCAACTCCGCGTGGACCTACGCCTTCATTGGCCCGGTCTCGCTCTACAACACGGTGCAGACGCCTTACCCGGCCACGACGATGTCAGGCGGCAACCTGGCCGATCCGGGCATGACGGCCACCACGGTGATCCGCAGCGTGTCCGCGTCCGACACGCTCGGCTTCCTGCATGACCGGGTGCTGTTCACGGTCGGCGCGCGGCGCCAGCAGATCGCGACGGCCAACTACGACAACACGGGCATCGGCAGCGGCAACTACAGCGACGGCATCACGACGCCGCTGCTCGGCCTCGTTCTGCGCCCGACGCAGAACGTGTCGATCTTCGCGAACCGCAGCGAAGCGCTGGCAGCGGGCAGCATCGCGCCGACGGGCACGCTGAACTACGGTCAACAACTGGCGCCGGTCCGCACGAAGCAGTGGGAAGTGGGTGTCAAGTACGACACCGAAAGGCTCGGTGCGTCGTTTGCCGCTTTTCAGATCGAACAGCCGTCGGCGTTCACCGACCCGGCCACGCATATCTATGGCCTGAACGGCAACGAACGCCATCGCGGTCTCGAAGCCGAAGTGCACGGCGAGCCGCTCAAGGGCCTGCGTCTGCTGGCCGGCGCCTCGCTGATGGACGCGACGCTCGAGAACACACAAGGCGGAACCTACGACGGCAACCGTCCGGTGGGCGTGCCGACTTTCCTGTTCAACCTGGGCGCCGATTACGACATTCCGATGGTGCCGGGGCTCGCGGTCAACGCGCGCTGGATCCATACCGGCGCGCAGGAAGCAAACGCGGCCAACACGCTGTCGATCCCGTCGTGGAACCGCTTCGACCTGGGGGCGCGTTACGAGACGTCCATCTACGGCAAGAGGACAACGTTGCGCGCCACCGTGCAGAACGTGACGAACAAGGCGTACTGGTCAGCCGTGTCGGCCTACGGCGCGACGACGTACCTGACCCAGGGCGCACCGCGTACGTTCCTGTTGTCGGTCAGCACCGACTTCTGATTGTCTGACGTGACGTCGGTCGCCTGTGCCAGCGGCTTGCATGCATGACTAAAACGCTGCCAGGCTTTCGGGCTGGCAGCGTTTTAGCGTTTACGCGCGAACTGAACGGCGTGGCGCCGCCTCTCGTCACTCGACCGGTGGCTCGCCTTCGGGTTTTTTCTTCGGCCGCTGCGCATCGGCGGCGCGCTGCGGCAGCTTGCTGTTTTCGTTATCGCTGTGCTTGACGGGCTGGGGATGGTTGAACTGTTCGTCGACGTCTTTCATGGTGTGCCTCCGTGCCAACGCAACACAACACAACTCAACCCACAACACGACGCTCATGAATGTTCGGCGGACCGCGCGGTCTCGCCCGTGCCTGCGACTGCGGCCGGCGCATCGGTTGCCGCGCCCATCGTCACCAGCACGCTGCACGTCACGCGATCGAGCAGCAGCCCGTCGTGCCGGCCACCCCACCATCGCGCGAGTCCATGACTGCGACGATGACCGACGACGACCAGATCGGCCTTCAGCTCGTTAGCGAAAAACGGAATCTCATCGAGTGGTTCGCCGATCGCGAGATGACCAGTTGCGCGAATTCCGCGTGCGGCGAGCTTCTGTAAGCCCTCGTCGAGCAGCGTTTTGGCGGATTCGTTGATGAAATCCATCGGCACCGCGGACGTGATGTCCGCGCCCTGCATCCACGCCGTATTGTTGAGCACGGAAAGCAGATGCACTTCAGCGTTCAGGTCTTGCGCGAGAGCGGCACCGTCCTTCAACGCGTGTTGTCCTTCGCGAGTTCCGTCGTAGCAGAGAAGAATGCGCTTGAAGCTCGACATGAGAACCTCCTTGCGCCGCGCGGCACGTGATCAATTAATTATATGTCAGTTCGTGATACATACCGCGCGACACCGATGCACGCAAATACCTACAGAAACGCCGTCAAACAGGCACTATTCGCGAGCTTCGGCGGCCACCGAATCCCTGCCCTGAAATAGCGGTTGCTCGGCGCCGGCGGTCAGGAACACCGCGCTACGACTCAGGCCACAGAAAGAAAACATGAACAGCGTTTGCCGCGGGATCGACGGGCAAACCATAGCCATGCGACCGAGCGGTCCATGCCTCGTGCGGCGAACCGTTCGGCCATCTCACGAGCACCACCGCTCCGCTGGACAACTGGTCGACAACGGTGCCGCCATACACGCCGATCACACTGCTTCGCACTCCGGTGCCGCACGATGCGGTGCAAGAGCCGCGCACCGGCTGCGGGTATCGGCCGGTCTGCTGCGCGGGTGAGAACGCATAGGCAAGCGGAACGGCGCAAACCGAAATAAGGAGGATTGCGAAAAGTCGACGCGACGCAAGTTGTTTCATCGCGATTCCCTCGACCAACTACAGCCCCCAGATGATGTCCACGTCCGAGTCGCGCGCCGCACGCATCATGTCCAGAAACGGCCACGCGCGCTGCGACAGCCGGTTGCGCGACTCGCGCTGATTACTGGTTGAGCAGTGCAATGCTTCGAGGGTCGTTTCCGCGGCCGCGTCTTCGGTGATGGCGGTTTCGAGCCGATCGATCGCGCGGGGCAGCTCGTCGTGGCTGATAACGCCCCGCGCGCCGAGCCGCTTGCCGATCAGACCAAGTAGATATTGTGCGAGATCCCTGAGCATGACGACATCCGGCGACGCCGTCGATTGAAACGTGATCATCATGATGGCTCCTTTATAGGTCTATCAGGCAACGGGCCAACGGGTGCTTCCAATCCGTCTGCTTTCATTTTATATCACGATGTGACAAACAAGGAACGCACCGAGGGGTGATTTAGGGCCATGCTGAAGCACGTCGGCCGTGTTCTCGACTGTCTGCGATATGCGACAGATTCCGCGCGCCGCGCAAGGGGCGGAGAACTTTTTATATCATATTGAAATATAATCATGACCAGACTGTATTCGCGTTGCCAGGGTTTCCCCGGTAATGTCGGACCCGGCATCATCGACTACTTTCTGCTCCTATCTTGTCCCGCTCTCCTGCTCTCGGCTGGCTTGCCAGCTTTCTCCCCGCACCGGTCACCGTGAAATGGCACGAGCGTGCGCGTTCGTGCCTCGGCGCGCTGCTCGGCATCGCGTTCACCGGCGGTCTGATGTATCTGCTGCTCGGCCCCGTCGCGAATATTCCGCTGCTCGTCGCGCCGATGGGCGCTTCCGCCGTGTTGCTGTTCGCGGTGCCCGCGAGCCCGCTCGCGCAGCCATGGTCGATCATCGGCGGCAACCTCGTGTCCGCGACGGTCGGCGTAACCTGCACGATGCTGATCGGCGATCCGACGCTGGCGGCCGCCCTCGCGGTGGCGCTGTCGATCTCCGGCATGTTCGCGCTGCGCTGCGTGCACCCGCCGTCGGGCGCGGTCGCGTTGACCGCGGTGCTGGGCGGCCCGGTCATTCATGCGCTCGGCTACCGCTTCGTGCTCGAACCGATCGCGATCCAGTCGGCCGCGCTGCTGTTCGCGGCGCTCGTCTATCACGCGGCAACCGGCCACCGTTATCCGCATGCGGGACGCCAGGACCGCGCGACGCCGAGCCAGGCCGCCGACGAAGCCGCGCGCGTCGGCTTCACGCGCGAAGACGTCAAAGCCGTGCTCGGGCGCCGTGACGAACTGCTCGACATCGACACCGACGACCTCTATTCACTGCTGCGCGAAACTCAGCTTCAGGCGTTCTCGCGCAGCTTCGACGAACTGCGCTGCGAAGACGTGATGTCGCGCCACGTCGTGTCGGTGTCGCCGGGCACGCGCGCCGCCGCCGCATGGCAGTTGTTCAAGCGCCACAACGTGAAGGCGCTGCCGGTCGTCGACGCGGCGCAGAAACTGCTAGGCATCGTCACGCGCGCCGATTTCGTCGACAGAAGGAGCTTCGGCGCACTCGGTCCGATCCTCAACTACTTCGACGGGTGGCTGCGCGGCGATGCGCTTCGCACGTCGAACGTCGGCAGCGTGATGACCACCGACGTCTGCACCGTCGCCGCCACCGATCCGATCACGCAACTGGTGCCGATGTTCGCGAACTTCGGCCATCACCATATCCCGGTGCTCGACCGCGCGGGCCGCGTGGTCGGCATGATCACGCAGGTGGACCTGATCTCCGGCCTGTACCGGCAAACCGCCACCCGAGCCCGCGAGGCGGCCTGATTTTCAACTAAAAGACCGAGGAGACCTGCCGCGCGACGCCGTTGCGAGGCTGCAATTCGCTTACATACCTCATGACGTGATATATTTTCGGTTTTCTTCGCATCGGCGGATTTGCCATGAAAGTACGGACTCGCAAGCTCGTTAAGAGCGATTTCGAGCAGTTGTCGCAGTTTCGCTATCAGATGCGGCGCTTCGAGCGCTTCTCGGAGCAGGCCGCGCAAAGCGAGGGCATTACGCCGTTGCAATACCTGTTGTTGCTGCACATCAAGGGCTATCCGGAGCGCGACTGGGCGACCGTCGGCGAACTCGCGGAGCGTCTGCAGGCGCAACATCACGGCGTCGTCGCGCTGGTATCGCGCTGCGAGGCACTGAATCTCGTGCGCCGCCAGGTCAGCGAGACCGATCGCCGCCAGGTTGAAGTACACATCGAAAGAGCGGGAGAACGGGTACTCGAACGGCTTGCGGAACTGCATCGCGCCGAATTGAGATCGCTCGAAGGCTCCTTCCAGGTTCCACGGATCGACCTCGACTAACCATGAGCATGGATTCCCACAAACGCGACTTCGCGGCGAATGCACGGCTGCCCGGCATCTTCGCGCTCGCCGCAGGCATCGGCTTCGTCAGCACGATTGCCGCCTTTGTTCTGCTGAACCTGATTCGCCTGTTCACCAATCTGTTTTTCTTCGGCACGCTGTCGTTCGTCGACCGCTCGCCCGCCACCAATACGCTTGGCATTTGGGTGATCGGCGTGCCGGTGATCGGTGGTTTGATCGTCGGGCTGATGGCGCGCTTCGGCTCCGCAAAGATTCGCGGCCACGGCATTCCCGAGGCGATCGAGGCGATCCTGTTCGGCAAGAGCAAGATGTCGCCGAAAGTGGCGGTGCTCAAGCCGTTGTCGTCGGGCATCGTGATCGGCAGCGGCGGGCCGTTCGGCGCGGAAGGCCCGATCATCACGACCGGCGGCGCGCTCGGCTCGCTGATCGCGCAGTGCGTGAAGGTCACGTCGGCGGAACGCAAGACGCTGCTCGTGGCGGGCGCGGCGGCCGGCATGACCGCGGTGTTCGGCACGCCGCTCGCGGCCGTGCTGCTCGCGGTCGAACTGCTGCTGTTCGAATGGCGGCCGCGCAGCTTCCTGCCAGTCGCGGTGGCGTGCGCGGTCGCTGGCTTCGCCCGCGTGATTTTCTTCGGTACAGGTCCGCTGTTTGCGCTACAGACTGCCGCGCCCGATGGCTGGTCGCTGCTGTCGTGCGCGGTCGCCGGCGTGTTGTCGGGCGCGCTGGCGTCCGGCCTGTCCGCCGCGCTCTACAAGGTGGAAGACCTGTTCGGCAAGCTGCCGATCCACTGGATGTGGTGGCCAGCGCTCGGCGGCATCGTCGTCGGAATCGGCGGCTGGCTCGAACCGCGTGCGCTCGGCGTCGGTTACGACGTGATCGGCGATCTGCTGCATCAGCACATTGCGGTGCAGGTCGCCCTTTTGCTGCTCGCCGTGAAGGCGGTGATGTGGGTCATCGCGCTCGGCTCGGGCACCTCGGGCGGTGTGCTCGCACCGCTCCTGATGCTCGGCGCCGGACTCGGCACGGTGCTCGCGCATTGGCTCCCGGGCAGCGAACCGGCGCTGTGGCCGCTCGTCTGCATGGCCGCGACGCTTGGTGCCACGCTCGGCGCGCCGCTGACGGCCATCGTGTTCGCGTTCGGCCTCACGCACGACGCCAACGCGCTGTTGCCCCTACTGACGGCAACGCTGATCGCGCACGGCTTCTGCACGATCGTGATGCGGCGCTCGATCATGACCGAGAAAATCGCGCGACGCGGCTATCACATCTATCGCGAGTACGGCGTCGATCCGCTCGAGCGCCACTATGTCGACGAAGTGATGACCGCCTCGGTCGAATCGGTCGATGCCGCCACGACGGTCGGCGCAACGCTGCAGACGCTGTTCGGCGCGAACCAGCTGCGCCGCGCGTATCCGGTGGTGCGCGACGGCGCGGTCCTCGGCGTGGCCGACCGCATGTTGCTCGAACGCTTCTGCGCCGAGGACACGGAACGCAAGCGCGCGATGACGCTCGCCGACGTGTTCGCGCAACACAACACCGCGTTTGCCTTGTCATCCGAAACCTGCCGGCTGGTGGCGACGCGGCTCGCCGTGCTGGGGCTCGAACGCCTGCCGGTGGTCGCCGATCGCAACAGCATGCGTCTGGTGGGGATCGTGTCGCGCAGCGATCTGGTCAAGCCGTCGCTCGCGCACTTCGAAGAAGAGCACAAACGGGAACGGTTCCGTCGTATCGGGCAGTCGTTCAGCAAGCGGCGTTTCGCGCCGGTTCGTAAAGCCCGCTAAAAAGACCGCAGCAAAAATCAAAGGCCGAGCCCCCCGTTAGGGCCTCGGCCTTTTTGTTCGCGCATGGAGCTATTTGCCCGCGCCACGCGACTCGACGCAACCCAGCACGAGCGTGTCGCCGGATTTCGCGCCGGGACCCAGCGCCGCGGTGTGGAAGTCCGCGTGGTCGCACTGCCATTCGGCGTGGAAGTCGCGTGGGCATGCCATCGTCGTGCCACCTTTGTGCAGGCCGGGCAGCGCGTAATCGCAAGTTTCCCGTCCGTTGCAATGACGCTCGAGCTCACGAGTCAGGTTGCCGCGCGGCGCGCCGCAATTCTCGCCATAGGTGCCCGATACGATCGTAATCGCGCGCATTTGTGCGTCGGCGTTTGCGGACACCATGAATACGCTGCTTGCCAACGCCAGCGCAGCACGAAGAATTCCACTGGGGAAAATCCGTCCGCGCCGCGAAGATTCCATCGGCCTCTTCACTTTGCACCTCCGTTCCCGCTATAGGCGACGTTCCACCGAAACGCGCCGCCTATCGCCAGGTATAGAGGAAAGAGCAAAAGACTGCCACTAGAAACCATCCCTACGCGCAATAGCGGCCAAAGCCGTTATTCGAGCGCCTTGTCGTTCGGCGTCGCGTAAAGCTGTTTCAGCGAATCGCTCATCGGAAACTCGAAACTGATGTTCTTCGGCGGCACCGGCTTGATGAACCATCGGTCGTACATCGTGTGGATTTCCGGTCCTTTCATCACCTGTTCGAGCGTGTCGTCGACGAGCGTTCTGAACTCCGGATCGTCGCGGCGCAACATGAAGCCATACGCTTCCGACGATTGCGGCGTGCCGGTGATGATCCAGTCCGACGGCTTCGCGGTCAGCGTGCGCGTGCCGGCAAGCAACACGTCATCCATCATGTACGCGACGGCGCGTCCGCTTTCGAGCGTGAGACGCCCTTCGCCGTAATCTTTCGCGCTGATGATCTGCATGTTCATCTTCTTGTCCTCGTTCATCTTGCGCAGGATGCGCTCGGACGTCGTGCCCTGATTCGTCACGACCGTCTTGCCGGCGAGATCCGGAAAGTCCTTGATGCCCGAGTCCTTGCGCGTCAGAAGACGCGTCGTCGCGACGAAGAACGTGTCGGCGAACGTCACCTGGCTTTGGCGCGCGACGAGATTGGTCGTCACGCCGCATTCGAGATCGACCGTGCCGTTCTGCACGAGCGGAATGCGATTCTGCGAGGTGACCGGGATGAAGCGCACCTTGAGGTCCGGACGCTTCGTTTTCGTCTTGACCGCATCGATGACCTTGTTGCACAGGTCCTGCGAAAAGCCGACCACCTCGTTGTTCGCGTCGACGTACGAGAACGGCACCGACGTCTCGCGATGGCCAATCGCTATCACGCCGCTTCGCTGGATCTTCGCGAGCGTGGACGTCGCGTCCTGGGCGAACGCGCCCGGACTCGCCAACGTTGCCGCCACGAGCATGGCAACAGTGGACCAATTCATCACTTTCATGGGTATCTCCAATCGTGCGGCAGGTTCCTGATGGATGGCGGGCTGCTGCGCCAGCCGTCTACATATGTTGCCATTAAAAAAATAAATGCAACATATGTTAACTACCGAGTGTTGAAACGCCGCGTGGCGACGCTTTCCGGCCAATCAAGTCATCATCGATCCGTACCGGACATCATTTTCAAAACCGTACAGGTACTGTACCGGCCCCTGTCGCTAGAATGAGCCTCACCGTTTTCTGTTGGCGACACCGGAGCCCCCATGTCTTTCGTCACTCTCAGCGCGCTGCCCGCCGGCATCCTGTTCGCGCTCGTCACCTCGATCACGCCCGGTCCGAACAACACGATGCTGCTCGCGTCGGGCGTCAATTTCGGCTTTCGCCGCACGCTGCCCCATTTGTCCGGCATCAGCGTCGGCGTGGTGCTGTTGATGTTGTCGGTCGGCATCGGCCTCGGCGAGGCGTTCGTGCATTTCCCCGTGCTGTACACGGTGCTCGAAGTCGTCAGCGTCGCTTATCTGCTGTATCTGGCGTGGAAAATCGGCACGTCGGGCGAACTGAAGCTCAGGAACGGCGAGCGTCGCCCGATGCGCTTTCACGAGGCGATCGCGTTTCAGTGGGTCAATCCGAAGGCGTGGATGATGGTGCTGACCGCCGCGACGACGATTCACCTGAGCAACAGCTTCGGCATGAACGCCGTCGCGATGGCTGCGGTGTTCTATGTGATCGGCTTTCCGTGCATCTGCGTGTGGGCCGGTTTCGGCACCGCGATGCGCGAGGTGCTGTCGAACCCGAAGCGGCTGCGCGTCTTCAACATCGCGATGGCGCTGCTGCTCGTCGCTTCGCTGTATCCGATCGCGCTGAAGCTGATCGGGCACGGCGGCTGAGCTTTCGACGCGCGCCGCCGCGTCTACCACGCCCCCTGCCCGACCCGCTCGATGAAGCGCCACAACGCGTCGTCGCTCGAATACGGCGCGTTGAAGCGGAACCACGCGCTCGGCGCGTCGTCGGGACGGAAGTAGGAGCCCGGTGCGAGCCAGATGCCGTGCGCGAGCGCGGCGGTCGCGACCTCGGCGGCGCGCTCCGCTTCGATCGGCAGACGCGCCAGCATGAAGAGTCCCGCGCGCGGCCGGTGAAACACCTCGAGCCCGAGCGCGTCCAGCCGTTCTTCGAGGGCCACGTGCGCGAGCTTGAGCCGTTCGTTGACCGTCTCGACGTGGCGCGCATATCGCCCTTCCACCAGCACCTTGTCGACGATCCGCTCGATCGTTTCCGACGACGTCAGCCCCACCGCCATCTTCGTGCGCGCGAGTTCGCGCAGCACCGCCTGCTCGGCCACCACATAGCCGCAGCGCAGTGACGGCGTCACCGTCTTCGAAAAGCCGCCGACGTGCAACACGCGCTGCAAGCCTTCCATCGCCGCCAGTAGCGGCGCGCCGGCCGGCGCGAGCTCGCGGCTCACGTCGTCCTCGATCACCCAGATGCGCTCGCGCTCGGCGATCTGCAGCAAGCGGAACGCGGCCGACATGCCGAAGGTCGCGCCGGTCGGATTCTGGAGCGTGGTGTTGACGAAGATCGCCTTCGGCTTGTGCCGCGCGATCAGCGTTGCGAGAACGTCCGTATCGACGCCGGCCGGCGTGCGCGGCACGCCATGCACGACCAGCCCGGCGAGCTTCAGGATCTGCAGCAGATTGCAGTAGCCCGGATCTTCGACGATCACCGCATCGCCCGCGCGCAGCAGCGTGCGTACGATCAGGTCGAGCCCCTGCGTCGCGCCCTGCGTGAGCAGCACGTTCGCGACGTCGACGGGCAGCCCGCGCCGGTCGAGTTGTTCGGCGATGCGCTCGCGCAGCGGCGCGAAGCCGTACGGATGGCCATAGTCGCCGAGGCGCGCGGCCGGCACCCGGCTCAGCGCGCGCAGCGAGTGCTGCAGGCCGCTCTCGTTGGTCCATTCGCTCGGCAGCCAGCCGCAGCCCGCCTTGATCGGCACCGAGTGATCGGCGAACACGTCGGAGAGCAGCCACGTCGCGGTCAGGCTCGGCGGCGTCCAGTCGGCGACGGCCGCGCGCGTGGACGGCGAGCGCGCCGCCACCCGATAGCCGGAGCCGCGCCGCGCGACCACGAGGCCCATCGACACCAGCCGGTTGTACGCCTCGGTCACGGTGAAGGTGCTCAGCGCGTGGCTTTGGGCAAGCTGCCGCACCGACGGCAGCAGTGCGCCGGCGCGCAGCGATTGCGAGTCGATCGCGCGCGCAAAGCTCTGCACGACCTGTTCGACGAGCGTCGGCGCCGCGCGCCGGTCGCGTAGAAGGTCCAGTTCGATCATGTTTCGGGCGAAAAACGAGGGGCAAAAAGACCGACCGCGGACCGCCCGCCTACCGGAACAGTTCGCGCGAATCCACCAGCACAGTTGACACCACACTTGGTCAACTGTTTATGCCGCCATTAAACCGCGAGGGCTACAGTTTGGCTACGCTTAAAGCCCCAACCGCGCCACTTCGAGGAGATGCCATGACTTCGCGCCCCGTCATCGACGATCTGTCGTCCTTCTGGATGCCCTTCACCGCCAATCGCCAGTTCAAGGCCGCGCCGCGCCTGCTGGAATCGGCGAAGGGCATGTACTACCGCAGCACCGACGGGCGCGAGATTCTCGACGGTTGCGCCGGGCTGTGGTGCGTGAACGCCGGCCATGGCCGCGATGAAATCGTCGCCGCGATCACGCAGCAGCTGTCGACGCTCGACTTCGCGCCGACCTTCCAGATGGGCCACCCGCTTGCGTTCGAAGCGGCGAAGAAGGTTGCCGAGCTAATGCCGGAAGGGCTCGATCGCATCTTCTTCACGAACTCGGGCTCCGAATCGGTCGACACCGCGCTGAAAATCGCGCTCGCCTACCATCGCGCGCGCGGCGAAGGCCAGCGCACGCGTCTGATCGGCCGCGAGCGCGGCTATCACGGCGTCGGTTTCGGCGGGATTTCGGTCGGCGGTATCGCGCCGAATCGCAAGACGTTTTCCGGGGCGCTGTTGCCGGCGGTCGATCATTTGCCGCACACGCACGATCTCGAACACAACGCGTTCTCGAAGGGCCAGCCCGCATGGGGCGCGCATCTGGCCGAGGAATTGGAGCGCATCGTCGCGCTGCACGACGCTTCGACGATCGCCGCGGTGATCGTCGAACCGGTGGCCGGCTCGACCGGCGTGCTGGTTCCGCCGCAAGGCTATCTGCAGAACCTGCGCGAGATCTGCACGAAGCACGGCATCCTGCTCATCTTCGACGAGGTGATCACCGGCTTTGGCCGCCTCGGCAAGGCGACCGCGAGCGAACACTTCGGCGTCACGCCGGATCTGATCACGCTGGCGAAGGCGATCAACAACGCGTCGATTCCGATGGGCGCGGTCGCGGCGAGCCGCACGATCCACGACACGGTCGTGGGTAGCGGCGCGCCGGGCGCGATCGAGCTGTTTCACGGCTACACGTACTCGGCGCATCCGGCGGCTGCCGCGGCCGCGATCGCGACGCTCGATCTGTACCGCCGCGACCAGTTGTTCGAGCGCGCGGCCAGCCTCGCGCCGACGTTCGAAGCCGCCGCGCATGGACTGCGCGGCGCGAAGCACGTGAAGGACGTGCGCAACCTCGGCCTCGTCGCGGGCATCGAGCTCGAATCGCGCGACGGAGCGCCGGGCGCGCGCGCCTACGAGGCGTTCGTCAAATGCTTCGAGGCAGGCGTGCTGATCCGTTTCACCGGCGACATCCTCGCGTTCTCCCCGCCGCTGATCATCGACGAAGAGCAGATCGCGCGGCTCTTCCGCACCGTTGGCGAGGTGCTGGCGACAGTACAGTAAGAAGGCGCGCAAGCGCGCCACCAGGCGACGACGAAAGAGCGGCGGCACGCGCATGCGTGCGCCGCTCTTTTCTATTGCTGCCGTATTGCGAGCCGCAAGCTCAGTGATGCGAGCGCGACGCCCGCGTTTGCGCGGCCTTTTTCGCGGCAGCGGAGCGTCCAGCCGCGCCCTTCGTCGCAGCGGCCTTTTTGGCTGCGGCCGAGCGGCTCGCGGCTGGCCGCTTGGCCGCCGCGGACTTCGCCTGCTTCGACATCGCCGCCGACGACGCCCCGGCCTTGCTCTCGCGCTTGAGCACGCTCTCCGACACACGCGAGCGTTTCGCGCTCGACTCCTTGCTCGCACTCTTTTTCGCGGCGCCTTCGTGCTTGCCCGCCGCGCTGTCCTTCTGCGCTTTCTTGCGGGTCGCCTCGCTCGTGGCGCCCTTCTTCGGCGGCTTTAGGTCGACGCCCGCGCGCCGCGCCTCGGACAGCCCGATCGCGATCGCCTGCTTCGGCGAGCGCACGCCGTGCTTGCCGGCGCGGACCTTGTCCACCTGTTCCTTGACGAACTCTCCCGCTTGAGTACTCGCTGATTTGCCGGCGCGTTTATCGGCCGCGGCACGCTTCAAGGTTTTCTGCTCTGGCATGACGGTTCTCCGGTTGTGGGTGAGTCTCTATCATTGAGCAACGAGCGTGCCGGAGCGCCCATCCGCGCCATGGTCCGGCGGCGGTTGCGCGGCGGGACTCGCGTGCGTCGGCGGGACGGCGTATGGTGGTGGACATGGGACGGGAGTAAGCGCCGAAGCGCCAACTCAAATCGACCGCCTTGCATGGAGACAGCCATGAAGATAGTTACGGTTCGCGCCGGCACACATATCGAGGGCGTGCACTGGATCGCCGAGTACGTCGAAGACGTCCACGAAATTCGCGTGTTCCGCGAGGGGCAGGAAGTGGACGTGCACAACGCGCCGTCCACACTGTTCGGCGATGAAGAAAACGCGGGCTCGAAAAACACCGCCGATCATCGCGCGATGGAAGCGGCCGTGCTCGCTTATCTGAAGCGCTTCGTCACGGAGCACGACGCGGAAGAGTAGGTTTCGCCGACGGCAACCGCCGTTTTCAAAGCCGCCCGCTCGTGGCAAAAGCCGCTGCGAACGTGCATTCACCAACACTCGCGCGGCTATTGCGCGGCAGTCACGACGGACCGCCGCGCGCCACGTCCTCAATCCGCCGGGCGCAGTTTCTTCACCTCGGCGTCCGATGGCTGCACGCTCGCGCCATCCACATAGCGGTACGACGTCATCACACCCTTGCCGTCCTTCACGCCGGTCACGCCGACATACGCGCCCATCGTCGACTGATTGTCCTGCGCGCGGTACATGATCGGGCCGAAGGGCGTCTGCACGTTGAGCCCCTTGAACGCGGCGGCGAGTTTGTCCGGGTCGGTCGAACCCGCCTTCTTGATTCCGTCCGCGATCGACATCAGCGCCGAATAGCCGACCACCGAGCCCAGCCGCGGATAGTCGTGATATTTCGCCTGATACGCGTCGACGAACTGCTTGTTCGCGGCCGTATCGATCGAATACCACGGGTAGCCGGTCACGATCCAGCCGGTCGGCGCTTCGGCGCCGAGCGGATCGAGGTAGTCGGGCTCGCCGGTCAGCAGCGACACCACCGCGCGGTCCTTGAAGAGCCCGCGCGTATTGCCCTCGCGCACGAACTTGCCGAGGTCGGCGCCGAACAGCACGTTGAAGATCGCGTCGGGCTTCGCGTCGGCGATCGCCTGGGTCACGGCGCCCGCGTCGACGTTGCCGAGCGGCGTCGCCTGTTCGACGACGAACTGCACGTCCGGCTGCGCGGCCGTCAGCAGCTTCTTGAACGTCGCCACCGCCGATTGCCCGTACTCGTAGTTCGGATACACGATCGCCCAGCGTTTCTTCTTCAGCTTCGCGGCCTCGGGCACCAGCATCGCGACCTGCATGTAGGTCGAAGGGCGCAGACGGTACGTGTATTTGTTGCCATCGGCCCAGACGATCTTGTCGGTCAGCGGTTCGGCCGCGAGGAAGAAGATCTTCTTCTGCTTCGCGAAGTCGGCGAGCGCGAGGCCGGTGTTCGACAGGAAGCCGCCGAACAGCAGCTGCACCTGCTCACGCGCGATCAGTTCCTGGGCGACGCGGATCGTGTCGCCGGGGTTGCCGTTGTCGTCGCGCGAAATAACTTCGAGCTGCTTGCCGAGCACGCCACCCGCCGCGTTCACCTGCTCGAGTGCGAGATTCCAGCCTTGCTTGTAAGGCCCGAGAAAGGCGGGTTGCGCCTTGTAGCTATTGATCTCACCGATCTTGACGGTCTGCTGTGCGCTCGCGCCGAGCGCGGCAAACGAGCACACGGTCGACACCATGAGGCGAGAGATCCATCCTGCGCGCGTGGTCATGCGTTTCTCCGTTATCAGAAGGAATGGTGGTTTTAGTCAGACATGCGAACGTGCGGACGTGCAGACGTGCAAGCGCGCGGACCTGCGCACCTGCGGACGACGGCTGGCGCCTCATTGCTCGCGCGGTTCCGCGCGGATTCTGGCCACGTTCGCGGCGACGTCCTGCCATGCCGGCTTGCCGCCCGCGAACTGCGCGCGCAGGAACGACACGAGTTCGGCGACCTGGGCGTCGTTGAAACTGTCGCGGTAAGCCGGCATCGTACCGAGTTCGGGCCGCGCAGGCGAGCCGATGCCGTCGAGAATCACGCGAATCAGGTTGTCCGGCGCCGCGCCGTGCAGGTTCGTGTTCAGCGCCAGCGACGGATGTGCGCCGAACAACTGAGGTCCGCTGCCGGTGTGATGACACGCGGCGCACGCGCCGTCGAAAAGCCGCGCACCCGCCGTGACCGGCGCGCCCGTCATCGCGCTGGCCTGTTCGTATTCGCGCGCGGTCGCGGCCGGATCGGCGTTCGGCTCCAGCGGATTGAGCGACGCGAGATAGACGGCCATCGCGCGGATATCGCTGTCGGGCAGCGCCGCGAGATCGCCGACCACCTGCGCCATCGGCCCGGCCGCGACGCCGTGCAACGGCGCGTGACCGTCGCGCAGATAGCGGAACAGTTCGTCCTCGCTCCACGGCACCGGCGCATTCGACAACGCCGACAGCGCGGGCGCTTCCCAGCCCTCGGCGCTGCCTCCGCCCATGAACGCCGCGCCGGTTTTCTCGGCGCCGAACGTGTTGCGCGGCGTGTGGCACGCGCTGCAATGGCCAAGGCCATTCACCAGATACGCGCCGCGATTCCATTGCGCGCTCTGCGCGGGCTTGGCGGTAAACGCAGTGCGGCCGAGAAACAGGCCGTTCCATGCAGCCATTAGCGGACGCACGCTGAAAGGAAACGCGAGCTTCGTTTCGGGCGGCCGGCTGCGCACCGGCGTTTGCGACATCAGATACGCGTAGAGCGCATGCAGATCGTCATCGGAGATGTTCTGGAACGACGTGTACGGAAACGCCGGATACAGCCGATGACCGTCACGGCTGATGCCGTGCCGCATCGCGCGCACGAACGCTTCGAGCGACCAGTAGCCGATCCCCGTTTGGCCGTCGGGCGTGAGGTTGGTGCTGTAGACGATGCCGAACGGGGTCGCGAGCGGCTTGCCGCCGGCGTTCGGCACGCCGTTGTGGGCGGTATGGCAAACCGCGCAATTGCCGAGCGACGCGAGCAGCTTGCCGCGCGCGATCAGTTCCGGCGCGAACGCGCTCGCGAGCGGCGGCGTGATCGGCGCAAGCGGCGCGCTGGAAACCGATGCGAACGACAGCGCACCAAGCCAGCCGACCGCGCCCGCAGCCAACAAACCGAAAAAGCCGCGCGGCCAGCGCTTTTTCCTGCGCGCCGCCGCCGCATCCTCCGCCTGCGCGTCGGCGAGCGCGGCGCGGATCTTTTCCGGCGTGAACGGCGGGCGACGGAAACGCACCCCCGTCGCGTCGTACAGCGCATTGGCGATGGCGGCCGCGCCGGGCAACGACGCCGACTCGCCGGCGCCCATCGGTGGCTCGCCGTGGCGCGGCATCATCACGACGTCGATCACCGGCACTTCGCGGAACGTCAGGATCGGATACGCGCCCCACTCCTGGCTCGTCACCGCGTTGTCGCCGAAACTGACCTGCTCCTTCAGCGCGCGGCTCGTCGTCTGGATCACGTTGCCGTGAATCTGCTGACGCACGCCATCGGGATTGACCATCGTGCCGGTGTCCTGACCGACCACGACGCGCGTGACCGCCAGTTCGCCGCTGTTGCGATTGACTTCGACGTCGGCGACCCACGCGGACCATGCGGCGCCGAACCCCGGGAATTTGCTGTGCACGTAGCGCGCGTACGCGATGCCGCGGCCGCGCGCGATATTGCCGTCTTCGTCGTCCTCGCCGCGCGTTCTGAACGCGGGTTCGCGCGGTTCCCACCCGGCTTTCGCCGCGACCGCCTTGACGAGGTCGATCGCGCGCGGATCGGTCAGATGCGTGAGGCGGAATTCGACCGGATCGACGCCGGCCTGCTCGGCCAGTTCGTCGATGAACGACTCGTGCGCGAACGTGTTCGGCAACGCGGACACACCGCGCAGCCACGCGGCGCGCACGATCGGCGGCGTGTCGTCGCAGACGATGCGCATGCTGCGATAGTCGTACGGCGGCACGGCCGTGCGGTCGCCCATCTCGAACACCTGCGGCTGCGCGGGGATCGTGCCGGTCAGCAGCAGCGCGAGCGTGGGGGCGTCGTTGGATGGATAGCGCGTCGCGAAGTCGTAGGCGGCGAGTTCGCCTTCGGCGGTGAGCGCGCCGCGTACGTCCATCAACTGCGCGGCGCCCTTCGGCTCCCATGCGTGTTCGTCCTCGCGCGATAGCTGCACGCGCACCGGCGCGCCGACCGCGCGCGACAGCAGCGCGGCGTCGGCGGCGACGTCGTCCGCGCAATTGCGTCCGTAGCAGCCCGCCGCATCCATCCGCACGATGTCGATGCGCGCTTCGTCGAGTGTCAGCAATAGCGCGAGGTCGGCGCGCAGCGAATGCGGGTTCTGCGTGCCGGACCAGATTTTCAGCTGCGTGTCGTCGCCGTCTCCGTTGCGATAGTCCGCGACCGCGCACGACGGGCCGATCGATGCGTGCATCTGGAACGGCCAAACGTAGGTGCGTTCCAGCGTGCGAGCAGGGTCCCTGGCGAGCGCCGCATCCACGTCGCCTTCGATCACCAGGTCGCGCCGCGTCGCCGGATTCGCGCGCAGCGCCGCTTCGACCTGCTCGCTCGTGTCGAGCGGCGGCAGGTCATCGACCGTCTTCCAGCGCACGTCGAGCCGCTGCGCCGCCTGTTGCGCAATCTCCTCACGCACGGCGACGATACCGACGAAATCGCGAATCACGACCACCTTGACGATGCCAGGCAAGTCGCGAATCGACGCTTCGTTCACCTCCAGCAGGCTATGCCCGATGAACTCACCCTGCGCAACGCCGGCATAAGGCGGCCGCACCACGCGTCCATGCAGCATGCCGGCCACTCGCACGTCGTGCACGAAGCTCAGCTCACCGGTCGCCTTCGCGGGAATGTCGACGCGCGGCACGCTTTTGCCGACGACGCGATACGCGTGCGGCGGTTTCACCGGCGCATCGGTCGACAGCAGCAGTTCGACACGCTGGCCTTTGACCAGATCTCCGTAGTGAATGCCCTGCGCCGGGTCGCCATCGCGTGGAAACACCCGGCTGTCCTGCACGTCGAGATCGTTCGCGTCTACATTCAGGCGCGCAGCCGCTTGCGCGACCAGATACTGACGCGCTTGCGCCGCCGCCTGACGCAGCGGCACCGCAGAAATCTGGATCGTCGCGCTCGCGATCGTCGGTCCCTGGTTCGGCGCTTCGCCGGTATGGCCGAGCACGATCGATACACGCGTCAACGGCACATCGAGTTCTTCCGCGACGATCTGCGCGAGCGCGGTGCCGATGCCGGTGCCAAGATCCACGTGACCGTTGAACGCGACCACGCTGCCATCGTCTCGCACGACCAGAAACAGATCCGCCTCGGTCGGCACGAACGAAGAACGCGAACCCGGCTGGCCGCGCGCGGCCTTGACCGGTGCATGCGGCGGCCGCGCGACGAGCAGCACGCTGTGCGCGTCGTACAACCGCTTGCGCGACGGCGTCGCGCCACGACGATCGACGCTGAAGTCCGGCCCGGTCATACGCGCGCTCCGTCGTCCACGTCCGTTTGCGCGTCGAGCAATTGCGCCGCGCGCTGCACCGCGCGCACGATCTCGACATGCGTGCCGCAGCGACACAGATTGCGCGACAGCTCGCGCTGGATCGTCGCGACGCTCGGATGCGGATCGCGATCGAGCAGCGCCTTCGCGGTCATGATCATGCCGTTCAGGCAGTAGCCGCATTGCGCGGCCTGTTCGTCGATGAACGCCTGCTGCACCGGATGCAACGCGGTGCGAGTGCCGAGCCCTTCGAGCGTCGTGATCTCGCGGCCCAGCGCGACTTCGGCGGTCGTCACGCAGGCGCGCGTCGGCATGCCGTCGAGCAGCACGGTGCAGGCGCCGCATTCGCCGAGACCGCAACCGAACTTCGGCCCGTTCAGCGCGAGATCGTTGCGCAACAAGTAGAGCAGCGGTGTCTGCGCCGCCGCGCTGACCACATGCGTCGCGCCGTTTACCTTCAGCACGAGCTGAGCGGCGCGGTTCATCATGATGCGAGCACCCTGTCGTGCCGCGCGTTCACAGCACCACCGGCACTTCGGTCGCGGGCGGCGTATTGCGGCTGCGCCGGCAACGGATCAGACCATCGATCATCACCATCCCCACACCCGGAATATCGCCGAGCTGCACGCTTTCGAGCAGCGTGTCGGCGGCCGTATGCTGCGCGCGGTCCATGAACACGAGATCGGCGGGACGGCCCACCTCGATCAGCCCCTGGCGCAGGTGGCGCTGCCGCGCGGTATTGCCGGTCGCGAAGCAGAACGCGATTTCGGCGGGGACGTCGGCGAGGCTCGAGATCAGCGCGATCATGCGCAGAATGCCGAGCGGTTGCACGCCGGAGCCGGCCGGGCTATCGGTGCCGAGAATGATCCGGTGTGGGCACTTCAGTTCGATCGCATGACGCGCGGTCAGCAACGCGATCCGCTCGTTGCCGTTGTGGACGATTTCGAGCGCGCGGCTCGACTGCTCGCACAAATCGCACACGTGCCGGTACGACAGCGACGTATGGCCCCCATTGACGTGGCCGATCACATCGGCATCGGCGGCGAGCACCACGTCCCGATCGATCAGGCCGGAGCCCGGAATCGACGGACCGCCCGTGTGAATCGTGCTCTGGATACCGTACTTGCGCGCCCACGCGACCATCTGTTGCGCTTCCTCGCCGCCCTTCACGCTGCCGAGGCCCACTTCGCCGAGCAGCTTTACGCCGGCCTCGGAAAGCTCCTTGAAGTCCTGCTCGACCATGCCCTTCTCGATCACGGGCGCGCCCGCCAGCACCTTGACGCCGCCACCGACGCCGGCCGCGCGCATGCCGTCGAACGAGCGCTGCGCGGTGATCGCGAGCGCCTTCACGCCGAGCACGTCTTTCGGACGGCCAGGCAAATGCACTTCGCCGGCCGAGATCATCGTCGTCACACCGCCGTTCAGATTCGACTCGATCCAGCCGAGCTGATTCTGGCGCGGCGTCCAGTCGCCGAACACCGGATGCACGTGCGAGTCGATCAGGCCGGGCGCGACCGTCGTTCCTTTGCAGTCGACCGTGGTGCGCGCGCCTTCGAGATCGCAGTCCTTCTCGCGGCCGACCGCGACGATCACGCCGTCATCGATCACCAGCGTGTCCGCGTCGAGAATGGGCTGATCGATATCGCCCGACAGCAGCAGCCCGATGTTCGTTACCGCGACCTTGCCCGACAAGCCTGTCAACGTCTCTGCCGCCATCTGCCTCTCCTTTCGCCGAGACTAACGGATGAATTCACATGCTCAGGTAAGCGCGCCTCACTGTTTCGTTCAGTGCGAGTTCGCCGATCGTGCCGCTGAACCGGATCTGCCCTTTTTCGAGCACATACGCGCGGTCGCTGACCAACTCGGCGAAGTGCAGATTCTGTTCGGATAACAGAATGGATAGCCCTTCGCGTTTCAGTTCGAGAATCATGTTCGCCATCTGCTCGACGATCACCGGCGCGACGCCTTCGGACGGTTCGTCGAGCAGCACCAGATACGGATTGCCCATTAGCGTGCGCGACACGGTCAGCATCTGCTGCTCGCCGCCGCTCATCTGGCCGCCGGGGCGCTTCGGCATTTCGCCGAGATTGGGAAACAGGCGGAACAGCTTGTCGGGGGTCCATTGCGGCGCGCCTTCGCGCGGCGGCTGGCGGCCCGTGTCGAGGTTCTCCATCACGGTCAGGTCCGCGAATACGCGGCGGTCCTCGGGCACAAAACCGACGCCCATGCGCGCGATCTTGTACGGCGCGAGCGCGCTGATGCTCTGGCCGCGAAACGTCACTTCACCGTGGCGGCGCGGCAGCAGTCCCATCACCGCTTTCATCGTCGTCGATTTGCCGGCGCCGTTGCGGCCCATCAGCGCGACCACCTCGCCACGGCCAACTTCGAGGCCGACGTCGAACAGGATGTGGGCGCGACCGTAGAACGCATTGAGGCCGGAGACTTTCAGCATCGGTTCGCTCATTGCAATGCTCCACGATCCCGCGCGCTGCCTGACGCGTCTTGCAGTGGCGCGTGCGGCCGGAACGTCTTGCCGGTGCCGAAATAGACCTCCTGCACGCGCGCGTCGTTGCGGATCGTGTCGGCGTCGCCCTCGGCGATCAGCTTGCCGCGCGCGAGCACGATCATCCGGTCGGCGTACGCGAATACGACGTCCATGCTGTGTTCGGTGAACAGCACGCCGATCTCGTGTTCGGTCACCAGACGCTTGGTCAACGCCATCAATTCGTTGCGCTCCTTCGGCGCCATGCCGGCGGTCGGTTCGTCCATCAACAGCAGCTTTGGTCGGTTCGCGAGCGCGATCGCAAGCTCGACGCGCTTCACGTCGCCATACGCGAGCACGCCGCATGCACGCTTCGCGTGCGCGCCCATGCCGACCTGTTCGAGCAGCGCGAACGCTTCGTCGGCATGGTGCGAGCTCGCTGGCTTCCAGAGGCCGAAGGTCTTTTTCTCGCGCGACACCAACGCCACCTGCACGTTTTCAAGCACCGTCATCGAGTTGAACGTCGCGGCGATCTGGAACGTGCGGCCGACGCCGCGCCGCCAGATATCGCGCGGCCGCATGCCGACGAGTTCGTGACCGTCGAGCAGAATCGAACCCGACGACGGCTGCAACTGGCCGTTGACCATGTTGAAACACGTCGATTTGCCCGCGCCGTTGGGACCGAGCAGCGCCAGCAGTTGACCGGCTTCGAGCTCGAATGAAACGTTATCGACCGCCTTCAGTCCTCCGAACGATCTCGACAGACCGCTTACGCGCAGCAGGCTCATAGCCCCTCCTTGACCGCGGCGGCCCGTTGCGACGGCGACGCGGCGCCGCCGTTGGTCTTGTCGGCCTGATCGCCGTTCGCGTCGCCGAAACGCTCGCGAATGAAGCCGACGATACCCTGCGGAAACGCGATCACCAGCAGCAGGATCGCGAAGCCTAGCAGCGCCTGCCAGTAGTCGGTCTGTCGCGCAACCGTATCCTGCAGCCACGTGAACACGGCCGCGCCGACGATCGGCCCGCTCAACGTCTGCAAGCCGCCGAGCAACACCATCACGAGGCCATCGACCGAGCGGCTCACGCTGATCACTTCGGGCGAGATGTTGCCCTTCGAAAACGCGTACAGCGATCCGGCGAGTCCGCAGAACAGCGCCGCGATCACGAATGACGCCCATTGCACCCGCTTCACGTCGATCCCGATCGCCTCGGCGCGCAGCGCGGAATCTCGCGACGCGCGCATCGCATAGCCGAGCGGCGAGAACAGCATGCGGCGCAGCAGCCACACGCCGAGCACCGCGCACGCTAACGTCAGGTAGTAGAACGCAACCGGCGACGACAGCCAGTTCGACGGCCAGAGGCCTAGCACGCCGTTGCTGCCGCCGGTCACGTCGTCCCACTGGAACACGACCGACCAGACGATCTGCGCGAATGCGAGCGTCAGCATCGCCAGATAGACACCGGACAGGCGCACGCAGAACCAGCCGAACACGAGCGCGCCCACCACCGCGAGCAGTGGCCCGAGCAGCAACGCGGCTTCCATCGGCAGATTCAGCACTTTGAGAAACAGCGCCGCGCCGTAAGCGCCAAGTCCAAAGTACGCGGCATGGCCAAACGAATGCAGACCGCCCGGCCCCATGATGAAATGCAAACTCGTCGCGAACAGCACCGCGATCAGGATTTCAACGAGCAGCACCGGCATGTACGGAAACGCGTTGGCCGCGAGCGGCGCCAGAACCAGCACCAGCAACACGAAGGCGGCCAGCCCCTTCAGACGCCTGCCTGCCGGACGCAATGGCGTTTCCGGCGTACCCATCGCGCGCACCGCGGCGCTCGCGCGGCCGAGCAGACCCCAGGGCCGCACCACCAGCACGACTGCCATCACGACGAATTCGGCCACCAGCGTGAAGCGGCTCAGCGATAAACCGATGCCGAAGATCGTCACGTGCCCGATACCGATGCACAGCGCCTTGATCTCGGCGATCAGCAACGCCGCGACAAACGCGCCCGGAATCGAGCCCATGCCACCGACCACGACGACCACGAACGCATTGCCGATCGTCTCGAGGTCGAGCGACAGGTTCGCCGACATGCGCGGCCCTTGCAGCGCGCCGCCGAGTCCCGCGAGAAACGCGCCGACGAAGAACACGCCGGTAAACAGCCACGCCTGATTGATGCCGAGCGCGCCGAGCATCTCGCGATCCTGCGTCGCGGCGCGCACGAGCGTGCCCCAACGCGTGCGCGTCAACGCATACCAGAGCAGCAACAATACGACCGGACCGATCACGATCAGCGCGATGTCGTACGTGGGCAGCGGATGGCCGAGAAAGTCGACCGCGCCCGCGAGATGCGGCGCGCGCGGGCCGAACAGATCGTCGGGGCCCCAAAGCCATAGTGCGGCGTCGCGAAAGATCAGCACGAGCGCAAAGGTGGCGAGCAGATGGAATAACTCCGGCGCCTGATAGATCCGCCGCAACACGACGATTTCGACGAGCGCGCCCAACACCGCGACCGCGAGCGCGGCGGCGAGCACCGACAGCCAGAAGCCGCCCGCCGTGTGGCCAAAGCGGCTCGCGATGCTATACGCGACGTAAATGCCGAACATATAGAACGAGCCGTGCGCAAAGTTGACGATGCGCGTCACGCCGAAGATCAACGACAAACCGGCGGCGACCAGAAACAGCGTCGACGCGTCGGCGAGTCCATTGACCAGTTGTACCAGCAGATTCGAAAGCATCGAGACCCTCGGCAGCTCGCCGAACGGCGCGTGCGCAACATGCGCAGCGGCCCGATCGGCGGACGTTGCAGCGCGGGCGGCACCATGCGCGCCCGCGTCAACGGCAGGACACTACCAGCGAAACAACCCGCAAAACAAGCGACGGCAATCAGGCGGCTGAAAAAAACGATCGCTCAGCGCAGGCCGTCCTCGCCTTTGATCTCGTTCGCCTGCAAGCCGCCGATGCGCGGCAGCGGCCGGCCCGACGCGGTCACCGCGACCGCCACGACGATTTCGTTCGCGCGCGGCGCATCGGCCACGCGCGCCTCGATCGCGTCGAAATGGCTGCGCACGTAGGCGGCGTCCTTGTGGCCGAGCGGCACGTCGATCGCGGTGCCGAGCGTGCCGATCTTCTTCGCCGACGGCACCAGCGCCGCGCCCTTCTCGACCGCCGCGCGCAGCGGCGCGCCGAGCTTCGGATGCAGGATCGCGGCCGCATGTTCGAGCTCGCCCGCCTCGCCGACGATCGCCGCCTTGCCGTAGCTTTGCGCCGCCCCGGGCGCGATGCCCAACGCCTCGACGCAGCGCTTGCCGAGCAGCGCGCCGAGTTCCTCGCCGGCTTCGATCAGCGCGTCGAGCTTCGCCTCATAGCGGCCCGCATACGGATTATCGATTACCGCGATCGCGACCGCGCGGCGCGCGGGCGGCTCGACGGCCTGGCCCATTTCGATGCGTGTTTCGTCGACCTGCACGACCAGCTTGCGAAGCCTGATTGCCATTTGCGCTCTCCGAGTTTCGTTGCCTTCCTGTATGGTTGCCGCGCGCCGCTTCAGCGCAAGCCATCCTTGCCGACGATCGCCTCTTTCGCGAGGCCGCCCACCCGCGCATGCACGCGCTGCCCCGTGCTCATCGCGAGGATGTAGACGATCTCGTCGGCGGCGGGCGCGCCGGGCACGCGTACTTCGATCGCATCGAAGTGGCTGCGCACGTAGCTCGCGTTCACATGCGTGAGCGGCACGTCGAGCGCGGTGGACGGCGCGCCGACCTTCTTCGTCGACGGCACGATCGCGTTGGTCGGCACGCCGTGCTTTTCGAGCAGCTCGCGCATCGCGTAGCCGCCGGGCACATGCCATAGCGCGCCATGCTCGAGTTCCCCGCGCGCGCCGACGATCGCGCCCTTCCCATAGCTTTCGATCGACGCATGCGGCACCGCCATCGCCGTCAGCAGCCGTTGCGCCATCTCGAAGCCGAGCGGCTTCAGCGCTTCCATCGCGGGTTCTATTTTCGGCTCGTAACGGCCCGCGAACGGATTCGTCATCACCGCGGCGATCGCGCCTCGTCTGAGCGGCTGCGCGGGCGCGGGGCCGAACTCGTGGAAGATGTCTTCGACGTGCGTCAGCACGCGGCGTATTTCGAACACGGAGCCTCCGTTGTCAGTGAAGCGCGCGTGGTGGACAACGCGCGTGAATCGTCGATACCGGTGACCCGCGCCCGTCCTTGCAGGAACAGCGCGGCGCCTTCGATCAAACCCTGGTCGCGCAACCGCTTCGCGACATCGACGCCGCGCGCGAGCGCGAAATCGATCAGCGGCTGCGGCAGACGCGGCACGTCGACGGTTACCAGCAGATCGCCGAGATCGCTATCGTCCTTCAGCGACGACGCCGGACGCCGCACGATTCCCGCATGGTCGAGATCGACCGAGTTCGCGATCATCGTCGCGGCGGCGTCGGCGCTAGCGGCATCGCGCGCGAGCACGGTCACGCTGTCGGCGATGCCGAGACTGAAGCTGCGGCCGCGCCAGCCGCTCGTCGCGACGCCGCGAATCGGTTGCCGAGCGTCGAGCGTCAGATGCGCGTCGAGCGCAGGGTCGTGCGCGAAATGCGTGCCCGAAATTTGCGCGAGGTCCGCCAACACGCCCACGCGATACTGCTGCCCCGCCGCGAGTTGCAGCGCGATGTCGCCGCCGTTGTTGATGAAGGCGCGCGCGATGCCGTCGCGCGCGAACGCGGCGATCAGTTCGTCGGCGACGCTGCCCGCGACTGCCGCCATCGGCGTGATGAAGCTTGAACGATGCGGATGACACGCGCGCCACATACGCGTCGCGACCGGCCCTCGAAGCGGGCACTCATGTAATGCCGACACAGCCTGCACTGGTTGCCGAAGCACGTTCAATTCGCGGACCAGCTCCTCCAGCACAGGACTGAAGCGCTCCCAGCATGCGTCATATGCGGCACGCACCGCGTCGGGCTCGCCGTCGGCGCCGAGAATCAGGTCGATCGGCCCGTGCTGCCAATGCCAGCGGTGTTCGTCGAGACGGGTTCGGGTGGGGGTCATCGCGTGATTTTTGGGTCAAGGCGCTTAACCGGGCATTGCAGGCGGCCACGGATTGTCCGGATCGCGAGCCAGCGTCCGCCGCGCGAGCGGCGCGCCTTCCGTATGCGTCGGCCCACTCGCTAGCACGCTCTGCAACGAGCGCACCGCATCGACGTGGCCGCCGAGATCGCGGTACGTGTCGTACGTCATCGTGAATTCGATCGGCGCGACGAGCGCCGGTGTCGGCACCGTGCCGAACGAGCGGTCCGGCATGCGCGTCACGTCGACCATCACGGTGATGCCGCCGCCCGGCCACACATAAGCCGGCGCGCCGCCGCACGTGACGTTGACGAGCTTGCGCTTGATCGCGCGCGTGAGCAGCACCGGATTCTCGGTCGCGCCGGCGCGCAGACTGCCGCCCGCGCCGCCGAGAAACAGCACCGTCGCGAGCGACGGCTCGCAGTTCTCGCCGATCCGCTCGACCGTGCGGCGCACCGCGTCGGGCATCGGCGCGATGCGCGGCACGAGCTGTGCGTCGAGTTCGTACCATTGCGCGTGTTCGCCGGTCGTCGAGACCATCAGCACGCGCATGCCCGGCTTCGCGACCGACGGATCGAATCCTTCGACGATCGCGAGCGGGTCCTGAATGTCGGTGCCCCCCCAACCGGTGCCAGGATTGGCAACCTGGAAATAGCGGCCCGGCGTCGATTTGCGGCCGCGTATCTTGAGTCCCGAGCGCGTCATGCCGAGGCAGCGGCCCGCCTGGTGCTCGGTCAGCACCCCCGTAATGTGATCGTCGACGACCACCACCTCATCGACGTGGCCGAACCATTGCTTCGCGAAGATACCGATCGTCGCGGAGCCGCAGCCGACGCGCATGCGCTGCTCCTCGACACCGTCGACGATCGGCGCGACGCCGGCGCGAATCACGAGACTCGCGCCGCCGTCGATACTCAGCTCGACCGCCTCCTTGTTGCCGAGCGCGAGCATCATGTCGCAGGTCACGCGGCCTTCTTTCTTGCTGCCGCCGGTCAGATGATGGACGCCGCCGAGGCTCAGCATCTGCGAGCCGTATTCGGCCGTGCTCACGTGACCGACGATCTCGCCGTCGCAGCGCACGTTGGCCTGTTCGGGGCCGAGAAAGCGGTCGGTGTCGATCTTCACCTTGAAGCTGCAATAGCTGAAGATGCCTTCGGTGACGACGGTGACCATGTCGACGTCGTCGAGCTTCGATGCGACGATGAACGGCGCGGGCTTGTAGTCAGGATAGGTCGAGGAGGCACCGACGCCGGTGACGAAGAGGGCCGGTTCGACGGTGCTTTGGTCGGCGGCGGGGGAAGTGCCGAATTCAATCGCCGCGTTTGCCTGGTCGGCGTCGGCATCATCGGTACGCGACAGAAACACCACCGGATCGACGCGTATCAACCGCCCGTCCGCATTCGCATAACGATCGCACGCGCCGGTGCGCCCTTCCGAGATCTGGCACAACACCGGACACGCATTGCATTCGATCTTGTTCGCGGCCATGCGCTCGCTGCGCGGCGCCGACTTTTCGAGCACGGTCGGCCCCGGCGTCGACGCGGTATCGCGATCGACACTGTCTGCACCGAAATCGACCTTCGTGTGTTCTGTCATCGTGGGGTTCCGTACGACATCACAGGCGCGACATGGCTGGGGGTGCTGCGCGGTGCGCGAATCGTCCCGGTTTCAGGGCACTTCCGCGTGGGCCGCCCATTTTCATGTTGCGGTCACTCACCGTTCATGTAGTATCTTCTACACCAAACTCGATTGAAATCTACTCGATCAAAATCGACTGTGCAACGTGTTTTCCGTCACGCGGGATCATGGTGCAATGCGGCATCGGCGTGCCGAGTCTGCGCGCCCGCCGTTCAAACCTACGCTGACAAAGAGATCCGAGACCGTCATGAGCCCCACCGCCGCCCGCAAGCCGGGCGCCATCGGTATCCGCGCGAAACAGGCGCAGGACACGCGCGCCAAGATCCTCAAGGCGGCCATCAGGGTGTTCGCGAAGCAGGGTTATGCGAGCGGCCGCATCGAAAGTATTTCGAAGGCTGCGCGTTCGCACGACCGGATGATCTATTACTACTTCGGCAGCAAGGAGCAGTTGTTCATCGAAGTGCTGGAAACGATCTACACGCAGTTCAACGAAGCGGAAAGCAAACTCGATCTCGATCTGCGCGATCCGGTGCACGGCCTCGAACAGATGGTCGAGTTCGTCTGGCAGTACTACCTCGATCACCCGGAGTTCGTCACGTTGCTGTCGAGCGAAAACCTGCACCAGGGCAAGCATGCGAAAAAATCGCTGAAGCTCAAGGAGATTTCGGGCTACGCGATTTCGGTCGTGCAGAAGCTATTGGACGCGGGTCGCGCGCAGCACGTGTTTCGCGCCGATATCGAGGCACGCGACGTGTATCTGATGATCGCGTCGCTCGGCTATTTCTATAACGCCAATCAGCACACGCTCGGCGCGTTTCTCGGCGAGCCGCTGATGGACAAGGCGGCGCTCGCGCATTGGCGCGAGGTGATCAAGGAAACGGTGTTGCGCGCGGTGTGCGTGCAGGTGCCGGTGAGCGTTGTAGCGACGACTACCGTATAAAAAAATATCGGCGCCCGCCGAATTCGCGAAGGAATGCCGTGCGCATTCCTTCGATACCAATCCTGAACGGCGCGCATTCCTCCACAACGGTAACAGGCGTTTTCGTTTTGCGGCTTCCGTTTGCTGCGGTTTTTGTGGCTTGAGGCTTCACTGCGCTGACGTTCTTAACGTCCGGCTTTTGCACATCTGCAGCGTGGTTCCGTTTTCCCCACGAATCGGCCCACTGTAAAGGACGGATTTGAATAACCACACACTATGATTTTGACCGTTCGCCGCCCCATCCTGACCTGTCGCGGCCGGTCGGAATGCACGAACTGAAATGGCCGGCCGCTACCGCAACCCTTCCTACCGCCAGTACCTGCCGCAGGAACTGCTCGATGAACTGCGCGCGGTGTCGAAGGCGACCCACCGTCGGGTGCAGCAGATCGCGCGGGTGGCCGTGCAGCGTTTCCCGCGTGAGCTGCGGAGTCCGTCGTGAGCACGCCTGCCCTCACCTTCGACCTGATCCTGCGCGATGCGCAGGGCCAGTTGCGCGTGCTCAGTCTTTACGACTTCGCCGCCGCGGCCGCCGCATCATCCTCGCGGAACAGCTTGTCGGCGAGGTGAAACGCGGAGTTAGCCGCCGGCACGCCGCAGTAGATCGCGGTCTGCAGCAGCACTTCCTTGATCTGCTCGCGCGTCACGCCGTTGTTTTTGGCAGCGCGCAGATGCAGCGCGAGTTCTTCGCTGCGATTGAGCGCAACCATCATCGCGATCGTCAGCAGGCTGCGCGTATGACGCGGCAGACCTTCACGCATCCAGATTTCGCCCCATGCATAACGCGTGATCAGGTTCTGGAACTCCTCGGTCAGCTCGGTGCGGTTCGCGAGCGAACGGTCGACGTGCGCGTTGCCCAGCACCGCGCGACGCACCCCCATTCCGGCTTCGTAACGGTCTTCGTCGTTCATTTTGCCTCCGTCAGGAAGTCGAGCACGGACTTCGTGAACTCGCCGACCTTTTCGATGTTGGAAATATGCGAGGCGTCGAGTTCGACGTAGCGCGCGCCCGGAATCGCCTGGGCGAGTTCGCGGCCTTGCGCGGCCGTGGCAGCCAGATCGTGCGTGCCGCTGATCACCAGCGTCGGCAGCTTGATACCCGGCGCTTCGGGGCGCAGATCGGCTGCGTCGATCGCGTCGCAGTTCGATGCGTAGCCTTCCTTGTCGGTATGCACGAACACGTCGCGGATCATCGCCAGCACGACCGGCTCGCGCTCAATGAAGTCGGCCGTGAACCAGCGCGGCAGCACCGCGTCGGCGAGCGCGAACATGCCTTCGCTGCGCGCCTTCGCGGCACGCGGCACCCACACTTCCGGCGAGCCGATGCGCGCGGCGGTGTTGCTCAGCACGATGCGCGCGAAGCGGTCGCCATGACGCGCGGCGAGTGCGACGCCGGTCAGGCCGCCCATCGATATGCCGCAGAAATTCGCGCGCGCGATCTTCAGCGTATCCATCAGGCCGAGCACGTCGCCGCTCAGCTGCTCGATCGTGTACGGACCCTTCGGCGCTTCCGAATGACCGTGGCCGCGTGTGTCGTAGCGCAGCACGCGGAAGTGCTTCGACAACGCCGCGACCTGCGGCGTCCACATGGACATATCGCAGCCGAGCGAATTCGACAGTACGAGCCACGGCGCGTGGCCGTGACGATCGCCGTCGATGCGATAGTGAAGCTCGGTGCCGTTGACAGCGGCGTAGGGCATGCCGGTTACTCCTTGGAATGGGCGCGCTGCGCGCGCGTGGTGTGAAGCGCCAGCGCGGCGTCGACATATGCGTGCGCCTGGCCGACGTATTGAGCGGGATCGAGCAACTGCTTCAGGCGCTCGAGCGAAAGATGTTCGGTGACGGCAGAGTCGGCGGCGAGCACGTCATACAGCGTCTTGCCGTCGCGGATCGCCGCCTTCGACGCGCGCTCGACCAGATGATGCGCGTCGAGCCGGCCGACGGAATCGCCGAGCGCGAGCATCACCGCTTCGCCGAGGATCAGGCCGCGGGTGACGTCGAGATTCGCGGCGAGGCGCGGTACGTTCACGCTCAAGCCGGACGCGATCTGTTCGATGTTCGCGAGCGCGCCGCCCGCGATGCGCGCGAGATCCGGCAGCGCGTCCCATTCGGCCTGCCAACCTCCGAGCGCGCGTTCGTGCTCCTGCACCATGCCGGCGAACACGGTCGCCACGAGGCCGGGCGCGCGCGTCGCGGCCGTCAGCACCGCCGCGCAACCTACCGGGTTGCGCTTGTGCGGCATCGTCGACGATCCGCCCTTGCCGGCCGCGGCCGGTTCGGCGAGTTCGTCGATTTCGGTTTGCATCTGCAGCGACACGTCGCGCGCGATCTTGCCGAGCGTGCCGATCAGCATGCCGAACAGCGACGCCGTCTCGGCGATGCGATCGCGCTGCGTGTGCCACGGCAAGGTCGGCACCGCGAGGCCGAGTTCCTTGGCGAGCGACTGCGTGACCTGCGGCGCCGCCTCGCGCAGACTCGCGAGGGTGCCGGCCGCGCCGCCGAATTGCAGCACCAGCACACGTTCGCGCAACGCATCGAGCCGCTCGCGATGACGCAACAGCGCGTCGAGCCATTGCGCGAACTTCAGACCCAGCGTAATCGGCAGCGCCTGTTGCAGCCACGTGCGGCCGATCATTGGTGTCGCGCGATGGGTGGCCGCGAGTTTCGCGACCGCGTCGCAGGTGGCTTGCAGGCCGCTGTCGAGCAGGTCGAAGGTGTCGCGCAGTTGCAGTACCGTCGCGGTGTCGATGATGTCCTGGCTCGTCGCGCCCCAATGCACGTATTTGCCAGCTTCGGCATCGGCGGCTTTGACGCGTGCAGTCAGTTGCTTGACGAGCGGAATCGCGAGGTTACCGCCGAGCGCGGCGTCGCGTGCGAGCGCATCGGCGTCGAGCCGGTCGGCCTGGCAGGCCGCTTCGATCGCGGGGACGGCGGCTTCGGGAATGACTTTGTGCGCGGCAGAGGCACGCGCGAGCGCGGCTTCGACGTCGAGCATCCGCTGCAGCGTGGCACGCGGCGCCCAGATGTCGTTCATCGGCTGTGTGCCGCAAAGAAGGCCAGTCAGACGGGCGCTGGAGTCGAGCATGGTGACGACGATGTTTGAGGGAATCGGAAGCGAAGAAGCGGCACGGCGCGCGGCGGTTCGAAGCAGACGCCGTGGCGGAGCAAGCACTCGTGCCGCGCTCGTGCCGTGCGTATGACGCGGTATGTGCTGCGTATTGTGCGCCAAACGTGGTCAGCCCGTCGCTGAAGTTGCCAGGCCAGCGCTGACGAGGAGTTTGCCCCGACAGCGCTGACCCGTTCGCGCAATGCTGCTTTCAGACGAGACGCCATCGACGCGGCCGCAAAGCAGACCGCCGCCGCGACGCCTCAGCCAACCATCAGGCCGCGCGCGCGGCCTGCGTGCCGTCGGTCATCGGCACACCGGTCAGCTTCAGCAGTTCGTCGAAGCCGATGTCCGTGAAAATCTCGCGCACGACGAGGCCTTCCTTCGTGACGTCGATCATTGCGAGGTCCGTATAGATACGGGTCACGCAACCGATACCGGTGACCGGGTACGAGCACTCGGCGGTGATCTTGCTCTCGCCCTGCTTGGTCAGGTGCTCCATCATCACGTAGACCTGCTTCGCGCCGATCGCGAGGTCCATCGCGCCACCGACCGCCGGAATCGCGTCGGGTGCGCCGGTGTGCCAGTTCGCGAGATCGCCCTTCGCCGACACCTGGAACGCGCCGAGCACGCAGAAATCCAGATGGCCGCCCCGCATCATCGCGAACGAATCCGCGTGATGGAAGTAGGCGCCGCCCGTCAGCAGCGTGACGTGCTGCTTGCCGGCGTTGATCAGTTCGTCGTCTTCCTGGCCCTTCGCCGGTGCCGGGCCCATGCCGAGCAGACCGTTTTCGCTGTGCAGGAAGATTTCCTTGTCTGCGGCGAGGTGATTCGCCACCAGCGTCGGTACGCCGATGCCGAGGTTCACGTAAGCGCCTTCAGGGATGTCCTGGGCAACGCGCTTGGCCATTTCATCGCGGGTCAGTTTCTTCATGTCGGTCTCCGGGTCAGGCAGCAGCGTCGTGAGGATTGGGCGTGGGGGCATGCGCCGCTTGCGGCACCGCGATCACGCGTTGCACGAAAATGCCGGGCGTGACGATTTCTTCCGGATCGAGGCCGCCGAGCGGCACCACTTCCGACACCTGCACGATCGCGGTCTTCGCGGCGCTCGCCATGATCGGCCCGAAGTTACGCGCGGTCTTGCGATAGATCAGGTTGCCCCAGCGATCGCCCTTGTACGCCTTGATCAGCGCGAAGTCCGCGTGCAGCGGCGCTTCGAGAACGTAGTGACGGCCGTCGATCAGGCGCGTTTCCTTGCCTTCGGCGAGCTTGGTGCCGTACGCGGTCGGCGTGAAGAAGCCGCCGATGCCCGCCCCCGCCGCGCGGATGCGCTCGGCGAGGTTGCCTTGCGGCACGAGTTCGAGTTCGATTTCGCCGGCGCGATAGAGCGCGTCGAACACATACGAGTCGGTCTGACGCGGGAACGAGCAGATGATCTTGCGTACGCGCTTGGCCTTCAGCAGCGCCGCGAGGCCGATATCGCCGTTACCTGCATTGTTGTTGACGATGGTGAGCTCGCGCGCGCCCTGCTCGATCAGCGCGTCGATCAACTCGGACGGCATGCCGGCCGTGCCGAAGCCGCCGATCATGACGGTCGCGCCGTCGTGGACATCGGCGACCGCCGATTGAAGTGTCTCGAAAATCTTGTTGATCATGTCGAATTTCCTTTGGGGGCGCTACGTGCCGCTGGGCTGACAGCCGTAACCGGCAAAGCACGCGCGGAAACAGTCTCCGGGCATGCTGGCGACGGCTCGCGAGGGGAGAGCGGGCTGGCGCCTTCGATTGATTCGCCGCTGAATTTGTTCGTTGCGTGAACAGTGATTCGTTTAGCGAACGACTCGGCGATTATGGTTGTCCGGTGGGCCGATTGTCAAGGCAGGGAAACCCCCTTCATCATAGGTCGCCGCGCGCGGCGGCGAAGGTCCGGGATGCCGTCGTCCTGCACTCGCCCTGCGCGCGAAAATGCCGGCCGCGCAAAATCCCACTATCCTTATGGGCGATTTTTCAACTAGGCTCTATAACGATTCGGCATAAGCGTTACCGTGCCCCACCCGCCCTGCGAGTCATAAGCATGTCCGAGACACATCTGGATCTGAACCTGATCCCCTATCTGGTCGCGATGGAAGATACGCGCAACGTGAGCCGCGCCGCCGAGCAGCTCGGCGTGAGCCAGCCGCGCGTGAGCACCGCGCTGGGGCGCCTGCGCGAATACTTCGACGATCCGCTGTTCGTGCGCACGTCGAAAGGCATGGAGCCGACACCGCGAGCGCTCGCAATCCTGCCCGCCGCGCGCGACGCGTTGCTGCGCATCGAGAAAGGCATGCTCGACGTGCAGGATTTCGATCCGGCGACGAGCACGCACACGTTTTCGATCGCGCTGTCCGACGTCGGCGAAATCGTGTTTCTGCCGCGTCTTTTGCAGCTGTTCGCCGAGCGCGCGCCGTCCGCGAATCTGCGCTCGGTCACGCTGTCGCCGTCGCAAGTGGAACGCGGGCTCGAATCGGGCGATGTCGATCTCGCCGTCGGGTATTTTCCGGACCTGGCGGGCAACAACTTCTTTCAGCAGCGGCTCTTCACGCATCGCTTCATCTGCCTGATGCGCAGCGGACATCCGCTGTCGAAGGGACCGCTCACGCTCGAGCAATACGTGGCGTCCGGGCATGCGGTCGTGCGCGCCGAGGGACGCAGCCAGGAAGTGCTCGAGCAGTACCTCGAAAAGAAACGCATCAGACGGCGGGCGGTGCTCGAAACGCCGCACTTCATGAGCCTGCCTTTCATCCTCGCGCGCACCGATCTGCTCGCGACCGTGCCGCACGCGATCGGCTTCGCGTACGTGTCGGAGCATGCGTCGATCATGCTCGTCGAGCCGCCGCTGCCGTTGCCGCGCTTCGATCTGCGGCAGCACTGGCATCGCAAGTTTCATAACGATCCACGCCTCGGCTGGCTGCGCGGCGTGGTCGCCGAACTGTTCAACGATGCGATGGACGAATGGCCGAAGTAGCCGTGCGCAGCACGCCCGCGACTGCCCCGGCCGCGAAAGGGGCATCGGCACCTTCAGCGCAAAACATGGAACAATGACCTCAGTTACTGACCCCGCGCGTCGCGCAGCGTCGACGCGCGATCCAGGAGGACGACGCATGACCAGCAGCAAGGCAAAAAAAACCAAACCCGTAGCGGCCGCCGAACGCCCGAGCCGCGAAGAAGCCGAGGCAGCCGTGCGCGTGCTGCTGCGCTGGGCCGGCGACGATCCGCAGCGCGAGGGCCTGATCGACACGCCGGCACGCGTGACGCGCGCTTACGAGGAGTTCTTCGTCGGCTATCAGATCGATCCGCGCGACATCCTCGCGCGTACCTTCTCCGAAGTGGACGGCTACGACGAAATGATCGTGCTGAAGGACATCCGCTTCGAAAGCTATTGCGAGCACCATATGGTGCCGATCATCGGACGCGCGCACGTCGCGTATCTGCCGAATCATCGCGTGGTCGGCATTTCGAAGCTCGCGCGTCTTGTCGATGCGTTCGCGAAACGGCTGCAGATTCAGGAAAAGATGACGGTGCAGATCGCCGATACGCTGAACGACGTGCTGCAGCCGGCCGGCGTGGGCGTGATTCTCGAAGCCGCGCATCAGTGCATGTCGACGCGTGGCGTGCACAAGGCGGGCGTCACGATGGTCACGTCGCGCATGCTCGGCACGTTCCGCACCGATCCGTCGACACGGCGGGAGTTTCTGGCGATCGTCGGGAATCCGGGCGTGATGGCGGTGCCGAATACCTGATGAGGTGGACCCGGGGACTGCTTGTGGTTCGTTGACGAGGCACCCCCCGCCCCTGCGAATCCAGAGTGCGCGCCCGCGCGTACTCTCTTCAAGCGCGCCGGCCACGTTGCGGTAGGCACGCGGGGTTGACAGTTAGTTGCGTATTGGCGATTGAGGCCGATGTTCGACACCGGCCGTCCACGCATGCCAGCCCAACAGCAGCAACAGGAGCGCCTCAATTGGTCGAGTTTCCGTTGTCGGCGGTTTCAACCTGGGGCAGCACTATCGTGTTCGTCAACGTCCTGCTGACGCGCCTCGGCGTACCGATTCCGGCCGTGCCGATGCTGCTGTTCGCGGGCTCGGCGATCGCCGCGGGCACCCTGGCGTTCTGGCCGACCCTCGGCGCGGCGGTGCTCGGCGCATTGATCGGCGACGGCACCTGGTTCGCGGCGGGCCGGCTGTATGGACGCAAACTGCTCGCGTGGCTCGGCCGCTTGTCGCCCGCCGTCGATACGAGGCTGGAAACCGCGCGCGCGCTATTCGAACGCTATGGCGTGCCGCTGGTGTCGATTTCGAAGTTCGTGCCCGGCTTCGGCCTGATCACGCCGCCGCTAATGGGCACGACCGCCGTCGACATCCGCATCTACGCACTATGGGATCTGGCGAGCGTGATCGCGTGGGCGACGTTCTGGCTGCTCGGCGGCGCGGCCGTGGAACGCGAGGTGCATATGCTGCGCGCGTTCGTCGAGCAGCGCGGCGGCACAATCGCCGACATTCTTCTTGCGGTGGCGCTCGTCTATCTGCTCTACCGGCTGTATCTGCGATATTACGAACGGCGCCGGTTCACGCGCGCCACGTCGGCCAAAGCCGCGCCGACGCAGGCCTCATCGGCGAGTGCCGCCGCGTCGAGGATCCCGTGGCGCTGGCGGCGCTCCGGCCGCCTGAGCCGCATGGCGCCGTCCCGCGTGCTCGATGCGCGGCCCGGCGCTCCGCTGCTCGATCTGCAACGCCAGATTCCCGACGCGCGCGCGCTCGATCCGCATTCGCCTGAGCAGATCGACGGCGCGCTGCGCACGCACGACATGGTCATCTATTGCATCTGCCCGGACAGCGCGACCGCGCTCGAAGTCTCGCAACATATGCGCAACAATGGCTACACGCGGATTCGCGCACTGCGCGGCGGGCTCGATGCATGGCAGCGGCGTGGCTTCCCGGTGGGCTTGCTGGCTTACGCGGATGGTTCGGCCGCCAATCGGCCGCGCCCGGCGTTGTGGGACGAAACACCTGCGGCGGTGACGTTGCGCGGCTTCGCGCCGCGCAGTGCGGAGCGCGCCTGAATCGCGCCGCATCGCGACAATCTGCGCCGACGAAGCGCCCGCGCACGCGAATGAACACCTGGCGTTAAAGCGCCGCCCCAGTGCGCGACGCCCCCTGCGTCGCCGAATACTCGTCCCACTGCGCCGACCGGGTGCGATTGCGCCCTTCGTTCTTCGCCACATACAACTGTCCGTCAGCGGCGGCCAGCAGCTCGAGTCCGTTCGCGAAATCCGTGGCGCTCGGCAGCGCCGTTGCGCAGCCGACGCTCACCGTCACCGCCTGCGGCGCATCGTGTCCGCGCACGATGACCTGGTTTTCCACCTTGCGACGAATCTGCTCCGCGACCGCGAACGCGCCCTGCGCGGTCGTATCCGGCAGCACCACCGCGAACTCTTCGCCGCCGTAGCGCGCGACCAGATCGGCCGAGCGCCGCGCCACGGACGCGATGCAATCAGCCACCGCGACCAATACCTCGTCGCCGCTCTCATGGCCGTAGGTATCGTTGAAACGCTTGAAGTGATCAATATCGATGAACAGCACCGACAACGGCTTGTTCTCGCGTCGCGCCCGCTTCCATTCGTCGTCGAGCCGCTTGTCGAGCACGCGGCGATTGTTGAGCCCGGTCAGCGGATCGGTCGCGGCAAGACGCAGCAGCGCGGCCTGCGCGCGCTGTTTGTCGCGCAGCGCGAACGCGAGCAGCCACGACACGAGCACGAACACCGAGCCGAACGAGATGGTCAGCGCGGCGGCCAAGTGACTGCGACGCTGCCACGGCGCGAGCACATCATCGACAGCGGGCGCGACGGCCACGATCAGCGGCGTGCCCGGTACGCGCGTGTAGGTGAAGATGCGACGCACACCGTCGACCGGCGAGACCGATACGTAGCTGCCGGAGCCGTGCACCGTCATCGGTGCGAAGGTCGGCGACTTTGCGACGCTGGTGCCGATAGCGCTCGCGTCGATCGGCTTGCGCGCGAGCAGCGTGCCGTCCGCCATCACGATGAAAACCGAGCCCTGCTCGCCGGTGTCGATCCGGTCCAGCAGGTGCTGGAAGTACTCGATGCGGATCGCGAGCAGCGCGATGCCGGCAAAGCGGCCTTGCGCATCGTCGATGCGCCGCGTCAGCGCGATCGACAGCTTGCCGCCACGCAGCCGCGACATGAATGGATGCGAGAAATACAGGCCCGCCGCCGGATTGCGCTGCTGCACCTGAAAGTATTCGCGATCGTCGAGATGGACGGTGGTGTTGGCGTCGGCGTACTGCGCGGCGGCCACTTCACCGTCGGCGCCGACTACATATGCACCGCCGAGAAAGGCGGCGGTGGTCGCGCGATCGAATAGCATCGCCTGGCGAACCGGGACCGGCAGCGTCCAGGTGAGCGGATCGCCCGCGGCATCCACCATCGATTGCAGCGACAGACTATAGATTTCGACGTTGCGCGCGAGATCGGCGGAAATGATCGACACGAGGTTTTGCGACGTCTGGCGCGCATGATCGAGCATTTCGCGGCGGCCTTCGCCGACCTCCACAGCCGTCAGGATCGACATCGCCAACGCGACGAGCGTGCCGGCGACGCCGGCCACCCACGGGCGGTTGCCCACATAGCGGGTCATCCCGGCTCGAACGGCGCGCAACGTCAGGCGCAGCCGATGACGCAGCGAAAGCCCATGCGGTGCCACGCTCCTCGCCTCCTTCGCGGACTATTCTTTCGGACCGCAGCGCGGTGCGCCGTGCAATTTGGGCTGCGAATCCTCCGCGCTAGCGAGGACCGAACGCGCTCTCTCAGCCCAGTAGCTCCGACGCCGCGCGCAAGCGGCGTTTGCGTTTCCTGTCGAGCCAACCCAACGCGGCTGCGATGTGGTCCGCGTCGGCAAGCGACGCGGCATTATCGCGCAACAGCGTTTCGCTCGCGACGGTATCGTTGAGCATGCCGAAGCGCTTCTGGATTTTTTTCAGGCGCTTGAGCGTGCGCTTATGGCTGATTTTAAGCACCGGCCCGAAAAACTCGAACAGATAGCGCAGTTTCTTGCCCGCTTTTCTGACATCGTGAAAGGCTGCGTAATTCGAGCGTTTCGCATGGCGTGCGCGTTTGATGCGCTTTTTCAATGAGTGCTCCGACGCCCCTATGCGTCGAGCGGCAAATTTGCGCAGCGCAATAGCCGAATCGTGCGTGGCGTGCAGTTGCGCGGAAGTGGTGGCCAACGCATCGCGCAGCAGGTGTTTGACGTCGGCGTTCAACAACGTCTTGCGGCTGGTCGCCAACGTGTCGCGGCGCGCCTGCTCGAGCTTCGGCATCAATGCTTGCGCGCCGCTGTCTTCCTGTTTGAGCAACGCGATCAGGATGTCCCAATCGCGCGTTTTACCCGCCGCGGTGGCGAGAAACTTGTAGACCGCGCGTTGCCGGGAATTTTCGCCCTTGTCGAGCAGCGGTGCGAAAGCCCACCATAACGAACGCAAACGCCGCAGCGAAACGCGCAGTTTGTGCAGCGCTTCGGGTGACGCGTCGCCGTGCACCCCGTTGGCGAGCCGGATCGCCTCATCGACGAGCGGCGCGGCATAGGAAGTGAAGGCTCGCTGTGCCGGTTCGTAGGTAGCAAAAATGATGCTCAGGAGGATCGGGGCGCGTGTCAGCCGGCTCTTTCCTCACGCGTTGGCGCGTCGCGCTGGCAGCGTCTATCCTCGACCTATAGGATCGCGCGTTGCACGGTTCGGTGCGGCGAGTGCTTCGGCTTGACGATGCTGTGTGCAGCGCGGCAAATGCCGCAATCAGACCTTAGGAGGATGTATGCGAATACTCGTTGTCGGTGCGACCGGCCTGCTCGGTTCGCACATCGTGAGGCTGCTCGCCACCGAGCATGACGTGGTCGGCGCGAGCCGCAAAGGCTCGAAACTGCATGTCGACCTGTCGGACAAAAGCAGCATCGAAGCGATGTATGCGCAAGCCGGCAGCTTCGACGCGATCATCTGCGCGGCCGGCTCGGCGAAATTCGCGCCGTTCGCGGCGCTTGGCGACGAAGACTTTTCTTTTAGTCTTGCCAATAAATTGATGGGCCAGGTCAATCTGGTGCGCTGCGGGGTGGACCATGTGTCGCAAGGCGGCTCGTTCACACTGACGAGCGGCGTGCTCGCGCAACAGCCGATGGAAGGCAGCGCCGCCGTCAGCATCGTCAATGCGGGTGTCGAAGCGTTCGCGCGCTCGGCCGCGCTCGAATTGCGGGGCAAGGCCCGCGTCAATGTGGTGAGCCCGGGGTGGGTCGCCGAAACGCTCGAATCGATGGGCCGCGATCCGTCGCACGGGGTACCAGCGGAAATCGTCGCGGAAGCTTATAAACGCACCCTCGGTGGCAGCGCAAGCGGCGAAGTAGTCAGCGCATCGTGACCGCAACCGAAGCCCACTCGCCGCTCGTGTTATTCATCACTTGCTTAGTCCGCTTCGGACGTCTTACTATTCCCGTCCACCAGCCTGCGTAGTCTTTACCGGCGTGAGCGGCGCAGCATAGGCCGCGCCGCGTCTGTTTTTCCTGCGCCCCCAATGCCGTCACGCAGTTGTCATCATTGCGACACACAGCGAAAGCAGCATCAAAAACTCTGCGACCACTTTTTGGGGCTCACGTCATGCCGGAACTTTCGTATCCGCAACCAGGCGCTGCCAGCGGCAAAGGCCGTAGCGCCGGCCTGGTTATTTTCGTTGCCCTGCTCATCGCGGGCGTCGTGTACTGCGGCGTTCATCTGATAGACGATCTGCAGCCCGTACGCGAAAGCTCGGTGCTGCCGTATCTGCTGCTCGGTGTCGCGCTGCTGATCGCGCTCGGCTTCGAGTTCGTCAATGGCTTTCACGATACGGCCAACGCCGTCGCCACCGTCATCTATACCCACTCGCTGACGCCGAATATCGCGGTGGTCTGGTCCGGCGCGTGGAATTTTCTGGGCGTGCTGACGTCGAGCGGAGCGGTCGCCTTCGGCGTGCTGCAATTGCTGCCCGTCGAGTTGATTCTGCAGGTTGGCAGCAGCGCCGGCTTCGCGATGGTATTCGCGCTGCTGATCGCCGCGATCATCTGGAATCTGGGCACGTGGTCTTTGGGCCTGCCGTCTTCGAGTTCGCACACGCTGATCGGCTCGATCATCGGCGTCGGTCTGATGAATCAGATGCTGCACGGTGCGAACGGCACCAGTGGCGTGGACTGGAATCAGGCGCTCGGCGTCGGCAAGTCGCTGCTGTTTTCGCCGATCGTGGGCTTTCTGCTTGCGGGCCTGCTGCTGCTGATCCTTAAGGCCGTCGTGCGCGTGCCCGCGCTGTATGCCGAGCCGAAGGGCAAGGAGCCGCCGCCGTTCTGGATTCGCTGCCTGCTGATTCTGACCTGCACGGGCGTGTCGTTCGCGCATGGCTCGAACGACGGCCAGAAAGGCATGGGGCTGATCATGCTGATCCTGATCGGTACCGTGCCCACCGCCTACGCGCTGAACAAGGCGGTCACGCCGGCGCAAACGCAGAACTTCGTCGCGGTCGCGCATCAAACCGTGGCGACGCTGTCGCGCTACACGCAGGGCGCGGCGCCTTCCGCGGATCCGCGCGCCGACGTCGAGGCCTTCGTGCGCACCCGTCAGTTGACGCCCGCCACGCTGCCGGCGCTGCAGCAGCTGACCGAGCAGATCGGTCGCCAGGTCGGCGAGTCGGGCTCGATGGCCGCAGTGCCGCAAGGCATCGTCGATAACGTGCGCAACAACATGTATGTCACCTCCGAGGCGATCCGTCTGATGCAGAAGGCCAATCAGCCGCAGTTCTCGCCCGAAGACGCGAAGGTCATCGCCAACTTCAGAACGCAGATCGACCACGCGACCAAGTTCATTCCGCCGTGGGTCAAGGTGGCGGTCGCGATCGCGCTGGGTCTCGGCACGATGGTCGGCTGGAAGCGCATCGTCGTGACGGTGGGCGAGAAGATCGGCAAACAGCATCTGACGTACGGCCAGGGCGCGTCGGCTGAACTCGTCGCGATGGTCACGATCGGTGCCGCCGACGTCTACGGTCTGCCGGTGTCGACGACCCATGTGCTCTCTTCCGGCGTGGCCGGCACGATGGCGGCCAACGGCTCGGGTCTGCAATGGGCCACGATGCGCAGTCTGATCCTCGCATGGGTGCTGACGTTGCCCGCGTCGATCGCGCTCGCGGGCGGGCTGTTCTGGGTATTCCGTTCGGTGTTCTGAGTTCGCCGATCTGGCGGGGCGAAGCAAGAAGAAAAGCGCGGTACGCTCATACACGTACCGCGCTTTTTCGTTGGCCAGCTATTTCATACGATCCGCTTTTAATACACCTCGGGCACGATCATCGACTGAGGCACCGGCTGACGGCTATAGTCTTCGTGATAGACACGCGACGGCAAGTCGATTTGCGGATGCTCGATCTCGTGATACGGCACCTGGCCCAGCAGATGCTGAATGCAGTTCAGGCGCGCGCGTTTCTTGTCGACGGCCTGCACGACCCACCACGGCGCCTCGGGGATATGCGAGCGCTGCAGCATCACCTCCTTCGCCAGCGTATAGGCTTCCCAGCGGCGCCGGCTTTCCAGATCCATCGGACTCAGCTTCCACTGCTTGAGCGGATCGCGAATGCGGTTCTGGAAGCGGATTTCCTGCTCTTCGTCGGTGATCGAAAACCAGTACTTGAGGATCTGCACGCCGCTGCGCGCCAGCATCTTTTCGAACTCCGGCACCGAGCGGAAAAACTCTTCGTATTCCTCGTCGGTGCAGAAGTTCATCACGCGCTCGACGCCCGCGCGGTTGTACCAGCTGCGATCGAATAGCACCATCTCGCCGCCCGCCGGCAGATGCGATACATAGCGCTGGAAATACCATTGCGTGCGCTCGCGATTGTTCGGCGCGGGCAATGCGGCCACTCGGCACACGCGCGGATTGAGGCGCTGGGTGATGCGCTTGATCGCGCCGCCCTTGCCGGCCGCGTCGCGCCCCTCGAAGATCACGACGAGCCGGTGCCCGGACGCGACGATCCAGTCCTGCAGCTTGACCAGTTCTCCCTGCAGCCGGAACAGTTCGCGGAAGTACTGCTTGCGCGCCTCGCGATGCTCGGGCGTAAAGCCGCCCGGGCCATCGATGATGCGGTCGTCGACCTCCATTTCGAGTTCTTCGTCGTAGGCATCGATGAGGTCTTCCTCGAAACGGCGTTGCCGCTCCGCCATCAATTCGATATCGGGTGTCGGGTCCGGCTCTTTCATTGCGGCTCTCCTCGCAACAGGAATGGGATGGCGCGCGGCGGCGAGCGCGACGCGGTCGCGTTCGATTATCGAAGCTCGAGGTGTCAGCCGTGTTACCGCGTGGGCGGCCGCTGCACATGCGTATCAACCCCATGATAGCGAGTTTGTCTCGACTTCCACCGCTAGGGCAGCGGCCGCGCGAAGCTCAGTTCGTGGCCGTCCGGATCGGTGATATGAAAATAGCGCTCGCCCCACGGCGCATCCGACGGCGCGAAAGTCGGCTGCAAGCCTGCCGCCACCGCCCTGGCATGGAACGCGTCTACGTCCGACACGTAGATGATCACGCGCCCCCACCAGTTGACCGGCGCGCGCGCATCGGCGATCAGGTTCAGATACGAACTGCCGAACGCGAACGACGTGAAGGCCTCGCGCGGACCGCCGAACTTGAGCGGGAAGCCGAGCGCTTCGTAGAACGCGATGGCGCGCTGCATGTCGCCGGTGGCGAGCGTGATCGCGCTGAGCGACTCGATGCGTGGACCCGGCTGCGGGGATTGCGGCGCTGAAGCGTTAGATGCGGACATGAACAGGGTCTCCGTGGCGCGAGCGAGCGGCGAGCGACGGGCCCGCCCGGGAAAGTGTCTCACGGGCAGTGGCCACCGGTCTGGCGGCGCGGCCGGCACGCCGCCGACGCCCCCGGGATGCACTTGAAAACTCGCGCAGCGCCCCGCATCTCGGAGCCCGTCTATCCGGAGCATCGTTATGGGAAGCCGCCCACGCTTCATCGATGACCTGTCGAGCGCCGCATCCGACGCCCCCGGGCCCCAATCCACCGACCTTTTGACCCACGACGACGACGCGCTGCTCGACGCCTACTCCCGCACCGTGATCGGTGCACTGGAGCGCGTGCAGCAGGCGGTCGCGTTTATCGCCGTCGAACGCCGGCTGCCCGGCGACGCGTCCGCGCATGGGCGCGGCGCGCGCGGCGGCACCGGCTCGGGCTTCCTGTTCACGCCCGACGGCTACCTGCTGACCAATAGCCACGTCGTGCATGGCGCGACGCATATCCAGGTGACGCTGGCCGACGGCGCGAAGTTCGACGCCGATCTGGTCGGCGACGATCCCGGCAGCGATCTCGCGGTGCTGCGCATCGGTTCGCCGGAACCGCTGCCGCATGTCGAACTCGGCGAATCATCGAGGCTGCGCGTCGGGCAGATCGCCATTGCGGTCGGCAACCCGCTCGGGCTGCAACAGACCGTGACGACCGGCGTCGTTTCAGCGCTCGGCCGGTCGCTGCGCTCGAACTCCGGCCGCATGATCTACGACGTGATTCAGACCGACGCGGCATTGAATCCGGGCAACTCGGGCGGACCGCTGATCAATTCGGCGGGTCAGGTGATCGGCGTGAATACCGCGATTATTCCTGGCGCACAGGCCATCTGTTTTGCGACGGCGATCGATACCGCGAAGTGGGTCATCATGCAGATCTTCGCCCACGGTCGCGTGCGACGCGCGTATATCGGCGTGGCCGGCACGACGACGCCGCTGTCGCGGCGCGTGCAGCGCTATTTCGGGCTCGGCACGCAAAGCGGCGTGCACGTGATGGAGATCGTCAAAGGCAGTCCGGCCGCGCTCGGCGGCTTGCGCACCGACGACACGATCGTCGCGATCGACGCGCAGCCGGTGCACGATGTGGATGCTCTGCAACGCACGCTCGATGCTTCGCGTATCGACAAGCCGGTCAACGTGACGGTGTTGCGCGGCGCGCAGCGGGTGGAGTTGACGGTGACGCCGGTGGAGCAGGCAGGGTGAAGAGGCACTTTGCGTTGGGCGGCCTTGCCTGGATGCCCAACGTGAAACCCTACCGAACCACTCGCGTCACCCCTCGTCCACGCGGATCGGCCGCCGCATCCGGCTCGTCGCCATCGATCCTGATCACCTGAACATCGCTGGTGAATTGCTGCCCTTCCAGCTTGTAGCCCTTCGCCTCGAGCTGCTGTGCGAGTTCGCCCTCGATCGGCTTGTACGGCTCCGAATAGATCGTATTCGGCGGCAATAGCTGGTGATCGAAACGCATCGCGGCGAGCGCATCCGGCAACGGCATGTCGAAGTCGTAGATGTCGTTGATCACCAGGAAGCTCGTCGTGAAGATCCGCGATCCGCCCGGCGTGCCGATCACGAGCGCGACCTTGCCGTCCTTCGTCAAAATCGTTGGCGCCATCGACGACAACGGGCGCTTCTTCGGCTCGATCGCATTCGCGTCGCGGCCGACCACATCGAACGTGTTGGCGGCGCCCGGCTTCGCGGAGAAGTCGTCCATCTCGTCGTTCAGCACGATGCCTGCCCGATCCACCATGACGCCCAAGCTGAACGCGCCGTTCAGCGTGTACGTGTTCGACACCGCGTTGCCCCATTTGTCGACCACCGAAAAATGCGTGGGCTCCGCCCTCTCCGGCATCGAGGTACCGAGCCCCGGCTGAATGCTCTTTGTGTCCGACGGCACATTCGGATCGACCTCGGCCGCGCGCTTGGCCAGATACGGGTCGGCGATCAGTTGCGCGACCGGCATCTGGTAGAAATCCGGGTCGCCGAGATACTGCGCGCGGTCCGCGAACACGCGCTTCTCGAGCTCCGCGATCAGATGCACGTATTGCACGGAATTGAGCGGCACGCGATAGCCGTTCCAGTTCGCCTGAATCGGCTCGCGCCAGACCGCCTTGTACTACGCGAGATCGGCCTTCGTAATCAGGCCGCGGCCGCGCATCGAAGCGGCGATCAGATCGGCAGTCTTGCCCCTGTAGAAATCTTTCGGGCCCTGATCGGAGATACGCTGCAATACCGGGGCAAGGTCAGGCTGCCTGAACAGTGCCCGGCACGCCCACCGCGCGATAGCCGACGAGGCTCATGCCTTTGATGATCTCGCCCTTGTCGTCGAGATACATGTTCTTCGTCGCGGCGAGCGGCGCGCGCTCGCGATAGTCGAGGAAATACGGCTTGTTGTCGACGTACAGCGTCATGAACTCGGGAACGTGACCGCAAGGGTGAAGGCGATCGCGGCGGCCGCATCGACCGCATTGCCGCCTTCGTTGAAGATCTGCTCGGCGGCATCGGCGCTGTATGAGTCCGGCACCGCAATCGCCGAACCGGCAAGCACGGCCGGTTGCGTCTTCGCGGGCGCTTTCGCGACAGCAGGCGCCGCCTGGAGAAACCCGGTTGAAACGCAGAGGATTGCGATCAGGGCAAGACCGCTGATCGAAGCACTGGTTGAAGCTTTGACGTGGCGAATCAACTTCATGACCTCCTCATCGACGACGACGGCATCCGTATGATGGCTTACGCGCGCCCGCGACTGCCGCGCGAGATCTCATCGCCCGCGTCTCGCGGCAGCCGCCGCGTAATCGGAATCGACAGGCACGAGAACAGACCGACGACGAGAAACGCCGGCCAGAAATCGGAGAACACGATGTTCGGATGCCCTTGAACACGATGAGAAATCTGTAGCACGATGCCCGAGATCGTCACGCCGAGGCCAAGCGACATCTGCTGGATGACGCTCGCGACACTGGTCGCGCGGCCGACGTCGCTGCCCGGAATATCCGCATAGGCCAGCGTATTGAGCGACGTGAATTGCAGAGAAGGAAAGAAGCCGCCCACCAGCACGATGCACCAGATCACCCAATGCGGCGTGCCGGGAAAGAACAACCCGTACACGGCGATCGCGAGACCCGCGCACGCGGCGTTGACCATCAGCACGGTACGAAAGCCGAAGCGTTCGAGAATACGCGACGCCACCGTCTTCATGAAGATCGAACCGAACGCGGATGCGCACGTGATCGCGCCGGCTCTGAACGCGGTCATGCCGAGCCCTTCCTGCAACGCGAGCGGCAACAGGAACGGCACGGCGCCTAGACCGATACGAAACAGCGAACCGCCGATCACGCTCGCATGAAAACTCGGGATACGGAGCAGACGCAGGTCGAGCACCGGCAGCGCGACGCGGCTCGCGTACACCACATAAACCACCAGCAGCACGATGCCGGTCACGCACATGCCGACCGATTCTCGCGTCGACACGAGTTCGCCGCCGACCAGCGAGAGCCCGAGCATGAACAGCGAAGCCCCGCTCGCCGACATCACGAAACCGAGCCAGTCGAGCCGGCCCGGATGCGGCTCGCGCGTATTGGCGATGTACTTGTTGGTGAGCCAGATGCCGAGCAGGCCGATCGGCACGTTGATCACGAAGATCAGACGCCAGTGCAGATAGGTCGTGATAAAGCCGCCGAGCGGCGGCCCGACCACCGGACCGAGCAACGCCGGCACCGTCAGATAGTTCATCGCGCGAATGAACTCCGACTTCGGCAGCGAACGGAAGATGATGATGCGGCCCACCGGCACCATCAGCGCGCCGCCGATGCCCTGCACGAAGCGCGCGAGCACGAAGGTCTCGAGCGAAGTGGAGGCCGCGCACAGCAGCGAGCCCGCCATGAAGATGCCGATCGCGGTGCGGAACACAGTGCGCGAACCGAAGCGGTCGGCGACCCAGCCGCAGATCGGGATAAAGACGCCAAGGCCGATCACATACGCCGTGACCGCAAGCTTCAGCGTGATCGGATCATGACCGAGGTCGCGTGCCAGAACCGGCAGCGACGTCACGATGACCGTGCCGTCCACGTTTTCCATGAACATCGCGCACGCGACGATCAGCGGAACGATGAAAGCGCCTAAAGCGAGCAGCATTGTCATGGCGACGGTGGCCAGCCATCAATGGAAAGCGTCGATTATGGCATCGCGGCGACAACAAATGTTGTCGCGCGAGGGGATTTTGCCGTGTGGCATCGCGCGCTGCCGTGCATCTTCGCGCGCGGCACGGACGCCTTAGCGCGATGCGCTGACGAGCGGCTGCAACTGCGGCAGGATCTCGTTGGCGGCGCGCGCGACGTCGTTCGGAAAGTCGATCTCGATCCACGGCGCGCCGGTCACGTCGGCCGTGTCGAACACCTGGCTGCGCTCGAGCAGCAGGTCGCGCACCGCCTCTTCGTGCGGCATGTTCGCGCGGCCGCTGTCGACATAGCCCGCGACGATCTGCGTGAAGCGTCGCGCGGTTTCCTCGCGGAAGCGGAAGAAGCCGACCGACTCGCCGATCGTGTCGTACTCCAGATTGACCGCGAGCTGCTTGCGCAACTCGACCGGCACGCCGTCCTTCAGGCACAGCTTGACGGGCTCGTCGCCCGCTTCGAAATCGCGATCGATCAGCAGACGGTTCACCGACTCGCCCGCCACCAGCGCGCTCAGGATGCGCTCGTCGTACAGCACGTCGGCGTCCATCAGCAGCACGTCGCCGCCGCGCGTCAACGCATCGGCGACGGTATGCACGGTCAGCACGCTGCCCAGATCGAAGCGCGGATTGAGTACGGTTTCGACCTTGTGCGGCCAGTCGATGCGCGCGAGTTCCGCCTGCACGGATTCCGGCTGGAACCCGAGCGCCAGCACGATGTCGGTCACGCCGGCGGTTTCGAGCATCTGCAGATGCCGTTCGAGCAGGCTCATGCCGTCGAACTGCAACAGGCATTTCGGAAACTGGGCTTGCGGCGGCTGCTGGAGACGCAGGCCGAGGCCCGCTGCGAGAATGATTGCGCGCATGCGCGGTCCTTTGAAAAAAGTACGGGGGTCAATCGGCAACCGGCACACGCCGTGGAGCGCGCCGCCGTTGCCAGCTTCGTTCGCTGAAGTGCAATACCAGCAGGCCCGGCAGGCCCAGCAGGATTTCACGCGCACGCTTGGCGAGCGACAACGCCAGCGCCGCGTCGGGCGGCAAACCCACCAGCGGCGCGAGCAGCAGATAGCCGCCCTCCTGCACGCCGAGCGAGCCCGGAATCATGAAGGCCGCGCCGCGAATCGCCTGGCCGACGCTTTCCAGCAGCAGCGCGTCGATCCAGCCGACCGGATGACCGAGAAAACGCAGCGCGAGCCATACCTCGGCCGTGCCGACGACCCACCCCACGAGGCTCAGCGCAAAGCTCGCCGCCACACGGCCGCGCTCGCGGTACAGCGACTGCACGGCGGCATCGACGGCCTCCGCGCGCGTCATCAGCGACGACCAGTCGCGCTTGCCGAACACCTTCGACACCACGCCCAGCAGCGGGCCGAACAGACCGCGCCGCTGCGCGAAGTAGAACGCGGCGATCAGCGCGCCGAGCACGCCGGTCGCAATCAGCGTTGCGGTGCGCAGGTCGTGCAGCGTGCCGTGCGCGGCGTACGCGCCGAACATCGCGAGGCCAGCGAGCGCGAACACGATTTGCGCGAGCGCCTGCCATGTCGTGCTGACGGTGATCGCGGCGGCCGCGTCGCGCAGCAGCATCCCGCGCTGCGACAGTTGACGCACCATCACCACCGGGCCGCCGATCTGCCCAGCGGGCAGCAGGCTATTCACCGACTCGCCGATCCAGCGGGCGGACAGCGCATCGCGCAGCGAGGGTTCGGCTCGCGCAGCGCTCGTCGCGCCGCTGGTTGCACCACTTGCCGGAGCTTCATGCGCACCGTCACGCGAGGGGTGGTCGCGCTTGAACAGCACGGCGATCGCACCCGCATCGAGCACGAGCGGCACCACGTGGAACGCGGCGACGACCGCGAGCCCCCAGCCGGCTGCGAGCAAGGTCGACGCCACCGAGCCGAAGCCCTGCCAGGCGAGCAGGCCGACGAACAGCGCCGAGCCGATCGACAGCAGAAGCAGGGCCGCGCGACTCATGCAGCGTCCTTGCCGCGCGAGGCCATCTGACGGAACACCTGGCGGAAACCGAAGTATGCGATCGCGTCCTTCATGTTGGAAACGAAGCGGCGCCACGGCCGCATGTTGGGATCGGTGACGTATTCGAACGTCAGCGACACACGCATCTCGTTCGGGCCGGCCGGCGAGATGCGATGGCGCAGCTTGTCACCATCGAAAAACACGAGGCCGCCCGGCGGAATCTGCACCGAGCCTGGCTGGTCCGGCACCTCCGGATTGCGTGTATGCAGCTCGTAGTCGAGCCGGCACGACGATTCGTCGATCACGCCGAGCAGCAGCGTGTAGCGGCGTCCGTCGTAATACGAAGTATCGTAGTGCCAGCCGATATGGTCGCCGGGGCGCGTGTAGTAGTAGAGCGCGTATGCGTGCGGATCGTCGGCGGGCGACACCTGCAACTGGTCGCCGCTCAGTTGCTCGAGCCAGCCGATCAACTCCTTCGAGCGATACAGCTCGGCGATGAACGGCGCCAGACGGTCGATCGTATGGCGGCTGACACTGCCGCCCTGCTTGTGACCCGGCAAGTAGTTGCGGTTCACTTCGTCAAGCAGCGAGCGCGCGCTGTGTACCAGCTGCACGGTCACTTCAGGCGCGAGGAAATCGTCCAGATACAGAAACGCGTCCTGCGCGGCGAAGTCTTTACGCAGACGCGCGTTGTCGAACGTGCGGGTACGGCTCGCGACCGCGCGGTCGGCATCGGGCGCAGGCATGAGCGCCGCCACAGGCGTGCCTGACGATACGGGCGCGATGACGTCGTCTTCGGCGTGCAGATTCATTTGCCGGCCCACTGTTGACGCGATTCAGAAGCGCTGGCGGCCTTGGCCGTCGGACCAGCGCTACGGCGCGCGACGCGCCAGTAGTCGATCACCACCCATGCGGCGAACAGCGGCGCGCCGATCGACGCGACCACCACGAACGGCGCGACGACATTCATCAGCGTGACGATGGGCAGCAGGTACAGCACGTCCTCGGTTTCGAAGCCCCCCATCGACGCCTGCTTCGTGCCGGCCTTGCCGACCATTTCCTCGATCCGCATGCGCAAAAAGAAGATCAGCGCGACCACGACACCAGCCACCGCGCCGAGCGCGCCGGGCGCGCCGGGCGCGAGCTTCAAAGCGTCGATCTGCGCGCCGCCGACACCGATACCCATGCCGACGAACAGCATCACGGTCACGAGCGCATCACAGGCGAGGTCGTAAAAATGACCAATGCGGCTCGACTTGCCGCCCACTCGCGCGAGTTCGCCGTCCGTGTGATCGACGAAATTCGACAGGACGATCAGCAGTGCGCCCGCATTGGCCCACGCGAATCCCCCGTGCGCAAGGCACAGCGCGCCTGCGACGCCGATCAGCAGGCGCAGCGTGGTCAAATGGTTCGGGGTGACCCAGGTGTCGACTAGCGGTGTCACGAGCCGGCGGGCGAGCCGGGCGTCCCACGTACGTGCCGGCGGAACGTCTATTGGAGGTCGGGGTTGCGAAGTCATAAGGCGGAAATATATACGGGATTCTGAAAGCTTGCTGTTATGTCATACGTTTCTCTGCAATTTGCAGATGCCGTTCGTGTGTCCGTCAAAAGCGGAATTCACCGAATCGCTGTAAAGTGCGGATCCAGTTGTGCCAGTCACGCGGAATCTGTTCGATGTGCAGCACCGCTCGTGCCCTCCGGGGGATGGCGCAGTGGTTGCTAATCCACGACATCGACTGTGGCCGCCCGCCTACGCTCATGAACCGTCTCCTTGTCCCTCTGCTGTTTGCCGCCGCCGCCGCGCTGCCCCTTTCCTCGTTCGCCGTGGAGCTCGACGCGCCACTGACATGCAATGAGAGCGGCCACCAGTTCATTGCCGATCTGATGCAGCAGCAGCTGATCCACCCGAAGCCAAGTCACGTCGAAAGCAACTCGATCAACGCGTTCTCGCCGATGCCCGATGCGCATCTGACCGCGTTCGGTTTCCGCGTATTCGCGGTGGTGGGCTTCGAAAAGGACGACCCGATGTTCCGGGTCGGCGACGGCGAACCGGTCGCGCAGTCCGCGTATGGCGCGGTCGTGTTCGGCAGCGACGACAAGGTTAAAGGCGCGCTTGAAAACGCCGGCAGCACGGCGATCGTGCATCACGTCGCGCCGCTCATCACCGCTATTTTCTGCAAGCGCAGCTAGGGTTTGGCGACACCTCGTATTCGACCGTTTGGCCACGATCGTCGATATCTTCGACCACGAGCCAGTTCGAATGGCCAGGGAAATAGCAGCGCCGCTCTGCCAACTGCGCCATGATCGCCGGCAGTTTGAGCGACCAGTTGATCCGATCACGATGCAGCCGCGCCTACAACCGCCACTTACCCCGGCCGACGAAACTCGTTTGCCACCCACGCCGTGGCGCTCGCCTTGCTGAGCTTGAACGTCGGCGCAACCTGCACTTGCGCGATCTGCTCGCCGAAAAGATCGAGCGCGCTCAACAGTGCGTACGGCTCGTCTTCGTCGGGGACGATGTCGAGCGTGATGTCGAGTTCGTCGTTGCCGTCTGCGCTCGGCACGCGCACCGTCTTGTGCAGTTGCGCGCGCAGCTGCTGCTCGTGACGACGCAGCACTTCCGCCGCGGTTTTCACTAGCGTGTTGAACGCCGATACGTCGAGCGGTTTCGGATCCTTCTTGTTGCGGCCCATCGTCCACGGTCCGACGAGCGCGGGCTCCGCCTCGCCGTCCTTGATCATTTCAACGGCCCAGCCTTCGTCGTCTTCGTTCTTGATGATGCGCGCGGTCCAGCCGTTGTCGCGCCACAGACGCTCTTCATGCACGCTGTCGTCCGGTCCGAGGAACTCGGCATTCGTGTCGGTCGAGGGAAAGGGCGTGTCGGTCATCACAGGTTCACTCACTTCGCGGGGCGCACAAACAGATTTCGGACCCGCGATTCTACCTGCCCGGCCCGCCTGGCCGTGCTCGCTCTGACGAACGGACAAGGCGCGTTCGGAACGGCGCCGCCGCTCAACGCGCGAAAAGTTATATTTACCCTACGCGACGATGTATAAATCCGCTTTAAACGTCAGATAAAAAAACGCGGCCCGAAAGCCGCGTGTAAAAAATGAAAAAGACGCCCTTTGGTCGAAGGGGTCTATTGAAATTATAAGTGGCATCCCAACCCGATTTAAGGCTTTCTTCGAAAGACTGCATTGCGCAAAACCGTGGGAATCAGCGCGAACGGCTCGTCCGCTTTCTCCTTTACCCGCCGCGAGGCCTTGTGCCGATACCACCCGACAACAGCCTCAGGTTCGACAGCGCATCCCGCCATACATCGTTAAAAATATTTTTCCTTTTGCCGACCTGCGCTTACGCGGTTAATTCACATAATCCCGGATTCGAAAATAAACCGTTGTAAGGCGCGTAATTAAATATCCGCATAGCGGCAATTACGCTTCGCTACGAATCGATAGTCAACGGGCGCAAGCAGCAACTTTCGCTGGAATGCCGATTCGTCCCGACGCTTACGCTCGGCCGTCAGTATGACTCGGTCAGCGACTACCTGGCGCCGCTGTCGGAAGCGGGCGAGGGCTACGGCAACAATCTCGCAGCCCACCCGTTTGATAACGACAACCTGGCCGGCCTGTACGGTTTCAGCAACGCGGCCGGCCAGTTCGCGAACAATCGCGCATGGAGTGCGGGCGCTTCGTACGACAACGGTCCGTTGAGCTTCGCCGCCGCTTATCAGCAGTTGAACAACTCACTGAGCAAGCGCACCGACGTGTACCTCGAAGGCGTGTACCAGCATGCATCGGGCGAACTCGGAGACTTCGGCGCGAACGTCGCGGCGATCAATACGCTTGCGCCGTCGTCGACCGGCAACCAGGTCGCCGCGGCAGTCGGTCTGCGGCATCGCTTCTGACGACGGTTCTCACCACGGTTTTCATGCAGGCATTGCGCCGCGCGGCCATCCGCGCGCGACACGATCACGTTCGGGTATTTTCATCGGCCTTACGGTTTGCCGTCAGACCAATAGACGCATGGCCGCGCTAGTGACGACGTCGACGCATGCTCGGTATACTGCCCCGGCCGCCGTGCGACGCCGCGAAACCGCGCCGCCTGCACGGCAGCTTCGTCGCGAAGCATCGCGCTGTACGTCAGCGCATCGCGCTTCGCCCGTGCCTCACCTTCCCATGCATGACCGGGAACGCCGACGATCGGATCATGAAAAGACTTCTCCTGCTTGTCCCAGCTGTCGCCCTCACCGCCACCCTCGCCGCTTGCGGTTCGTCGGGCGGCCCCGCGCGCGATGCGTCCGCGCCGCTCGTGTACGTGTCTTCGTCACGCACACCTGCGTCCATCGCCGCCTGCCTCGAAGAACGTCTGCCGCGAGTGCGCACCTCGCACGCCGGCGCCGCGACCGAACTCGCGGTCGGTGCCGATTCGCACAACTCGTACTTCGTCACGCTGACCCCGCTCAACGGCAACACGGTCATCAAGGTCATGCATCCGGCCAATGCGCCCGACGATCCGCCCGAAGAGGAAATGCGCTTCGATATCGCGCGCTGCGCGACCTGAGCGGCGCGGCGCGCTTGAACGCCGTGCGCGTCATGCACGGAAGACCGATGCGCGAATTTTTATCTCGCGCATCGGCTATTTTTTTACGCGCCCATCTGCGAACATAGCCGCCCTTTAGTTTTCGCGCGGCACGTGTGCCGCGAGTGTCGATGGCATCCAGCAAAGCGCATCATGCGACCGGTTTCGCAGCCGGCATCATCGCGGCGGCGATCGTCGCGCGCAGCGGCGGCGGTCCGTTTCATGCTGGCGTGCTGCTGAGCTTCATCGCCGGCGTCGCCGGCAGCACCGCGCCGGACTGGCTCGAAGTCGCATGGTGGTCGCGCGCGCGGCGGCTGTGGATCACGCATCGCACGTTGACGCATTGGGGCATCGGCTGGCTCGCGCTGCTCGCGGTGTCGTATCACACGCTCGGACATTCGATCTACGCGGCGCCCGCGTTCGGCTTCGCGTGCGGCGGCCTCATGCATCTGCTCGCCGACTGGCCGAATCCGCTCGGCGTGCCGTGGATCGCCGGGCGACATTCGTTGAATCTGTGGAATAGCGGGCACTGCGATCTGATCGTCGTTGCGGCGTCCTGGGCGGCCGCGTGGATTATCGGCGAGCATGTGTGGCTGCATGGCATGCATGTGTTGCCGTGGTTGCGCCATTGGCCGATCGGCTAGGCGCAGCGATGCAATCGGCCCGGCGCGCGGGCGCGGCGGCTAGCCGCGCATCATTGCCGTCCATTGTCGGTGCGTTCTCCTTCGCGGACCTTGCCTTGCGATACGCTGCTGCCCGGCGGCACGCTATGCGTGAGCCACACGTTGCCACCGATCACCGACCCGCGCCCGATCGTCACGCGTCCGAGAATCGTCGCGCCCGCGTAGATCACGACATCGTCCTCGACGATCGGATGCCGGGCGTTGCCCTTGATCAGCGTGCCGTCCTCATCGGCCGCGAAGCTCTTCGCGCCGAGCGTGACCGCCTGGTACACGCGCACGCGCTCGCCGATGATCGCTGTCTCGCCGATCACCACGCCGGTGCCGTGATCGATGAAAAAGCTCGGCCCGATCGTCGCGCCAGGGTGAATGTCGATGCCGGTCGCCGAGTGCGCGATCTCGTTGATGAAGCGCGCGAGCAGCGGCACGCCGAGCCGATGCAGCGCATGCGCGAGCCGATGATGCGTCATCGCCCACACGCCCGGATAGCACAGCAGAATTTCGGTGATGTGCTGCGCGGCGGGGTCGCCGGTGTACGCAGCCTGGATGTCGCTGACGAGCAGCGCGCGTATGCCCGCCAGTTGCGTCGCGAACGCGCGCGCCACCGCGAACGCGCGCTCCCGCAACTCGGCGTCGGGCGTCGCACCGAACTCGGGCAGGAAGCGCAGCGCGCGGCGAATCTGTTCGGCGAGCAGCCGCAACGTGCTTTCGAGCGTGTGGCCGACGTAGTAGTCGACCGTCTCGTCGGTTAGATCGGGTGCGCCGTAATGCGTCGGAAACATCGCGGCGCGCAGACCGGCCACGATATTGACCACTGCTTCGCGCGATGGCAATTCGCGAATGCCGAGCGGATGCCGCGTGCGATGCAATTGCTCGCGCGAGGCGCGCAGGTCGGCGACGATCTGTTCAAGGCCCCAGTTATGGGAAGGCTCGTTGGGCATAAGGGACGGCGCCGCGCGGCGTGCACGGTTCGAAGTGGTTATCGAGCAGAGATTACCGCGTTTTAACGCTGCCCGCCCGGCAGCGCGCAGGTCGGCTCGGATTCATTGCGTCGACGTGAGCTGGCACGCACCGTTTCCTGACTTCATTCAGATAGTCAGACTGCTCGCGTCGATCCAGCGCACTGCCCAATCGCGCGCGTGCGCGATGGCTGCGGCTTCGTCGGAGAAGCGCAGTTCCGTGGGAAAGAAACGGTTAGCGACCAGTTCGCCGTCGCTCGAGCGCGAGATCACCACATACGGTTGCCAGGAGCCGTCGCCCGAGCGCGCCGGTTCGCAATTCAAAAGATAGCCGCGATGTGTGAATGCAGCATCGAAGTGCATGAGTCACCCGCCCCTGAAGCCCCGTAACATTTTCTCAGTCGCGCGGCCATTTGTTTGTTAGTTTTTCCGACCATGATGGAACAGCCGGAGCATGCCGCCAATTTATCCGCGCGTCGGTCGCAGGAGTAAGATCATACTCTGTAGAAAATACGCGTCCATTGAAAAAAACGAAATGAATCGCGGACGTCATCGCCGTTTAATCGCGAGGCAACGCCACTCGCATCGAAGGATGGCGGACAACGCATCGCGACTCTCGCGCACAGCGGCGCCGTGTCAGTCGGAACGGCTTTTGCTCTTTTGTTCGAATGTCCGCTTCAGGAGAATGCACGATGAACAGCGCGATCAGCAAACCCGAAAACGCCGGTACGAAGCCGGACCCGAAGGACCCACGAAGCACGGACCTGCACAACGACCGCACGCACGACAGCACGGTCGACACCGACGGCAAGAACCGCGAAGCGGCCCGCCTGGCGGGCCACGGCGCGATCTCGCCCGACGCGGTCACGACCAGCAATGCGACGCTCGACAACAGCGTGCCCGAGTCGCTCGATGGCATGGCCGGCTTCGACAGCCGGGTCGGCGGCAACCATCTGCTGCTCGCGCTCGAGCCGGGCTACGCGGTGATCGACAAGGGCATGGCCGAGCCGCTCGCCGCCTACTCGGCCGACCATCAGTACGACGACCCGCGTCCGGTCGGACAGCGCCACGATCGTGGCCGCATTCACTATGCGCTCAATCATTTGCGGCCCGCGCGCGTAATCGAATTACATCGGGTGAAATAGGCGCGCGTATCATCCCTTTATACGCGCGCGTTTGAATTACCGCGTTTATTCCGATTTATCAGGCAATCACGCAGCACGCACTGTTTTATTCTGGTGCGTGCTTTGCTTGGTTTAACGTTGTTCGTTTAACGGAGTTGCGGATGAAAAGAATCGTCGTCATCGGTGCCACGGGCACGCTGGGCCAGGCCATCCGCGCGGAGCTTCAGGCGCGTCACGAAGTGATCGAGGTGGGCGCGACGCGCGGGCAATATCACGTCGACAGCACGGATCCGGCGAGCGTCGAGCGGCTGTTTCGCGACATCGGCAAGGTAGACGGCGTCGTCACCGCGACCGGCAAGGTGCATTTCGGTCCGCTGGAGCAGATGAGCATCGAGCAGTTCTGGGTCGGGCTGCGCGACAAGCTGATGGGCCAGATCAACGTCGTATTCGCGGCGCTGCCGTATGTGAACGACGGCGGATCGTTCACGCTGACGAGCGGCATTCTGGGCGACGAGCCGATCCCGCAGGGAGCGAGCGCGACGACCGTCAATCTCGCGCTCGAGGGCTTCGTGCGCGGCGCCGCGATCGAACTGCCGCGCGGGCTGCGCATCAACGTGGTGAGTCCGACCGTGCTGACCGAGTCGATGGAGGCTTACGCGCCGTTCTTTCGCGGCTTCGAGCCCGTCAGCGCGCAACGCGCGGCGCTTGCTTATCTGCGCAGTGTAGAAGGGGCGCAGACGGGGCGCGTGTATCGCGTGGGGTATTGAACCTCAGTGAATCTCCGGCTCGCCCGAGCTATCGGGACCCACGCCGCCGCGCTGCAGGAAGTCGAAATCGCAGCCTTGATCCGCCTGCATCACGTGCGCCTGATGCAGGGCGCCATAGCCGCGCTCGAAGCGCGCAGCGGGTTTGACCCACGCGGCCTTGCGGCGCGCGAGTTCTTCGTCCGATACCAGCAGATTCAGCCTGCGGCGCGGCACATCCAGCTCGATCAGATCGCCGCTTCGCACCAACGCCAGCGGCCCACCGACGAATGCCTCGGGCGCCACGTGCAGCACGCACGCGCCATAGCTCGTGCCGCTCATCCGCGCGTCAGAGATACGCACCATGTCGCGCACGCCTTTTTGCAGCAGCTTGCGCGGAATCGGCAGTTGACCCCATTCGGGCATGCCCGCGCCGACCGGCCCCGCGTGCTGCAGCACGAGCACGCAGCTTTCGTCGATGTCGAGTGCGTCGTCGTCGATGCGCGCGGCCATGTCGTCGTAGTCGCTGAACACGACCGCACGGCCCGTATGCACGAGCAGATGCGGCTCGGCCGCGCCGGGCTTGATCACGGCGCCGTCGGGCGCGAGATTGCCGCGCAGCACCGCGAGGCTGCTGTCGCGCAGTAGCGGATTCGTGCGGCGGCGGATCACGTCGTCGTTGAAAATGCGCGCGCCGGCAAGGTTCTCGCCGAGCGTGCGGCCGTTCACGGTTTTCTGCGCGCCGTCGATCAGTTCGCCCAATTCCGCGAGCAGCCCGCGCAAACCGCCCGCGTAGAAAAAGTCCTCCATCAGATAGGCGCCGGTCGGTCTGATGTTCGCGAGCACGGGCGTGCGGCGCGCGATCTCGTCGAAGCGGTCGAGCGTCAACTCGATGCCCGCGCGCCGTGCAAGCGCGATCATATGCACGACCGAATTGGTCGACCCGGACAGCGCGACGCAAGTCGTCACCGCGTTATCGACCGATGCCGCCGTGATCAGGTCCGACGGCTTCAGATCCTCCCACACCATCTCGACGATACGCATGCCGGTTTTCGCGGCCATCTGCGCATGCCGCGAATCGGGCGCGGGAATCGACGCGAAGCCGGGCAGCGTGAAGCCCAGCGCTTCGGCCGCGCTCGTCATCGTCGATGCGGTGCCCATCGTCATGCAGTGACCGGGCGAACGCGCGATGCCACCCTCGACGCCCTGCCAGTCGTCCGGCGTCAGCGTGCCCGCGCGCAGTTCGGCCCAGTAGCGCCATGAGTCGGAGCCCGAGCCGAGCGTCACGCCGTTCCAGTTGCCGCGCAGCATCGGGCCGGCAGGCAGAAAGATGGCGGGCAGATCCATCGAGATCGCGCCCATCAACAAAGCGGGCGTGGTCTTGTCGCAGCCGCCCATCAACACGACGCCGTCGGCGGGATACGAGCGCAGCATCTCCTCGGCTTCCATCGCGAGGAAATTGCGGTACAGCATCGTGGTGGGCTTCTGGAACGGTTCGGACAGCGTCTGCACAGGCAGCTCGATCGGAAAGCCACCCGCCTGCCAGATGCCGCGTTTCACTTCCTCGACGCGCTGCTTGAAATGCGTGTGGCACGGATTGATCTCGCTCCACGTGTTCAGAATCGCGATGACCGGCTTGCCCGCGTATTCGTCGCGGTTGTAGCCCATCTGCGCGGTGCGCGAGCGGTGGCCGAACGAACGCAGATCGTTCGCCCCGTACCAGCGATGACTACGCAATTCCTCGGGGGTCTTTCTCTTGGTCAACGTCTACTCCACGATTGGCGCCGACCATGCGTCAGCGCCTCTGTTCTTTCACGCGGGACACGATCTGCGTCGGGCTCACGAATTGTAGTGCGATCAGCACCCAGATCAACGTGATCGCCATATAGATCATCGCCATCGCATCGATCGATTGCGGCGCGCGCACGCCGGTCGAAAACACAGCGTAATACAACGCGACCACCAGCGTTTGCGTGGCCGGACCGGCCGTAAAAAACGTCAGCTCGAACATGCCGATCGTGCGCACCAGCACGAGCAGCCCCGCCGCCAGCATGCCCGGCACGAGCAGCGGCAGCAGCACGTAACGGAAATAGCGGAACGTGTTCGCGCCGAAAATGCGCGCGGCCGCTTCGAGATTCGGATCGATCTGCTCGATGAACGGCGTCATCACGAAAATCACGAACGGCAGCGCCGGTACGAGATTCGCAAGAATCACGCCCCATAGCGTGCCGGCGAGTCCGACCTTGTACATCGCGGTCGCCATCGGAATGCCGTAGGTGACGGGCGGCACCATCAACGGCAGCAGAAAGATCAGCATCGCAAGGCGCTTGCCGCGGAATTGCACGCGCGCGAGCGCATACGCAGCCGGCACGCCGAGCAGCACCGAAAGCAGCACGACCGCGCCGACCACCTGCACGGTCACCCACAGCACGCTCGCGAGCTGGAAGTCGCTCCACGCCTGCGCATACCAGTGCAACGTGAAGCCTTGCGGCAACGCGGTGCCGAACCAGCGCGTCGCGATCGAATTCACCGCGACGGTCGCGATCAGCAGCACGACGTTGATCAGGAAGAACGCCATCACGGCCCACACCAGCACCTGCCAGATACGGCCCGGCAGGTTCGCGCGCTGACGCGCGTGTTGCGCGGGCTCGCGCGCGCCGTCGCCCGGCTGAGGCGCCGCGGAAGCGGAGGTGGACGCGGACCAATCGGGCTGCGTCGCGCGACGATCGGTCGTCATCAGCCTTTGCCTCCCGTTACGGGACCACGATAGAACCAGCGGCGCGCGCCGAGCAGCGCGGCGACCACCAGCAGTTGCACGAAGCCCATCACCATCGCGATCGCCGATGCGAGCGAATAGTCGTAGCTCTCGAACGCGGCTTCGGCCGCGGCAATCGACATCACGCGCGTCGGACCCGCGGGCGCGCCGAGCAGCACCGCCGACGGAAACACCGAAAACGCCTGCACGAACGACAGACACGCGGCCATCGTGAGCCCCGGCACGAGCAGCGGCAGATAGATGCGGCGAAACTGCTGCCACGGACTCGCGCCGAGCGTCGCGGCCGCGCTTGCGAGCGTCGGGTCGATGCCGGTCACGTACGACAACGTCAGCAGAAACGCGAACGGAAAGCCCGACACGATCAGCGACAGCAACACGCCCGTGAAGTTGTGCGTGAGCCGCACCTCTTGCGTGTACAGATGCAGCGCCTGCAACGCCTGCGGCAGCCAGCCGTGCGGACCGAAGTAGGTGAGCATGCCGTCGGCGATCAGCACGGTGCCGAGCGTCACCGGGATCACCAACAGCGTCGTGACGATCTTCTGATACCGCGAGTAGCGGCGCAGCGCGAACGCGACTGGCACCGACACGCCGACGTTGATCAGCGTGGCCGGCACCGACAGCTTCAGCGTAACGAGAATCGTCGGCCACATCGACGTGTCGGTGAAGAACGTCAGATAGTTGGCCCACACGCCGCCGCCGTTCATCGGCCGGAACGACAGCGCGAGACCATACGCGAACGGATAGATGAACAGCGCGACGATAAAGAGCAGCGCGGGCGCGACGAGCCAGGCCTTGGCATCGCGCGGCGCGCGGGACGTGAGCGGGGGGACAAGCGTCGGCGTGTTCATGCGGCCTCGGCGTCGTAGACGAGCACGCACGACGGCCGCACGCGCAGCGTGATGCGCTCGCCCTCCGCGCATTCACCGGTCACGCGCGCCCACACGTCGCCGAACGCGGTCTTCACGCGCAGCAGCGAATCGTGGCCGCCGTATTCGACCGCGTCGATCAGCGCCTCGAACGCGTTGTCGGCGCCGGGCTCGGCGCGCTCCATGTCTTCGGGGCGCAGCGCGACACTCACGCGTTTGCCGTCGAAGCCGGCCATCGGCGTGCCGATGAGCCGCACGCCGTTAGCGCTGATCACGACGCCATCGCCTTGCATGCCCTCCAGCGTGAACTCGGCGACATTGCGATAACCCATGAAGCGCGCGACATGCAGATTGCGCGGCCGCGTATAGACCTCCTTCGGCGTCGCGACCTGCTGCACGACGCCCTCCCTCATCACGACGATGCGATCGGCCATCGACAGCGCTTCGTCCTGATCATGCGTCACGTACAGCGTCGCGCGTTCGAGCTGCGTATGGATGCGGCGAATTTCCGCGCGCATTTCGATGCGCAGCTTCGTATCGAGATTCGACAGCGGCTCGTCCATCAGGATCAGCGGCGGCTCGATCACGATCGCACGCGCGATCGCGACACGCTGCTGCTGGCCACCGGACAATTGGCCGGGCAGCTTGGGCTCATGACCGGTCAGTTGCACCAGTTTCAAGGCCTCGCGTGCACGGCGCGCGATCTCGCTTCTGCCGACGCCGCGCATTTTCAGCCCGAAGCCGACGTTGTCCAGCACGCTCATATGCGGGAACAGCGCGTAGTTCTGGAACACCATGCCGAAGCCGCGCTTTTCCGGCGGCAGCACGTCGATGCGCCGCTCGTCGAGCCAGATGCCGCCGCCGGTGAGCGGCTGCAATCCGGCGATGCAGTTCAGCGCCGTCGATTTGCCACAACCCGACGGCCCCAGCAGCGCGATGAACTCGCCGCGCCGGATCGTCAGATCGAGACCCTGCAGCGCGGCGATCGCGTGGCCTTGCGCGTTGGTGAAACTGCGGCTCACCGAATCGAGCCGCAACTGCTCAAAGTGATGCTTCATGGCGGTTTCCTGATCCGCGTGAGGCGACGGATGTCGCGAGTGCCGCGCGTGCGGTGGGCGCGGCGCATCAGGCAGTTAAGCCGAGGCGCGTGATCGCTGAAAACACGCAGCTCGGCGGTGCCTCACGCCGCGCTGCGTTTCGCCTCGTTCTCCGTCGCAATGGTGAAGGCCTAACGGGTCTTCTGCGCGCCGATGTCGCTATCCCACTTCCTGAAGGCGGCGACCATCGCTGCTGCATTCAGCGGCAAAGCATGCGGACGATCGGCCAACAGCTTCGCGTATTCGGGCCGGCCATACTTTTGCAGTACCTCCTGGCTATGCGCGGGCGCCTGCTCGACGGAGACGCCCTTGATCGCGGGGCCAGGATAGAAGTAGCCGTCGTCGTAGGTCAGCGCCTGCTGCGCGGGCTCCAGCATGAAGTTCATCATCTTGTACAGCACGTCGAGCTTTTCCTTCGGCACGCCCTTCGGGACCACCATGTAGTGCGCATCGTTGACCCACGTCATGTTGTCGAACGGCTGTACGCGGAATTCGGCCGGCACGATGCCGAGCGCGCGCGGATTGATGTCCCAGCCGGTCACGGTCACGGTCATGTCGCGCGTGCCTTCGCCCAGTTCCTTCATCACCGCCGAGGTGCCGCCCGGATAGTACGGTATGCAGTCGTTCAACTGCTTCAGGAACGCCCACGTCTTGTCCCAGCCGTGCACCGGGTCCTGCGGGTCCTTGTCGCCGAGCACGTAGGGCAAGCCCATCAGGAACGTGCGGCCAGGACCGGAATTGGCCGGCCGCGCGTAGATCAGCTTGTCGGGGTGGGCCTTGCACCATTGCAGCAGTTGCTCGGGTGTCTTCGGCGGATCGCTGACCTTGGCCGGGTTGTATTCGAGCAGCGGACCAGCCGGCATATACGCGACCTCGAGCCCGTAGCCTTGCGCGAGATCCTGCATCTTGCGCGGGCCCGGCGCGAACTTGTCGAGCACGCCGGGGAACTGCGCCGCGTTGTCGGGCAGCAGCTTGATCCACAGGTTCTGTTCGATGCCGGCCGCGAGCGCGTCGGTGCCGGTCAAAACGAGGTCGATGTCGGAGCGGCCCGCGCCCTGCATCGCCTTAATCTTGCCGGGCAATTGCGGCGCGGGCGCGTTCGTGAACGTGATGTTCGCGACGAGATTCGGATTCTTCGCCTTGAACGCCTCGAAGCCCTTCTGCGTGAGTTGAAGATCGCCGGCCACGTCGACGATATTGATCGTGACCGGATCGGCCGCGTGCGCGGCAAGGGTGAACGCCGCGCTCGCGGCGATACAGACGGATACCAGCTTGAACGACAACCTGTGCGAAACAGTCATTGCGTCTCCTCGCTTCTTGGTATGGAAGCCCGCTGGTCGATACGTTGCGGGCGGTGTCTTTCTACCAAGGGAACATAGCGAAGCGCAACAGCCGATGTCAAGCAAATAGTCGAGAGCGTGGGTCTGGCGAGAAAATGCTCGTTTTACCTGAAATCCTTGTCGTTCAATGCCCGGCACCGTGGGTTAAGGGCAAACCCGAGCCCTCGCCGCGATAGCAATACATGTTGTCTGGTTAGCGGACAACCGCTCAACCTCCGCGCACGCCCTGCGTATTGACGAACAGCGAATACAACCCGTGGCTCGCCGCCATGAACAGACGGTTGCGATTCCGTCCGCCGAAGCAAACGTTCGCGCAACGCTCTGGCAACGCGATGTGGCCGAGCGGCTCGCCTTGCGGGCTGAACACGCGCACGCCGTCGAGCTCGTCGGTGCCCATGCCCCACCCGCACCACAAGTTGCCATGCGTGTCGACACGAAAACCGTCCGGGGTACCCGGACCCGCGTCGATCAGCACGCGATTGTTCGACAGTGTCGTGCCTTTGCCATTGGCCTCGACATCGAATACGCGGATCTTGCGCGGCTCGCCGCGCGATTGGACCACGTACAGCAGCGATTCGTCCGGCGAGAACGCGAGACCGTTCGGGGCGAGCACGTCGTCGATGACCATCGACACCTCGCCCGACTGGCCGTCGATCCGATACACGCACGCCTTCAGTTCGGACTGCTGCTGCTCGCCCTCGTAGAAACCTTCGATGCCGAAGGTCGGGTCGGTAAACCAGATCGAGCCGTCCGATTTGACGACCACGTCGTTCGGCGAATTGAAGCGCTTGCCCTGATAGCGATCGGCAAGCACGGTGATCGAGCCGTCGTACTCGGTGCGCGTCACACGCCGCGTCAGGTGCTCGCAACTGACGAGACGCCCTTCGCGATCGCGCGTATGGCCGTTCGCATTGTTCGACGATTGACGGAACGTGCTGACCGCGCCCGTCGTTTCGTCCCAGCGCAGGATGCGGTCGTTCGGAATGTCGCTCCACAGCAGATAGCGGCCATCGCCGAACCACACCGGCCCCTCCGACCAGCGTGTGCCCTGATACAAGCATTCGACCGACGCCGACGCGATGATCAACGACTTGAAGCGCGGATCGAACACGCGGATGGAAGAATCGGGATAGCGTCGGCTGTGATCGGTCATGGGGTTGTCTGCGTGTCGGAGCGGTTCGATTGGGTGGGCGCGAACTCGCGCTCGAGAGCGAGCAGCGTGCGCGCGGCCTGCGCGATCTTCGCATGATGCTCGCGCGGTGTCGAACTGAGCAGCGGCTGCAGCGGCCCCATCTCGGCGAGGCCCGTGAACGTGATTGCATCGTGCAGCACGCGGATCAGTGAGATGTCGTTGCGCAGCGTTTCGAGCGGCATGAACGCATCGTACAGACGTTGGGCGGTGTCGTGATCGGCGCTACCGGCGCTCCGGCTGCTTTGCACCGCGCGCAGCAGCGCCATCACCATGCTCGGCGCGATACAGCCGCTTCCGGTCGTCCACGCTGCGAGTCCGAACTCGCGCAGATGCACGAGCGCCGGCCGCTCGCCCATGCCCGATACGATCTTCGCGGCCGGCACGCGTTGCAGCAGCCGGCGCAGATACGGATCGTCAGCGGGGTTGTCGCGCGGGATCGCATATTTGACCGCGCTCAGCGTCCCACACTCGACGAGCCGCGCGAGCGTATCGACAGCGACGTAGTTTTCGCTCTTGATATACAGCGTGAGCGGCATGCCGGCCGTGTCGGCGATCCGCGTGAGGCCCGTCTCGACGCCCTCGGACGTCGTGAAGCCGCCGAGCGGCAGCACCATCGCGGTGCGGTAACGCGTCTGCGCGAGGATGCGTGCCTGATCGAGCATCTTGCCGTAGTCGGGACCTAGCGCCGGAATCACGCGTGTCCCGGGACCCACGGCCTCGGCGAGCAGGTCCAGCAACTCGCGGTATTCGCTGACCGCGACGTGATAGAGGTTCGCATTGCCGCCATACAGTAGCGTGCGTACGCCGCCCGCTTCGATATGGCGGATCAGCGCGAGATTCTGGGCAGGGTCGAGCGTGTAGTCGGCCCGGCGCGCGAGCGGCGGCACGGCCATGACCGACGCGGCGAACTCGCCGTCGCGGAGCGGTGATTCGTTCATGATGGTTGACGCGGAAACGCGCTAGGCGGAGGTTTCACGGTAGCATCGGCATCACAATGTTGTCAAACAACTTGCGCGTGACGATCGCCAAACATCCCGCCGGCGGCGAATTGCGCGGGAGGCAGTCACGAAATTTCCTTTTGTATAACAATGGAGCGGGCCCGCAGCCCATGTGGAATCGGCGCAGGCTTTTTTTGGCAACAAGGACGCGGCGAGCAATAACCCGCTTTCCGAGTTAATCGAGTAAATACGATTTATTCTGAAGCGCGACGAAATAATGCTGTCAACGAAACATATTAAAATATGTCACCGGATGCCGATTAGCCGCGCTGCTCACCCGGGAAGCCCGGCCAGGCTAGAGATCAATTTCAATCAGGATAATAATAGGCGACACCGGCGTTGCTATCACGTGGCGGTTATCGTTTCCCCCGCAGAGCACCGGCGCATTGCGTTCGAGTTTTTAGTGATAGATTGTGCGGGCCAAAAGAGCGGACCGAAGTTTGTCTGCCAATAACCGCGAAGAGATGTTTGCGAGCCTGAGAGAGCCAAAAAATTGTCGCTACACTTTATCGAGCAGATGGCACCGCTACTGGACGCCGCCGACGAGGCGGAATGGTTCGGCGTGATCACGGGCTTAGCCGAAACGTGGGGCTTCGACAAGATTCTGGTCGCGATGCTGCCGCGGCCAACCATGCGTCTCGAGGACGCTTACCTGCGCAGCACTTACGCACCGGCATGGCGCCAGACGTACGACGAGCACGGCATGGTGCATATCGACCCGACGGTCGCACACTGTCTGTCACGCTCATCGCCGCTGGTCTGGACGCCCGAGATTTTCGCCAGCCCGGCGCAGCGATCCCTGTATGAGGAAGCTCGCTCGTACGGCCTCGGCGCGGGCGTGACGCTGCCAATTCATGGGCCGAATCAGGAAGCCGGCATGATGTGCTTCGTCAATGACGACAAGCCGTCAGACGGGTTCAGGCGCCATGTGAATGCCGCATTGCCGAACCTCGTGCTGTTGCGCGACCTCGTGATCGACACCAGCAAACAGCATCTGAATTCACATGCGCAGACCTTGATGCCGAAGCTCACGCCGCGCGAGCGAGAATGCCTGAAATGGACCGCACGCGGCAAATCCACGTGGGAGATATCTCACATCCTGAGTTGCTCGGAAGCGGTGGTGAACTTCCATATGAAAAACATCAGGGCGAAATTCGGCGTGAATTCGCGGCGTGCGGCAGCCGTGATCGCGGCGCAGCTTGGGCTTATTGACCCGGGTTGAGCAGCGCGGCCGCGTCGCGGCTGTACATCACACGTTCGGCGCGACCCAGATCGGCGTCCGACACGGTCTTCGTGAAGTACAGACCCAGCAGGATCGACACCGGCGCCGGGATCTCCGCGCCCGACTCGAAGCGGCTGCCGCGCGATTGCGTGACGCCGAAGCGAGCCCAGAAACGGCGCTGGCTCTCTTTTTTCTTCTTCCGGTAGGCAATGATCAGAACGCGATCCACTGCCGAAGAGACCTCCGAAGGGCGCGCCTGGAGGTGGGTTTGCGATTGCCAGTGATTGTCGAGGAGTTCCATTTTGGACCCTTGTAGGTTGGGGGCGAAGACGTGTCTGAATTCTGATATACCCGATAAGCATCCACACCTATCCAGGTAGGTAGGTGGCGCAAAGATTCAGAATGCATAAGTTTTCCTGCGTATCTGGCAGCCCCCCAACGCGTACAGGAGAACGTCATGCAAACCACGATCCGAATTGGACTCCGGCAGGAATTCGACAACGAACTGATCAACGAGATGTACCGCTTGCGCGCCCGTGTCTTTCACGGCCGGCTCGGCTGGGAAATTCCGACCATCGCGGGAATGGAGATAGACGGCTACGACGCGCTCGGGCCGTACTACATGCTGATTCAGGGCGAAGACGAACGGTTGCGCGGCTGTTGGCGCCTGATGCCGACCGAAGGTCCGAACATGCTGAAAGACACCTTCCCGCAGCTACTGCATGGCGCGGCCGCGCCGGTCGGGCGACATATCTGGGAACTGAGCCGCTGGGCGATCGAAACCGGCGGTGAGGAACAGTCGTTTGGTTTCACGGATATGACAATCCGCGCAATTCAGGAAGTGATGCGCTTCGCGCAGCGCATGGGCATCACGCATTACGTCACGGTGACCACCACGCCGATCGAGAGGATGCTGCGCCGAGCCGGCCTCGACATCAGCCGGCTCGGGCCGCCGCTGCAGATTGGCGGCGAGCGGGCCGTCGCGCTCGACGTCGCGGTAAGCCCGAAAACGCTGACCTCGCTGTTCGGGCCGGTCGCCGTCGCTGCTTGAGCCTCGCCGAAGCGCGGCCTGTCAAAAGTCGCGACGCCTTCACCCGCGCGCGCGGACTCAGGAACCGAACATCCGTTCCAGCGCGTTCTCGAGATGCGCGCGCATTGCGGCGCCCGCGCCCGCCGCGTCCTTGCGGCGGATTGCGTCGAGCACCGCCATGTGTTCGGCCTGCACCAGCTGCTGCCTCTCCACCGTCTTGACGAGCGACAGATTGCGCGACAGGTTCATGCTGAACAGGATCTGTTCCTCGATGAACGACATCACCGTGATGAAAAACGGATTCTTCGACGCACGCGCGACCGCCTGATGAAACAGGAAGTCATCCTTCGCGCCGATCCCCTGCGCCTCGATGATGCGCTCGAGTTCGTCCCACGCGTGCTGGATCGCGGCGATGTCGTCGGCGTCGGCCTTCAGCGCTGCCTGCGCGGCCGCGCCCGCCTCGGTCACGATGCGAAACTCATAGCAGCGTCGGATATCGGACAGCGTTTCGAGCGGCGCGAAGCGGCGTACGTCCGGATCGGGGCGCCGCGCGACGGTCGTGCCAGAGCCGTGCCGCGTCGAGATGATGCCGTCGGCCCGCAATCGCGCGAGCGCTTCGCGCACGGTCGGTCGGGACGTTGCAAAACGCTCCGCCAGCGCGTGTTCGGTTGGCAATCGCTCGCCTTCCTTGTACTCGCCTTCGAGGATGCGGTTGAGAATGTCGCCGTAGATCTGGTCGGGTAAGCCCTTGGTTTTTCGATCGTTCATCAGCGGACTGGCCAGCTTGTCTGAATATGGCTTGATTGTAAGGCCAACCCTCTTTCGGCTTCAGCAAAGTTTTACGGGTTGTAAGCATGCTAGGCCGCTTCGCGCGCGCCATTTTGTCCGCACCGCACCGGATATTTGGCAAATGTTTGATTTACATCCTGGTCCGGTGCATCTTTTCCGGCAATCATCTAAGCTTTATTGGTATAAAAGATCAATAAACCTGCCACGGCTAGCAATGTGGCAGATGCATTTTTGACGCGGAGCCGATATGTACACACGCATCCTTGTAGCGGTCGACGGCAGCAATACCTCGCGCCGTGCGTTTGAAGCGGCGCTCGATCTCGCCAGATCGAATGGCGCGGTGTTGCGGCCATTTTATGTCGTCGAAAACACGCCGATGTACTTCGAGGCGCCCGGCTACGACCCGTCGATCCTGCGCAACCGCCTGATCGAGGAAGGCCAGGAGCTGCGTGCCGAGTTCTCGAAAGTGATGGCCGAGCAAGGTGTGAAGGGCGACCCGGCGGTCTCCGAGGCTTCGTCGCTCGGCGATGTCGCCGAGATCGTGCTGCAGGCCGCCGCCGAATTCAACGCCGACCTGCTCGTGATGGGCACGCACGGCCGGCGTGGCTTTCAGCGGCTGATTCTCGGCAGCGTCGCCGAACGCTGCGTGCGCCAGGCCACTCTTCCGGTTCTGCTGGTACCGTCCGCCGCGGGCACCGACAAGAAACCCGCCTGACTCTTTCATCAAGCGCGGGGCGGCACGCCATGCGCTGCCCTGCCGGAATCGAGCCACCACGCTACCCGTCGACGGGCGACGTCGATATAGGCCGCGGCGGCTCACCTTCTCACCTTCGTCAGAGCACCGCCGTTGCTCGGACTGCCGAGCAGCGAACGCGTCACTTTGCCGCCAGTTGCGGGTCATAGCGGGTGGGACAATTTCAACACTACCAATAATCACGCGTAGAACATGCTGAATCCCACTGCTGTGCCCCCTCCCTCGACCCGCTCCGCCGGCAACCGCGAGGCCGTGGCGGCACGCGCAGCCGCACGTACCGCCACGCGCTGCTCCAGCTGTTCGATGCGTCAGATCTGCATGCCGCAGGGGCTGTCGGCGGAGGAACTGCCGAAGCTCGAAACGCTGATCTGTTCGGCGCGCTCGGTGCCGCGCGGCGAAGCGCTGTATCGCAGCGGCGACCGCTTCGACAATATCTACGCGGTGCGCTCCGGCTCGATGAAGACCGTGATGGTCCACCGCGACGGCCGCGAGCAGGTCACAGGACTGCGTCTCGCCGGCGAGCCGCTCGGGCTCGACGGCATCAGCGCGGACATCCATGCGTGCAGCGCCGTCGCGCTGGAAGACAGCACGGTGTGCATCGTTCCATATAGCGCGCTGAAGCTGCTATGTCGCGAAATCAGTTCGATCCAGGAACGCATGCACAAGCTACTGGGCGCGCAGATCGTCAGCGAAGCCGCGCAGATGATGGTGCTCGGCTCGCTGTCCGCCCACGAACGCGTCGCCGCCTTTCTGCTAGACGTGTCACAGCGCAATGCGCAGCGCGGCTACTCGTGGTCGGAGTTCAATCTGCGTATGACGCGCGAGGACATGGGCAGCTACCTCGGCATGACGCTCGAAACGGTCAGCCGTACCCTGTCAAGATTTCAAAAACGCGGCCTGATTGACACGCGGGGCAAGCACATTCGCATCGTCGATCTCGAAGGCTTGCGGCAGATCTAGCGGCCGGAGTGGCCTGGACGGTCGCGCTGTTCGTCTTGGCACGCCGCCTGCGAGCGGGTAGAGTTTTCAGACCGTCCCCCCCCAGGACAACCGTGTTGCATGGAGACCCGGCCCCAATGAATCGCGACCCTGTCCCGCATCATCCGCTCGTACAGCGCCTGCTCGACGCGCGTCAAGTCACCGACGACCTGTTTGCGATCGTCAAACCCGACTACCTCTATGAACGGCCAATCCGCGAGCGTCACCGCGTCGTGTTCTACATCGGCCATCTCGAAGCGTTCGATCGCAATCTGCTCGACCAGCGTCTGTTCGATCTGCCGGCTTTCGCGCCGGAACTCGACCAGCTGTTCGCCTTCGGCATCGATCCGGTAGACGGCGGCTTTCCCACCGATCAACCCGGCGATTGGCCGTCGCTCGACGCCGTGCGCGAGTATGCGACGCGCGCGCGCCGGCAGATCGACACCGCGCTCGACGAACTCGGCAACCCGGCGCACGACGAGGCGGCCGTGCAGCTGCTGAACGTCGCGATCGAGCATCGGTTGATGCATGCGGAAACGCTCGCGTACATGCTCCATCAGTTGCCACTCGCGCAGAAGAACACCGCGTTGCGCGAGCCGGTGGTGACGAGCGAGGAGCAGCGCGACGCGTTGTCGTCGATGGTCAGCGTGCCGGCCGGCACGGCCGTGCTCGGCATGCCGCGCGAGGCCGGCCGCTTCGGCTGGGACAATGAGTTCGGCGAAATGAGCGTGGACGTGCCCGCGTTCGAGATCGATCGATACATGGTCACGAACGGTGCGTTCCTCGAGTTCATCGAAGACGGCGGTTATCGCGAGCCGAAGTGGTGGTCGCCGAAGGACTGGGCGTGGAAGGAAGCGGAGCACATCGAGCATCCCGCTGGCTGGTCGCAACGCACGGCGCAAGACCGTCGCCCCGCATGGACGCTGCGCACGATGTTCGACGACGTGCCCTTGCCGCTCGACTGGCCCGTCTACGTGAGCCACGCCGAAGCGAGCGCCTACGCGCGCTGGGCCGGCAAAACCCTGCCGACCGAGGCGCAATGGCAACGCGCGGCCCACGGTGCGCCGCAAGCGGCATCGGGGAATTTCGATTTCCGCAGTTGGGATCCACGGCCCGTCGACGCGCATCCGGATAATGTCAGCACGTTCGGCACGGAAGGTCAGTTCGGCAACGGCTGGGAATGGACCTCGACGCTTTTCGAAGCGCTGCCGGGCTTCGAAGCGTTTCCGTTCTATCCTGGCTATTCGGCCAACTTCTTCGATGGGCAGCACTACGTGCTGAAGGGCGGCTCAGCGCGTACCGCGCTGTGCATGCTGCGGCCGGAATTTCGCAACTGGTTTCAGCCGCATTATCAGTATGTGTATGCGGGGTTTCGGTGTGTGCGTGGTTGACAAATAAAGCAAAAAGTGAATCCAAATGCCATCTTCTGCTTTAGCGAAAGAAACGATCAACTATTGCTTTAACGGCTAGCGTTGCCAAGATTTCTTGACCTCAGCTTGGTGCGAATCCTTTTGTACAGTTCCTCGTCCTTATGCCACCATATGGACAGACCGAAATATTTCTCAATGTTGTCCTTGTTGAAAGTGAGCCCGATTTGTTCCAGGTAATCCGCGGCCTCACGCATGACGCGACCAATTGCAAGCAGTCAACGCCAGCCACTTGTCGCTCGCGGATGCGGTCCTGCTCCTGTGTCTTGGGGCCCGCGCGCAGACCGCGATCGCTCTCAGCCTGGCGAACCCAGTTTCTTAACGTCTCACGCGAGCAGCCCATCCTTGCGGCGATCGACTGGATCGCTTCCCACTGTATGGCGTATTCCGAACGGTGCTGAAACACCATGCGAACCGTGTGCTCGCGCACCTCCGCCGAGTACTTCGGCGCTGTCTTTCTCTTTGCTTTGTCGATGTTTCCATGACCCTATTCTCCAAGGAGTAAAGATCTCCGGAAAACCCGGGGCGCTTCAGTACTGGACAGACATCGCTGGCCTTCTCTAGGCATCGCCGGATTTAGGCTACGCAAACAAACGCTCCAAAGCCATCTCTGGCAACGCCGGAGCTGGAGGAAAGACCTTCCAGCATCCGTCGTCGTGCCGAAAGAAGAACAGCGCGAGTTTTTCGCCGCCGTGTACGGTCTCGACGCACACGAAACGCCCTTTGCCCGAGCACGGACGGCCCAGTGCCCTCACCCTTGCGCTCTCTGGAGGTTGCAACCCGAGCCACTTTTCAACTACGAAACGTAAAGATTGCTCTCCAGTCTTCATCACTTTATCCTCTCTGTCCCGCGAAAAGTCGCCTGTCGATGCACTGTTGGGTGCCCGTGCGATGCGTGTGCCAGTGCTCCAGCGCAAACCATCGACAAGCGTGCTATTTCCACATTCTGTGAACCGCAAGAATTGACGGACGGAAAGGCGGATGATCGTCCGTCCAGGTGATCGTGTCGAGCGACCAACCCAAAGACCCGGATCCACGTCGTTGGCAAACCGTATCGTGTCGGTGCCGCATCGCCTTGAGCCGCCTGCTGCTGCATCAGCCCCTGGTCATACCTCTATGCGCTTACCGATCGCTGGTCACGGATGAGATTTGCAACAAAGATCAGCCAAGCCACCCTCCTAATCTAAAAGCTCGTGAGCGACGCCAGCCACAGCATTTGCATTTACCGTGACAGTCAGCGCTACTCCAGCGCGCGGTGTGACGCAGACTGCGCCATCGCGCTGACTATAAAAACTGCTAAATATTATTCAATCAGGTATTCACCATATTATGCGGCATGACCACGAGATACAAGGGTTGCGATTGGCGGGTATACCCGAGATGGTTCGAGAACGTGCTTCAACTCATACGGCGTCTGAACGACCGGAGGCCGGATGTAAACGCCACGCGCAGCCAAAACCGCCATCAAGCCTTCAAGCACGATGGCGCGGCCCTTGTCGTAGGTGCCCAGGAGCAGTTTGCGATCTTTCGCCGACAATGCCTTGAGAAGCTGTTCCTCGATTTGCGCCGTCGAGGTGCGTACCTTGGCGCGTGATGTCCGCCGCCAACGCGGCGATACCGATCGTTCAGGCGCATCAGCCGCAACGCTTCACGCTTTAGAATCTTGTTTTCTGACAGGTCGAAGATCGCGTCGTGAAACGCCCGGTGGCGCTCAATCCAGGCGTCGCGCGAGCCGCTTGCCAGTAACTGGTTGAACTCGGCCACCATCGCCTTGAGGCTCTTCAACTGGGGCGGGGTGGGCCAGACAATGGTGGCGAGCAACTCGGATTCAAGCAGATGGCGCATCCGATAGAGTTGACGTCTCGTCACTGGACAAGGGCGCCACGAAAAACCCACGATTCGGGTCGTGTTCGATGATGTCCTCAGCTGCCAGAAGCTTGAGCGCTTCGCGCACTGGCACGCGACAGATGCCAAAACACCCGGCCAGATCGGACTGGCGAAGTTGCAACCCCGCCGCGAGTGTTCCGCGATTGATCAGTTTGCGCATCTCCGACGCGATCTGGGACGGGAAGTCGACCCCATCAAGTTCTCCAACTGTCACGATGACCGCCCGAGAATTGTATTCAATACGAAATTATATCTTGATGGTCGACGGCGCAAGGCGTCCGCGCCCCTCCTAATTGGGTCGCCCGGGCTCTCGAGGGCACGGCTATAGCCGAATGCCCGATGACGATTTCCGCATTTCCCAACAGGTTCAGAACCGCATCTGCATGCCGATGCCGATAGCGGACACATGGTCATCATACGTGGGGGGCGCGGGCAAGCCGCCGGGTGGGAAGATGGTCTGCTTCGCGACTCCGCGATTCCAGAGCTTCTTATAGAAGCCATAGAGCGAAGTGGTCTTCGAAAGATAATAGGTATAGCTGACTGCGAATGAGCGCACGCTCCAGTTTTGCGAGCGGACCTGGTTCTCGTCGCTCAGCCCGCCGTACGCAAAGCCGAACATACCCACGGCCCCTGTCGGCACCGTGAAGCCCGCTTGCCATGCCTTGTCGGTAAATCCAGGATTGTTTCGCCGCAACTGATACGTGCCGTAGAGCGAAAGCCAGTCGAACCGGTATTTGACGCCAAACGCATGTTCCAGGGTATTGGCGTCGCCACCTGGCGCCACGGTGAGACTGCGGCCCAGTCCGTAGCTGGCGACCAGACCGCCATTCGTATACCACAGCGTGCCGATCTGATACTTCGTATTCGTGGCGGCGCCCTGGTTTGAGCCAAACGAGTAGCCCACGGTCGCGCTAAGGCCACGCCAGGTGGGCGAGCTGTATTGCAGCGCATTGTCCTGGCGGGCGGGATCCTGCAGCGGGTTGAAGATCCACGGTCGCGGTTCCTCGCCGGTCACCGACCCCAGGACCGATCCTGCAGACATCAAGATCGGGTCGAACGTCGTGCCCCATACGTAGCCTGCCGTCTGCAAGCGCCCCCCGATGAGCGTTCCCCACTGGCTGTCGATGCCGACATACGCCTGGCGGCCAAACTCCCGACCGCCCTGCCCGAGCGTTCCATTGTTAATGTTGAAGCCACTTTCAAGAACTGCAATTGCAGTCACGCCGCCGCCAAGATCCTCCTTGGCGCGAATGCCCCATCGTGATCCACCCAGTCCGCCCGAATTGAGGCTGCTCACGCTTGTGGCGGAGTTCTTGAAGTACCCGTAAAACACGTCAGCAACGCCGTAAAGCGTGACGCTCGACTGAGCGTGCGCTACGCACGGCAGCAAGACACCCAGCATGCATCCAGCAATCCCCTTGTGCACTTCCGTCTCCTGTCTTTTGATTTCTGGGTTGCAGGTGCTTTTCATTCCTTGCGAAATCGTGCAGCCTGCGCCCTTCTCGCCGGCTTCATTCAGATCCTCCGGGATCGCGTTCGCGTGGACGGACAGTCCACGCTTTGCAGCAGTGATGGCCAGTTGGTAGCGGGCGGCGAACTGGCTGACCGTATGCATCAGTTGGTTACTCGATATCCTCTGCTTGGTGACTGGCTTGCCGCATTGGCCGGACTCGGTGCAAATGCGAAGGAGCCGTACGACGCTGCATTTGCCGTGCTGTCCGATTCTCCAACCGTCTTTGCTATGCTCGACAAACTGTTCGGCATTCTTGCAGACATTGATGATGAAGCACTAAGCCTGGCCTGGCAGTTTTCATTGGAGGCCGCTTTGCTTGACCCGCGCATCACAAAGGAAGGCACCCGACGATCATGGCTCGCCAACACTAAAGAATACGCGATTGATGTAAAGTCAATGCCCATTGACGCAGGTAAATTCGCCGTCACTTTCAAAGATTTTTAGCGCGACGAACGGGCCAAACCGGATGTCGACCCGGGCGCCCCACGCGGCGACCTCCTGCCGCAATTCGAGGCTGCCGATCCACTTGAGCAGGAACACCGTGCGCACGACGTTGCCGAGCTCGCGCGCGGCCAGGTACAGCCGGTTCTTGCGGCTTTCGGAGCCGAACCGGCGCAGCAGCAGCGGCGACGAAATCGTACCCGCCTGGATCGCGCCATCAAACGTATCATCGAGCCCATGATGGGCTTCAAGGATTTTCGCTCCGCCCGCGTCATCCTGTCGGGCATCGAAATGATGCATATGGTCAGGAAAGGGCAGATGAAAGACGCTGGTATCCACCGGACTGTTGCCGACCAATTCTATTCGCTGATTATGTAAACAATCCTGCTCATCCAGGAGCCGCCTCGCCCTGCCATTCTCATCGCGACACAACCCCACAAAGTCAACGCCGCAAGCGGCGGGGAATCCGACCCGAAGAGATTCAACTGGAGCGGCGGGTCGGACAATCACCACGAGCCTCGCTCCCAAATCAACGCGAGACGTTCGCTTAACAGGATTCGAACCACCGCCTTTCGGCCCTCGTGAACTCCCGCACAATCGGACCTTGCAGACAGTGATGCCGCTTCAATAAGTTTCAATCTCGACTATGCGCTCTCGACCGCCGAACACTTGCATTCGCGCCGGCACATCGTCGCCTTCGTGCTATACACCCCACCTTAGCGCCGGCGTGTGCACGGCGCTGTCCCAATGCTTCGTCATCTCGTCGTCGAGCATGCAAAGTGTGATCGAAGCGCCCGCCATCTCGAGCGAAGTGGTCAGCGCGCCCACCTGCACGCGCGCAATTTTCAGATCGCGCTTTTGAAGCCAGGCGCGCGTAGAGTTGAAGAGAAGATAACGCTCGCCAAGCGGCGTGCCACCAAGGCCGTTCACAAGCACCAGCAAGCTAGCCCCCGCAGGTGGCTTGAGATCGTCGACGATAGCCGTTAGCAACTCCCCCGCGATCGTGTCGGCCGACGCAAATTTCGCGCGCCGCCTGCCCGGTTCGCCATGAATGCCGACCCCGACTTCTATCTCATCGTCGCCGATCTTGAACGTCAGCGTGCCAGCTGCCGGCACCGTGCAACTGGAGAATGCGACACCCATCGAAGCCGTGTGCTTGTTGATCCGGTCGCCAAACATCTTGCATTCATCGAGGTTCGCACCGCTTTCAGCCAGGCTGCCCACCAGCTTCTCGACGATCACCGCGCCCGCAACCCCGCGCCGTCCGGTCGTATAGCTGGAGTTCTCTACCGCGACGTCATCGTTGATGAGGACCATCGCATTTGGCACCTCGGACATCTCCGATGCCATTTCGAAGTTCATCAGATCGCCCGAGTAGTTCTTCACGATGAAGAGCACGCCGGCGCCGGTATCGACGGCCTTGGCGGCGGCCATCATCTGGTCCGGCGTCGGCGACGTGAAGATCTGGCCCGGGCAAGCGGCGTCGAGCATGCCATTGCCGACAAACCCTGAATGGAGCGGTTCGTGCCCCGAGCCGCCGCCCGATATCAGCGCGACCTTGCCAGGCTTCAGGTCCTTGCGCCGCACGAACACCGGTTCGCGATTGAGTACGACCAGGTCGGCATGGGCTGCGGCGAATCCTGCCAGACTCTCGGCGAGAAAATCGTCCACATGATTGATGAATTTTTTCACGGTCTCCTGCTCCTTTATCCGTTGGATTGCGCAAGCCGCGCGCATACCGAAGCAATCATGATCTGGCTGGAGCGCGCGCCGGGATCGATATGTCCGCGCGAACGCTCGCCAAGAAACGACGCCCGTCCCTTGGTCGCCAACATGTCGCGGGTCGCAAGCATATTCTGCTCGGCGACTTGCGGCAGCGTATCGAGCACCACGCGCGCCGCGGCGCTTTCTGCGGCAAGTTCCTGGAAGCGCTTCGCGACCGGAATCAAAACGTCCATCATCGTCTTGCTACCGACGCCGGTCTTGCCGCGTTGCCCGACAGCCTCGACGGCCGCCGCGAAGATGTGGGCGAAGCCGGTCACATCCATTGCATGGCCCACGGACGCTTTCGCCATGCCGTTCAGCAACGAGAAGAACAATGGCCCGGACGATCCGCCCACCGTGGAGAGCACCTTGGAAGCCGCGATCTCGAGCGCGGGGCCGAACGCTTGCGCCTCGATCTCCGCGCGCACCGCAAGCAGGGCTTCCATGCCGCGCAGCAGATTGAAGATGTGATCGCCATCGCCGATCTGCTGGTCGAGTGACGCGATCTCGTCGGTATGCTCCTTCAACGTCGCATAGGCAGCGTCGATGCACGCCATGACCGTTTTGCCGTTCATGTCGGAACCCTCCTGCCGTCGGCACGGAAATATAAAAGGCTGCGCGCCGGCAGCGACACGCCGACCGCTTGCCCCGGCAAAAAATTGCGCTCCGCAACGGTCGTTGCGACGACGGCGGTTCCCGCGCGATCGAGAATCAGCAGATGGCGCAGCGGCGAATATTCGAGCACCGTCAGATTAAGTGCGTCCTGTACGCCACGCGCATCGCCCACATCAGGGTCATGCAGCACGATGTCCTCGGGACGGATCGCGACAGTCGCCGTTCCCTCCGGCAGGTGCGCCGAATCGAACAGCATGGGCGGCAGCAGGTTGATCGGCGGAGAGCCGAGCCGCTGCGCGGCGCTGAGCGACACCGGATTGCCATACACCTCGCGCGGCGTGCCGAGCTGCACGAGACGCCCATGTTCGAGAATGCCGATGCGATCCGCGAGCGTGGTCGCTTCGACCTGATCGTGCGTGACGTAGATGATCGTCGCGCCGATCGTACGATGCAGGCGCTTGAGTTCGATGCGCAACTCTTCACGCAGCTTCGCATCGAGCGACGACAGCGGCTCGTCCATCAGAAACACCTTGGGTTGCCGCACGAGCGCGCGCCCTATCGCCACACGCTGCATTTCGCCGCCGGACAGATGCGTCGCCATGTTCTCGAGCTTTGATTCCATGTGCAGCATCTCCGCGACCGTGTGAACACGCGCACGCACATCCGCCTCGCTGCTGCGCCTTCTTGGCGAGCGCAACGGAAACGCCAGGTTGCCAAACACGGTCAGATGCGGATACAGGGAATATTGCTGGAAGATAAACGCGACGTCGCGATCGGACGGATGCACGCTGGTCGCAAGCGCACCGTCGATCAGCACGTCGCCCGCATCCGGCCGCTCCAGCCCGGCGATCAGACGCAGCGTCGTGGTCTTGCCTGCGCCGCTCGGCCCGAGCAGCACCACGAACTCGCCCTCCATCACATCGATCGAAAGATCGTCGACCGCGACGATATCGCCAAATCGTTTCGACACATTGCGCAACTGGATTTCAGCCATGAGCTTCTCCGTGTGCAGGAATCGTGTGAGCAGCGCACGGCAGCAGCCGGCCGCTCTGCGCGTCGTACAGCAGCGTGCGTTCCTTGCGGAACGACAAACCGACCGGCGATCCGGCAGGCAAACCATCGTCTTTTCCCACCCGCACCCTCATCACGCCCAGCGCGGTCTCGACCACCAGCACCTGATGCGAGCCGAGGTATTCATCGGCGATGACCTTGCCGCGCAGCGGGCCGTTCTGATCGATCGCCACATGCTCGGGACGAATGCCCAGCAGCACACGTTCAGCGGCGGCTTCACAGTGAGGCACCTGGACCTGTACCCCGTGCAGACGGACTTCTTCGTGCCCCGCGTCCACGCCGCCATCGACTGGCAGGAAATTCATCGGCGGACTGCCGATGAAGTTTCCGACGAACACCGTTGCCGGAAAGTGATAGATTTCGTGTGGCGGCCCGGCTTGCAGCAATTCACCCTTATTCATCACGACGATGTCGTCGGCCATCGCCATCGCTTCGCTCTGGTCGTGCGTCACATAGACGGTCGTGGCGGAGAGCGCGTTATGGAGCTTGCGCAACTCAAGACACATCAGCTCACGAAAATCCGCGTCGAGCGTGCCGAGTGGTTCGTCCATCAGGAACGCCTTCGGCTGCCGCACGATCGCACGGCCCAGCGCGACGCGCTGCCGATCGCCGCCCGACAGTCCACCGGTCTTGCGATCGAGAATGTTCTCGATACGCAGCAGGTGCGCGGCTGCATCCACGCGTGCCGCGATCTCCTTGCGCGACACATGCTCGTTCTTCAGCGGAAAGGCGATGTTATTACGCACTGTCATATGCGGATAGAGCGCGAACATCTGGAACACAAACGCGATGTCGCGCTGGCGCGCGCGCAATGCCGTCACGTCCTCACCGTCTATCAGAATCTTGCCGGAGGTGGGCAATTCGAGGCCGGCTATCATCCGCAGCGTCGTCGTTTTGCCGCAGCCGGAAGGACCCAGCAACACGACAAAGCGCCCGGCGCCGATCGTCAGACTGGTGTCGCGCACCGCGACGAAGTCGTCGAAGCGCTTGTGAAGGTTGGCAAGAACGATCGTGGACATGGTGTCAGTCCGGGAAATGGCTGGTCACGACGAACGCGAGCGCGCCTACCAGGATGACCGGAAACGACCATGTGAACAACGTCAACGAAAACGGCTGCACCAGCATCGCCATGCCGAGAACAATCAGTGCAGTCGACACCGCTTCGCTGTAGCCACGGCGCAGATAATGTCTTTGCGGCAAAACGGAGTCTCGTTTCATTTGCGCACCGCTCCGAAGGTGATGCCGCGCAACAGATGTTTGCGCAGCACCACAGTGAAGATAAGGATAGGCAGCACGAACAGGGTCGTCGCCGCCGCGACGGCCGGCCAGTCCTGCCCGCCTTCGCCGATGATGAACGGAATGAACGGTGGCATGGTCTGCGCATCGCCGCTTGTAAGCAGTGACGCGAATGCATACTCGTTCCACGCGAAGATCAGGCAGAAAATCGCGGTTGCGGCAATGCCGGTGATGGCCTGCGGCAGCACCACCTTGACGAAAGCCTGCAGCCGCGTGTACCCGTCGACGAGCGCGGCCTCCTCGTATTCGCGTGGAATCTCGTCCATGAAGCCCTTCAGAAGCCAGACGGCCAGCGATACATTCACCGCCGTATAGAGGACGATCATGCCGACATAGCTGTCGCTCAGGCCGAGTGCCCGATACATAAGGTAGATCGGAATCGCGACTGCGATCGGCGGCATCATGCGCGTCGACAGGATGAAGAACAGCAGGTCGTCGGCGAGCGGCACCTTGAAACGCGAGAACGCATAAGCCGCCAGCGTGCCGAGAAATACCGCGAGAAAGGTCGAGCCGAAACCGATCACGAGCGAATTTACGAAGCGCGGCAAGACCTTCGAAGGCCCGGCGATCACCATGCTTCGCCTGCGCACATCGCGCTCATACCAGGTCTGCGCGGGCGGCAGACTGGCGATGAACTCGGGAGTCTGCCGCGAACGGATCGTGAACAGGTTCACATAGCCTTCCATCGACGGCTGAAACAGCAGGACAGGCGGATAGGCAATCGCGTCTTCCTGCGTCTTGAAACTCGTCAGGAAGATCCACACCATCGGCAAGGTTGCAAGCAGCGCGTAGGTGATGACAACCGCCGCGGCGAAGCGCTTGCCGCGTGGCGACGACGCCACCACCGAATGTTGGGTCGTAGTCGGTCTCATCGCTGTTTCACCCGGTTGAGGGCCTTGACATAGATGTTCGCCGCACCGAACACCGTCACAAACAGAATGATGGCTAGCGCCGAAGAGTAGCCCGTCTGCCATTTCTCGAAAGCGGCACGCTTCAATGTGATTGACACGGTTTCAGTCACCGAACCCGGGCCGCCCGAAGTCAGCAGGTTCACCATGTCGAACATCTTGAAGTTTTCGATGCCGCGAAACAGCACGGCGAGCATCAGGAACGGCAAGGTCATTGGCAATGTGATCGACCAGAACTGCCGCCACGGTGTGGCGCGATCCACTTCAGCCGCTTCGTAGATGTAGTCGGGAATCGACCGTAGGCCCGCGAGGCAGATGAGCATCACGTAGGGGGTCCACATCCACGTATCGACCATCACGATGGTCCACGGCGCGAGCGACACGTCGCCGATCATCTGGAATGAACCGGGCGCAATGCCGGTGAAGAAGCCGACGATATCGTTGAAGAGGCCAGTTTGCGGTTGCAGCAGAAAGGTCCAGAAGTTGCCCACGACTGCCGGTGACAGCATCATCGGCAGCAGGATCAGCGTGGTCCAGAAGCTATGACCGCGAAACTGCCGGTTGATAAGCAACGCGAGGCCGAAACCCAGTAGAACCTCGAGTGCGACCGACCAGAACACGAAACGCGCCGTCACCTGCATCGCGTACCAGATGTCTTCGTCGCTGAGAATGTCGACGTAGTTGTCGATACCGACAAAGCGCGCCGGCACACTCGGCATATTCGACTTGAAGTTCGTGAACGACAGACGTAACGCCCAGATCAACGGAAAGATGTTGATCGCGAGCAGCAGCAGGATGGTCGGAAGGATGAACAGCCACGCAATGGCTCTGTCCGATAACCCGGCCAGACGTGTGCGCGCATGCGCCGACGCCCGCGACTCCAGCCCCGCCGACGAGAAAGGCTTGTTTGCCAACATGCCTGGCTCCTTTAAGCGGACCGGCGGCATCCGTGCAGGGGCCGCCGGTCCAGTCCTGGATACACGCTAATTCTTGGCTTCGGCCTTCAAGACCTTGTTCCAGTCTTTGACCAGCAGATCCAGCGCCTCCTTGGCCGTGCCTTTGTCGGCCACCACATAGTCATGCACGCGTTTTTGCATGTCGAGCAGCAGTTCTGCATAGGCGGGTTCAGCCCAGAAGTCTTTCACGATCGACATCGACTTCAGGAATGCCGGCGCAAAAGGTGCGCTCTGCGGAAAGTCGGGCGCATCCACCACCGACTTCGCCGCCGAATAGCCGCCCAGTTGCCACCATTTCTTCTGAACATCCGGCTGCGCGAACCATTTGATGTACTCGAGCGCGTCGTCCTTATGATCCGAATAAGAGACGACAGAAATGCCCTGTCCGCCAAGCTGCGTGTACTGCTTCAATTCACGCGGATTGACGAAGAAACCGATCTTGTCGCCGCCGACGTTCGGGTCTTTGTAGAGTCCCGGGAAGAATGCAAACCAGTTCATCTGCATCGCCACCTGGCCAGACTTGAAGGCGTCCAGTCCTTCCTGCATGTACGCGTTGGTCATGCCGGGCGCCGTGCAGCACTTGTAAAGCGCCTTGTAATACTCCAGCCCCTTGACCGCGCCCGGCGAGTTGACGAAGCCGTCCAGGTGATAGGGTTTCTTGGGGTCTTCATATTCGAAGCCGAAGTTGTAAAGCGCATTGGTCACCCCCATCGTGATCCCTTCAGAACCGCGCTCTGTAAAGATATAGGCACCGTACACGGTCTTGCCATCGATCTTGCGGCCTTGGAAGAACTCGGCCGTTTGCTTGAGTTCGTCCAGCGTGCTGGGTGGTTCGAGTTCGCGCTTATATTTCTGCTTGAACTCGGCGCGTAACTCAGGGCGCGCGAACCAGTCCTTGCGATAGGTCCAGCCAACTGCATCCGCCATGGCGGGCAACGCCCAGTAGTTCGGCGTATTCTTTGGCCACTCCGCATAACCGACGACGGTCGCCGGCACGAAGTCGTTCATCGATATCTTGTTCTTCGCGAAAAAGTCGTTGAGCTTGACGTAGTGTCCATTGACCGCGGCGCCGCCAATCCACTGGCTGTCCCCGATGATCAGATCACATAGTTTGCCATGCGAATTAAGCTCGTTGATGAAGCGATCGGCGTAACTGGTCCATGGCACGAACTCGAATTTCATTTTGATGCCGGTTTTGCTCGTGAAATCCTTCGACAGTTCGACGAGTGCATTGGCCGGGTCCCATGCCGCCCAACATAACGTCAACTGCTTGCCCTGTGCTTGCGCGCCCGTTGCCATGCCGAGTCCCAACGATATGATGGCCGCCGCTATTACCCTTGCTGACGTAAGACGTAACATTTGTCTTCTCCTTGTCTTTCTCGGGTCTCCAACCTGCTATGGAACAGCGCCCATGCGCCGGGTGCTGTGTTTCGGCTCCAGCGGACTCAGACTGCAATCCACGTGTCGCGAGCTTCAGGCATGCGCATTCTCACGAAGATAAATCCGGGTCTCCGGCGTTGGGATGGCGAGCGCGCCACGCACGTCGTTAAGAAAATTGATGGCGGCGAGGCCTGCCCAGTGAACGATGCCGCGCACATCCTGATCGAGGATCACGTCGATCGCGCGCTCGGACAGTTGCGCGCGAGTCTCCGCGGTGCGTTCATGCCCGATCAGTACCAGGCGTGCCTTGTCGCCGGATTCCTGCAAGGCCGTGGCGATGCCTGAGATGCCGCCACCCGTCACATACATCCCGACCAGATCCGGGTGACGCGCAAGAAGCCCCTGCACGGCAAGACCTGCGCCCTCGTCGTCTTCGGCGAAGTCCGGTTCGGCGATCCAGCGCAGGTTGCGAAAGTCCTCTTCCAGTACCTGCGAAAAGCCGGTGCGTCGTTCCAGTTGATCGTGCAGGCGCGACGAGGCCGATAAAATCGCCACCGTGCCGAGTCGCGCGCCGAGAAAGCGGCCCATCAAAAGTCCTGCGGTGCGGCCAGCAATCCGGTTATCGACGCCAACATACGCAGCGCGGCGACTTGCGGGCAGATCGGAGAACACCGTGACAACGGGCACGCCCGCATCGCTCATATCCTCAACGAGGCGTTCGACCGCGGGGTAGTCGAGCGGCACAAGCACGAGTGCGTCGTAGTCGATCACCTGCTCAGCGAAAGCAATGGTGTCGCGATGACTCGCGAAATCGCAGCGGTAGAACGACGGAATGATGCGGTGCTCGCGAAAGAAGCTGGCGGACAGCGCGATATTGCGCTCGACGTGGTCGAGGAAGCGCGAATTGACCTGAGGCAGAACGAAGGCCACCCGATACGTATTGATCTTGGCAGGGCGACCGCGACTTGCGCGTTCGTCGCGCAGGGCCGCCAGCGCGAGATGGACGCGATCTGCCGTTTCCGGACGCACAGCCTGATCGTCGCGCAACACACGATCGACCGTGGCCACGCTAACGCCCGCACGACGCGCAATCATCATACGTGTAGCCGGCATGTGTCTCCTCCGGTGCCGAGCCAGAAGCATTTGGTTAAATCAAGGTAGTTTTTTCCATGAGAAATGCAAGTTTTTTGGCGGCAATAAATGCATCGTTCCTGACGGCATTACGGAACCGCGTTTAAGCGTGCATGCCTGAATGCATGAATTGCCTAAATCAGAGGGCGGTGCGTTGCACGAAAATGTATTGGGGCAACCGCCTTGCATCGACTATGAGGAACACTGCACAGAACGCGATTGGACTGGTGCCTTATTCGGGGTTGTGGCCATTTTGTGTGCTGTGCGCGTGAGCTTCGTAGCGGGCAATCGGTGACCGCGGTCAAAGCGTTGTGTCGCGATCGCTCGCATTCGGCGCAGCGCTCGTGGATCGCTAAAGGTGTGCCGCTATGCGGATATCGATAGAGGGTCGTCGCCGCCATTGACGCGTAGCTGAGAATCCGCACCCATCATGCGCTGGTTGTCCGGCACCGGCACGGTCTGAACCCTGCTGTCGAGATTCGCTTAAGTTGGAACCGCTGCGCGCGGTAAGACGGGGCTTTGCCGGAAGGCTGCTCGGCTAACTTGGAACCCTTGGTTCATTTACAGTAACGCGATTGAAAGGCTTAACTTCTCGGCCGCGGCAAAAGACGCCGCGGCGGCGAGACATCTGCACGCTTTTGGCGCGCGTCTGATAGGGCCGGCAAAGTTTTTGTCACCGGGCTCTCTGCTGAGGGCCGCTTGGGTCGATCTGCGTCGGCCCGCCGCGCGATCCGCGCAACCTGGCGCACCGGTCTGAATGACGCGTCCGCCGGCGCTCCCCCTGGACAGCCATGAAAGGAGACCTCCGTCCGCGTCGATGGCATGCGCCCCTCTGTTGGAGGCCGCACGGCCCGACGCCGCCGACGCAGTCGTTTTCGTGAACCGCAATCCGGGATCGACTGCTGACCGGACGCGACTCGTGGCCAGGGTGGGTGAATTTGGCCGGGCATTCGCCGTGGGCATGCCGAGTTTCGGCAACGCCGACAAATCTGAACAGTTTGACTACAGGGTGCGTGGCTACGCACCCCTTCCCGGTCGTTTGCTGGTTGAGTGCAATGTCCAGCGTGCCCGTCTCGTCATGCACGACTTCGGCGGCCCTTGGGGCCTCGCGTGGGCCGCTGCCAATCCTCGCACCATCGCGAGCGTTAATTAATCAACGCAGGCATCTTGCTTGACTACGGATGGCCTATCTCGCGCGTATCTGGCAGACACCGTTGCTGGGCGAATGTTCATGGCCACGACAACGCGTGCCGGGATGCGGCTCCTGCTTCGAAACGGGAAGCCGCACCGCGTCCGGGATGATTCGCGTCGTGCGTGCGCTCTGGAAGGCGGCGCACATGGGAATTGAAGGTCCGCTGACGCGAAGGCTAACTGACTGATGTGGGTCGGGAGTGTGAGTTCGCTGATGCGGGAAGCTGAAGTCCGGCTGCTCGATGTCGCGACCGTCAGCAATCCGCCACATTGCTGGCGTAGAGCCGAGCCCACCCCAATGTCGGCAAAGGCCGATTATGCCAAGTCGTTGATTATGGAAAGTAGCTGGGCTGGTCGGCGGCACGAACCGGTAATCATAGGGGTGTGGCGGCAGGTGACGCCCCACGAACTCGACATAATCTCAGCGATGATCTGGAGTAACGGTTCCACCTGAGGGGACCGTTATGAAGCCAACCCGTTTGTACCCGGCCAAGTCCAACGCGCCGTCTTTTGCATCATTCCCGGCGCACATTACTGCCGAATTGCATCGCTACGATGTATATCTGCGCGATGTGCGGGGACTGGCAGCCGAGACCCGTAGAACCGACTTCGTGTTGTCGGCCTGCTCTTGCGAGACAGATTCGAGCGGTGCGCTATCGACTTCAGAAAGGTGCGCCCCGACGATGTTCGCCAGTTTCTTTCGGCGCAGTTGAGAGCAAGCGGCTCGGCCTCTTATGCCTCCCATCTGGCAGCAACGTTACATAGTTATCTGCGTTACCGGACCGTTTGCGGAGACCAACCCGGCAAGCTCTCCACCGTCATTCTGAATCCGGTCCACTGGAAGCTGGCATCACGCACTCGATCCCTCCCGCGCCGGACGCAAAACGACTGCCTTCCTCGTTCGTCCACGCGACGACCTCGACAGGACGCCGTGTCGCGATGCCCGCTCGATCTAGCGCGCGAAGCACTTCGAGCCCTGCCAGCCCGCCGTAAGCGCCGTCCAGGCGTCCGCCTGCGGGCTGTGTATCGATTGCCGATCAGGACCGGTGGCAGATCCTCGAGACAGTTGCGACGAAAGAACAGGTTCGCGCAATCGTCGACGTAAGTCTCCCAGCCGCGATCTCGCGCCTCGTCGAGCAGCGCGCGCCGCGCTTCGCCATCGATCGGTGTCAGCGCTTCTCGAGACACGCGCCATCGGTGCGGCGTCCGAACGCGGCCAGTCGATCGATAGACAGCATCAAGCTGTCGCCGTCGAGCAAGCTGACGATTCGGGCGGCTATCGGCTGATCGCTCGTGCACGGATCGAACACTTCCTGTCTTTGCAATCGTCTCTTTGGAGTGGCTTTCCAATCGAATGAACGTCGTTCAAGAGACTTGCACGAAGCGATTAATGTGCCATTGAATTCATGCCTCGCTCCGCACAGTTTCATCGCAACATGCACCGATTTCGCACAGCGACGCGCACTGCAGAGTCGCAGCAGCACCAAGGTTGCGCACCAACGCATCCCATGCGAATCCACCGAGAAAAAACTTTTTTGACGAGGACAGCTTCCGATTTTTGATTGTGCATTATGCATTGCAGCAACTACTTCACTAGTACGAGACCTTGCGAGGAACGACATGAAGGGATCGAACGCAACGGCAGTCAACACGTTCGCGGAACCGCTGCGCGTGCGGCAGCTCAGTCACGGGTTTCAATCGCCCGATCGCTCGACCGTGACCATCTTCGACCGGCTCGACTTCTCCGTGGGACACGGCGAGATCGTGTCCATCGTCGGACGAAGCGGCGCCGGCAAGAGCACCCTCTTCAATCTCATTTCAGGCCTGCTCACGCCGCAGTCAGGCGAGATATCGGTCGGCAGACGCGCAGATGGGGAAGCGGGCCGCATCGCTTATATGTTGCAGAAGGACCTGATGATGCCGTGGCGCACGGTGCTGCAAAACGCGCTGCTCGGCATTGAGTTGTATCGCAAGGTCCGGCCCGATGATGTCGCCCGCGCGCGGCAGATGCTCGCGCGCTACGGGCTCGGCGCGGTCGCCGATGCCTATCCGCATTCGCTCTCAGGCGGCATGAGACAGCGCGTTGCGCTCACGCGCACACTGCTCGTCGATCCGACGCTCGTGCTGCTCGACGAACCCTTCTCCGCGCTCGACTACGAAACGCGTCTCGCACTCGAGGACGACATCATCGCGCTGCGTGCGCAAAGCGGCACGAGTGTCGTGCTCGTCACGCACGACATCGAAGAAGCCATCGCGATGAGCGATCGCGTGATCCTGCTTGGCGGGCGTCCCGCACGCATCGAAGACCAGATCGACATCGAACTGACGACGCACGGACCGCGCAACGCCGTCTCCGCGCGCGAGGCGCCCGAGTTCCGCGGCTATCACGCGCGTGTCTGGAACGGTTTGCGCGGACACGTCACCTCGCGCGACGCAGATGACGTCGCTCCATCGAGCATCCTTGCAGGAGCCGTCCATGACTGAAGCCGTTCTGTCCACCAACGTCACGCCAAGGAAAGCCGTACGCCGTACGCGCCGCAAGCTCGGCACGACGGGCGCCGTCTTCGGTATCGTCGTTGCGCTGGTCGTTGCCTGGCAACTTGCCGTTAGCGCGGGCTGGATCAACGGCAAGCTGCTCGGCTCGCCGTCCGGCATCTATGAGGCCGCCGTCATCGGGCTGACGCAGGGCACGCTCGTGTCCGACACCTGGGTCACGCTCTATGAAACGCTGGCGGGTCTCGCCATCGGCAGCGGCCTCGGGATCGGTCTCGGCCTGCTGCTGTGGTTCCTGCCGACAGTCTCGGGTGTCGCCGAAGGATTGTCCGTCATCCTCAACAGTATTCCGAAGATTGCGCTCGGACCGCTCATCGTGATCTGGTTCGGTTCCAACGCCTCGTCGAAGATATGGCTCGCCGGCATCTCCACATTCGCCGTCGCGATGATCTCGTCCTGCGCCGCCGCGCGTGAAGTCGACAAGGACCTGCTCAATCTCTTCCATTCGTTCAAGGCGAAGCCGTCGATGATCTTCACCAAGCTCATCGTTCCGAGCGCGCTGCCGTGGATCTTCTCGACGCTGCGCGTGAACATCGGCTTCGCGTTGATCGGCGCGGTCGTCGGCGAATACATTGCATCACAGTCGGGGCTCGGTCACGCGGTGTTCGTCGCGGGCTCGCTCTTCGATCTCAATACCGTCTGGCTCGGCATCATCGTGCTGACCTTGATGGCCTCGGTTCTCAGCTGGATCGTTCAACTCGCGGAAGCGAAGATCATTTCCTGGAAGAAAAAATGAAGAAGACACACGCTCTGCTCAATAGTATCGCGGCCGCATGTCTGGTCGCGTCTGGAATCGGCGCGACGAGCGCTCAGGCCGCCGAGCCGGTGGTCGTCTATCAGGCATTTCAGTCGATCCAGTACCTGCCGCTCTATGTGGCTATAGACAAAGGCATCTTCGAGAAGAACGGCCTTGCCGTGCAGAAGGTCACTGCGGGCAGCGGCGCGGCGGGCGTTGCAGCGGTGATCGGCGGTCATGCGGACTTCTCGCTGCAAGACCCGATGACCGCCATGCTCGCCAACCTCAAGGGCGCATCGCTCGTGAACGTGGCCAACGTGGTCGCCGGCGTGCCGGTGTGGGTGATCGCGCCGAAGGATTCGACGGTCAAGGGCGTCGGCGATCTCGCAGGCAAAAGCGTCTCGACCGCACTGCCGCCGTCGACGAGCACGTATCTGCTGCAACGGCTCATCAGCGAACAGAAGCTCGCGGACGTGAAGATGAACACCGTGCAGATCGGCACCGAACTCGCGCCGGTGATGGCGGGGCGCTCGGAAGCCGCCGCGCTCTATATGCCGCAAGCGGAAACGGGGCTCGCGCAGGGCTATCGCATCGTGTATGCGTTCCCGAAGGCCTATCCGGGCGGCTATGCGTTCTCGACCATCGACACGCTCTCTGTCACCGTCAAGCGCAAGCCTAAGATGGTAGCCGCGTTCGTCAAGTCGATCGGTGAAGCCGAGGCTCTGATTCAGCAATCGCACGACACGGCCAAGAGCGTCGCGCGCGCCGAATTCCCATCGCTCGATCCGAAGATCGTCGATTCGGCGGTGCAGCGTCTCATCGATCAGAAGATCTATGCGGCCACGCCCGATATTTCCGAGCAGGCCTTCCGCAATGCGCTCGATCTGCAGGAGTCGATCGGCAACATCAAACCCGGCGCAATCACTTATGCCAATGGCGTCGACAACACGTTCGCCGCAGCCGCGAGCAAGTAACGATGAATCGATCAGATCAATCATTGCTCACGACACTGCTCGCTAATCGTCACGACGAAGCCGCCGCGCGCGCGACGCTGCTGGACGCGCAGGCCCGCGCCGATGCGCTGGAGCCGTGGCTTCGGGCCTTCATGCATCGGCCGGATACGTACGCCGTGCGCGGCGCCGTGGCGCGTGCGCTCGTGGGCGTGCCCATCGGAGTCAAGGATCTCGCCGATACCGCCGACATGCCCACGGGCTACGGCTCGCCGGCTTACAACGGGCATCGGCCCGGGCGCGACGCGCGCATCGTGTCGATGATCCGCGCGCTCGGCGGGACGGTCTTCGGCAAGACCGCGACGACCGAATTCGCCTGGCGCGGACCGGCTGCGACCGTCAACCCGTGGAACCGTGCGCACACGCCGGGCGGCTCGTCGAGCGGATCCGCGGCGGCCGTCGCAGCGGGCATCGTGCCGCTCGCCATCGGCACGCAGACGGTCGGATCGATCATTCGGCCGGCCGCGTATTGCGGCATCGTCGGCTACAAGCCGTCGTATCGCGCGGTGCCGAGCGAAGGCGTGCATCCGCTGGCTGCGTCGCTCGATCACGTCGGATTCTTCGGGCGATCCGTCGAAGATGTCGCCGTCGCGCATGCGTTGTTCGTCGAAGGCGCTCCTCAGGCGGTCGAAAACGAAGCGGCGTGGCGCGATCACTTTCCGCGCGACACCTCCGCGCTCACGCTCGGCGTCGTTCGCACGCCGTTCTGGGACGAACTCATCGCGCCGCATCAACACGCCAACTTCGATGCATCGCTGCGGACGCTGAGCAAAGGCGGCGCGCGCATCGTCGAGTTGGACTACGGCGCGGACCTGCCGCAAATGCGCGAAGCGACACTGACGATTCTCGCAGTCGAGGCGTATCGCGCCGTCGGCGATGTAGCCGCACGCGCGCCCGCGCTGATGAGCGAACACATGCGCGTGCTGTTGTCCGAAGGCCAGGCGATGCCGCTCGAGCGCTATCAGCAAGCCTTGCTGTTGCAGGCGCACGTGCGCTCGCAGTCTGCCGCGCTGCTGCAAGGCTGCGACGCGCTCGTGACCTTGCCCGCCAGCGGTGAAGCGCCCCACGGACACGCCGATACGGGCGACGCCCGTTTCTGCGCGCCCTGGAGCCTGATGGGGGCGCCCGCCGTCAATGTGCCTTCCGGCTGGAGCGATGCAAATCTGCCGCTCGGCTTCCAGATCGTCGGCGCTTTCGGCGATGATGCGAAGCTGCTGCGGGTTGCCGCGCGCATCGAAAGCATGCTGAAGTTCGAAAGACGCGCCGTCACCATTTGATCGACGAAATGCGCAACATACGATAACGACCGCTCAGGGAGACGAGCATGAGCCAGCCCTTTCGTACGATCCAGCAATACGTGCTTGGCACGTTGCGCGCCGAGATTCTCAACGGCGTGTATCCACCGAACACGCGGCTGCGGCAGGAAGAGATCGCCAAACGCCTCAGCGTCAGTACGACGCCGGTGCGCGAAGCGTTCCGCGACCTGCGCGCGGAAGGGCTGGTCTCGATCGATCCCAACAAGGGTGTCGTCACACGCGCGCTCACGGCCGCGGACGTCAGCGAAATCTACGAACTGCGCATGGTGCTCGAGCCGATGCTGTCCCAACGCGCCTGCACGCATGCCACCGATGGTGACCTCGCCTCCGCCGCAAAGGTGCATGATGAAATGTGCGCGACATTGTCGTCCGAGAGGTGGGCCATCCTCAATGAGGAGTTCCACAAGCATCTGATGGCGAGTGCCGCCGGCACGCGTCTCTCTGAACTCGTCGAAGGGCTGTCGCTGGTCGCGCGGCCTTACGTGTCCCTCTCGATGCACGTCAAAAGCGATATCCTCGACAGCAACAACCGCGAGCATGCCGATCTCCTCGACGCCTACCGCGCCCGCGATATGCGCGCCGTGCATGAGCAGACGTACGCGCATCTCGAGAACACGCGCGATGCGATCATCGCCTGTGTCGAGCAGGCCTTGCCTTCGCAAGCGGCGGCTTGAGCTCTTATCCGATTCCTCCTTGATGCCCATGACGCACGACTCTCTCGTCTCTCTCTCCGCCGTCGATGCGCGCCGACTGATCGGCGATCGCAGTGTCTCGCCAGTCGAACTGCTTGACGCGTGCATCGCGCGCATCGAAGCGATTAACCCTGCCGTCAACGCGATGGCGGCGACGTGTTTCGAACGTGCGCGCGACGAAGCGCGTTGCGCGGAAGCGGCGGTGATGCGTGGCGAGCCGCTCGGCTTGCTGCATGGCGTGCCCATCGGCGTGAAAGATCTGGAAGAGACTGCCGGCGTACTCACGACGTATGGCTCGAAGCTCTTCCGCGCAAACGTGCCGGACGAGGACAACGGGATGGTCGCACGCATTCGGGCGGCGGGCGCCATCGTGACAACCAAGACCAACACGCCCGAAATGGGCGCGGGCGCGAACACCCGCAACGACGTCTGGGGCGCGACGGGCAACCCCTTTGCGCCGCTGCTGAACGCGGGGGGGTCGTCGGGCGGATCGGCCGCAGCGCTCGCAACCGGCATGCTCCCGCTCTGCACCGGCTCGGACACGGGCGGATCGCTGCGCATTCCAGCCGCGGTCTGCGGGATTGTGGGACTGCGGCCATCGCCGGGACTCGTGCCGGGCGACCGGCGCGAACTCGGGTGGGCACCGATTACCGTGAGCGGCCCGATGGCACGTACCGTCGCCGATGTGCGGCTGCTGCTTGCCGCGCAGGCTGGCTTCGACGCGCGCGATCCGCTAGCTTACGACGTCGATTCGGCCGCGCTTGCACAGCGCCGTCCGATCGATGCGTCGGGGCTGCGCATCGGCTTTACCGATGACTTCGGGGTATGCGCGCTCGACGACGCATCCCGCGCGACGTTCCGCGCGAAGGTCGACAAGATCGCACGGCACGTGGCGGTGTGCGAACCGGTATGCATCGACATGAGCGGCATCGACCGATGCTTCGACGTAGTGCGCGCGCAGAACTTCGTTGCGCAGTTCGCGGAAATCTATGAGCGCGATCCGTCGCAGCTTGGACCCAATACGCGCGCGAACTTCGAGCTGGGCGCATCGATGACGCTCGGCGACGCCGTTTGGGCGCACAAGATGCAAACGACGCTGTATCGACGCTTCCAGTCGCTCGTGCAGCGCTATGACGTGATCGTTTCGCCTACGGTGTCCGTCACGCCATTTCCGTGGTCCCAATGGCATCTCGAAGCGATCAATGGCAAGCCGCTCGATACGTACTATCGCTGGCTGGGACTGACTTACCTCGTTTCGCTGATGACCAATCCGGCGTTGTCACTGCCGTGCGGGGTCGATCATGCCGGCATGCCGTTTGGTGTGCAGTTGGTCGGCCCAGCGCGTGGAGATGGGCGGTTGCTGGACATTTCGGAGGCGCTCGAAGCGGCATTTGCTACGGACGACGCGCTGCGGCGACCTGCGCCGGATCTTAAAGCACTGTCCGAGCCGGTCCCTGAGCTGCGGTCTATCGTGTCGTCCCCGCCGATCTTATCGAATCGTTCGAGAATGGCCTAGTGACGGCTTGACGACAAACTCAGGCTGTCATTCGTGATGCGAGCCCAAGAGGAATCTTGCCAGGGATGACCGTCGGACGTGGGAGCGACTGGAACAGGCGCTGAGCTCGCGCAGCGCCTGCAAGACCATGGTGGGCCTGCTTGAGCTGGCAGGAAATCACGGCGTCGAGGCTCAACTGGCGGAAAGGCTCGATGAGCTACTCGAACGTGGCGAGTTGCCGGATCTGAAAGCGCTGTTCGCCGAGTTCGCGCCGCGCCAGGCCGAGTGCCGAGTGGTTGTCGTCGAGATGCCGTCCGCCGCGCTCTATGACACGTTGCTCGATGAGGAGGTGCTCACGTGAACGCCGCCTACGATGCTGGCCGTATCGCGCTGATGCTCAACGAATTGCGCCTGCCAACGATCGGCCGGTTATGGCCGGGCTTCGCTGAACGCTCGGACAAGGAGAGTTTGGCAGGCGTCCCGGGTACTCGGTGCATTGCTCGAACATGAACTCGCCGAGCGGGCCAAACGAAGAATCGAGCGTCATCGCGCCGAGTCACACCTGGATCCAACCAGGACGCTCGCCACCTTCGACTTCGGTGTTCCTGTTTGGTCCGCCCGGGGCGGGAAAAAGTCATCGTGGAAGTGCGAACTGGCGTACGACACGCAGATACCCAGACTGTGTCTTGGGTGCGAACTTGCGCATGCGCATGTCATCAACCATACGCCGGCGCAGCGGGCTGACGCCCGGATGGGAGGAGTCGTGATGGGCTCCTGCTGGAGAACGAGGCGGATTGCCTCAGTCACCAACATAAGCACCGGCGCCACTGCCCCGTCATTCGCTGCCAGAGGCGGGACGGAGCCCGATACCGCGCGAGCGGTTTGGTCCGTTCGGCCATTGCCGACGTTGGGGCGGTCTGGGCTGTGCGTCAGCAATGTGGCGGATTGCTGTCGGTGGCGGCATCGGGCAGCCGGGCGGCAGCTTCCTGCATCGGCGAACTCACACTTCCGACCCAAAAGAGACGATCGATTTCTCCGAAAGCGGTCGTTCGGCGTGAAAAAGAGCCGCTAGCTATCCCCGCGCTTCGCCTGTCGCGTAATCAAGCCGATACACAGTTCGATTGAAATCCACGGCTTCGATGTGGTCTGGCAGCAAGCGAAAGCCTTCCGAGAACACGTCGACGCCAGATGCCTGCCACATCAGTTGTCCATCTACTGACAGACGAGAAATTTCAAGTTCCCCATGTGAAATGAGAGCACCTCGACCATGTTCCCAGTGGATACCAAAGCAAGTTGCCATATCGACCTGTCTTGACCATACCAGCCGATGCGGCAGCGTAAGCGCGAGGCAGGCCACGTGATCGCCGACCGTAAGATAAAGCATGTCCTCGAGCACTAGCGCAGAATGACCATGCACTGATGAGCAGCCTCCACCCGCGCCAACGACCACTATCCCACTACCGTTCAGTGCTATCCCATGGACAGATGTTGGGGTGTCTGGCGTAAGCAGTACCTCAAACTCATACGAACGCGCATTGTCTTGTGACTTAAACGAGTACGTGGGCTCGTCAACAATGCTAAGCAGGCCAAACTCGGTGTTAATTTGTTGCACTTGGAAGTGTCGTCGGTTAGAGGTGGCCTCACTCGTTCGGACAGTCATCTGAGATTTTTAAGTGGAACGTCCGGGGCAGTCATGCTGCCAATTTGATCGCAGGCAGCGTCGCGAAGTATGCCTCATCCGGCGTGCGGTCTTCCAGACTCGAATGAGGTCGTCTCTGGTTGTACAGATTGATGTAATCGCCGATTGAGCGCCGGGCGTGGCCGACCGATTCATAGGCTTTCAGATACACCTCTTCATATTTCACGCTTCGCCACACGCGCTCGACGAACACGTTGTCTCGCCAGGCACCTTTGCCGTCCATGGACAAGCGGATGCCCCGGCTCAGCACGGCCTCGGTGAACACTGTCGCGGTGAACTGGCTGCCCTGGTCGGTGTTGACGATTTCAGGTTGCCCGTATTTCGCAAACGCTTCTTCCAACGCCTCGACAGCGTGCATCGCTTCCATCGTAATCGCCACGCGGTGGGCCAGGACCTTTCGGCTGGCCCAGTCCACCACGGCGGTCAGATATACGAAGCCGCGCGCCATCGGGATATAGCTCGTATCCAGTGCCCAGACCTGGTTTGCCCGATTGATCGTCATGCCCCGCAGCAGATACGGCCAGATCTTGTGCTGAGCATTGCGTCGGCTCGTGTTCGGCTTGCAGTACAGCGCCTCGATACCCATGCGCTTCATCAGCGTGCGCACGCGCCTGCGGCCAATCTCGTGTGTCTCGCGACGCAGCAGTCGCGCCAGCATCCGCGCTCCGGCAAACGGAAACTCCATGTGCAGTTCATCGATCCGGCGCATCAGCAACTGGTCTGCCTCGCTCACCGGTTGCGCCCGGTAATACACGCTCGATCTTGCGATACCAACGAGTCGCGCCTGCTGCGAGACCGGCAATGCGTGCGTACGATCGATCATCGCTTTGCGCTCAGCAATCCCGCCTTGTTGAGCGCGCCGCTTAAAAAATCGTTCTCCAGCGTGAGCTGGCCGATCTTCGCATGTAGCTCCTTCAAATCGACTTGCGGCTCGCTCGACGCCGTACCGCCTGCGCCAAACACGTCGGCGGCACGTTCCTGCAACTGCCGCTTCCATTCGGTGATCTGGTTCGGGTGCACATCGAACTGCTGCGCCAGTTCGGCTAGCGTCCGCTCACCCTTGACCGCCGCCATCGCCACTTTCGCTTTGAACGCGGCTGAGTGCGTCCGTCGGGTTCTCTTCGTCATCTTCCTGGTTCCTTTGTCGGCATTATCGCCGGCTCAGGCCCCGAGCGTTCCACTTATCCGACTGTCCGAATTTGCGTGGCCATCTCTGTTTTGGTGAGTCCGATTGAAAATCATCTAGCGGACCTCCTGCCGCCGCCCTGACGGGCGACGGGGGTTAAAGTGAGTTTGCCAAAACTGCTTTA
>NZ_JACHDK010000007.1:0-390960 GCF_014201005.1 Paraburkholderia lebeckiae | reverse complement strand
GTGCGGATTGCCCGTGTGAAAGTAGGTAATCGTCAGGCTCCCCCCCACGTCAGAAACCCCACCCGCCGCGGTGGGGTTTTTGCGTTTACGCGGCCGACTTTGCGCGCTTCACTACTTTCCGATCCGCAACGCATCCGCGTAACCCGTCGACTTCCGACACGGTCGTCTAAAATCCGTGTCCTTCAGGCTCAGCCGGTCAGCACCTCCTCCAAACACACTAACCCCGCTTACGCGCCGGCGCTCGATCGGATCCCCCTGCGATAAAGCGGTCGAGTCTTTCGCTGGCCTCCGTAATCGCCCAAAGCGGAGCGCGATGCAGCTGCCGATCGTAGCTCGTTGCGATCGATGCAAAGAGCGCGAATCCCGCTTCGTCCAGCTTCCATTCGTTGCGTTCCCGACCTGCGTCGAACACCATCGCCGAGGCGCGGTCCGCGGCGTGGAGCTCTTCGTCGCTCATCGAGCCAAAGCCGGCATCAGCGAGGTAGCTGGTCAACAGCATGATCTGCGTGACCGTCTGCGCATCGCTCTTCGTACCGAGGCCGCGGCGCAGTGCGTCGAGCGACAGATGAACTCGCAACGCGAGATCGTCGGCGATCTGGCGCGCGATGGGCAACAGCATGGCTTTGGCATGCCGCGCGCGGGCGGCGCCAGTGTTGCGGAAAGGAATTGGTTGTGCCATGAAGATCCGAGGGGTTTGCCTGAGCACATGCAATAACGGCGCGCTTCGCAAAAGGTTGAGCCTTCATTGCGTTTTAGCCGCTTCCTTCGACGAAAACGTTTGCTGGCGGCCACTTGGGCGCAGATTGCCGGCACGTCGCGGCGTCCGTCGTCGAGCGAATTGGCACCTACATCGCCCGCGAAGCGCCGTGCACTCCCCACGAATCCAGCGGCTTTGCTTCCTATGCTTGCCCACGGAAAGGCGTCGCCGCATTGCCACCTCGCGCGCGTCCGGCCATCTGCCTCGGCGAAACCTCTCTATCATGACGATTGGAGCAACGCCGGCCAGCAAGCCGGAACGGAGCAAGTCCCGCCGGCAAGCGCCATCCAGCTGTCTTCGACCCGAGGATGCATCGATGCAGACTCATTCATCCAACGTTGTCTCGACGCCTGCCGATTTGCGGATCGACGGCGCGCGGCTGTGGGACAGTCACATGCAGCTCGCGCGGATCGGCGCGACCGACAAACGCGGTGTCTGCCGTCTAGCACTGATCGAACTCGACCGTGAGGCACGCGATCAGTTCATCGCGTGGGCGAAGGAGATCGGCCGCACGGTGCCGGTCGACGCGATCGGCAATATTTTCGCGGGGAGGACGGGGCTGCATGACGATCTGCCGCACAAAATGACGGGCAGCCATCTCGACACGCAGCCGACCGGCGGCAAATTCGACGGCAATTATGGTGTAGTGGCAGGGCTGGAGGTGCTGCGCCCGCTGGCCGAGGCCAACGTGCAGACCATCGCGCCGCTCGAGGTTGCCATGTGGACCAACGAGGAGGGCTCGCGATTCTTGCCGGTGATGATGGGCTCCGGCGTGTTCGCCGGCGCATTCACGCTCGAGCACGCGCTAGCGGCGATCGGCTATGCCGGCGAGCATCGCAAGTCGCACGCTGTCGGCGCATATTTCGAGGGGCATATCGAACAGGGGGCCATGCTCGAAGCGCACGACAAAGTCATCGGCGTCGTGCAGGGCGCGCTCGGGCAACGCTGGTACGACCTGACCGTGCACGGCATGGAAGCGCACACGGGGCCGATGGCGCTGCGCGGCGACGCGCTGCTCGTCGCCGCGGATCCGATCCATGCGTTGAACCGTATCGCGCTCGATCACGCGCCGCATGGCCGTAGCACGGTCGGCTGGCTCGACGTGCATACAAACTCGCGCAACGTCATTGCGGGCCGCGTGAAATTCAGCGTCGAGCTGCGCGCAGCCGATGACGCATCGCTCACTGTCATGGACCTCGCATGGCGTGCAGCGTGCGCGCAGGCGGGTAGCAATGGGGGCAACGCCGCCACCAACGCCGCCGCCAACAGCGCGAGCAGCAGCTTTGACGCCCCCATCACCATCGACATCGAGCAGGTCGTCTACTTCCCGCCGCAGCGATTCGCCGCGCAATGGATCGCCGAGGTCAGGCAGAGCGCGGAGCGGCTCGGTGTATCGTCGATGAACGCGATCAGCGGCGCGGGCCAGGACGCCGCCTATCTCGCGCGCGTCGCACCCAGCGCGATGATCTTAGTTCCCTGCAAGGACGGCATCAGCCACAACGAAATCGAGGACGCGCGCGCCGATCATCTGGAAGCCGGCTGCAATGTGCTGCTGCAGGTGATGCCGAGCGCGGCGTCGAGAACGGGGAGCATGCGCGCATGAAGATCCTGATCGCACGAATGAACCACGAGACCAACACGTTCTCGCCAGTAGAGACCCCGCTGGCCGCATTCGGCCGCAACGGTCCGAGCTACGGCCGCGCCGCATTCGACGAAAACAAGGGCATGCAGACCGCGATGGCCGCGTTCATCGACGCCGCCGAGCGCGTGCATGCCGAAATCGTGACGCCGATCTCCGCCATGGCGAATCCGAGCGGGCCGGTCGACGCCGCCGCCTACGATGCGATCTGCGACGCGATCGTGGCAGCCGCGACGGGTTGCGACGCGGTGATGCTCGATCTGCACGGCGCGATGGTCGCCGAGAACTCGACCGACGGTGAAGGCGATCTGCTCAGGCGCGTGCGTGCGTCGCTGCCGCACGCGCCGATCGCGGTCGCGCTCGATCTGCATGGCAACGTCACGCAAAAAATGATCGACAACGCCGACGTCATCGTCGGCTTCAAGACCTATCCGCACGTCGACATGTACGAGACTGGCGCACATGCTGCGCGCTTGCTGTTCGACATGATCGAGGGCCACGCGAAGCCGGTGATCGCGTGGCGTCAGCCGCCGCTGCTCACGCACACGCTGCGCAGCGCGAGCGTTGACGGCGCGATGAAACGCGCGCTCGATGCCGCGCGCGCCGCCGAGGCCGACGGCATGCTCGCGGTGTCGGTGCTGGCGGGCTTCTCGCTCGCCGATATCGAAGCGCCATGCATTAGCGTCGTCGTCGTGGGCAATGGCGAGCGCGCGGATGCGGAGGCGGTCGCCGAGCGCATCGCGCGGCAGATCTGGGACGAGCGCGACGATTTCGTCTATCGCAGCGCGCCACTTGCCGAATCGGTCGCGCGGGCGGCATCGCTGGCACGCGCCGCCGATAAACCGGTGCTGATGCTCGATCAAGGCGACAACTGCATGTCGGGCGGTACGTGCGACACGATGGATTTGCTCGAGGAAGCGTTGAGGCAGGGCCTCGAAGGTATCGTCAGCGGGCCGTTGTGCGATCCGCAGGCGGTCGCGGCCCTGGCGGCCTCGGGTGTCGGTAGCACGGTCACGCTCGCGATCGGCAACAAGCTCACAAACGATGCATTGCCCTCGCGTTCGCCGCTTGCCCTGACCGGCGTCGTGCGCGCGCTGACCGACGGCGAATACGTGATCAGCGGCCCGACCTACACCGGCCAGCGCGCGTACATGGGGCGCGCGGCAGTGCTCGACACCGGCACGGTGAAACTCGTCGTGACCGAACGAACGCATGAGCCGTGGGATCTCGGCGTGTTCGAGAGCGTCGGCATCGATCCGCGCCGCGCGCGTTTTCTGCTGCTCAAATCACGCATGTATTGCCGGCCGGTTTTCGTGCCGATCGCGGAGGCACTCGTCGAATGCGATAGCCGCGGCGTCACGAGTTCAGACTATGGTCTGTTCAGCTTTGAGCACGTGAAGCGGCCGGTTTATCCATTGGACCCTCACACCGAATGGACCGCGACGAACTGATCAACATGCATGCGTTTCGACAAATCGCGGCAAGGGCTTGTGCGGTCCGCATTGAGTCTCTATAATTCGCGCCTCTAAAGGCTCGTAGCTCAGTTGGTTAGAGCACCACCTTGACATGGTGGGGGTCGTTGGTTCGAATCCAATCGAGCCTACCAACGCATCTGTGACGTAGACGAAAGCGGTTCCGCTTTCGTCTACGGTCCTGTCAAATCGATCCAGTCGTTCCCTCAGTTTCGCCGCTCGGCATCACGTCCCCTTCGTTTTCGTTGTCCGCTCTTGGCTCGTGCACATTCATGCGCGCTCTCTCGCTGTTGCGTCGTCGTTCGACAATGCGCTGTACAGTTGGACCTTCCGCTTTCGCCGCCGACCCGACTGCCGTTCCCATCGCATCTTCGATCATGCGATGCCGGCAGCATCCAACGGAGCTGACGCAATGAAGAAGCTCATCAACGATGTGTCCACCGTGGTCCCCGATATGCTCGACGGGCTCATCGCGCTCAATCCCCAACTCTCGCTGTTGCAAGGCGGCACGATCGTCTTGCGCGCCGATGCCCAGGCCGCGGCCGCGCGCGGCGAGGTCGCGCTGATCTCGGGCGGCGGCTCGGGCCACGAGCCCGCGCACGGCGGCTATGTGGGCCACGGCATGCTGAGCGCGGCGGTGGCCGGCGAGGTCTTCACCTCGCCCTCCATCGACGCCGTGCTCGACGCGATACGCGCGGTGGCCGGCCCCGCGGGCGCGTTGCTGATCGTCAAGAACTACACGGGCGACCGCTTCAACTTCGGCCTCGCGGCCGAAATCGCGCGCGCCGAGGGCATCCTCGTTGAGATGATGATGGTCGCCGACGACGTCGCGCTGAGCGCGAGCGGCGATCACGCGGGCCGTCGCGGACTCGCGGGCACAGTGTTGGTTCACAAGATCGCGGGCGCGGCGGCCGCGCGCGGTTTGCCGTTGGCCGAGGTCGCGCGGCTCGCTCGGGAAGCGACCGCATCGCTCGGCACGATGGGCGTCGCGCTGACGCCGTGCACGGTGCCGGCCGCGGGCAAGCCCGGCTTCGCGCTGGGCGATGGCGAAATCGAATGGGGCCTCGGCATTCATGGCGAACCCGGCGTGGCCCGCGGCGCGCTGGAGCCGGCCGACGCGATCGTCGGCAAGCTGCTTGCAAAGATCGTCGACGATCTCGCGTTGCAGGCGGGCGAGCGCGTCGCGCTGCTCGTCAACAATCTGGGTGGCACGCCGCCGAGCGAACTCAACGTGGTGGCTGGTGCCGCGCTGCGCGCGCTTGCCGGGCGCGGCATCGAAGTCGCGCGCGCGTGGGCCGGCACGTTCCTGAGCGCGCTCGAAATGACCGGCGTCTCGCTGACGCTGCTGCGTATCGATGACGAACGGCTGAGCCTGCTCGACGCCGCCTCACAGACGAGCGCATGGCCTGCGTTGAGCGGCCGCGTCGCGCAGGTCGCGGTGCGTGCGGCGCCACCCGCGCCGCAAAGCGCGAGCGGCGCGACGCTCGCGCGTGACGCGACGCTGCGGCGCGCGATCGAAGCGGTCTGCGAGTGCCTGCTGGCGGCCGAGCCGACATTGACCGAAATGGACCAGCGCGTCGGCGACGGCGACCTCGGCATCAGCCTCGCGCGCGGCGCACGCGCGGTGCAGCTCGAACTCGATTCCTACGCGTGCGCAACCACCCCGGGCGCGGTTTTGCGCGGCACGTCGGGTCCGCTATACGCGGTGATGCTGTTGCGCGCGGCGGCCGCGCTCGAACAGTCGAGCGGGACCACCGCACGGCAATGGGCGACGGCGTTCAGCGCCGGTGTCGATGGGTTGATGGAACTGGGGGGCGCGAGGTCGGGCGATCGGACGATGGTCGATGCGCTGAGGCCCGCAGCCGACGCGTTGCACGACGCACTCGCTCGGGGCGCGTCGACGGATGCCGCATTGCAAGCCGCCGTCGGTGCGGCAAGCGATGGCACGTCTCGTACCGCATCGATGCATCCGCGGCGCGGACGTTCGAGCTATGTCGGCGAGCGCGCACTCGGTCATGCGGACCCGGGCGCGCACGCGGTCGCGTTGTGGCTCGCGGCGATTCGCGACGCGCTTCCCCGTTAGGCGCAGGCGGACGCGAACGTTACGGCGAACGCAAGGGACGAGCGCACTTTCACAGCAGGGAAAACTACGCCGCCGTCACGGCCGCAGCAGATCGAGCCCCGCGAACACCACGACGCCGCTCAGCGCGATCAGCGCCACCGAGTGCTGTCCAACGTACAGCAGCCCGGCAGCGGACCAACACGTGACAGCGAATGCGGCTATACGTTTCATGCTTCCTTCTTCTACGACTCGAACTCAAAAACCGACTCAGAAGCCCAACGTAACGGCCAGCACTCCACTGACGACACCGCACACCACCACTGCACAGGCCACCACCGTCAGCACGCGCCGCGGAAACGACCGCGCGAGCATCGCGAGCGACGGCACGCTGACGAGCGGCAGCGTCATCAGCAGCGCACCGGCGGGGCCGGCGGCCATGCCGAACGACAGCATAGCCTGAATGATCGGCACTTCACCCGCGGTCGGAATCACGAACAGCGTGCCGGCGATCGACAGCGCGATGATCCACAGCAGGCTGTTGTCGACGTCCGGGCCGATGTGCGGAAACAGCCACGCGCGCGCCGCGCCGAGAATCAGCACGAGCGCGATGTATTCCGGCACGAGCCGCAGCGTCATGCGCCCCAGAATCGTGATCCAGCGCGAGAACGCGGTGCCTGGATCGTCGGCGCTGACCAGTTGCGCGACGGCCTCTCGCGACGCTTGCGCTTCCTGCGGCGTGACCATGCGGTTCACGACGTAGCCAAGGCCGAACACCATCACGATGCCGAGCGCGAGGCGCAGGCCCATCCACTGCCAGCCGAGCACGAAGCCCATGAAGATCAGCGTAGCGGGATTCAGCGCGGTATTACCGAGCCAAAAAGCAATCGCCGCGCCCGGCGCCGCTTCACGCGCGCGCAGGCCCGCGACGAGCGGCGCCGCGCAGCAGGTGCACATCATGCCCGGCAACGACATCAGGCCGCCTTTGACGACGCTGTTGAAGTCGGCACGGCCGAGCGCGCGCGCGACCCATTGCGGCGGAATCAGCGCTTGTACCGCGGAGCCGAGCAGCAGGCCAAGCACCATCGCCTGCCAGATTGCCTTGCCGTAAGCGAGCGCGAAGTCGATCGCGGCCTGCCATGAGGCCGCCGGCGCGCTCGCGGACGTGCCCATCAGGATCGACTTGCCGATCGAATGCTGGCTCGCGGCGACGAACGCGCGGTTGTAGTACGGAAACCACTTCACATAGAAGAGGCCGACGACGGCGATCAGCAGGAACACGATCCAGCCAAGCGTGACGCGGGGTTGCCGAAGGGTTGATTGCATGATGGTTGTTGAATGTCGTTGTGGATCAACCGACGACTAGCGTGCGGGTATCGAGCTGCGCGAGCAGCATTTTCGCCTGCTCGACGATGTCGGCGTCGTTCGGGCGGAAATCGAGTTGCAGCGCGTCCGGCAACTCCTCGAAATGCTGGCCGCTGCTGCGCGCGTATGCGGGATCGTAGTGCCGTTCGATCAGTTCGCGCGCGAGTTCGGCGCGCCGGTTCTCGTCGACGAGCCGCAGCCAGCCCGTGACTCGCTCGCGGCTGTGCAGACCGATCAACCGTTCCAACTGTCCCTTGAAGTAATCGCGATGCTCGAACAGATGCGCGTAATCCTGCAACAGGAACGCCGCGCGGTCCTCGCTGCTCGAGCGCACCTCGACGCACGCGCCGCGATGAAACGTTTCGAGCAGTGCAAGCGGCAGCGTGACGGAGCCGATGCGCCGGCTTTCCGCCTCGACGAACACCGGCCGGTTCACGTCGAAGTCGCGCAGCGCGGTGACGAGCAGCGTGTCGAAACGCTTTTGCGACGGCTGCGCCACGCCCGTATACGCGCCGAGCAGCGAGCCGCGATGCGAGGCGAGCGCCTCGAGGTCGAGCGTCTGCGCGCCGGCCTCGTGCAGCGCCGACAGCAGCCGCGTCTTGCCGCTGCCGGTCGGGCCCACGAGCGTGATATAGCTGAAACGGCGCGGCAGGGTTTCGAGCCTCTCCAGCGTGGCGCGCCGGTAGCTCTTGTAGCCGCCGTCGAGTTGCCGCGCCGACCAGCCGATCATGTTGAACAGAGTCGTGACCGAGCCCGAACGCTTGCCGCCGCGCCAGCAGTAGATCAGCGGGCGCCAGTTGCGCGGCCGGTCGGCAAACGTGGTTTCCAGATGATGCGCGATGTTGCGCGCGACTAACGCGGCGCCGAGCCGCGTGCCCTCGAACGGCGACACCTGCTTGTAGGTCGTGCCGACCAGCACGCGTTCCTCGTTGCTCAGCACTGGCGCGTTGGTCGCGCCCGGAATATGGTCTTCCTCGAACTCGAGCGGAGTGCGAACGTCGACGATTTCATCGAAATCGCCGGCTTTGTCGAGGCTGACTAGAAGACTTTTCAAGGGAGTAGGGAGAAAACGGACCGCGGGAAGACCGAAATTATCGCATGGGCGGCTCGTTCGGGCCGGTTATATGCGTCCTTCCCGGGGTGCTCCAGTGACGTCCTTCAGCCGCCTGCCTCAGATGACTTCGACCCGCGCTTCCCCGCTCATCAGCTCGCCGATCACCCGTGCGTCGGCAAAGCCATCGGCGCGGAACAGCGCGAGCACTTCGTCGACCGCTTCGGGCGCGCACGACACCAGCAGCCCGCCCGACGTCTGCGGATCGGTCAACAACGCGCGGGCGGCGGACGGCAAGGTGGCGGGCAGCACCACGTCGTGACCGTAGGCATCCCAGTTGCGGCCCGATGCGCCGGTGAAAATGCCGGCTTGCGCGAGGCTCGCGACGTTCGGCAGCCACGGCAGGTCCGCGTAGCGCACGCGCGCGGTCAGCTTCGAGCCGCGCGCGAGTTCCAGCGTGTGGCCGAGCAGGCCGAAGCCGGTGATATCGGTCAGCGCATGTACGCCGTCGAGCCGCGCCAGCTCGGCGCCCGGCCGGTTCAGCTTGGTGGTCGCGCCGATCATTGCCGCGTAGCCGGCCTCGTCGAGCCGGTCTTTCTTCAGTGCCGCGGACAGAATCCCGACGCCGAGTGGCTTGCCGAGGATCAGCACGTCTCCGGCCTGGCCGCCCGAGTTGCGCTTGACGCGCTTCGGATCGACGATGCCCAGCGCGACGAGGCCGTAAATCGGCTCGACCGAATCGATCGAATGGCCGCCCGCGACCGGGATGCCTGCTTCCGCGCAGACCGATTCGCCGCCTTTCAGCACGGCCGCGATCACGTCGTGCGGCAGCACGTTGATCGGCATGCCGACGATCGCGAGCGCCATGATCGGCTTGCCGCCCATCGCGTAGACGTCGGAGATCGCGTTGGTCGCGGCGATGCGGCCGAAGTCGAATGGATCGTCGACGATCGGCATGAAGAAATCGGTGGTCGCGACGATCGCCTGGTCTTCGTTGAGCTTGTAGACGGCGGCGTCGTCGGCGGTGTCGTTGCCGACCAGCAGGTTGGGGAAGAACGGCAGCGGCGCGCTGCGCTTGAGCAGATCGGCGAGCAGGCCGGGCGCGATCTTGCAGCCGCAGCCGCCGCCGTGCGACAGGCTGGTCAGGCGGGGCGACTGGCTTGCTTGGACTTGGGTCATGGAGGCGAGAGTTGGGGTTCGTCGAATGACCGCATTATGAGGGTTGTTTTCACACTGTGCAGCGTCGGCACGGGCGCAAACCGGCCTGTATGCCGAAACCGTTTCGAACCCGTTTAGCCAGCGATAAACGGCCGCGTAAAAAATACTAATGCCGAAGGAAATGCAAACGGCATGTACGCGCGATGAAACGAATTCTTAATGCTACAACGCAATCCCGCGGCGCCGCGCGAATCGATCCGCGTCGACAGTTAACAAACCAGTTATCGCGATTCCAGAACCTCATTTATTACTGCCCGCGCCGGTCCCATACAGGCCATTGTCAAATCCGCCAGCCCCTTCGGGTTTTTCTTGACCGGCGGTTTTGCCGCGCGCGTTACCTTGCCCGCTGTCTTTCGACTGAGGTTTTTGCGATTCATGAACCGCCGAAGCAGCCGGTTCGGGCGTCGAACCCGTCGCGGACGAGCGGCTTTCCATTTGCGAAGAGCCGCGCGGCTGGGGAATCTGCGCGGAGCTGGGCGGGCTCGAGGCCAACAGCGCGGCGCCGACGAGCGCCGGCGAGGCCGCGCCGCGTGCCGCGCGACAGGAGAAAGTCGGGTAGCTCATAGGAGTGCAATATCCGCCGATCAGGTCAATGGGAGGCACTATTCGCGGATACAGCATGAATGGTGCCCAGCAGCGGGAATAAATCGTGCAGGGAGAGTGCCGCCCTTCATTCAAGTGAGTTTCGCATGTCCTCTTTAGCCGGGTGGCGAAGGCACTACGATCTCGCTGCATGTCGCGAAACGGCATCTATAATCAATTTTGTCCCCAAATGAGCCGAGGCCATGCAATGACGCAAATGACTCGGCGACAATTCCTGAAGGTCTCTGCCACGACACTTGCCGGATCGAGCCTGGCCCTGATGGGCTTCTCGCCGACACCCGCGCTGGCCGAAGTCCGTCAGTACAAATTGTCGCGTGCGACTGAAACCCGCAACACCTGCCCGTACTGTTCGGTGGGCTGCGGCATCCTGATGTACGGTCTTGGCGACGAGGCCAAGAATGTGAAGACGAGCATCTTCCACATCGAGGGCGACCCCGACCATCCGGTCAATCGCGGCACGCTGTGCCCGAAGGGCGCGAGCCTGATCGACTTCATCCATAGCCCGAGCCGTCTGCGCTATCCCGAGTACCGCGCGGCCGGGGCGAACGAGTGGAAGCGCATCTCGTGGGAAGACGCGCTAGACCGCATCGCGAAGCTGATGAAGGAAGACCGCGACGCGAACTTCGTCGAGACGACCGCGGACGGCAAGAAGGTCAACCGCTGGCTGACTACCGGCATGCTCGCGGCATCGGCCGGCAGCAACGAGGTGGGTTATCTGACGCACAAGACTGTTCGCAGTCTTGGCATGCTCGGATTCGACAATCAGGCGCGTGTCTGACATGGCCCGACGGTGGCAGGTCTTGCCCCGACGTTTGGCCGTGGAGCGATGACGAACCATTGGGTCGACATCAGAAACGCGGACGTGATTCTCGTGATGGGCGGCAATGCGGCCGAGGCACACCCATGCGGTTTCAAATGGGTCACCGAAGCCAAGGCGCACCGCAAGGCGCGCCTGATCGTGGTCGACCCGCGCTTTACGCGTACGGCGTCGGTAGCGGACTACTTCGTGCAGATCCGCACCGGTACGGACATTGCGTTTCTCGGCGGGGTGATCAACTACCTGCTGACGAACGACAAGATCCAGCACGAGTACGTGAAGAACTACACGGACATGCCGTTCATCGTGCGTGAGGATTTCGCGTTCAAGGACGGCCTGTTTTCCGGCTACAACGCCGAAAAGCGCAGCTACGACAAGACCTCGTGGGACTACGAGCGCGGCGACGACGGCTTCGCCAAGGTCGACCCGACGCTGCAGGACCCGCGCTGCGTCTATCAGCTGATGAAGCAGCACTACTCTCGCTACACGCCCGAGCAGGTCGAGAAAATCTGCGGCGTGCCGAAGGAGAAGTTCCAGCACGTGTGCGAGATGCTCGCGTCGACGTCGGTGCCGAACCGCGCGGCCACGATCATGTACGCGCTCGGCTGGACGCATCACTCGATCGGCTCGCAGATGATCCGCACCGGCGCGATGGTGCAGCTGCTGCTCGGCAACATCGGCATCGCGGGCGGCGGCATGAACGCGCTGCGCGGCCATTCGAACATCCAGGGCCTGACGGATCTCGGCCTGATGTCGAACCTGCTGCCGGGCTACATGACGCTGCCCATGGAAGCGGAGCAGGACTTCGACGCCTACATCGCGAAGCGCGCCACGCAGCCGCTGCGGCCGAACCAGCTGAGCTACTGGCGCAACTATCGCGCGTTCCACGTGAGCTTCATGAAATCGTGGTGGGGCGACAAGGCGACCGCCGACAACAACTTCGCTTTCGACTATCTGCCGAAGCTCGATAAGTCCTACGACCTGCTGCAGGTCTTCGAGCTGATGAATCAGGGCAAAATGACCGGCTACCTCGCGCAGGGCTTCAACCCGCTTGCCGCCGCGCCGTTCAAGGCGAAGAACGGCGCGGCGCTGGCCAAGCTGAAGTGGCTCGTGATCATGGATCCGCTCGCGACCGAAACGTCGGAGTTCTGGAAGAACCACGGCCCGTTCAACGACGTCGACAGCGGCTCGATCCAGACCGAGGTGTTCCGTCTGCCGACCACCTGCTTCGCCGAGGAACGCGGCTCGCTCGTTAGTTCGAGCCGGGTGCTGCAGTGGCACTGGCAGGGCGCGAACGGTCCCGGCGAAGCGAAGAGCGACCTCGACATCATGGCGGGGCTGTGGCTGCGTATTCGCGACGCTTATCGCAAGGACGGCGGCAAGTATCCCGATCCGATCCTGAACATGAGCTGGCCGTATGCGAACCCGGAAAGCCCGACGCCCGAAGAACTCGCAATGGAGTTCAACGGCAAGGCACTCGCGGACGTTACCGATCCGAAGGACACGACCAAGGTGCTCGCGAAGAAGGGCGAGCAGCTCGCGAGTTTCGCGCTGCTGCGCGACGACGGCTCGACCTCGAGCGGCTGCTGGATCTTCTGCGGCGCGTGGACCCAGGCGGGCAACCAGATGGGCCGCCGCGACAACTCGGACCCGACCGGCATCGGCAACACGCTGAACTGGGCCTGGGCATGGCCGGTGAACCGGCGAGTTCTGTACAACCGCGCGTCGTGCGACCTCAGCGGCAAGCCGTTCGATCCGACGCGCAAGCTGATCGCGTGGAACGGCAGCAAGTGGTCGGGCGCCGACATTCCGGACTTCAAGGTCGACGAGCCGCCCGAAAACGGCATGAATCCGTTCATCATGAATCCGGAAGGGGTCGCTCGGTTCTTCGCGCGCGAGAATATGGTGGAAGGGCCATTCCCCGAGCACTACGAGCCGTTCGAAACGCCGCTCGGCTACAACCCGCTGCATCCGGACAACAAGTTGGCCGTCAGCAATCCGGCGGCGCGCGTGTTCCCGGACGACAAGGCCACGTTCGGCACGCACGAGAACTTTCCGCATACGGCGACCACTTATCGTCTGACCGAGCATTTCCACTACTGGACCAAACACGCGCATCTGAACGCGATCATCCAGCCCGAGCAATTCGTCGAAATTGGCGACGACCTCGCGAAGGAGATCGGCGTGGTGGCCGGCGACCGGGTCAAGGTGAGCTCGAACCGTGGGCATGTGGTTGCCGTCGCGGTCGTGACGAAGCGGATCAAACCGCTGATGATCGAAGGCAAGAAGGTGCAGACCGTCGGGCTGCCGCTGCATTGGGGCTTCATGGGAGTCGCAAGGCCGGGCTATCTCGTCAATACGCTGACGCCCCCGGTGGGCGACGGGAATTCGCAGACACCGGAATTCAAGTCGTTCCTCGTCAAGGTCGAAAAGGCATAAGGAAAAGAGATGGCACTGCAATCACTGGACATCAGACGCGTTTCGGCCACCACCAGGCAGCCGCCGGTGATTCGCGAGCCGGCCACGGGCACGGTCGCGAAGCTCATCGACGTGTCGAAGTGCATCGGCTGCAAGGCCTGTCAGACGGCTTGCATGGAGTGGAACGATCTGCGCGACGAGATCGGCGTGAACGTGGGCGTCTACGACAACCCGCCCGACCTCACCGAGAATTCGTGGACCGTCATGCGGTTTGCCGAGTACGAGAATTCCGCCGGCGATATCGAATGGCTGATCCGCAAGGACGGCTGCATGCACTGCGAGGACCCGGGCTGCCTGAAGGCCTGTCCGGCGCCGGGCGCGATCGTGCAGTACACGAACGGCATCGTGGATTTCCACCAGGAGAACTGCATCGGCTGCGGCTTCTGCATCGCCGGCTGCCCGTTCGACATCCCGCGTATGTCGCAGAAGGATCGCCGCGTGTACAAGTGCACGCTGTGTTCGGATCGTGTGGCGGTCGGCCAGGAGCCGGCGTGCGTGAAGACCTGCCCGACCGGCGCGATCATGTTCGGCACCAAGGAGGACATGAAGCAGCAGGCCGAGGACCGCATCGTCGATCTGAAGGAGCGCGGTTTTCAGAACGCTGGCCTGTATAACCCGGACAAGGTCGGCGGTACGCATGTGATGTACGTGTTGCACCACGCCGACCGGCCGTCGCTGTATCACGGCCTGCCGGACGATCCGCGCATCAGTCCACTGGTCTCGTTGTGGAAGGGCATAGCCAAGCCGATCGGGCTCGCCATTATGGGGATCGCCGCGCTCGCGGGCTTCTTCCACTACACGCGCGTCGGCCCGAACGAGGTGTCCGAGGCCGACGAAGCCGCAGCCGTCAAGGAAGCCGAAGAAGCACGCCGTTCGCGGGAGGGTACGCAATGAAGCACTCTGAGCACACCGATTTCACGGACGTAGCGGGCAACCGCCTGATCGTGCGCTATACGCCGAACGAGCGCACGAATCATTGGATCACCGCGATCTGTTTCATCCTGCTTGCGCTGTCCGGTCTCGCGATGTTCCATCCGTCGATGGCGTTTCTGTACGCGGTACTCGGCGGCGGGCAGTGGACGCGGATTCTGCACCCGTTCATTGGCTGCGTGATGTTCATCTCGTTCCTGATTCTTGCGTTGCGCTTCTGGCATCACAACTATCTGGACCAGGCGGATATCCAGTGGATGAAGCAGATCGGCGACGTGCTGAACAATCGCGAGGAACGCCTGCCCGCAATCGGCAGGTACAACGCCGGGCAGAAGCTGCTGTTCTTCGTGATGGTGATCTGTATGCTGCTGCTGTTGCTGAGCGGCATCGTGATCTGGCGGCGCTACTTTTCGTTCTATTTCCCGATTGGTGTGATCCGGCTCTCGGCGCTCGTACATGCATTTGTGGCGTTTTTGCTGATCGTCGGCATCATCGTGCATATCTATGCGGCGCTGTGGGTCAAGGGCTCCGTGGGTGCGATGACACGTGGCACCGTCACGTATGGCTGGGCGCGCAAGCACCATCCGAACTGGTTCAGGGAAATCATCGGCAAGTAAATACGCTCCATGGACTCTGCTCCGATGCGGACTCTAATGCACTGGACGCAGCGCCCCTCGCACCGGGCCGCCGCGCCTCGTCGATGACGGGCGGCGGCCCTTCAGTTTTCAGAGGTCGATATCTTGACTCAACGCATTCTCGAAGCCGCCGACATCGAGTCGCTCGATCCCTCGGCAATACCCCGCATCCGCATGCCCGAGCGGCTCGCGGTATTCGCGCCGCGCGCCGCGCGCCTGCGTCAGCTCGCCTCGCGCGGCAATCCGATCGCCGGCTACCTGCGGCTCATGGCGGCGCTCGCCGATGCCCAGCAGGCGGTGCTCGCGCACTTCAAGGCCCAGCCACCGAGCCCCGAGCTGATCGCGAGCGCGCAGCAGTATTCGATGCCGCTGATTCCGGCGCTGTCCGGCGCGCGCGATCCGGCGTGGCGCGACGTGCTGCTACAACTGCTCGACAAGGTCGAAGCGGCGGGTCCGTTGACGCCGCCGCTCGTGGCGTTGTTCGCGCGCCTGCGCTCGCTCGACGTCGCTGCGCTCGAAGCGCAGGCCGACGCGATCTTCGCGCAGCGCTTCGCCGACGTCGAGCCGGCGAGCGCGCCGTTCATCATGGCCGCGCTGCAGGTCGTATGGACCGACCTCGCCGCCGACATCGACAAGCGCGCCGTACCGTACCTCGACACACCGGGCCTGTGCCCGGTGTGCGGCTCGCATCCGGTGGCGAGCACGCTGCGCATTGGCGGCGCGTACGACAACTATCGCTATCTGCAATGCGGATTGTGCGCGACCGAATGGCATATGGTCCGTAGTAAATGCTCGAACTGCGATTCGACGAAGGGCATCGCGTACCAGGTAGCCGGCTCGCCCGACGCCGACGCAGCCGCGCGCGAGGCCGAATCGAAAAACGCCGCGCTGAAGGCGGAGTCGTGCGACGAATGCCATACTTACCGCAAGATCGGCATCCAGGCGAAGGACTACGAGTTCGATCCATTCGCGGACGACCTCGCGAGCCTCACGCTCGATCTGCTGATGGGCGCGGAAGGTTACCGGCGCGCGTCGCCGCATCCATGGCTGTGGCCGGAGCAGACGGCCGGCGCGGCCGAACCAGAGGGCGACGAGTCGGCCTGACGGCGACCTGACCGGAGCCAAGTTCAAAACGACATAAGGATTGCTCGTGAGCGATGTGAGCAGCTCGGCATTGCGCGCGCTGATGGCGCGCGTGCCGTCGGTGGACAAGGTGTTGGCGTCGGAAGAATTCGCGCCGCTCATCGGCGCATACGGCCGCACCCAGGTACTCAACGCGCTGCGCGACGCGCTCGATGCGTGGCGCATCAGCGCGCAATCGGGCGATGCGGCGGCCAACCCGGCGGTGAGTGCGCTCGATACCGCGCAGCTGCATGCGTCGGTCGCCGCGGCGCTGCTCGCGCGTAACGCGTCGCGGCTGCGCAGCGTGTTCAATCTGACCGGCACCGTGTTGCACACGAACCTCGGCCGCGCGCTGCTGCCCGATGAGTCGGTGCGCGCCGTGATGAGCGCGCTCACGCAACCGGCCAACCTCGAGTTCGATCTCGCCACCGGCACGCGCGGCGACCGCGACGATCTGATCGACGATCTGATCTGCGAGCTGACCGGCGCCGAAGCGGCGACCATCGTCAACAACAACGCCGCCGCGGTGCTGCTCACGCTGTCCGCGCTCGCGGCGAAGAAGGAAGTGGTGGTGTCGCGCGGCGAACTCGTCGAAATCGGCGGCGCGTTTCGCATTCCCGACATCATGAGCCGCGCGGGCGCGAAGCTGCGCGAAGTCGGCACGACGAACCGCACCCATCTGAAGGACTATGAACAGGCGATCAACGCGCGTACCGCGCTGCTGATGAAAGTCCATGCGAGCAACTATGCGATCAGTGGCTTCACGAAGGAAGTCGGCATCGAAGAGATCGCGCCGCTTGCGCACGCGCGCGGGCTTGCGGTCGCCGTCGATCTCGGCAGCGGTACGCTCGTCGATCTCGCCGAATGGGGCTTGCCGCGCGAGCCGACGGTGCGCGAGACCGTCGCGGCCGGCGCCGATCTGGTCACGTTCAGCGGCGACAAGCTGCTCGGCGGCCCACAGGCCGGGTTGATCGTCGGGCGGCGCGATCTGATCGCGAAGATCAAGAAGCATCCGCTGAAGCGCGCACTGCGGGTCGGCAAGCTGACACTCGCGGCGTTGGAGCCTGTGCTCCAGTTGTATCGCGCGCCGGAGAAGTTGACGGAGCGGCTGACCACGCTACGGCTCCTCACGCGGCCCGCCGAAGATATTCACGGCGCCGCGCAGCGCGTGTTACCGGCGTTACAGCAGGCGATCGACGCGCGCTACAGCGTGGCCGCGGAGCCGATGTTCAGCCAGATCGGCAGCGGCGCCTTGCCCGTCGACGTGCTGCCGAGCTATGGCCTCGTCATCAGGATGACCGACGGCAAGCGCGGCGGCCGTCATCTGCTCGCGCTCGAAAAGCAGTTGCGCGAGATGGCGCGGCCGGTGCTCGGCCGGATCGCCGACGACGCGTTGCGGCTCGATCTGCGCTGCCTCGAAGCCGCCGACGAAGCGCAATTGATCGCACAGCTGATCGCGCAACCGAAAAGCAACTGAAGGACGGGCACGCATGATCGTCGGTACTGCTGGGCATATCGACCACGGTAAAACGAGCCTCGTGAAGGCACTCACCGGCGTCGACACGGACCGGCTCAAGGAAGAAAAAGCGCGCGGCATTTCGATCGAGCTCGGCTACGCGTACGTACCGCTCGACAACGGCGACGTGCTCGGTCTGATCGACGTGCCGGGCCACGAAAGGCTCGTGCATACGATGACCGCGGGCGCGAGCGGCATCGACTTCGCGCTGCTCGTAATCGCCGCCGATGACGGCGTGATGCCGCAAACGCGCGAACATCTGGCGATCGTCGAACTGCTCGGCATCCGGCGCGGCGCAATCGCGTTGACGAAAGTGGATCGCGTCGACGACGAGCGGCTGCGCGAAGTGCGCGATGAAGTGAGCGCGTTCGTCGCTGGCAGCGTGCTGCGCGACGCGCCGGTATTCGATACCTGCGCGACGCGCGCGGGCGATGCGGGCGTCGCCGCGCTGAACGCGCATCTGCGCGAGCAGGCCGCCGCATGGCGCATGAAGCGCGACGACGGCCTGTTCCGCCTCGCCGTCGATCGCGTGTTCACGCTCGCGGGGCAGGGCACGATCGTCACCGGGACCGTAGTGGCGGGCAGCGTGAGCGTCGGCGACACGATGCTGCTCGCGCCGAAAAACGAACCGGTGCGCGTGCGCAGCATCCACGCGCAGAATCGCCCCGCCGAAACCGGTCGCGCCGGCCAGCGTTGCGCGCTGAATCTGGCGGGCATCGAGAAGAGTGCGATCGAGCGCGGCGACTGGATCGTCGATCCGCGACTGTCGCAAGCGAGCGAGCGCATCGACGTCGCGTTGACGCTGCTCGCCGACGCGCCGCACGCGCTCGAACATTGGGAGCCGCTGCACGTGCATCTCGGCACGCAGCATCAGGTTGCGCATGTCGCGCTGCTCGAAGGCGACACGCTCGCGCCCGGTCAGCGCGCGCGCGTGCAACTCGTGTTCGAGCGGCCGCTGTGCGCGGTGTCGGGCGATCGCTTCGTCGTGCGTAACGCTCAGGCCAATCGCACGGTGGGCGGCGGGCACGTGCTCGATGCGTTCGCTCCGGCGCGCAAGCGGCGCTCGCCGGAGCGCTTCGGCTGGCTCGACGCGATGCAGTCGCTGCTCGACACCGGCTCACTCGACGCGCTGTTCGCGCGCGCACCGCACGGTTTGTCGCGGGCGTTGCTGGAGCGCCTCACGGGGATGCCGGCGGCGGCGCTCGCGTTGCCCGCCCCGACACGCACGATCGAACTGCCGGGCCATGACGCGCTGCTGGTCGCGGACGCGACATGGCACACGCTCGAGGGGCGCCTGACGAGTGCGCTCGCGCAATACCACGAGCGCTCGCCCGACGAACTCGGCCCGGACGTGTCGCGCTTGCGGCGCATCGCGGCGCCACCGGTCGACGACGCGCTGTGGCGCGCGCTGGTCGACGATGCGGCGGCGCGTGGCGAGCTCGTCAGACGCGGACCGTGGCTGCATTTGCCCGGCCACGCCGTGACGCTCGACGCCGCCGATCAGGCGCTTGCCGCGACGCTGCTGGCCGAGATCGAGGCGGGGCGTTTCGATCCGCCGTGGGTGCGCGAGCTCGCGAACGCGCACGGTGTGCCGGAGCAGCGCGTGCGTCAGTTGCTGCGCAAGCTCGCGCGTCAGGGCGAGCTGTTCCAGGTCGTGCACGACCTGTTCTATCACCAGAAGGTGATTCGCGAACTTGCGTCGATCGCGGCGGCGGAGGCGCACAAGAACGGCGGCACCGTGGCGGCCGCGCCGTTTCGCGACGCGACCGGGCTCGGCCGAAAACGCGCGATCCAGCTTTTGGAGTTCTTCGACCGGGTTGGGTATACTCGCTTTCACCGTGGCCTGCACCTCGTGCGCACGGATAGCCGCTGGCTCGATCTGCCTTGACCTGGCTGGCGGTCTGTTTCTATCGGGCTCGCGTCATTCAATCACCGTAGGAAGGCATTCGTATCCGGTGGTGCGGCTGGGCTTCAAACCCAGTTGAGGGCGTCAGACGCTCTCGGGTCGGTTCGACTCCGGCTGCCTTCCGCCACAAGGCTTTGCGGGATTTCGGCATCTGTTTTTTTGCCCGATCTTTTTTCCGCAAATTCCGCGCTTTTCCGCAAATCGTCGCCAATCACAGGCCCTCACCGTTGTCATTCTCCAGTTCAAACGGTAGTTGGAGAGTTTCATCGTAGGCTGGAGCGATGCGATCCAGTTTGTCCTTGAAGTCGCGCCATTTATTGCTGAGTTGCATGACGGTCACTACCTTTGTGATCAATTCTCTAAGACGAGGATCTCCCACATCCGGGGTAAGCAATCGGTGGAGCTGATGCTTCGGTCGACCTTCCGCGTTTTTTTTGACCTTTGCTTTGAGTTCTTTCCATACGCCTGGAGCGAGCCTCCGATAGACAATGTCATTAGTAAGATGGCCAAAATATGGTGGTCGCTTGACGGAATCGGGCTCAAATGGCAAGCCGCGAAGACGGAACATTTCTTCATAGAACTCTGCGGGAAATTTCCTGACGTATGGCTGAAGTTCCTTGGCAACAAACGCTTCGAGGATTTTCGCCAGCGCATCCCTAGCACGATCTTTCTGATATCCCGTCGCCTCGTCAACGAGAGCAATGATGCCGACGCGTGCGAAGCCTCGCACTAAGATTTCGCACTGTTCCGCGATGTGCATTTGTTGCGGTTGAAGAACTCCAGCACTGCGCGCAGAAAGTACAGACTCGCAGATATCAGCCAGAATCGTTGCCGGATAGCCATTTACCGGAACACCACCATGCGGGGCGACAAACCGAATTGGATTTCGGATCGCCGCCGTTAACTGTTTGTTTGTATAGGGGGAAACAGCTTTCCCACTGAAAAAACTGGGCAGTCGGTCGGCGCCGCTTCCCATGCCCAGGCCCGCAATCAGGCCGCGTTGAGACAGTACGCGCGTCCCGTCTTCGAGCACGTAACACGGAATCTCGACATCACCAATACGCAGTGGGTGATCCGCCGAGCCGTGGGTCGCCTTCGGCAATTCCTTCTTTGCTTCGCGTGCAGCTACGGCCTTCTTCGCCCGCTCTTTGCGCTGCTCCGGCGTTAGCTTTGCCGCCGCCGCTTTGCCGCCTTTTGCTCTTCCGCTTATCTCAGCCACGACCAACTCCCTCGATTAAGGAGTTCGCATCTTATCTTGCTTCGAACTTGAATGCAAGATACATCTATCATTAAAGTGGAAAGTTAGATATTTTATGCATTCTGACCATCGAGGGGCGTTTTGACCAAGAATCAGCGGGTCGGTTTGATCTTGTCGCCCCGGCGGTTGCGCACATAGTGCTCGGTCATGGCCACTGACGTGTGGCCGAGCTGCTTTTGGGCCTGTCGGATATCGCCGGAGCTGTCAGTCTTGTCTGTGCCGGCCTTCGCACGCAAATCCCTAAACTGGAAATCCTTATCGGCTACGCCGGCAGCACGGCGTGCTTCGCGAAAGCGTCGCTGCAGCGTGTCCAGTAGCATCCGCTGACCCTTCTCATTGACGACCAGCGCGGTACTCACCACCTTACATTCCGCCTTGCGCCGGCGGATGCGATCAATCACGGCTTTCAATTCGCCGGACATCTCCATGCGGAGTTTCTTCCCAGTCTTCCCCTGATCGATGTTCAGAAAGTTGTCGCGAATATCGCGCTCATCGTATAGGAGCGTGTCCTGCGGTCGCTGCCCGGTGAGATAGGCCAGATCCATTGCATCGCGAGTGGGGACGTCGGCCTTTTCGTACACCCTTGTGAATATCTCATCCTCGACATAGACGTCACGCCCCGTCTCGACATTCTTTCTAACGCCAAGACAGGGGTTTGCAGCCTTCGTCAGCCCGATCTCGCGCGCGAAATTGAACGCGTGGCTGAGCACCTCAATATCGCGGTTCGCGCGAACGTGACCGGCATTCGCCGGCACAACCCGGTTCTTCGATTTGTACCATTCGACTGTTTTCTTGTGACGCCAATACATGTACTGCTTGATATGTACGGGCTCGATTTCATCGAGCGGCGCGTCGTCGCCAAAAAACTCTTTCAGCAGCCCAATCTGCACGAGATTGGCGCCCTGACTGCTGGCGGCTTTTCCGGGGATGATGTCGCGGATATACGCGTCAAAGGCGGCTTTGAGCGTGGGAACGAATCCCTTCGGTATCTGTTCCTGCTCGATTTCTGACCAGCGCTTCACCGCCAGCACGAAATCGGTGCCCAGCGACTCTTCGCGCCGTGGCTTGCCGCCCAGGTCGTAGTAGTAGTACGTGACCTTCCCGCGGTGGCGGGCTCGCATTCGTGGCGGTAGGTTTTTGTTTCGGGTGGGCTTTCGTCCCATGTCTTTAACCAGCCATCATCATCTTGGGCTAGGTCGTTCGTAGGATGGTCTTGTTTGTCTCTCCGATCTAATCTGATGTTCAGCCGGGGCATTTGCGCGATGCATGTCGTCAAACGCAAACGCACCCTTCTGTCATCAACGGAGCGCTCATGTCGGAACCCTATAAAGTTGCTGTACTGATTGGCAGTCTTCGCCAGAAGTCCCTCAATCGCATGCTGGCCAACTCACTCGCGCAGATTGCACCTCCAAGGTTGTCGCTGCACATCGTGGAGATAGGCGCGCTGTCTTTATACAACCAAGACCTCGAGGACGACACGCCGTCAGCCTGGAAAACTGTCAGAAACGACGTGTCAGCAATGGATGCGGTTCTGTTCGTTACCCCGGAATACAACCGCTCCATTCCAGCCGTGCTCAAGAATGCTGTCGATGTTCTCTCCCGGCCTCACGGAGCAAGCGCATTGTTAGGGAAACCTGCGGCCGTTGTCACCTCGTCGCAGGGAGCAATGGGCGGGTGCGGTGCGAACCATCACCTTCGGCAGTCGTTGGTTTGTATTGGCGTGAACGTCATGTCCACGCCTGAAGCATACGTAGGCGGCATGGCTAGTCTGTTTGACGAGCAAGGTGTCTTGACCAATTCCGGAACCAGTCGGTTTCTGGAGGAATTCATGGCCGCATTCTCGCAATGGATCGAGCGGTTTGCGAAGGGCTAGTCTTTACAGGAAGCCCGTGCGGATATGGTGACGGCGAACGCGTCGGGCTCTCGCACCGGCATGGGCGCCAATGCTGCATCGGCTGCAGGGAATGCCACGGTTGGCTCAACTGTCGCAGGCGTACGCAACACCGTCTCGGTCAGCACAGGCGACGGATGCGCAACTGGCCGGCGAGCGCAGCCGTTTTCGAGCAGTGATGGATCGTTCGCCCTACGAGCGCTGCATGGGTTAGACGCGTTGCACGCCGAAGTCCTTGAGCGCATTGCTTGGCATGTCGACGGCCTGCTCGGTAACGGCGTTATATAGCGACGCGCACTCGTCGGACTTCCAGTGACGCTCCGAAATGACTGAAACGTCATCCAGCAGCCATATCGTGTTAACGATCGAATTCCGATAATGACAACGAGATCATTCCAGTCCACTCGAGACTGACTGGGCGAGCAAACCGCAATCGATGCAGTACGCGAAGAGCAATTGATGTTGGCTCGAGTCTCCATGCTGGGCGGCTCGCGGCATGATTGTCGCCGGATATGCTCTCGGATCGCCGACGTGATAGTCTCGGCCTCAGGTATTCAATCTTCACGCCGCCCCGGACCAACATGCACACACGGTGGACCACCGACGACATTGCGCCGCAGACCGGCAAACGAGTGCTCATCACGGGAGCGAATAGCGGTATCGGCTATCAGGCCGCGCTGACGCTGATGCGCAAAGGGGCACGGGTCATCCTGGCATGCCGCGATAATCGACGCGCAGAAAAAGCTCTCGCCCGCCTGAAAGCCGAAGTTCCCGGAGCAAGCGCGGAACTGGCGATCCTCGAGCTCGCTTGCCTCGCGTCCGTCCGCTCGTTCGCGCAGAAAGAACTCGCGGAGCAACGCCGCATTGATATTCTGGTGAACAATGCCGGCGTCATGGCGCCGCCGAAACGTCTTGAGACCAGCGACGGCTTCGAGCTGCAGTTCGGCACCAATATGCTCGGCCATTACGCACTCACGGCGCTGCTCATGCCCGCTCTCGAACTTGCCGCGGCTGAATCGCCTGACCGGCCACGCGTCGTGACGATTGCTTCCATCGCGCACAAGCAGGGGAGAATTGATTTCGACGATCTGCAGTCGGAGAAGCATTATTCGCCGATGCAGTCGTATCGCCAGTCGAAGCTGGCGAATTTGATGTTCGCCTTCGAGCTCGACCGTCGACTGCGCGCGGCGAATTCCCGAGTCATGTCTGTAGCCGCCCACCCCGGGGTCGCGAACACCAATCTGTTTCGTTCCGGCGATCGTTCCCCGCTCTCACGTGCTGCTCGCAGCCTCGCTGGCCACGTTATCAGCGCCGCGCTGAACAGCGAATCCGCCGGCGCGCTGCCGACGCTCTACGCGGCGACGTCGCCCCACGTCGATGACGGCGGCTATTACGGGCCGCAAGGTTTCCTCGAGGCACGCGGGCGCAGGATCGGCGAAGCGAGTGTCGCGACGCAGGCCATGGATGAATTGACCGCCCAGCGTTTGTGGCAGGTATGCGAATCGCTCACGCAGATTCGCTTTCATCTGCAGTCCGAGCGGACCGCGTGAGTTGGACGCACGATGCCGCCGGATTTTTTTTGAATCGCGCTAATTGAACGACAGGTTGCAGCACCATGCGAATACTCATTATCGAGGACGAGCCGAAAATGGCGTCCTATCTCCGCAAGGGCCTCATGGAAGCGAGCTTCCAGGCGGATACCGCCCTTGATGGCAAGGAGGGCCTCTTCCTTGCGCTTAGTGAAGACTACGATCTGATTCTGCTTGACGTGATGCTGCCCGAACTCGACGGGCTCGAAGTCCTCAAGCGTATACGGGAGAAAAAACATACGCCGGTACTGCTGTTGACGGCTCGCGACACGGTCCAGGACAAAGTCGTCGGGCTCGAGTCCGGTGCGGACGACTACCTGTCCAAACCGTTCGCCTACGCCGAATTGCTGGCGCGGGTCCGTGCGCTGCTGCGAAGGCCGGCGCAGTCGTCGGTCACTGTTTTGTGTGTCTCCGACATGGAGATCGATCTGGTCAGGCGGCGCGTGCGGCGCGGCAACGTGCGCATCGAATTGACGGCTCAGGAGTTTGCACTGTTGAAGTTGCTCGCCGAGCGCCAGGGCGAAGTGCTGACCCGGGCTTTCGTGACTTCCCACGTGTGGGATATCAACTTCGACAGCGACACCAATATCGTGGACGTGGCGGTCAAGCGTCTGCGCACGAAGATCGACAGCCCGTTCGAAAACAAGCTGTTGCATACGGTTCGCGGCATGGGCTACGTGCTGGAGGACAGGGCATGATTGGGGCCGGCGCGCCGTATTCACTGCTGAAGCGGCTCGCGCTCGCGTTTTCGATTCTTGCCATCCTGGTGCTTTCGCTCGCCGGCGGCCTTCTCTACCATACGCTCTCACTGGAACTGCGACGCCGCGACGACAGCGAAATTGCCGAGAAGCTTCAGGAGTTCATGGAGCAGGCTCGCACATTGGGCAGCGCGGTATCGGTCGCGCAAAACGGTGCGGTATTTCAGGAGGCGCTGCTTTCACATCCCGCGGTGTCTTTCGCGATATCCGGCGGGGGTGGTGAACTGTTGGTGTACACCGGGGGACGCGGGCAGCATCTGGCATCCGGGCTGGGCAAAGACGCCGAGTCTGGTCCGTTCACCTGCAATCCGCCGGTCGTCGGGCCTGCCCGCTGCGTTGTGGGGCGAGAAAAGCTGTCGTCCGGCGAGACGATCCAGATCGTTCTCGCGCACGCGGCTCATGTACGGCGCTCGGTGCTGCGCGCTTTTCAGGAGGACCTATTGCTCGTGCTCGTCGGCGGTTCGCTGCTGATGGGCTCACTCGGTTATGCGATCGCGAAACGGGGTCTCGCGCCTGTGAAAACGATCGGTGCTCGCATTTCCAGCATCGAGGCACACAATCTGGACAATCGCTTGCCGATGGGCGGCGGCCCCGTCGAGCTTCACGACATAGCTGTCCCGGTCAATCGCATGCTCGACCGGCTCGAGCGCGCCTTCACGCGCCTCTCGCAGTTCTCGTCGGATTTGGCGCACGACATGCGCACGCCGCTCGCGAATATCATCAGCTCCTCGCAAATCACGCTGTCCAGGCCGCGCACGATTGATGAGTACGAGACGCTCATCGATTCGAATATCGAGGAGTGCGAGCGACTGCAGCGCATGATCGAGACCATGCTGTTTCTCGCGAGGGCGGATCATGCCAGACAGCAACTCAAGCTAGGGTCGCTCGACTGTCAAAGCGAATTCGCCAAACTCACCGCATTTTTCGATGCCGTCGCGGAGAATAAGAGCGTTCGGTTCTTCATCGATGGGCCCGTGCAAGTGCGAGCCGATCCGACGCTGTTCAGGCGCGCCGTCAGCAATCTGCTATCCAATGCGCTGGAGCATGCCGGGACCGCGTCCGAAGTCGTGCTACGAGCGTTCCGCTCGGGAGAGTATGTGGCCGTGCAGGTCATGAATAACGGCGAGAGCATTCCGCCCGAACATATCGATAAAATCTTCGAACGCTTTTATCGCGTCAATGCTGCCCGCGAGGGATCGGCGAAGAATACCGGGCTCGGTCTTGCGATCGTCAAAGCGATCATGGAATCGCACCGAGGCAAGGTCGAAGTGCTGAGCCGCGCAGGCAGCACGGTGTTTACGCTGTATTTTCCGGCTCTCGTCTAAAGCGCGGCGCGCCGCGCCGCAGCCCGTTCTCCTCCTCTACCTCGCGCACGTCGCCAGCCTTAATGTCAAAAATGACATTCAGCCGCAATGTGTGTATCAGCCGCAGATTTCGATAATCGACACCAGGCGATCGAGGACATTAAGTCCTCGCTCTTCGAGTGTGTCAGGTCAATTCGATTCTGCGAGGGACTCATTGAAAACCAACTACCAGAGACGCCTGTATGCGTCCGTCGCCGGGGCCGGCTTGATCGTTCTGTGCGGCGCCTTCGCGATTCATTCGCGGACCACGTGGGCAACGGCCGAACCCGTAGCGGCTGAATCTGCCACGTCAGCGGTAGCGAGCAGTACGCCTACCGTTTCCAGCGCCGTCGACCTGGCGCCCGAGGCGCTCTCGAACCTGCATCTGCAGATCGCCGACGCGGCGCTTCGCCCAGGCGTGCGGACCATCACCGCGCCGGGCGTGATCGCCTTCAACGGCAAACAGCTGGCACAACTGAGTTCCCCATCCAGAGGTCGGATCGAGGCCATCGACGTCGCGGTTGGCGACCACGTGCGTGCGGGGCAGCGACTTGCCGTGCTCGACGAGTTCGACCTCTCCGATGTGCGCAGCCAGCTCGCCAGCGCGCAAGCCGCGCTCGCCGATGCGACGGCCGCAGCCGACGCGGCACACGCCGCGCTCGCGCGCGGCACTGAGTTGGTCGACGCCGGCGGCATTGCGCAAAGCGAACTCGAGCGCCGTCGCGCGATGGCGGCCAATGCCGATGCCACGCTGCGCTCCCGGCAAGCGGATCTGCAGAAATGGCGCGGCATGACACAACGATTGATGCCGATCGATGCCGCCGCGAAGGCAAAAGGCGACATGCGCACCCTTGCCGCATTGAGTCCGCGCGACTCGCTCGGCGCCGTGGTCGCGCCATTCGACGGTGTCGTCACGGCGGTGAGTACGGCCGCCGGCAACATCGTCGATACGTCGCAGTCGCTCGTCACGGTGACGGATCTGTCGACCGTGTGGCTGCAAGTCAGCGTGCCGGAACACGACGCCGCTGCCGTGCACGCGGGTCAGACAGTCGCGGTGAACGTCGATGCCTATCCGAACCAGCCGTTCAGCGGACGCGTCATCGACGTCGCGGATCAGGCCGATCCGAATACGGGCACCGTCACGGTGCGTTGCGAAGTGCCGAACCCCGGCGGCCTGCTGCGCGCCAACCTGTTCGCCACGGCAAACATCGCGGCGCCGCTCGGCCACGATTCCGTGCTGGTGCCCGATTCCGCGTTACAGGACGTGAACGGGCAGACGGTCGTATTCGTGCCTGCGGGTCAGGGTCACTTCCTCCCGCGTACGGTCCGTACCGGCGTGGCCGAGAGCGGCATGACCGAGATCGTGAGCGGGGTCACGGCCGGAACGCCGGTGGTCGCCGACGGCAGCTACTGGCTGAAGGCCGCGCTGATGCAAACCACCATTCCCGACGAAGGCTGAACCGCGAGCGCAGGTCATGATTACGAAGATTGTCGATGCGGCGCTGAAGAATCGCGCCATGGTACTGATCCTGGTCGCCGTACTGATCGCCTTTGGGCTCGTCAGCATGCAGCGACTGCCATTCGATGCGCAGCCCGATATCTCGCCGGTCCAGGTGCTCGTGACGACGCAAGCGCCGGGGCTCGCTCCGGTCGATATCGAACGCTCGATTACCGCGCCCGTCGAACTCGCCCTGCAAGGGTTGCCCGGCATGCAGGCGCTGCGCTCCATTTCCCGTTATGGGCTGTCGGTCATCTACGTGCGCTTTGCCGACGGCTCGAACATCTATCAGGATCGCAATCTGATCGGCGAGCGCCTGCAGACGGTGCAGCTTCCGCCCGGAACAAATTCGCCTCAGATGGGACCGCTGTCGGATGGCCTGAGCGAGATCTATCAATTTCAGGTGCGTGGCCACGGGCAATCGCTGATGACGCTGCGAACGTTGCTCGACTGGCAGATCGCGCCGAAATTCCGCGAAGTGCCGGGCGTGGTCGACGTCAACGTGAACGGCGGCGAATTGAAGACCTACGAAGTGCAGGTGGCGGACGACGCGCTCACGCGCTACGGCCTTTCGACCGCCGACATCTTCAATGCCGTGCAGATGAACAACGGCGCAACCGGCGGCGCGACCATCGAGCACAACGGCGGGGAGGCCATCATTCGCGGCGAAGGGCTGCTTCGCAACGCGACTGACATCGGCAACATCGTGTTGCGCACCGAGCCGGATGGCACGCCGCTTTACGTTCGCAATGTCGCGCGCGTCGTCGAGGCGCCGATGCCCCGGCTTGGCGCGGTCACGCGCGACGGCCAAGGCGAAGCCGTTGTCGGCGTCGTTCTGATGGGACTCGGGCAGAACACGCGTATCGTCGCGCAGCGGGTTCAGGACGCCGTCAAGGAAATCAACAGGACGCTGCCGCCCGGCGTCGAAATCGCACCGTACTACAACCGCGCCGACCTGATGAACCGCGTGCTGCATACGGTTGCTCACAACATGGTCGAAGGCGCCGTGCTCGTGATTGCCGTGCTGCTGCTGTTGCTCGGCAATGCGCGCGCCGGCCTGATCGTCGCGCTGGCGATTCCTTTGTCGATGCTGGCCGCGGCGATCGCCATGTACAGCGCGGGCATGTCCGGCAATCTCATGAGCCTGGGCGCCATCGATTTCGGCCTGCTCGTCGACGGTGCGGTGGTCATGATCGAGAACATCGTACGGCGGCGCGCGGAAGCACCGGCGCGGCCCATGCGGGCGGTCGTGCTCGAGGCATCCCGGGAAGTGGCGCGGCCCGTCACGTTTGCGGTCCTGATCATTACCGCCGTCTATCTGCCGATTCTCAGCCTCCAGGGCGTCGAGGGAAAGATGTTCCGCCCGATGGCGTTGACGGTCGTGTTCGCGCTCCTCGCGTCGCTCGTGATCACGTTGACCGTGATGCCCGTTCTCGCGAGCTTTCTGCTGCGCGGCAAGGTGGCCGAACACGAGAGCCGCATCATCCATTGGATACGGCGGCGCTATGAGCCGGTGCTCACGCGCGCGGCGCATCGTCCCGTGCTGACTATCGGGCTTGCCGTGCTGCTGCTCGCGCTCGCGGGCGTTCTCGGCTCGCGCCTCGGTGCGGAATTCCTGCCGCGTCTGGAAGAAGGGGCGCTCACGGTCACGACCACGAAGCTGCCCGGCATTTCCGTGCCGTCGGCGGTCGAGTCACAGACGATGGTCGAGCGAACGCTAATGCGCTTTCCCGAAGTCCAGTCGGCAGTCACGCTCGGGGGCAGTTCCGAGATTCCCACCGATCCGATGGGTGTCGAGCAAAGCGACACTTTCATCATGCTCAAGCCGAAATCGGAGTGGAAGACCGCGCAGACTCAGGAGGGACTGGTCGAAGCGTATTCGGATGCGCTCAATCGCGCGGTTCCCGGCCTCACGCTCGATTGGGCCCAGCCGATCCAGATGCGCATGGACGACATGCTGGCGGGCGTGCAGGCGGATGTAGCCGTGATGATTCACGGCAACGACCTCGACGCGTTGCACGATACCGCGCAGCGTATTGCGAGCGTGATCGCTCGCGTGCCGGGAGCCGCCGACGTGCAGGCGCAACAGACGGTCGGCCAGCCGTACTTGCGCATCATCGTGAACCGGGATGCGGTGGCGCGCTATGGCCTCAATGCGAGCCAGGTGCTCGACGTGGTGCAGGCGCTTGGAGGCCGCACGGTTGGCTCGATTTCGAATAACGATGGCCGCTTCGACATACGCGTTCGTCTGACGCCGCAAGACCGCACTGATGTGGCGCGAATCGGCGCGCTACGCGTGAGCAACGGCACGGGCAAGGCCGTGCCGCTCGCCGAAGTCGCCGACATCCGGATGGAGCCCGGTCCTTCGACGATCGAGCGCGAAGAGGGGCAGCGCGTGATCATGGTGCAGGCCAACGTGCGCGGCCGCGATCTCGCCGGGTTCGTGCTCGCTGCGCAACATGCCGTGGCCACGCAGGTCAAGCTTCCGCCCGGGTACAGCCTGTCCTGGAACGGCAGCTTCAAGAATCTGCAGGAGGCGATGTCGCGGCTCTACGTGGTCGTGCCCGTCGCCCTGGCGGTGATCTTCGTCCTGCTTTATCTGATGTTCGACAGCGTGAGCCTGGCGGCACTCATCTTCTTCAACGTGCCGTTTGCGGCAATCGGCGGGATCCTGGCGCTCTGGACTCGCGGCCTGCCGTTCAGCATTTCGGCCGCCGTCGGCTTCATCGCGCTGTTCGGCATTGCGGTGTTGAACGGGGTCGTGCTGGTCAGCTACATCGTCGAGAAGCGGGCGAGCGGCCTTGGCGCTATCGAGGCTGCGCGGCAGGCTGCCTTGACACGGCTGCGTCCCGTGCTGATGACGGCGACTGTCGCGAGTCTGGGCTTCCTGCCTATGGCTTTTTCCACGAGTTCCGGCGCGGAAGTTCAACGGCCGCTCGCCACGGTGGTGATCGGTGGACTGATATCGGCCACGCTGCTGACCTTGCTGGTGCTGCCGTCCCTGTACCCGTGGTTCGACCGCCGCAAGCGCACGGTGCCGCAAGAGCAGACCGTACCGGAATACGCAGAATGACACAGGGTGCTACTCACATGATCACCTTCAAACGTTCGTCCAGCCTGTTGATACCGTTGCTGCTCGCGGGTTGCGCGGTCGGTCCCAACTTCACGCAGCCTGCCGCACCGGCTGGAGCCGGCTATACGCAAGCGCCGTTGCCTTCGAGGACCGCGGCGGCGGCCGGCGCGGATGGGCCGGCGCAGGACTTCGTCGCCGGCGGCGATATACCCGGGCAATGGTGGACGCTGTTCCAGTCTCCGCAGTTGAACCAGCTGATCGATCGCGCGTTCAGGCGCAGCCCGACGATCGACGCCGCACACGCTGCGCTCACTAGCGCGCGCGAAAACATGCTGGCGCAGGAGGGGGCGTTCTTCCCCAGCATCGGTCTCGATGCGTCGGGCAGCAGGAACGGGACGCCGACTGCGAGCCTCGCACCGGTCGCGGCGAACAACCAGCGCATCTATTCGCTCTACACAGGCGAGCTGACCGTTTCATATTCGCTCGACGCATTCGGCCTGAATCGCCGGACCGTCGAATCGGCGGCCGCGCAAGCCGAGAACCAACGCTTCGAACTCGAAGCGGCCTATCTGACGTTGAGCAGCAACGTGGCGCTCGCGGCGATCGACGAAGCGGCCTTGCGAGGTCAGCTTGCCGCGCAAGAAGAGATGATCAAGGCCGACACCGAACTCGCGGACATCGTCCGCCGTGAATACACGCTCGGCGAGGCCGCACAGGCCGATCTGTTGCAACAGCAGGCTGTGCTCGCCCAGGCGCAAGCGGCGTTGCCGCCGCTCGAAAAGCAACGGGCGCTACAGCGCGATGCGCTGACTGCTCTGGTGGGAGGCTTTCCGAATGAAGACCTGGCGGTGCACTTCGATCTGGCGGACCTGCACCTGCCTGACAATCTTCCGGTGAGTCTGCCGTCCAGGCTGGTCGAGCAACGCCCGGATATTCGCGCCGCTGCCGCCACGCTGCACGCGGCCTCCGCACAGGTCGGCGTCGCCATCGCCAACCGGCTGCCGCAGATCTCACTGACCGCCGCACTGGGCACCTCACCGAATGCTCTCGCCAACGCGTTCACGCCATACAACCAGTTCTTCGACGTGGTCGGCAAGGTCGCGCAGCCGATCTTTCAGGGCGGGGCGCTGCTGCACCGCCAGCGCGCCGCACAGGCGGTCTACGAGCAGGCCGGGGCGCAGTATCGCCTGACGGTCATCAACGCGTTCCAGAACGTTGCCGATGTCTTGCAGAGTGTGCAAGCCGATGCGAAGACGCTGGAAGCGTCCGTGGCCGCCGAACAGGCTGCATCGCGCAGCCTCGAGATCGCTCGCCGGAAGCTGCAGACGGGGGAGATCGCTTACCTGTCCGTGCTGACGGCACAGCAAAGCTATGAAACGGCGCACGTCGCCGCGATCCAGGCGAGAGCTGCGAGGCTCGCGGACACGGCGGCGCTCTTTCAGGCCGTCGGCGGCGGTTGGTGGAACAGGTCGGACGCGCTGGTCTCGAGCGCGGCGCTGAAAGAAGCTCATTGAGTCGGAACACACGACACATTCCTCATGATACGAACTCTCATTGGCCTGATCTTCGTCGCTCTGCTGAACGGCTGCGCCTATTCGTCGGCACAGGCTCACCGTGCGCCGCTTGCGCAGACGGCGACAACCCGGACCGTCGACTATGCGGGCCTGCCCTGTGGCAATCAGCAAGTGCACGTCAAATCGCCGGCGTGCTACTTCCCGCGCGAAGCGCAAATACCTGCCGCCACGCTGCAGGCGGGGACGGCGTCATCGCATTGAGTACGACGCATTGCGCCCGGCAGTCGAAGCGTCCAGCTTGCCGGGCGCGCTGCCGACTCGACTGGGCGTGCGACAGCATCGACCCGCTCGCGGCGCTGATGTCCTGCTTCGCGCCCGTGCAAGCATTTGGGCGCGCTGGAACAAGTCCACGGAATTTCGTTCACCTACCCTTGGTTTCGTGCGATGCAACGAGGCGTACATAGGGTGGGCCTTTGACATCTGCCGTTCAGGAGTATGGGGATGAACACAAATATTGTCGGTCATGGACGTGGCATGCCGCGCGCGGGCGGTTTTGGCCGCCGCTGGCGCGAGCTGCTTCTCGGCGCTGCCAGTCTGCTGGCGCTGATGATGTCGGGTCACGCTCAAGCCGCCGCGCCGGTGCCCGCCGAGTGCGCCGCGTTGCAGGCGAAATACCCGCAATTCAAGGGCAAGACGCTGATCAACGCGATCAACCCGCACACGCCGGGTTACGAAGCGCTGGACCCGAACGATCCGACGAAATACATCGGTTTCGACATCGATCTCGGCGAGGCGATCGGCAATTGCCTCGGCTTCAAGATGGCGTACAAGCCTGTCGCGTTCTCGGCGCTGCTGGCGACGCTGCAAAGCGGACAGGCCGACATCGTGATCTCCGATATCTATGCGACCGAGGAGCGCGCGAAGGCGGCAGACTTCATCACCTATTCGAAAGTGTTCGACGGCGTGCTGGTTGCGAAGGGCAATCCGAAGAAAATCAGCGGCATCAACCAGACGATGTGCGGCACGACCGCTGCGGAGAACACCGGCTACGTCGAAGTGCCGCTGATCCAGAAGCTCGCACCGGCTTGCAAGGCGGCGAACAAGCCGGAAGCTGCCGTGCAGCTGTACGACAACAACGCGAACGCAATCCAGGCGATTCTCTCAGGCCGCGCCGATACCTACATCAACGACGTCAATACGGTGGACCAGGCGGTCAAGGCGTATCCGGGCCAGCTCGAAAAGGCCAATGCGGTGACACTGCCGTATTCGATTGGTATCGGCGTACCTAAAACGAATCCGGCAATGCGCGCGGCGGTAATGGCGGCGCTCGTCGCGATCCAGAAGTCCGGCACCCAGACCGAGCTGCTGAAGAAGTGGTCGCTTGGTGCTGAAAATCTCGAAACTCCCAAGCTGATTGCCTCGAACTGATGAATTTGTTCCTGCACTATGTCGGCCTGCCGTATCTGTTAAGCGGCATCGGCTTCACCATCGCAGTCACGCTCCTCGGGCTGGCTGGCGGTCTGATCGTGGGACTGGTGCTCGCGAGCATGCAACTGAGCAAGGTGGGGCCGCTTGCCGTCATCGCGCGCGGCTACACGGTGATTTTTCGCGGAACGCCGCTGATCCTGCAACTCGTGTTCGCGTACGACGCGCTGCCGCACATCGGTTTGAAGTTGAGCGCGATGGGCGCCGCGGGTCTCGCGCTTGCGGCGAACGAGGGGCCGTTCATCGCGGAAATCCTGCGCTCCGGCGTGCTCGGCGTCGACCGTGGGCAAGTTCTTGCGGCGCAGGCGCTCGGCATGACGCCGACCGTGTTGCTGCGCCGTGTGATCGCGCCGCAGGCGATCCGCACCATGGTGCCGGCGCTCGGCAACGAATCGGTCAGCGCGTTGAAGAACTCGTCGCTGGCCTCCGTGATCGCGGTCGACGAACTGACCTTGCGCAGCACGCAACTCGCGTCGTCGACGTTTGATTTCTTCTCGATCTTCTTTGCGTCCGGGCTGATGTATCTCGTGCTGACCGGCTTGATTGCCGCGATCCAGCTATTCGCCGAAACCGCGCTCGATCTCGATCGCAGTCCGTCCGGACGCTTTGCGCGACTGCTGCCGTGGCGCCGGGCCGCGCTCGCCGTGGAGCCCTCCGCCGCAAGCGCGACGCTATCCGTCGGTGCGCCGCTGGACGCCGCGCCCGTGCCGGTTGCGCGCAAGGCCCATGCGGAGCGCGCAAGCCGCTACGAACTACTGCAGACGCAGAAAGCGGCGGTGCAGGTGAAAGGGCTAAGCAAGCGTTACGGCAAGCAGACGGTGCTCGACGGCTTCGACCTCACGGTCCGCTTCGGCGAGGTCATTGCGCTGCTCGGGCCGAGCGGATCGGGCAAAAGCACGCTACTGCGCTGTATCAATCACCTGGAGCAGTGGGATGCCGGCGAAATCCGTATCGGCGGCAAACGCATCGGTTTTCGGGTCGACGGTCAGCCAATGACACAGGGCGACCTCGCCAACGAGCGAGCGAGTGCCGGCGTCGGCATGGTGTTCCAGCATTTCAATCTATTTAGCCATCTGACGGCATGCGAGAACATCGCCGGGCCGCTGCGCTGGGTGCACGGGATGCCACCGGCCGACGCCGAGCGCCGCGCGCGCGAACTGCTCGAACGCGTCGGCCTCAGTCATCGCGCGGATGCGTTGCCGCGACATCTGTCGGGCGGACAGCAGCAGCGCGTCGCGATTGCCCGCGCGCTGGCGCCGAATCCTCGCGTGCTGCTGCTCGACGAACCGACCTCCGCGCTCGACCCCGAACTCGTCGGCGAGGTACTCGACGTGATTCAGCGGCTCGTGGACGAAGGCGGCCTGACCATGATCATCTCCACGCACCAGTTGCGCTTTGCCGATCAGGTCGCCGATCGTGTCGTGTTCATGAGCGGCGGCGCGGTGGTCGAACAGGGACCCACGCATGAAGTGCTCACCCAGCCGCGCCATCCGTTGACAGCTCGATTTCTGAGCGTGATGGGCGCGGACGACCGGCTCGAAGTCGCGTCTTGACGGCGCACGCCATTCAGCATCGCCCGGCCGTTCGTGCCGGGCGTCTTACGAGGTTCGAACAGACATGAAGCACCATACACTCCCGGTTTCGCCTGAAACGGTTCACTGGGGTTACTTCAGCAAACAGGTCGCGCCCGCGTTGACGCTGCGTTCCGGCGACCGGGTCACCATCGAGACGCTGACCCACCATGCGAACGACGACCACGAACGGATGGTCGCGGGCGACCCCGGCGCCGAAAGCATCTTTCAGTGGACCCGCGAGCACAAGGCCATGCCGCGCCGGGGCGCGGGGCCAGCCGACGGACCGTTTACGCTCGGCTCGGGCGAAGGTGTCGGTGTGCATCTGCTGACCGGGCCGGTCGCGATCGAAGGGGCCGAGCCGGGCGACGTGCTCGAAGTGCGAATCCTCGACGTGCGCCCGCGGCCGAGCTGCAATGCGTGCTATCGCGGCCGTTGTTTCGGTTCGAATGTCGCCGCATCGTGGGGCTTTCATTACCACGATCTCATCGAGGAGCCGAAGCCCCGTGAAGTCGTGACGATCTTCGAGCTCGATACCTCGGGCGAGCCATTTGCGCGTGCGGTCTACAACTACGTGTGGACGCCGCAAACCGACCCGGACGGCGTGGTCCACGCGATGATCGATTACCCGGGCGTCAAGGTCGACCCTACGCTGGTGAAGAAACGCGAGAACATCCTGCCGAACGTGAAGGTGCCGGCCAGGCTGCATTTCGGCACGATGGGGCTCGCGCCGGCGGAGCTCGACTATGTCAGCTCGATTCCGCCCAGCTACACCGGCGGCAATATCGACGATTGGCGCGTCGGAAAAGGTGCGCGGATGTATTACCCGGTCGCGGTCGAAGGCGCATTCTTTTCTGTCGGCGATCCTCATGCGGCGCAGGGTGACAGTGAACTTGGCGGTACGGCGATCGAAACCTCGCTCACCGGCGACTTCGAGTTCGTGCTGCACAAGAAGAATGACCTCGGCGGCACGATTCTCGAAGGCCTCACGCACCCGATGCTGGAAACCGACGACCAATGGTCGGTGTACGGATTCACTTTCGCCAACTACCTGGCGGAACTCGGCCCGGCCGGACAGACCGAGGTGGCACAGCACGCGAGCCTCGACAAGGCAATGCGCGACGCGTTCCGCAAGCTGCGCCGTTTCCTGATGACCGTGCACAGGCTAAGCGAGGATGAGGCCATTGCGCTGATGTCGGTCGCCGCGGATTTCGGCGTCACACAGGTGGTCGACGGCAATTGGGGTGTGCATGGATCAATTCGCAAGAACGTCTTTGTCGGCGGCGCCGGCCGCTGAGACGTCCCGCTCGGGCCGCGGGCGATTCGCCGCGCGTGTGCGCGGGCGTCCCGTATGCGTCAGTTCAGTGCACAGGGGCGTTGCTGGTGCCTGCGCGCGCAATCATCGCGGTCGGGCGGCCACCGGCGCTCGGGCCGCCGCGCCCTCGCGATGCACCCGACCCGAGTTGGTGCGGTTATTGCTTTTTTGGGCGACCCGTACCGCTCGTCGAATCTGTCCTCGGGTAGCGGGCGTTGCGCTCGTGCGACGCGCGTCTGTTCTGGAGTCAACGTTGGATTTGCTGCGCTTTACTACCGAGTCCTATTCGGAGGCCGAACGGCTTCGCGCGTGGGTTAAAGCGCTTGACACGATGGGGTGGCGTAGCGGTGCGATTGCTTCTGTGCGGGCGTTGCGTGGCACGATCGTCGCGCAGAGGTCGCCCGGCGGTTTTGATCTGGGCCTGCTGGCGTCGGTGGCGCAGACGCTCGAACCAAATGCTGCCTGTGGCGACGGCGTGCTGATTGTGCTGCACCTTGACGGTGTGGCGACGCTGCAGGCAAACAGCGGACGTCAGCCTCTGGCAGTGAACGACCTGGTCTTTCTGCCGTCGGGCGAAGGCGCCTCGCTGCTTTTCGCGACCGATTTCCGCGCTTTTGTCGCGCGTGTACCGCGCTCGGCGATCAGGGGGCGGCTGTTTGCATCGTCGATGAACGCCGGCCGGATCGCCGGAGATGTCGGTGTCGGGCATGTGTTTTCCGGTTTTCTTGCGTCGCTTGCGGAAGGCGTGGAGACGATGTCCGCCAACGACCTGCGTCCGCTCGAGCTCGCACTGGTCGAGTTTCTGGTGGCGATTCTGTCCGTGCAACAGCGCGAAACGCCGCTTAGCGGACTGACATCGTCACAGGCGGCCATCTTCTCGCGCGTGTGCCGCAGTATCGATGCGCAGCTTGGCGACCCCAACATCAGCCTCGCGCGTCTCGCCACAGAGGAGCGCGTCTCGCAGCGCTACCTGCAAAAGCTGTTCGAAAGTGCCGGCCAGAGCTTCTCCACGTATTTGCGGCTCAGCCGCCTTGAACGCTGTAGGGCCGAACTCGTCGATCCGCTCCACGAAAAGACGTCGATTTCGGATATCTGTTTTCGTTGGGGCTTCAACGATCCGGCGCATTTCAGCCGTGCGTTTCGCGAGCAGTACAAGACGTCGCCGCGCGCCTTCCGTCATGAAGCGAGCCTCGATTTGGCCCGGCATGTGGTGCAGCGCATTTCGCGCGGATTGCCGCTCAACACGGATGCGCTGCTGGTTCCCGCGAAAGCGTCGTCGCGGGAAGCAACGCTCGACGCTGCCGGTGCGATCGTAGCCAGTCGCCCTGTCGACACGCGAACCGGCTCGAGGCAGGCAATCAGCAGCCGGTCCGGCAAGCCGCGCCACCATCTGTTGCGTGCAACGGCCAACACGGTACATTGGGGCTATTTCTCGCACGACCTGAAGCCGGTGCTCGAAGTCGACAGCGGCGATAGCGTGACGATCGAGACGCTGACGCAGCATGCGTCGGACGACTGGGCGCGTATGGTGGCCGGCGATCCAGGCGCTGAAAGCGTGTTCCACTGGACCGCCGAGCGCAAAAACGTGAACCGGCGCGGCGCCGGACCGATCGACGCATCGATCTACGGTCGAGGCGCAGGCGAAGGGTTTGGGGTGCATATCTGCACCGGCCCGATTGCGGTACGTGGCGCCGAGCCGGGCGACATACTGGAAGTCAGGATCCTCGAGGTGCATCCGCGGCGCTGCGCGAATCCGCAATTCAGCGGGCGGGCGTTCGGCAGCAATGCGGCCGCGTGGTGGGGTTTCCATTACCGTGAATTGTTGACCGAGCCTAAACCGCGCGAAGTCGTCACGATTTATGAACTCGACGCAGAGCCCCGGCCGGACCAGGGCACGCCCTTTGCGCGAGCGGTCTACAACTACCGCTGGACGCCGCAATGCGATCCGTTCGGTGTCGTGCATCCGACCATCGACTATCCGGGCGTTCCGGTCGATCATTCCACCGTTGAGGAAAATTATGGAATTCTCAAGGGTGTCAAGATTCCGGTGCGCCCGCATTTCGGTCTGATCGCGGTCGCGCCGCAACAGGACGGTCTCATCGACTCGATTCCGCCGTCCGCGTTCGGCGGCAACCTGGACAACTGGCGCGTCGCGCAGGGTGCGAGCGTCTATCTGCCGGTGGGTGTTCCCGGCGCATTGCTGTCGGTCGGGGATCCGCACGCATCGCAGGGCGATTCCGAGCTATGTGGGACGGCGATCGAATGCTCGCTGACCGGCGAGTTCCAACTGATATTGCACAAGAGAGCGACTTTGACCGGCCAACCGTACGCGGATCTCACGTATCCGCTCGTCGAAACCGCCGACGAGTGGGTACTACATGGATTCAGTCATGCCAACTATCTGGCTGAATTCGGCACGCACGCGCAGAGCAAGGTCTACGAGAAGTCGACGCTGGATCTCGCGATGCGTGACGCGTTCATCAAGACGCGCCGCTTTCTGATGACGACCAAGGGCCTTACCGAAGACGAAGCAATCTCGTTGATGTCGGTCGCAGTCGACTTTGGTGTGACACAGGTCGTCGACGGCAACTGGGGTGTGCACGCGATCATCCGCAAGGCCTTGTTCACGGAATAATCATCTTGTCGTGCGCGCGCGATCGGTCTGCCGAAGCGGTGCGCACGGTGCTTTCCTTTTTCCGGAGTTACCGCGAATGGATGTATCTACAAAATTCTGGATGGTCGAGGGCGGCCCGACACCGGTAGGCCCTTTCTCCCATGCAACCGAGCACGACGGCTGGGTGTTTCTCACAGGCCAGATGCCGACGTCGCCGGAGGACGACAACGCACCGCTTCCCGAAGGCGTGGCCGCCCAGACGACACGAGTGATGGACAATCTGATACTGGTGATGAAGGGGATGGATCTGGGCCTCGAACATGTCCTTTCGGCGCGGATTTTCCTGACCGAATTCAAACGGGATTACGCGACGATGAACGCCGTCTATGCAGCTTATTTTCCGACTGGGAGATTGCCGGCGCGGACCTGTATCGGCGTAACCGGATTGGCGCGTGACGCGCTCGTCGAAATTGACTTCATTGCTCGCAGGCCGGGTTGAACAGCGACTCGATGCAGCCGTTATACCTGGCAGTCAATGTGCCCATGCTACCGCGTCGTCTCGACGGTCACCTCGCCGTGCAACAGGAATGAGGTCATCTCAGGTGCGTCGCGACGGGCATCGGTCACGAGCGTCCACTCGCGTTCGAGCGGTGTCCAGTGTTGCTGGCTTGCGCGGTCCAGCTTGTGCGAGGTGACCAGTACGAAGAGTTGGGCAGCCTGCCTGATGACGCATTCCTTCAGGTAGGCCTGCTCCGCTGACGCCTCGCAGAGGCCTCGGTCAGCCACCACGCCGTCCGCGCCGAGAAATGCCTTGTCGACCGACAGGCGGCTCAAGGCAAGCTGCGCAAGCGGGCCGAGCGTGCTCATGCTGGTGGGACGCAGATCGCCGCCGATCAGCGTGACGGGCACTTCGCTCGCAGCGAGCGTGTTGACGGCCAACAGATTGTTGGTCACGACGCGAACCTCGCGACGGCCGGCGAGCAAACGTGCCATTGCCGCGGTGGTGGTGCCGCCGTCGAGAAAGATGGCGTCGCCATCCTGCACATGGCTCACGGCCACGCGCGCGATGGCCTCCTTTTGCTCGCGAAAACTCTCGCGGCGGCTATCGAGCGATTCCTCGGGTTCGTGAAGACCGAGCGAAGCGGCCGCGCCTCCGTAGGTGCGCACGATGCGCCGTTCGTCGGCCAGCGCGCGCAGGTCGCGGCGGACCGTCGCCTCGGACATGCCGAAGTGCTCGCACAACGCGCTGACATCGGTCATGCCGGAGAGGACGGCCTGCAGCATTGCCTCGCGGCGGTTCGTAACTTTCATGGTGATGGTTTGCCCGGGTGGTGCGCCGTGTAAAGGCGTCGAATCGCGTAAGTGTAATCAAACGGTGCGCCGCGCGAATGTGCCCGCCTGCGGCTGCAGGCGGGCTGCGTCAAATTGACTGAATTGATTGAATCGATCAATTCAGGCGGCAAGCCCAGCGCCCCCATAATTTTCAAAATTCCAGGCTGTAAAAAGGGCTATTCCAGAAATGTTTGCGCGAAGCAGAGGGCGGGCGTACACTCACGAATGATTGAATCGATCATTATAGTGATCATATCGATCACAAACAACCGTGAGACAACTATGGCCCAACTACCCATCAAGCGCGCAATCGAACGCGTACCCGGCGGAATGATGATCGTCCCGCTCCTTCTCGGCGCAGTCATCGCCACCTTTCTGCCGGGCATGCCGAAATTCTTCGGCTCCTTCACGAATGCGCTGTTTACGGGTGCGTTGCCTATCCTTGCTGTGTTCTACGTGTGCATGGGCTCGTCCATCGATATCAAGGCGACGCCCTATCTGCTGAAGAAGGGCGGCGCGCTGTTTGCCGCGAAGGTGGGGACGGCGATTGTCGTCGGTTTCGTGCTGGGCCATTTTCTTGGCGAGATGCCCGTCTCCTCCGGACTGTTCGCCGGCATGTCGACGCTCGCGGTGGTCGCCGCGATGAACGACACCAACGGCGGCCTCTACATGGCGTTGATGGGGCAATATGGCAAATCTGAAGACGTCGGCGCGTACACGATCATGTCGCTCGAATCCGGCCCGTTCCTCACCATGGTCACGCTCGGCGTGGCCGGGCTTTCGGCGTTTCCCTGGCAGACGCTGGTCGGCAGCGTCCTGCCGCTGATGGCCGGCATGCTGCTGGGCAATCTCGACCGGGAAATGCGCGCCTTTCTTGGCCGCGCCGTGCCGGTCATGATTCCGTTCTTCGCGTTGGCGCTCGGTGCGAGCCTCGACCTGCACAAGGTATGGCAAGCGGGCCTGCTGGGCATCGGCCTCGGCATTGCCGTGGTGATCGTCACGGGCATTCCCCTTTACCTGACCGATCGGCTGACGGGCGGCACGGGTGTCGCTGGGGTGGCGGCCGCCAACACGGCGGGCAACGGCGCGGCGGTGCCGGCGCTGATCGCCGCGGCCAACCCGGTCTACGCTGAAGCCGCCAAAAGTGCGACGCTGCTGGTTGCCGCGTGCGTGGTCGTGACGGCCATCGTCTCGCCCATACTCACCGCGGCTGTCGCAAAGCGTGTCGCCACGCGCACGGAAGCGAGAGACTCGACCGTCGGAGCGACACGTTGAGCATGACCAAACTTCTGATCGTCGCCGACGACCTGTCCGGCGCCGCCGATTGCGCGATTGCCTTCGCCGCTGCTGGTCTGCGCACGGCGGTGAGCCTCACGGCGGCGCAGGCGATACCGCACGCCGAAGTGATCGCGGTGGATACTGACACGCGCCGTATGTCGCCCGCTGACGCGGCACGTTGCACGGGCGCGGCGTGGCAGGTATACGGCGCGCCGGCCTGCCGGTTGTACAAAAAAATCGATTCCACCTTGCGCGGCAACTGGGCCGCCGAAGTCGCCGGCTTGCAGCCGCTCGCGGGGCTCGCCATTGTCGCGCCCGCTTACCCGGCAACCGGGCGTACTGTGTGTGACGGCCGGGTCTTCGTGCACGGCATTCCGCTCGAAGAGACCGAAACCTGGCAGCTCGAACACGCTGAACGTTCTGTCGATCTCGCGACGATGCTGGAGTCCGCGGGTCTCACCACGGCGCTGCTGACGGTCGCGGCGCTGCGCGGCGATCGGCGGGCATTGCGCGAGACGCTTGGCGCGGTGATGCGCGGCGGCATGCAGGCGCTGGTCGTCGATGCGCAAACCGATGCGGACCTCAGGGCGCTCGCCGAGGCCACGGCGTCGCTGGACGGCGCGTTCTTCTGGGTCGGCTCCGGCGGACTGGCTCGCGAGCTGGCTTTGGTGAGCGGCCAGTCCTCGCCCGCGCCGGACCAAAACGCGGCGCCGCCGCAGATGTACCGGCAGGACGGCGCGGTGCTGATTCTGGTCGGCAGCCTCTCGGCGGTCTCGGAGCAGCAATGCGCGATGCTGCGCGAGCGTGCGGGCATCGCCGAGTTCGTGGTGCCGCCCGCCTTGCTGCGAGACGCCGAGCGGCATCCACAATGGCCGGGCTGGCAGGCCCGCGTGGCCGCTCACCTTGGCGAACGCACCGATCTGCTGCTGCGAATCGGGCGCGACGAAGCGTTCAATCCGGCCGAAGGTGCGCACCTGTCGAAGGCGCTGGCGGCGCTCGTTGCGCCATCGTTTGCGCATCTCAGCGGACTGATCGCCACCGGCGGCGAAACTGCGCGCGCGATGCTGAGCGCGGTCGGTATCGCCAGTTTGCAATTGCTGTCGGAGATCGAGCCGGGCGTCGCGGTAGCGCGTCCGCATGGCCGCGAGCACCTCAGGATTGTCACCAAGGCCGGCGCATTCGGCAGCGCGCATGCGCTGTACGGCGCTTACCTTCATCTGAGGAGCGCGACCGACTCCGCGCACGGCGGGCCGGAAGTCAACAGCCCGGCCGGCCCCTCCACACCCTCAACGGCTCGCAACGCGAGCCCACGGAATTCAGCCAAAACACTATGAGCAACTACCTTCCTGTCATCGGCATCACGATGGGCGACGCAGCCGGCGTGGGTCCCGAGATCGTGGTCAAGAGCCTGACGCACGAGTCGGTCTATCAGCAGTGCCGCCCGCTTGTCATCGGCGATGCGGCACGCCTCGAACGCGCGAATGAGATTCTCGGCGGTAGCGCCACGGTGCGTCGTATCGAGAACGCGTCGGAGGCCCGCTATGAGTCGGGGACCATCGAGTGTATCGACCTCGCGCTGATTCCCGTCGACCTGCCATTTGGCAAGCTGTCGGCACTCGCGGGCGACGCCGCCTACCGCTACATTGCGCGCGCGGTCGAGCTGGCAAAAGCCGGCGAGATCGACGCGATCTGCACGGCGCCCTTGAACAAGGAGGCGCTTCACGCTGGCGGTCACAAGTATCCTGGCCACACCGAGATGCTCGCATATCTCACCGGCATCGACGAAGTCTCGATGATGCTCGTCGCGCCTAAATTGCGCGTGATTCACGTGACCACGCACATTGGCATCATCGATGCGATTCGCAAGATCGAGCCGGGCCTCGTGCAGCGCACGATCGAACGCGGTCATGCGACGCTCGTGAAGGCCGGCATCGCCAATCCGCGCATCGCGGTGTGCGGCATCAATCCGCATGCGGGCGAGAACGGCCTGTTCGGTTACGGCGAGGAAGAAGAAAAGATCGTTCCCGCGGTGCAGCGTCTTCGCGAGCGAGGCTGGGACATTGAAGGTCCGTTGCCTGCCGACACGCTTTTCTTCCGCGCCGGACGCGGCGATTTCGACCTGGTGGTCGCGATGTATCACGATCAGGGTCACGGTCCGGTCAAAGTTCTTGGGCTGGAGGCGGGTGTCAATGTCACGGTCGGTCTGGAGGTGATCCGCACCTCGGTCGATCACGGCACGGCGTTCGACATCGCCGGCAAGGGCATTGCCGATGAGCGCAGTCTCCTCGAAGCCTTGCGTCAGGGCGCCGAGCTCGCCACGCGGCGAGCCTGAAGCGCGGCGATGGGAGTACCTGTGCGCAGAACCGCGGACTTTCACCAGAAGCTGCTGGAGGCCGGCGTCGCGCTGTTTGCCGAAACCGGCTATCACGGCACCGGCGTGAAGGACATCGTTGCGCGCGCCGGCGTGCCGAAGGGTTCGTTCTACAACTACTTCGACAGCAAGGAAGCGTTTGGCGCGGCGATCCTGCGTCACTACGCGGACGAGCAGGCGGCAGAGTGGCAGCAGTATTCGATCGAAGCGGATGCGCCTGATCCGCTGCTCGCGCTACGCGGCATCTACGAGCGCATGGTGGCCGACTACGAGGCTTGTGAAGATCGTTGCGGATGCCTGCTAGGCAATTTTGCCGGCGAGATCGCGCAGTCGAGCGATCTGTGCCGTCGTGCGGCGCGCCTGACGGTCGACGAATGGCGCATGCGTTGTGCGGAGTACCTGCGCAGAGGACAGGAGTTCGGTTCGGTGCGCCGCGATCTTCCGGCTGAAGCAATGGCAGACCTTTTCTGGAACATGTGGGAAGGCAGCCTGTTGCGGATGAAGCTGGAGGACTCGGTCGAACCTTTGAAGGCCTGTGTGCATTCGATGTTCGATCTGTTTTTCAAGTCCCGGCAATAACAGTAAGCGAGGTCGGCGCGCCGGGCGGCGCGCAGTCGCTCTGCGGTGCGCGGTTTGTCCGCAGTTGAGACGACCGGTCATATCAATGCAGGAAAGCAAGGTCCCCATGCAAAACTTCATCTTCCACAATCCAACTCGCATTCTGTTCGGCGAAGGCCAGATCGCCGCACTCGACACCGAGGTCCCGGCCAACGCGCGCGTGATGATCACGTGCGGCGGCGGCAGCATCAAGAGCAATGGCGTGCTCGCGCAAGTACAGGCAGCGCTCGGCGAGCGCCCCTATTTCGTGTTCAGCGGCATCGAGCCCAATCCCACCTACGAAACCTTGATGCAGGCGGTCGAGTTGGCACGTGAGCGCGACCTCGACTTTCTGCTCGCGGTCGGCGGCGGCTCGGTGATCGACGGCACGAAGTTCATCGCGGCCGCACTGAAGTTCGACGGCGAGCCGTGGGACATCCTCGCGAAACAGGTCGAAGTGCGCGACGCGATGCCGTTCGGCAGTGTGTTGACGTTGCCGGCCACGGGTTCCGAAATGAACAACGGCGGCGTGATCAGCCATCGCGCGAAAGGCGACAAGCTGCCGTTTCGCAGCGATGCAACCTATCCGCGATTTTCCGTGCTCGATCCGGTCACGACCTACTCGCTGCCGCCGCGGCAGATCGCCAACGGCGTCGTCGACGCATTCGTTCATGTCGTCGAGCAGTACCTGACCTATCCGGTCGATGCGAAAGTGCAGGACCGCTTTGCCGAAGGGCTGTTGATCACGCTGACCGAAGTGGGTCCGCAGGCGCTTGCAGAGCCGCACAACTATGCCGTGCGCGCCAACCTCATGTGGACCGCGACGCTCGCGCTCAACGGCCTGATCGGCGCAGGCGTGCCGCAGGACTGGGCGACTCACATGCTCGTCCACGAAATCACCGCGCTGCACGGGCTCGATCATGCGCAGACGCTCGCGATCGTGCTGCCGGCCATGCTGAGCGTGCGACGGCAACAGAAGCACGCCAAGCTGCTGCAATACGCGGAGCGCGTCTGGAACATTACCGAGGGTAGCGAGGACGAGCGCATCAGCGCGGCGATCACGGCAACCCGCGTGTTCTTCGAGCGCATGTCGCTCGGGACCCGGTTGCGCGACTATCAGATTGGCGGCAGCTCCATCGGCACGCTGATCAACAAGCTCGAAGAGCACGGGATGACGGCGTTGGGCGAGCACGGCGACGTGACGCTCGAAGTCAGCCGCCAGGTCTATCAACTTGCAGTCTGAGCGATCCCGTGTCCGCTTGACTGTTCTCCTGGATTATCACCATGAAGATTGGATTCGTAGGTCTTGGCTCGATGGGCGCCGCAATTGCGATGAACCTGATCGAGTCGGGGCATGAGGTGCATGTTTTCAACCGCACGGCCGCGAGGGCGGAGCCTTTGCGCGCCGCTGGCGCACGGGTCGCCGCAAGCCCGGCGCACGCCGCGGAGTCGGCTGACGTCGTTTTCACGATGGTCGCCGACGATGCCGCGCATGCCGCCGTCACGTTCGGCGAGGCCGGTATTGCTAACGCGCTGCGACCGGGCGCGCTGCATATCTCGATGAGCACGATTAGCGTGGCGGCCGCGCAGGATCACGCGGCGCGCTACCGCGAAGCGGAGCTCCCTTTCGTGTCCGCGCCGGTATTCGGCCGGCCCGACGCCGCTGCGGCGCGCAAGCTCTTCATCATGGCCGCGGGCGAGGACACGCATCTCACCGTCGCGGTCCCGCTTCTTGAGCAACTCGGACAGTCGGTCGGCATCGTCGGCACGGATCCTTCGCAGGCGAACCTCGTGAAGCTGATCGGCAATTTCATGCTGTCCGCGATCATCGAGACTTTGGGCGAGGCCTGTGCGGTGGCCGGCAAGGCGGGCATCGACCCGATGCGCCTCGTCGAATTGCTGACGAGCGCGAACTTCAACGCGCCGCCGTACAAGATCTACGGCCCGTTGATCGCGTCCCAGCAGTTCCAGCCGCCGGGTTTTTCGTTGCCGCTCGGCCAGAAGGACAACCGTCTGATGCTGGCGGCCGCCGAGGCGCTGGGAGTGCCGTTGCCGCTGGCGAGCCTCGTGCGTGACCGCTTCCTGACCTTGCGTTCGCAAGGGATGGGCGCCGCGCACGACTGGTCGGCGGTAGCGTTGTGTGCGTTGTCCGATGCGGGCATGAGCAAGCCGGTCCACTTCCCGACCTAGCCGCCTCGCGACTGATTCGGCGGTCTTCACGCTGAGCCCCTGAACGGCTTACTGCTGCCGTGGCCAGCCGCGGCGGCAGTAAGCCGTTCAGGGGCTACCATCCGAATCTTTGCCGGAGACTGTCTGCACTGAACGAGGGTGTGAGCCCCACGGCGAACATTGTCATGTCATCGGTGAAAGCGCACGCGTGCGGTCATCGAAAGTAGGGGAATCGGAGCCGTCGCTTCGTCGCACACGATATCGCGAGCCAAGCGCTCCGCTTAGTCACAAGCTGAAGGCCATTCATCAGCGGTCCAAGGATGGCGACCTCGCCTCGAGTGTCAACGGGGCATTCAGTTGATGTCGTGGCCGACCCGCAAACTCTTTCCGATAGGCTGCGGGAGTCGTCTTTTTTAGTGCGCGAAATTGACGGTTGAAATTGGCAACGTTGGGAAACCCCGAATGCGCGGCGATAACCGACACGGGCCATGAGGTGTCTGCGAGCATTCGACATGCGTGACCGATTCGCACACGGCTCACATACTTCCCGACACTTTCGCCGATATGTTGAACAAAATATCGATTGAGTGTGCGCTCTGAAAGGGTTGCGGCGGCGGCTAATTCCGCCAGTGTCAGCCGTTCGGCAAACCGTGCCTCGATAACTGCCAACGCCCGATTTATCCGCTCCGGCTCGTGGCCGGAAGGCCGCCCCACGTTGCCCTGATCAAATGCGCTGGCGGACGCGAGTGGCCGTGCTTCCTCATCGGCCAATGTGCACAGGATGTCCAGCGCAACGCTGAGTCTCTCTCTGGGAGACACTGACAAAAGACCCTCGAGTCGGCTACGCACCGTTGCCCCGGCTTCCGCTCTGAACGCAAGGCCGCAGGCAGCGCGTCGCAGAAGCCGATGAAGTGCTTCGTACTCGGGGCAGCAATCTGCCAGTCGTCGCGCCCAGTCGCCTTCGAACCAGATGACGATAGCGACCTGCGGGGCGCTGTCGTCGATCGAACGGTTCGACGACCAGGTATGAGGCAAGTCCGGCGGGACGAGCACCAGGTCATCGCCCTCGTACCCGGCGATCGAGTCACCGATGTAGCGCTTGCCACGGCTATTCATCGTCAAGGTGAGTTCATATTCCGGGTGATGGTGCCATTCGAACGGTATACGCGGAAGCTTCCGGTGATAAACCCGCACGGAGCATCCGGCGCTCATCTCGACATGTTCGTATAGAGGCTTCATGGCTGGAATCGCAAAGAAGTTGACCTTATTGTATCACCCGTCCATCGTGGCCCAGGCTAAGCTTCAGTCATCAAAGAGCACCAGGAGACGCCACCATGGAATCCCTTCATATCGACGATTTGCCGACCGCTATTCGGGCGGTTAAAAAGCTGTTGCGCGCCGGCCTTCCGAACTATAAGGAAGTATTCCAGCAGGTCGAAGCTGAAATTCAGCGCAAGGTCGCTACCATCGTGGCGCAGCGTGCCCGCGGTGAGTCGGTCATTCCTGAAATCCAGTATGCGGATATCGCGGCTGACCGGGTGAGCGCCGCGCAGATCGCATCGATCAAGGATCGAGGAGCCTGCGTCGTCCGGGGCGTGTTCAGCCGCGAGCGCGCTGAAGGCTGGGACGCGCAGGTCGCTGAGTATGTCGAGTCCAATGACCTCGACGAAAAACTCGCGCATCGTGCAGAAGACAAGTACTTCGGCAACCTCGCTTCGAGCAAGCCCCAGATCTATGGCATTTACTGGTCGAAGCCTCAGGTCGAAGCGCGCCAGGCGCCCGAACTCACTCAGACGCGCGTCTTTCTGAACCGCCTCTGGAAACACGACAGCGAAGGGCGCGTTCATTTCGATCCGGACCGCGTTCCGGTGTACGCGGACCGGCTGCGACGTCGCCCCCCCGGCTCGGAGTCGCTCGGGCTGTCTGCTCATTGCGACGGTGGGTCAGTCGAACGTTGGCTTGACGACAATTTCCGGCGTGTTTATCGACACGTGTTTAGTGGCGACTGGCGCCGCTACGACGCGTTCGATGCCGCGTATCGCCCCGAGGCGAGAGAGATTCCGTCACCGACTGTCTGTTCGATGTTCCGTACTTTCCAGGGCTGGACAGCGCTCACTGCGCAAGGTCCGGGAGACGGCACGCTTCAGCTTGTGCCAATTGCCAACGCCATGGTGTATGTGTTGTTGCGCGCTCTCCAGGATGACGTGCCAGACGACGATCTGTGCGGCGCATTACCTGGCCGCGCACTTTCGATCAAGCGGGAGTGGCATGGTCCGCTTCAAGAAGCGTTGTCCTCCATTCCACTGATGCAGGCAGGGGACACCGTCTTCTGGCATAGCGACGTGATTCACGCGGTCGAAGATGCTCATCGTGGCAAGGGCTACAGCAACGTCATGTACATATCGGCTGCGCCAGCGTGTGCAAAGAACGACGCCTACCTTAAACGCCAGCTGCCGACCTTTCTCAACGGAGATAGCCCGCCGGACTTTCCTGCGGACAATTTCGAAGTCGACTTTGTCGGACGTGCGGCTGAGGCAGACCTGACTGAACTCGGCAAGGACCAGATGGGCTTTACGCTGTGAAACGCCCTCGCTGGGGGTTCAAGGCAATCGCCGATTCGTAGGCGGGTAGCCTGGTCGGTTCGGGGTTAGCCAGGCGGCCCGACACGATCCGGCCAGGCTCTCTGGCCGACGCGCGATGCATCAAGGGGACAGAAGTCTATTGCCGCTGGCCTGCAACGCGACGTTCTGTGCGGGTGGGATCGATCGACAGAGACGGGTGGCGCCCCGCGGAGCCCACGCTTGATTCCCTGACGACCAGCTGCGGAATGGCGAAGTACTGCACGGGTGGTTCTTTTCCGTCCGCCGCTGGATCGAGCCTGGCCAGCAGCGTCTCACTCGCGATCGTGCCGAGTTTGTCCGCGCCGGCGGAAAGAGTACTGAGCGGCGGATTGGTATGTTCTGCCGCCACCACATTGTCACAGCCAACGACCGCGAGCGCCTTGCCCGCACGTTTGCCCATTCGGTCCAGCTCATGCAACACGCCAAACGCAACCTGGTCGTTATAGCAAACCACCGCCGTCGGACGAGGCCGCATCTCGAAGATGGAGCGGACTGCCTTGCGACCGCCATCCGGAGTCAGTTCAACATCGATGATCCACTCGTCGGCGACAGTCAGGGCATGACTGGCCATCGCCGTGAGGTAGCCCTGCCTGCGCTGGTTCGCAACCGCATACCCGGTTCGATTGCCGGCGAATGCGATACGTGTGTGGCCCTGAGCAATCAGATGTTCCGTCGCGAGAGCGAATCCAAAGCTGTTGTCGACTCCGACCGTGTCGACATCCGTGCCCATCGGTCGCATGACAAGGACAAGTGGAATTCCCCAGGACTTGATCTCGTCCGGCAGTTGCTCAGGTGTTCCCAGCGCAGGAGACATGATCAGGCCGGCCACATTCTGCTCACGCATCGATTGCAGAACACGGGTTTGGGTCGCGACGTTTTCGGCAGTGTGCGCCATCAGCGTCGTGTATCCGGACTGCGCGAGCACCCGCTCGATGGCGACGAGCAGCTCGACGAAGAAGGGGTTGGTAAGGTCATTAATGACCATGCCGACGATGGTACTTCGGGTCCCGCGCAGGTTTGCTGCGCCGCGGTTGTAGACGTACCCGAGGAGTTGTGCCGCCGCCCGAACCTTGTCGGCCGTCTCCGCCTTGATTTTCGGGCTCTGCTGAAGGACCAGCGAGACCGTCGACTTGGATACGCCCGCAGCCGCTGCAATGTCCTGAATCGTCGGAACTGTTTTCATGTTGCTTTGCACAATTGGAACGTTCCAAAAAGTATTTGACACGGTGAAATGAGTCTACTACAGTTGGTTGGAACGATCCAATAAACGCTAGTTGGATCGTTCCAATGGAGAGAGACAATGACTTCCAAGATTCGCTGGGCGCTGATCGGCGCCAGCACCATAGCCGACGAGTGGATGGTCAACGCGATCCGGTCGCAGCCGGACGGCACGATCGAAGCCGTCGTCAGTGGCAGCGCCGGGCGCGCTCGCGAGTTCGCCGACAAGCATCGGATTTCAAAGTCCGGCACGAACCTCGATGAGATCCTCGCCGATCGCGACATCGACGCGGTCTACATCAGCAGCACCAACGAAAAACACCTGCCTCAGGTACTGGCGGCCGCTGCCGCCGGCAAACACGTACTCTGCGAAAAGCCGCTTGCGCTCTCAGAGGCTGATGCGAGCCAGATGATTGAAGCGTGCGCCGCCCATCAGGTTGTCCTCGGCACGAACCATCACCTGCGGTGTGCAGCGACACACCGCCGTCTGCGTGAACTCATCCGTTCAGGCGCGGTGGGCACGCCGCTTTACGTGCGAGTCTTCCACGCGGTCTCCCTGCCGCCGCACCTGCGCGGCTGGCGAATCGAGCGCCCCGATGCGGGCGGCGGCGTCGTGCTCGACATCTCCGTGCACGACGCTGACACCCTTCGCTTCATTCTGGATGCAGAACCCGTCGAAGTGAGCGCGATGACCTCGTCCGGAAGCATGGGTACACGCGGCCTCGCCGACGGCGTGATGGGAATCATCCGGTTCAGTAACGGCGTGCTTGCTCAGATACACGACGCGTTCACCGTGCCGTACGCACCGACCGGCCTTGAGGTTCACGGTACCGAAGGCTCGCTCATCGCACGTGACGTGATGACCCAGCGCGCCGTTGGAGAAATCGAGCTGCGTTCAGCAGCAGGCTTCGAAATCATCGAGGTCGTCCACCAGGACCTTTATGTCACCGCGGTCGCCCAGTTCCATCGCGCTGTTCTACTCGGTGAGGATCCCGCAGCAACCGGCCGGGACGGATACCGGTCACTGGTTAGCGCGCTTGCGCTTCAAGAGTCGGCTTCGACCGGTGCACACGTCGCCGTCCCGCAGCAGTACGCGCGCTGAGTCAGGATGAGGAGATTTATTGTGGGTTCCAGCAAAGTTATTTCGATGGCGACTGCCGCAGGCCTGATCAACGATGGTGACGTTGTGACCGTCAGTTCGTCTAGTGGCCTTGGCTGCCCCGACGCCATGCTGGCGGCGATCGGGACGCGCTTTGAAACCGAAGGCCATCCTCGAGCACTTTCGCTGCTGCATCCGATCGCAGCTGGCGACATGTATGGCGTCAAAGGCGTTGATCATCTGGCGAAGCGCGGTCTTATCAAGTCGATCATCGCCGGTTCGTTTCCCAGCGGCCCATCGAGTCTACCGATGCCCGACATCTGGCGGATGGTCGTCGACAACGAAATCCGCGCATACAACCTCCCGAGCGGGGTGATGTTTGACATGCATCGGGACGCGGCCGCGAAGCGCCCTGGTGTCCTCACCAAGGTGGGGCTCGACACTTTCGTCGATCCGGACCGGCAGGGCGGCGCAATGAACAGTCTCTCGGAATCCGAGCCGATCGTGGACAAGGTCACGTTCGCGGGCGAGGAGTGGCTCTTCTTTCCGAATATCGTGCCGCGCGTCGCTATCGTGCGTGCCACCACAGCGGATGAGCGGGGCAACCTGTCTTACGAACACGAAGGCGCGCTGCTTGGCGGCCGCGACCAGGCGCTTGCGGTGCGCAATAACGGCGGCATTGTCATCGCCCAGGTCAAGCGAGTCGTGAAGGCTGGGTCGCTCGGTACGCAGCAGGTGCATATTCCGTGCAACCTCGTTGACTACGTGGTCGTGGACCCCGAGCAGAAACAGACGACGCAGATCGAATACGACCCGGAGATCAGCGGCGAAATCAAGGTTCCGGACAGCGAATTTGCATTGGCCGACTGGAACGCAGAAAAGGTGATTGCCCGTCGCGCGGCGATGGAGATCGCCGACGGAGACGCGGTGAATCTTGGCTTCGGCATTTCGGCCAACGTTCCGCGCATTCTCCTTGAAGAAGGACTCAACGGCCGGGTGACGTGGGCCATCGAGCAGGGTGCGGTGGGCGGTATGCCGCTGCTCGGCTTCGCCTTCGGTTGCTCGGCAAACGCCGACGCGATCATGCCGTCGCCTTCGCAGTTCATCTACTTCCAGGGAGGCGGCTTCGACGTTTCGCTGCTGTCGTTCCTGCAGATCGACCGCAACGGCCACGTGAACGTGTCGAAGCTGCCCAGCAAGCCGTACCTGACTGCCGGATGTGGCGGCTTCATCGACATTACGACGCACGCGAAGAAGCTCGTCTTCTCGGGCTTTTTCACAGCCGGCGCGAAGCTGGAGGTCGGTCACGGACGGCTGACGATCCTTCAGGAGGGCAAATCGAAGAAGTTCGTCGGCGAGGTCGACCACGTCACGTTCAGCGGCCGCATGGCGCAGCAGCGTGGTCAGCAAGTGCTGTATGTGACTGAACGCTGTGTGCTGCAGCTCACGAAGGAAGGTCTTGAAGTGATCGAAGTGGCGCCGGGCATCGACCTGAACAAGGACGTGCTTGAGCAGGCGGACTTTCCTCTGATTGTTTCACCGGATCTGAAGACCATGAATGCGGCGATTTTCAGCGAATCGCCGTACGGCCTGCAACTCGGGGAGGCACGTCGTGGCTGATATCGATGGAATCCAGTTCGAGCGCAGCGGCGCAGTCGCTGTTGTCACGTTGAACCGCCCCGAGAAGCTCAATGCCTTGACTCCACCAATGCTGATGCGTCTGGAGGCGGTCGCCGCTGAGCTTGATACGTGGACCGATGTGCGCGCCGTGGTCCTGACGGGTTCGGGAACGAAGGCTTTCTGCGTGGGTGCGGACATCAATGAATGGTCCGCGCTGACGCCACTTGATATGTGGCGTCAGTGGGTACCGCGCGGACACAGGATCTTTGATCGTTGGGCTGCGCTTCGTGTACCGGTCATCGCCGCTATCAATGGACACGCGCTCGGAGGCGGGCTGGAGCTTGCCGCAGTGGCGGACATCCGGATCGCAGACCCTGCCGCGACCTTCGCGCTTCCGGAAGCCGGTATAGCGACATGTCCGGGTTGGTCTGGCACGCAACGGCTTGTCTCGATCATTGGGGCGAGCAAGGTCAAGATACTCGCGCTCACCGGCAGACGTATCGACGCCACGCGCGCTCACGAGATTGGTCTGATCGACGAGCTTGCGTCAGCGGGCGGTGTATTGAACGCCGCGCTGGAGATGGCCGAACAGATCGCCCGTCTCGCGCCCGTGTCGGTGCAACTGACCAAGCAACTGGTGAACGCGGCAAATGGCGAGGGTGCTGCGGCCACCCTTGAGGCAATGGCGGGTGCATTGGCGGCAACCACCGCGGATGCGCGTGAGGGAATGCTGAGCTTTCGCGAAAAGCGGCCGGCGAACTTTGAGGGTAACTGACATGACGACTGCAAACATGAATCCGGAACTGGCGCCCTTGCTTGTGGCGTCTCATAAGACTGACTTCGAGGTGTATCACGGTCGCCTCTACATCGACGGGCAGTGGCGCGAGGCTGGTGGCGGCGAACGTGTCGAGCGGCTCAGTCCGGCTCACGGCGAGCTGGTCAGCACCTATGCCGTGGCGACGCCCGAGGACGTCGACGCGGCGATCGACGCAGCCCATCGTGCATTTCACAACGGCCCCTGGCCAAAGATGAAGGGAGCGGAGCGTGCCCGCGTGCTGCTGGCGGTCGCGGATGGCATCCAGGCCCAGATTGAGCGTCTTGCGCTAATCGAATCGCTGGAGAACGGCAAGCCGCTCACCCAGGCGCGCGCGGAGGTCGCCGGTTGCGTCGATCTGTGGCAGTACGCTGCGAGCCTTGCTCGCACCACCAGCGGTGACGCCTACAACACCTTGGGCGAGGACATGCTTGGACTGGTGTTGCGTCAGCCGATCGGGGTGGTCGGCATCATCACGCCATGGAATTTTCCGCTGTGGATCCTGTGCCAGAAACTGCCATTCGCGATGGCAGCGGGCTGCACATGCGTGATCAAGCCCAGCGAGCTGACGTCCGGCACGACCGTCATGTTGATGGGGATCCTTGAAAAGGCCGGCGTGCCAGCCGGGGTCGCGAATGTCGTGACGGGCAAGGGCTCACGCGTCGGTCAGCCTCTCGCCGAGAGTCCGCGGGTCGACATGCTCTCGTTCACGGGTTCGACCCATGTGGGGTCGATGCTCGCCGGGGTGGCCTCGAAGAAACTCAAGAAAGTCGCCCTGGAACTGGGCGGCAAGAATCCTCAGATCGTTTTTCCGGACTGCGACTGGGATGCCATGGTCGACGCGGTCGTGTTCGGCGTGTACTTCAATGCCGGCGAATGCTGCAACAGCGGTAGCCGGGTTCTGGTGCATGAGTCCATCGTGGAGCGGTTTGCGGCTGCTGTTATCGAGCGCGCCCGCGAAGTGCCTGTCGGCGATCCGCTTCATCCTGATGCGAAGGTCGGCGCGATCGTCAGCGAACAGCAAATGAACGACATCCTTGGTCATATCGAGACCGGTGTCTCGGCAGGTGCGAAGGTGCGTCTTGGCGGCGGGCGTTACGCAAGCGCTAACGGCCTTTATCTGCAGCCGACCGTCCTGACCGATGTCACCGCAGACATGAGTGTCGCAAGAGAGGAAATTTTCGGCCCTGTCTTGAGTGTCATCGCGTTCCGCGATCTGGATCATGCCATCGAAATCGCAAACGACACGGCGTACGGCTTGTCGGCCGCGGTGTGGAGCAGCGATATCGATACTTGCCTGAAGGTCGCACGCGGTGTCGACGCAGGGACGATCTGGGTGAACACCTTCCTCGACGGATATCCGGAACTCCCGTTTGGAGGATTCAAGGCGAGCGGCGTCGGTCGCGAACTCGGCAAGCAGGCGGTCGAGGACTATACGGAGACGAAGACGATTCAACTGCATATCGGAGAACGCAAGAACCTCTGGTTGCCGGCGAAGAAATAGCAGGCAGGAAATAAGCCTCGGGCGGGAGGGGCCGCCGGGAAAAGACTGAAAACCCTCTCCATCAGAGAGAGCAACCCATCTGGAGTGAGACATGTTGAGGAAGACACTTTTTGCACTCGTGGCAGCCATCGCCGTCAGTGGCAGTAGCGCGGTATCGGCGGCCGACACCAAATCCGTCGAAGTGATGCACTGGTGGACCTCGGGCGGCGAAGCCCGTGCGCTGGAGGTATTAAAGGACGGTTTGAAGCAGCGCGGATACGCCTGGAAGGACGCACCGATTGCAGGGGGCGGCGGCGAAGCAGCGCGCACGGTGCTGAAAGCTCGCGTTGCATCCGGCAATCCGCCTGACGCCATCCAGATGCTCGGCTTTACCATTCCTGAATACGCGTCGCAGGATTTTCTGACCAACCTCGATTCGATCGCGGCAAAGGAAGGATGGGACAAGCTCGTGCCCGGTCCGATTCAACGTTTCTCGAAGGTCGATGGCCATTGGGTAGCGGTGCCGGTCGACGTTCACCGGACCAACTGGATCTGGGCGAACAAGAAGATTTTCGATCAGTTGCACCTGACTCCGCCGCAGACGTTCGACCAGCTGGTTGCCGATGCCGCCGTGATTCGCAAGGCTGGCTACACGCCGCTCGCCCACGGCGGGCAGCCGTGGCAGGAAGCGACGATTTTCGATAGCGCCGTCATGTCTGCCGGCGGCCCGAAATTTTATACCCAAGCCCTTGTCAATCTCGATCCTGCCGCGCTCGGCTCAAAGACGATGGAAAAGGCATTCGACCAGATGCGCGCGCTGCGCGGTATGGTCGATCCGAATTTCCCGGGTCGTGACTGGAACCTCGCAACGTCGATGGTCATCAACGACAAGGCCGCGATGCAGATCATGGGCGACTGGGCGAAGGGTGAGTTCGTGAACGCCGGCAAGAAGGCCAATGTCGACTACCTGTGCTTCCAGTATCCCGGCACCCAGGGCGACTTCATCTTCAATACCGACCAGTTTGCGACGTTCAAAAAGAGCGATGCCAGCGTGCCTGGTGAAAATGCGTTCGCGTCGACCGTGATGGACAAGGGCGTCCAGGCGAAATTCAATCAGATCAAGGGAGCGATTCCGGCGCGTCTCGATGTGCCTTCCGATGGGTTCGACGAGTGCGGCCAGAAATCGATGGCTGATCTTCGCTCCGCGTTGAAAAGCGGCACGATGGTGGGCAGCTTCGCGCACGGACACGCAATGCCCGATGGGCCGAAGAACGCGGTCTATGACGTCGTCACGCATTTCTTCAACACCAACGAGTCATCTGCCGATGCGGTGAAACAGCTGGTCGACGCTGTCAACAACGCCAAGTAGGCCGTTCACCGTCTTAAAACTCACGGGGGCGCGCCAGCATGCCCCTGCGAAGACCCGATGCTCCCGAAGTAGAGGTGGTTGCCATGCACACTACACACCGGACCGTCCATACCTCGTCACGAGGTACGACGGACGAATCCCAGCTTCACGACAAACGCCGGTCAAGCCTGAGAAACCGGTTCGAGCAGGTATTGCCAAAGCTCGTGTTGTCGCCCACGTTGATTACGACGCTGATCTTCGTCTACGGTTTTATCGTCTGGACCACGGTCCTGTCGTTCACGCGCTCACGCGCGTTTGCCAATCTGCACTGGGGCGGCCTGATGCAGTACGGACGCGTCTGGACACATCCGCGCTGGCACGTTGCGGTCACCAATCTGGGAATCTATGCATCGCTGTATGTCGTCCTGTGCATGGGGATTGGGCTGGGCCTCGCCATTCTTCTCGACCAGCGCATCAGGGCGGAAGGCGGTCTGCGCGCGATCTTTCTTTATCCGATGGCGATCTCCTTCATCGTAACGGGCACAGCCTGGAAATGGATACTGAATCCCGGTCTCGGGCTGACGAAGCTTTTCCACGACTGGGGTTGGACCAGTTTCAGGTTCGACTGGATCATCGATGATCGAATGGCCATTTACACCGTGGTCATCGCCGCGGTGTGGCAGGCGTCCGGCTTCGTCATGGCGATGTTCCTCGCAGGCCTGCGGGGTATCGATCAGGACATGGTCAAGGCCGCGTCGATCGATGGGGCAAGAATGCCGGCTATCTATCGACGCATCATCATTCCGCAACTGCGTCCGGCTTTCGTTTCCGCGTTCGTGATCCTCGTTCACCTCGCGGTCAAGAGCTATGAACTGGTGGTGGCCTTGACAGGCGCAGGTCCCGGCTATTCGACGGAGTTGCCCTCGACGTTCATGTACTCATTCACCTTCACGCGAAACGAGTTGGGAATGGGAGCGGCGAGTGCGGTCATGATGCTGTGCACGGTCGCCGCGATCATGGTTCCGTATCTCTATTCAGAGCTTCGTCCGCGCAGCGGCAGCGGCTCGCATTAGTCCAGTCAGGAGATCGTCATGTTGAAAAAAGGCTGGGACTCGCCGCAAATGGTGATGGGCAAGCATAACTACGTATCGAGGATTGTGATCTATGGACTGCTGGCGGTTTTTGCCGTCGTCTATCTGATCCCGCTCGCGGTAATGATGCTGACGTCGTTCAAACCTCTTTCGGAGGTGTACAGCGGGAACATTCTCGCGTTGCCTCGTGCATGGACACTGGAGCCGTGGCTTAAAGCCTGGGGGGAAGCCTGCGTTGGCCTCGATTGTTCTGGCGTGAAGGGGTTTTTCTGGAACTCGACACGGATGGTCATTTCCGCCGTTGCGATTTCTACCTTCCTTGGCGCGCTCAACGGGTACGTGCTGACCAAATGGAGATTCAAGGGCGACAACATCCTGTTTGGACTCGTGCTGTTCGGATGCTTCATCCCGTTCCAGATCGTGCTCATTCCGATGGCTACCTTCCTCGGGAAGATCGGACTGGCACAGTCCATTACGGGTCTCGTCTTCGTGCACATCGTCTACGGTCTGTGCTTTACGACTTTGTACTTCCGTAACTTCTATGTCGCGTTTCCCGATGAACTGGTGAAGGCCGCAATGATCGATGGAGCGCGCTTTTTCAGGATCTTCCTGCGCATCCTGTTGCCGTGTTCCGGCGCCATCATCACTGTAACGGTGATCTGGCAGTTCACCAATATCTGGAACGACTTCCTCTTCGGTGCTTCATTTACGACGGGCGGCACGGCGCCGATTACGGTCGCACTGAACAACATCGTGAATACGTCGACGGGCGTGCGTGAGTACAACGTTCAGATGGCAGCCGCCGTGATTACCGCGCTGCCCACTCTTCTGGTCTATGTGATCGGCGGCCGCTATTTCGTGCGCGGCATGATGGCCGGTTCGGTAAAGGGGTAAGGAAATGGCTTCTCTGCATATTTCAAATGTCCGCAAGGCCTACGGCCCGACGGAAATCCTGAAGAACATCAACATCGATGTGACCGATGGCGATTTCCTTGTACTTGTCGGGCCGTCCGGTTGCGGAAAATCGACCCTGCTGTCGCTGATCGCGGGACTCGACACTATCTCCGGCGGGGAGATCCGGATCGACAACGACCGTGTGAACGACCTGCATCCCAGCGAGCGGGATATCGCGATGGTCTTTCAGAGCTACGCGCTGTATCCGAACATGACGGTCGGCCAGAACATCAGCTTCGGTCTCGAGATGCGCAAAGTGTCGAAAGTGGAGAGGGATAAGGCCGTCGCGGACGCTGCAAGACTGCTTCAGATCGAGCACCTGATCAAGCGCCGCCCGGGCCAACTCTCGGGCGGTCAACGGCAGCGTGTCGCCATGGGACGGGCGCTGGTGCGGGACCCGAAAATCTTCCTGTTCGACGAGCCGCTGTCCAATCTTGACGCAAAACTGCGCGTTGACATGCGCACCGAAATCAAGAAGCTGCATCAACGGCTCGGCGCGACCATCGTGTACGTGACTCACGATCAGATCGAAGCAATGACACTCGCGACCCGGATTGCGGTGATGAAGGGGGGCGTGATCCAGCAGTTCGGCACGCCAGCCGAGATCTACAGTACGCCGGCCAATACCTTTGTCGCGACGTTCATGGGCTCCCCGTCGATGAACCTCATTCCGGCAGTGCTCTCAGCCCGGAACGACACACTCGTTCTGACGATGGGCGAAGGCAGTGCAGCGGTTAGCCTTGATCTGCCGGACCAGTCCGCCGCAGTCGCGCGATACGCGGGCAAGAAGGTGATTGCCGGCCTTCGGCCAGAAGCGATCGGTGTGGAATCCTCGCGGGTCCCGGATGCGGTGCGCGAGGTAGCGGTGAAGGTGCTGGTCATGGAGCCCACGGGACCGGACACGCTGGCGGCGCTCGAAATGGGCGGGGTCGAAGTCGCGGCCCGACTGGGCGCCGACATTCCGCATAGCCCGGGCGAGCACTGCAACCTGCGGGTCGATCTGTCGAAGCTGGTCCTCTTCGATGCGCAAACGGAAGAAAGGATAGCGTGATGCATGCCGATGTCGTCATCGTTGGTTCGGGCGTCGGCGGCAGCGCGATTGCCCTGCAACTCGCCGGTACGGGTGCCAGTGTCGTAGTGATCGAGCGGGGCGACAATCTTCCCCGCGAACTGCAGAACTGGGACGCGGAAGCCGTATTCGGCCAGCTCCGGTATCGCACGCGCGATACTTGGCTCAACGGCGCTGGCGAGCGCTATCGCCCTGGCCAGTACTACTTTGTCGGCGGGCATACGAAGTTCTTCGGCACCGCCATGTTCCGGCTGCGTGAAGCCGACTTCGAAGAACTCGCGCATGAGGAAGGCGTGTCGCCCGCGTGGCCCATCAAGTACCAGGACCTCGAAAAATACTACGACCAGGCCGAGGAACTGTTCGGTGTGAGAGGGTCCGCTGGTCAGGATCCGACCGAGCCGCCGAGATCCGTCAATTATCGTCATGGACCGATACCTGACGAACCTGTGATTGGCAGGCTCCGGGAGAAGCTTAGGCAGCAGGGCCTGCATCCGTTCTTTATGCCGGCTTCGGTCGATTTCGGCGACGGCGGCGCGTGCGTGCGCTGCGGCACATGTGACGCTTTTCCTTGCCGCATTGACGCGAAAGGAGACGCCGAGATGTGCCTGTTGCGCCCCGCGCTGAAACGAGGAGGCGTGTCCCTGCTGACGGGCGCGCGCGCGACACGACTTGTGACCGACCCGACAGGGCGAAGAATTTCGAGCCTCGAAGTTCAGACGCGGGACGGTCCGCTTACGGTCACTGGCGACACGTTTGTGCTGTCGGCAGGGGCGATCAATAGCGCCGTTCTGTTACTCGCCTCGGCTAACGACAAATTTCCGAACGGGCTTGCGAACACGTCTGGAGCGGTCGGGCGGTACTACATGAACCATAACTGCACCGCGATTCTGGCAATCGACCCGAAGACGGTCAACGACACCCGTTTTCCGAAGACGCTTTCGGTCAACGACTTCTACTTTGGCGGCGTGCATGACCGGTGGCCACTGGGCAATCTGCAAATGCTGGGGAAAATCCGTGAACCGATGCTTCGTGGCGCGCTTCCGTATGTGCCGAGGAAGCTTCTGGAATACATAAGCCGTCACAGTGTCGACCTTTACGCGATGTCGGAAGACTTGCCGAGCGCCGATAGTCGCGTAGAGCTAACGTCGTCCGGTGACATCCAGCTGACGTGGAATCGCACCAACCTTAAACCGCACCAACGCTTCGTGCAGAAAACGAAGGGTCTGCTCAAGGATGCGGGCTATCCGCTGGTAGTCAGCAGACGCTTTGGCGAGGACACGCCGTCCCATCAATGTGGGACTGTCCGGTTCGGCAATGACGCTGGGTCCGCGCCGCTCGATCCGTTCTGCAAGGCGTATGACCACCAGAACCTGTACGTCGTTGATGCGAGCTTTTTCCCCTCGTCTGCTGCGGTCAATCCGGCACTGACGGTAGCAGCCCAGGCTCTACGGGTCGGCGAACACCTTCGTTCGGAGCTGACGCGCAGCCGCACGGCTAGCGGAGACCACGCTTTTGACGGAGGCCGACATGCCTGATGACGCAATGCAACCTCTCGCAGCGCTCGTCACGGGCGGCCGCCGCGGAATCGGGCGCGCGATCGCTGTGGAGCTCGCGTCGCGCGGCTATGACGTGGCCATTACCGACGTCGTCGATGACGAAGAGACCGCTCTGACGCTAAGGGCGATTGAGGACCAGGGACGGCGGTCCCTCTTTGTCCAGGCGAATTTGCAGGACGTAGCGTCACACACGCGAGTGCTCGAACGCGTGCTGGCATGGTGCGGCGATCTGGATTGCCTGGTGAACAACGCGGGAATCGGCTCGCCCGCGCGTGGTGATCTGCTGGATGTGACTTCTGAGGCGTTCGACACCGTGCTTGGAGTGAATCTGCGCGGAACCTTCTTCATGACTCAGGCGGTTGCTCGCCATATGTTGAGCGCAGAGCCAGATCGCCCGCGCGCGATTATCACGGTCTCGTCGGTATCAGCCACGATGGCGTCACCTGAGAGGGCCGAGTATTGCCTCTCGAAGTCCGCTTTGCCGATGATGACAAAACTGTTCGCACTACGGCTTGCTCATGCAGGCATCCCGGTTTTTGAGGTGCGGCCGGGGATTATCCGGACGCCGATGACCGAAGCGGTTGCGCAGAAGTATGAGGCGCGTTTCAAGGAGGGGCTCGTTCCCATGAACCGTTGGGGCGAGGCTGACGATGTCGCGAAGGCGGTCGGCCAGCTTGCGGGCGGTGCGTTGCGGTTTGCCACAGGCAGCGTGCTCCAGGTTGATGGTGGCCTCTCCATTTCTGCCTTTTGAAGGTGAGCAGCATGAAGACCGACAGCTACGACTACATCATTACGGGCGGAGGGTCAGCCGGTTGCGTACTGGCGAATCGCCTGAGCGCCGATCCTTCCATGACGGTTCTGCTGCTTGAGGCTGGCGGCGGCGACCGGAACCCGCTTTTCCACATGCCCGCTGGTTTCGCGAAGATGACCAAGGGCATCGGTTCATGGGGCTGGCATACCGTGCCTCAAAAGCATCTGAAGGACCGTGTCTTGCGCTTCACCCAAGCGAAGGTCATCGGTGGCGGCTCGTCGATCAACGCGCAGATCTATACGCGCGGCGTGCCAGCGGACTACGACGAGTGGGAGAGCATGGGTGGCGCAACGGGCTGGAGTTACCGCGATGTACTGCCTTATTTCAAACGATCGGAGAACAATCAGCGCTTCGCGAATGAATACCATGCCTATGGTGGCCCGCTAGGCGTGTCAAATCCGATCAGTCCTCTGCCGGTCTGCGAAGCGTTCTTCCAGGCGGGTCAGGAGATGGGCATGCCTTTTAACGCCGACTTCAACGGCGCTCAACAGGAAGGTCTCGGCTACTATCAGCTGACGCAGTTCAACGCGCGGCGCGCATCGGCATCCGTCGGGTTCCTTGAGCCGATCCTCGGGCGGCCGAACCTCACTGTCAGGTTACAGTCACAGGCGCTGCGCGTAATCGTCGAAGGAGGGCGCGCAGTCGGCGTAGAACTGGTCAGTGGAACCGACCGCACGCCAGTTGTTGTGCGCGCGAGGCGGGAAGTGATCGTGTCTTCCGGGGCCATTGGATCCCCCAAGCTGCTGATGCAATCAGGCATCGGCCCGGCTGATCATTTGAGGTCAACGGGTGTACCCGTCGTGCATGACATGCCGGGCATCGGCTCCAATCTGCAGGACCATCTCGACCTGTTTGTCATCGCTGAATGTACTGGCGATCATACGTACGACAAGTACAACAAACTCCAGCATGCAGCGTGGGCAGGCCTGCAGTACCTGCTTCTGAAGAAGGGCCCGGTTGCTTCGAGCCTGTTCGAGACGGGCGGCTTCTGGTATGCGGACGGAATCGCCGCGACACACGCCCGGTCGCCCGACATCCAGTTCCATCTCGGCCTGGGTTCAGGAATCGAAGCGGGCATGGCGAAACTTCGCCATGGCGGCGTCACCTTGAATACCGCATATCTTCGGCCCAAATCGCGCGGCAGCGTACGTCTGGCAAGTGCCGATCCTGCGACAGCGCCGCTGATCGACCCGAACTACTGGTCGGAGCCGGAAGACCGCCATACAGCGCTCAAGGGCCTGCGCCTTGCGCGCGAGTTAATGAATCAGCCCGCGTTGAAGCGTTTTGTGCAGACGGAAGTCCTGCCCGGTCCGCGTGTCAACACGGACGACGAGCTGTTTGATTATGCGTGTGCCAATGCCAAGACCGATCACCATCCGGTCGGTACGTGCAGGATGGGGCGCCCAGAGGACGAACATAGCGTAGTCACACCTGAGCTGCGAGTGATTGGCATTGACGGACTTCGCGTGGTCGATGCCTCCGTGATGCCGCTCATTCCGTCGTGTAACACCAATGCACCGACCATCATGGTCGCGGAGAAGGCAGCCGATCATATCCTCGGTCGCATCCCGGCGCCAAACGCTGTGCGTGCCAAACGAGGTGCGAACGAGATCCCGACATCGACCGCCTTCTGAGAGATAGCCATGAAAATCCTTCTGCCAACCCGTAATGGCGAATTGAATCCGTATACGTTGAAGACCTTGGAGGAGAACATCACGCTGGAGTCGAAATGTGAGTTCAATCGCGTGGCATACGCTGCAGCGCATGTCGTGGTTGATCCCGCGCTCGGCTATGAGCCGTGGTCGGACGCGCCGGCGATCGATTGGGACAGGACGCTCGCGTTTCGAACCTATCTGTACGGCCTCGGTTTCAAGGTTGCCGAAGCCATGGACACCGCGCAAAGAGGCATGGGTCTGGGCTGGAAGACGGCATCCGAACTCATTCGCCGAAGCATCGCGCACGCGAGAACTATCCCGGAAGCGGATCTAGCCTGCGGTGCTGGCACCGATCATCTGGACGACCGGCGGCGGCATAGCCTGTCGGATGTGATCCAGGCGTACAAGGAGCAATTCGAAGTCGTGGAAGCGTCCGGTGGCCGGGCCATCATGATGGCAAGTCGTGCATTGTGCGCCGCGGCCCGATCGCCTGATGACTACAAGAAGGTGTATGAAGCTGTACTTGCCGAGAGTCGCAACAAGGTCGTGCTTCACTGGCTGGGCGAAGCATTCGACGCTTCGCTCGCAGGATACTGGGGCGGTAGTGACGTTCGCGCCGCAATGGCAACTGTACTCGACATCATCCGCCAGCATTCGGGCAAGATCGAAGGCATCAAGATTTCGTTGCTGAACGCCGAATACGAGTGCGAGCTTCGCGCCCAGTTGCCGGACGGCGTGCGGATGTATACCGGTGACGATTTCAACTACGGCGATCTGATCGCAGGTGACAGCACGGGCATATCGCACGCGTTACTGGGCATATTTGATCCGATTGCACCAGTCGCGGCGAAAGCGCTGGGCCAGTTGGCCAGAAACGATATCGCGGCCTACCACGACACGATGCGACCCACGGTGGCGCTGTCGCGTGAGCTCTTCAGTTCGCCGACACAGTACTACAAGGCGGGGGTTGTCTTCCTCGCGTGGCTGAACGGACATCAGGACCATTTCTCGATGGCCGGCGGCATGGAGTCGGCGCGGTCGGTGCTGCATTTCGCCGAAGTGTTCCGGAAAGCGGACGCCTGTGGCGTGTTGATCAGGCCCGAACTCGCCACGCAGCGAATGAAAGCCTTCTTGCAGGTGCGGGCAGGAATCGTCCAATGAACTGGATCGCAATGGCTGCGGACCGGATTACGCGGTGAGAGGGTGAGATGCCGAGTAGAGCCTTGAGTTTGAAAGATGAGACATTCGATCAACAGGCGATGCGATCGATGTTGCCTGCTTTCAACGCGGAAGTCGCGCAAGCTTGGAGAGATCGTTGTGAATATCGCGTCCCGTCGCAGCCTTCCTGTCGCCGTGAGTGCGGTTCATCCGCGCAGTGCGCTCTTCTATTGCGCGCTGGAAGGAAGCTGTGCAGACAACGGCCAATGGATTCGCCGCAAGGAGAAGGGCCCCTACGAAGCCTTTTTGAAACCGTTTCTTAGTCTCTTGATCTTTCGACCTCTCAATCTCTCGAAGGCGCAGCGCATGCACTCACACGCTGCGCCCAAGCGCATCGTCACAAACGCGGCACCGCCGCAATGCCGATCCTGAAGTTGCCACGCGTATCGTCGGCGGCCTGACCGCGCGCTTCGTAACGTTGCTGCACGACGCCGTTCTTGCCGAAGCCGGGGATCATCGAACGCGGCGAGCCGCGGCGCAGCCACAGACGCAGCAGATGACGACGCCGTTGCGGCTCCGGAAAATCCGTGAAGCGCGTGCGCGAATGCAGCGCCGCGTAGTTCGAGAGCCACTGGATATCGCCGGGCCGGAAATCCATCGCGAGCGACATACCCGGCTCGTACGTGATTGCCTCGAACAGTTCGAGTACCTCCTTCTGCTCAGGCGTGAGCCGCGGCACTTCTGGATAGTCCTGCGCGGTCAGGATATACAGCGATCCCGCGTACATGCTGAACACGCCGTCGACGAAGCTCACGATCGGCGAAACATACGTATTGGCAGGCGAATTGTGGTCCTGGCGGCGCCAGTCCCAATGAAACGGCTCGAGCAGCAAAGGCGCGAGGTCGGGCCGGCGCTTGAGGATTTCGTTGTAGATCTCCGCGCCGGACACGATGCACGAGGCGCCGCCTTCGAGCGCGGGGCGCAGGCACATCAAGGCGACCACATCCGAGCTGTCCGAGTGAAACGGCAGCAGGTCGCGGATCTTGGCGGACAGCGCGTCCGGATCATCGAGCATCTTGTCGGAGGTCGCGTAGACATGATCGAGCAGATCGCCGAGTTCGTTCTGGCGGATCGGGTCGCCCATATGCAGACCGAGTATGTAGTAGATCGCCGCCGACATCGCATCGGAATAGAGATGCGTGCGCAGCCCGCGCACGAGGACGAAGCCGCGGCCTTCGTCGATGTCGCTGCACCATTCGTCGATGGCGGCGGCGCATGCGTTTAGCGGATAGTCGGACGCCTTGACGAAACGCAGGTCCGGGTCGTCTTCGACGAAGCGCCGGCCGAGCGCCTCCAGTTCTTCGATCTGGTCCTCCTTCAGATAGTAGATCCAGTCCTGCTTGTCGAGGAGCTTGTCGCCGCGCCAGGCGGCGGCGCCGGAGACAGGGGACAGCGCTACGGAAGTCGTCATGATGGTCTTGGGGGAGTGGTGACTAAAAACGTGATCGTCGATCACGAACGTATCATGGCCAAATTGATGCGTGCATTCTTGTCTGCAGGCGTACGGCCTCTTGCCGCTTCAGTTTTTATACGACGATGCGGCGCTCAGGCGCTCAGGCGCTTGAGCGCGGGCAGATAGCTGTCGGTGGCAAACGGGCCGAGCATCGAGAGAGCCGCAAGCAGCAACGTGAGCGAGCGGATTTGCATATGGACGACATCGCTCAGCCGTCAGACGGGCTGGTTCGTCGCCGCGAGCATGATCTCGCGGATGCAGACGTTTTGCGGCATTTCATAGGCGAAACGGATCGCCTCGGCCACTTCCTCCGGCTGCAGGATGACGCCGCCGATCGACTCCTTCCACATCTTGAAGCCGGCCTTGATCGCGTCGTTGGTGGTGATCGTCTGCAACTCGGTATTGCACGCGCCCGGCGCGATCAGCACCACGCGCACGTTATGTGGCGACACTTCCTCGCGCAGGTTTTCCGACAGCGCATGTACCGCGTGCTTGGTGCCCACGTAGGCGACGTGTTGCGGATAGGTCTTGCGTCCCGACGTGGAACTGACGTTGATGATGGTTCCGCGCCGCCGCTTGACCATGCCCGTGAGCACTGCGTGCACGCCGTTCAGCACGCCCTTGACGTTGACGTCGAGCATGCGGTCCCATTCCTCAGGCGGCTGCCCGGTCATATCGCCGAGCAGCATCACGCCGGCGTTGTTGATGATGGCATCGGCGGGGCCGAACTTCGCCTCGGCGGCCTCGACGGCGGCGGCGAGCGCTGCGCGATCGGTGACGTCGACCTGGCGGCACAGCGTATTGGGCAATTCCAGCGACTCGAGGCGCTCGAGCCGGCGCGCGAGCAGCAGCAGCGGATAGCCGAGCTGCGAGAGCAGATGGGCGGTCGCCTCGCCGATCCCGGAACTCGCGCCTGTGATGATGACGAGACTCTTCGACATGTTCTTTCCTTTGAGCGGTGAGCTTTGAGTAATGGCAACGCCAACTGCGGCCTTGCGAGCTTAGGACGAAGCGCCGGCCGATGCTTGTCTGCGCGCGCGTGAACTCTTGCCGAAAACCCGGCTTTTTGACGGGTGAGACGCGAAGTTTTTTGACGGGGTATTAGTCAATTCGCCGCGCGCATTTGGTCAAGATTTGCCGAAATTGCCTGGATAGCGTTGAACGTATCGAATTTCGCTGCCTGTAAGGCACGCGGCAGCGGTTCGTTTTGAACAACTCCGTTCCCCTCTATCCAGGATCACGCTAATGAAAAAGTATTTGACGGGCACTGTCATGCTGGTTGCGATGAGCGGCGCGCATGCGCAGAGTTCGGTCACGCTATACGGTCTCATCGATGCCGGCTTCACCTACATCAGCAATCAAGGCGGCGGCCGTCTTTATAAGTTCCAGGACGGCGCCAACTTCGGCAACCGCTTCGGCTTCAAGGGCAGCGAAGATCTCGGCGGCGGTCTGAAGGCCATCTTCACGCTGGAAAACGGCTTCTCGCTCGGCACCGGCCAGTTGCGCAACAACGGCGCGCTGTTCGGCCGGCAGGCCTTCGTCGGCATTGCGAGCCCTTACGGCACGGTGACGATGGGCAACCAGTATGACTTCATCGCCGACTACATCACCCCGTTCAACCTGAACGGCTATGCGAGCGTCTACGCGGGGCACATGGGCGACATCGACCGTATTTCCGGGGTGCAATTGCCGAACTCGGTGAAGTACCAAAGCCCGACCTACCGCGGCTTTAGCTTCGGCGGCATGTGGAGCTTCGGCAACGTGGCGGGCAACTTCAAGCAGAACAGCGCGTGGAGCGTAGGCGCGGGCTACAAGGACGGCGGCCTCAGTGCGGCGGCGATCTACGAGCGCCTTTACGACGTCGACATCTATCCGTATGCGCAGTTCGGCGTGTTCAATTTCCTCGGCCAGACGGTCGCGACGCGCAACTCCGACGGCAGCGTGACCGATCTCTTCTACTCGTCGCCGTTTATCGTCGACAGGCAGTCGGAGTTCGGCGTCGGCGCGAGCTACACGCTCAACAGGCTCACGCTGTCGGCCAACTTCACGTCGACCCATCTGCAAAGCACCACCGGCAGCGCGACGATGAACGTCTACGAAGCCGGCGCGATGTATTTCGTGCGGCCCGATATCGCGCTGATCGGCGGCTATCAATACACGACCTGGGATCACACGCACTGGCATCAACCCACGCTGGGCGCGCAGTATTACCTGAGCAAGCGCACGAACTTCTACGTGAACGTGTCGTACCTGCACGCGCAGCCGGGCGTCGACGCGAACCAGGGGGCGGGCTTCTATTCGCTGCCGCCGAATTCAAACACGCAATTGACTTCCCGCATCGCCCTGATTCATCAGTTCTGACGCCGTCCGGCCCGCGCGCGAAAGGCAGGAATGCGTGCGCGCGCCGACAAGACAGCGTGGTTTTGTCCTCTTAACCTGATGCCATGCCGTGACAGTTTCACGGCCTTAGCGGCAACGAGGCGCTTCGCGCAAGGAACGGATTTCTCCATGACTACACGCAGAAACTTCATCCAGATGCTGGGCGGTACGTTGGCGGGACTCGCCACGCAGGCCGCCGGCACCCTCGGCGGCCTCGGCGCACTGACGGCGAGCAGCGCCGCTCTCGCCGCGAACGCGCCACTCACCATCGCCTTTCCGACCGACGTGCCGTCATGGGACCCGCTCGTGCGCGTCGCGCCGAATCCCATCTCGATCTACCGCAGTGTCTACGACGCGGCGCTTGACATCGACGCGAAGGGCAAGCTCGGCCCGGGGGTCGTCACCGCGTGGCGCTGGAAGGACACGGCGGGCAAGGTGCTGGAGCTCGACTTTCGCCGCGACGTGCTGTTCCACAACGGCGACAAACTGACCTCCGACGACTTCAAGTTCACGCTGTTCGATCGCCTGCAGGCCGACAAGTCGCTGCAACTCGGCGGCATCTGGTGGGCGCTCGAAGCCATCGAAACGCCGACGCCCACGCGCGCGGTGATGCACTTCAAGGTGCCGATGGTCACCGCGCCGGCGTTCCTCGGCTACATGGGCAGCTACATCCTGCCGCGCAAGTACTTCGAGCAGGTCGGCGCGACCGGCTTCATCGCGAAGCCGGTGGGCTCGGGGCCGTACCGGCTCGTCGCGTATGAGCGCGATTCGCGCGTGACGCTCGCCGCATTCGACAAGCACTGGCGCGGCGCGCCGAAGATCCGCGATGTCGTGTTCCAGGTGGTGAAGGACCCAACCGCGCGCGTTGCGGCCGTGCAGGCGGCGCAAGCGGATGTCTCCGGGATGCTGCCGTTGCGTGAGGCGGTGCGTCTGTCGCAAGGTGGCACGGACGATAGCAAGATTACGCCTACCATCGATTCGTATCTGATCCATATGATCAACGGCGGCCCGACGCAGGACCGCAATGTCCGCCTCGCGATGCATCACGCGATCGACAAAGAGGCGTTGGTGCACGCGTTCTTCAACAACGTGCCCGCGCCGATGTCGACCCCCGCCGCGCCCGGCACGCCTGCGTTCGATCAGGACTACAAGTTCGCCTTCGACCCCGCGCTGGCGAAAGCGCTGCTGGCGAAGAGCGGCTATTCGACGGACAAGCCCGTGCGCGTGAAATTTCTCGCGACCAACGGCGTGTATCCGAGCGATTACGACATGGCCCGCGCGATCCAGCAGATGTGGAAGAAGGTGGGCATCGAAGCGGAGTTGAGTCCGATCGAAACCGCGCAGTTCTTCTCCCAGGCCGTCGCGGGCACGCTGCCCGGCCCGACCTTGTGGATGTGGCAGAACGGCAGCGGCGACCCGGAACTGTCGGCGGGCTCGTATCTGAATCCGAAGACGGGCTTCTCGGTGTGGCGCAGCGCCGACGTGTCGCCGCATCTCGACCCGCTGCTCGTCGAACTGGATGAAGCGAAGCGCATCGCGGGCTACAAGGAATTCCACCGTTGGGCGGTCGGCGAAGGTTACGCGCTGCCGCTGATGCAGGGTATCGCCACGGCGTCGTATCGCAAGGGCGTGCGGTACACGCCGTTCCTGAGCGGCTGGATGCTGCCCGCTTACTGGAGCGCGTGAGCGCGCGCCGTGGATCCGTCAGAGAGATCAAGAGAATTGGCAATGGTCAACAAACCCTTCAATCCGAAGTTCGACGCCGCTTTCTTTGCCGCGCTGGAGCGCTCCGCCATGCATGTCAGCCAGGCGGAAACGCTGCCGCCTTCGTGCTATACGGACCCCGACTTCTTCGAGTTCGAGAAGGAAGCGCTCTTCAATCACGAATGGCTGTGCGTCGGACGCGAAGACTGGATCAGCAATCCGGGCGACTACTTCACGACCTCGATCGTCGGCGAGCCGCTCGTCATCACGCGTAATGCGAAGCGGGAGATCAAGGCGATGTCGTCGGTGTGCCAGCATCGCGCGATGGTCGTCGCCGAAGGTTTCGGTAATGCGCGCGCGCTGCTGTGCCCGTATCACCACTGGGCCTACTCGCTCGACGGCGAACTGATCGCCGCGCCCGCGATGGACGAGACCGAAGGCTTCGACAAAAAGGACTTCTGCCTGCCGACGATGCAGGTGGAGTGCTGGCAAGGCTTCATCTTCATCAACTTCGATCACGCCGCGCCGCCGCTCGCGCCGCGCCTCACCGCGCTCGACGCCGTGCTCGGCAACTTCGATCTGAAAAGCGCCGAAGGCCCGCGCCCCGAGCGGCCGTTTCACTTTAAGTGGAACTGGAAGGTGATGTTCGAAAACAACAACGACGGCTATCACGCGAACCGTCTGCATCACGGGCCGTTGCACGACTTCGTGCCGAGCGCGCTCGCGACTTTCCCGCCAGAACTGCCGCAGGACACGGCGGGTTACTACCGCTTCAACGGCACACTGCACGTCGACGCGGCGTTCAACCCGACGCAAAAGGCGTTGTTTCCGCGCTTTCCCAAGCTCACGGACGAAGAGCGCAAGCGCATGCTGTTCGCTAATCTCCCGCCGACGCTTTCGCTCGTCGTGACCGTCGATAGTGTGATCTACATGATCCTGCGCGCCGATTCCGCGGGCACGCACTATCTCGATCAGGGCGTGCTGTACGCGCCCGGCACGATGAAGGATCCGCTCTTTGCCAAGCGTGTCGAGATGAGCACGAGCGCAGTGTCGGACATCATTGCGCAAGATCTGCATGTCGACGAGATGGTGCAGGTGGGCCTGCAGTCGCGCTATGCCGTGCGCGGGCGCTACTCATGGCAGGAGCGAGCGCAGCAGGAACTCAACGCGTGGCTCGTGCCGCGTTATCGGGCCACGTTCCAGCGCATGAGCGAGACTGCCGCCAGCGCGCAGGGCCGGCTCGCCGCGATCGACGTGGTCGTCGCGGACTGACGACGAGACGCCTATGAGCACGTCCATCGAAGTGAGCACGCCGCGTGAGCGTGGCTCGTTCGCGCAGCATCGAGCGGTGAAGTTCGCGCGGCGAGTCGCACGCCGCGTGGTCATATTGCTGGCGGTGTCCGTCGTGATTTTCGGCGCGCTGCGGCTGTTGCGCTCGGACCCGGCGGCGATGCTGCTGCCGCCGAACGCGAGCGTCGCGCAGATCGCCGAAGTCAGACACACGCTCGGGCTCGATCAGCCGCTTGCCGTGCAGTACCTGCACTGGCTCGCGGGCATGCTGAGCGGCGACTTCGGCCGCTCGGTGCAGAACGGGCAGCCGGTCGGCGCGCTGATCGCGAGTGCATTGCCGACGACGCTGCAACTACTCTTTGGCGGTCTGCTGCTCGGCATCCTCGCAGGCATCGTGAGCGCGGTGTATGCGTTCAGCCGGCGCGATACGCTTGCCGAGCGTCTCTGCGAAATGCTCAACGGCCTGGCGATGGGGGTGCCCGATTTCCTGTGGGGCATCCTGCTCGTCCTACTGTTCGGCATCGCGCTGCGATGGCTGCCGTTCCTCGGGCCGATCGACAATGCGTATGCCGTCGCGCGTCACACCGGCTTCCTGCTCGTCGATACGCTGCTCGACGGTCAGTGGGCCGCGTTCGGCAATGCGCTCCAGCATCTCGTGCTGCCGTGCATGGCGCTCGGCATGGGCATCGCGCCGTCGCTCATGCGCATCCTGCGCTCGAGCCTGCTCGATACCTACGCCGAGGAATACATCCACGCGGCGCGTTTGCGCGGCCTCACCGAAGCACAGATTCTGCGTCAGCACGCGTGGCGCAACGCGGCCCTACCGACGCTGAACATTCTCGCGATGCAAGTGAGTCTCTTGATCGGGGGCACGCTGCTCGTCGGAAAAGTATTCGGTATGCCAGGCATCGGCACGCTGATGATCAACGCGATCGGCGCGCGCGATTTGCCGGTGATCGAAGCGCTGGCGCTCATCTACGCGGTCGTCGTCCAGTGCTCGAACGCCGCCGCCGATGCGCTCGAAGTCCTGCTCAATCCGCGTCTGAGGGTCGCATGAATACACCTTCTGTTTCTCAGCCGGCCGTGCGGCCATCGTCGCTTTCGCGCGCCGCACTGTGGCGCATCGCCCGCGAGCCTCGGGTGCTGTTCGGCGCGACCGTGCTGGCGCTCCTCGTGCTCGCCGCGCTGTTCGCGCCCGCCGTTGCGCCGTTTCGTCCGGACGATCAGGATCTGCTCAACACCTTGCTGCCGCCCGCTTGGGCGCCGGGCGGTTCGAGCGAGCACCTGTTCGGCACCGATTCGCTCGGCCGCGATGTGCTTAGCCTCGCGCTGTACGGCGCCCGCATCGCGGTGCTGGTGGGCTTTATCGCGCCGCTCGGCACCGCGCTGATCGGCTGCGCGCTCGCGCTTCTTGCGGGCTGGTGCGGCGGCAGGATCGACTGGGCCGTGCTGCGTGTGGTCGAAGTGTGGATGTCGTTCCCGGCGGTGGTGCTTGCGCTCGTGCTGGTGGTCGCGCTGTCGCCGAGCATTGCCAACGTGATCATCGCGTTGATCTTCGTCGACTGGACGCGCTTTTGCCGCGTGCTGCGCGCGGAGGTCGTCGTGATCCGGCGGCGCGACTACGTGGCGGCGGCGCGCATCGCGGGCGCCGGACCGCTCGCGACGATTCTGCGCGACGTGCTGCCCGCGTTGCTGCCGACGCTCATCACACTGATGAGTCTCGAGGTCGGCATCGCGATCGTCGCGGAGTGCAGTCTGTCGTTCGTCGGGCTGTCGGCGGACGCGAGCCAGCCGAGCTGGGGCAGCATGATTTCCGATGGCCTCGCCAACGTGTTCAGCTCACCGTGGGGCCTGATTTTGCCGATCGCCTGCATGGTGCTCTCGGTGCTCGCGACGACCTTCCTCGGCGAAGGCTTGCGGCGCGCGACCGACGCGCGTCTTCTCGAACGCTCGGAGCAACGCCCATGATCGGGCTCTTCAAGACTTCAGCGCGAGCGGCGGCCGTCGCGACCAGCGCGGGCTTCATGGACGATGCGCTGCTCACGCTCGTCGCGCTCAATGTCGAGTGCGACGGCGTCGCGTTGCTGCGCGATATCGCGCTGTCGGTGCGGCGTGCCCGCACGCTGGGGCTCGTCGGCGAATCCGGCGCGGGCAAGAGCATGCTCGGCCGCGTGCTCGCGCGCAGCCTGCCGCGCGGCTTCGAATTAAACGCGCAGACGCTGCGTTTCGCGGGCATCGATCTGCTCGGCGCGAGCGCGTCGCAACAGCGTGCGCTGCTCGGCAAGCGCATCGCCTACATTCCGCAGGAGCCGATGAGCGCGCTCGATCCGACGCTGGCGATCGGCAAGCAGTTCGCGCTGCATCTCGCACGGCTCGGCGTCGCAGGGCGCGAGCGCCGTCAGCGCAGCATCGACGCGCTCGCGGAAGTGCTGCTGCCCGCCCCGGCGAGTTTGCTGGCGCGCTATCCGTTCGAGCTGTCGGGCGGCATGTGCCAGCGCGTGTGCATCGCGATGGCATTCGCGAGCAATCCGGACCTCGTCATCTCCGACGAAGCCACCACCGCGCTCGACTCGACCACGCAACGCCACGTCGTCGAATTGATGCGCGAGATGCAGGCGCGGCGCGGCACTAGCGTGATTTTCGTCACGCACGACATCGGCCTCGCGCTGCACGCGTGCGACGACATTGCCGTGCTGTATGCGGGCGATCTGGTCGAATCAGGTCCGGCGCGGGAGGTGGTTGCGTCTCCCCGCCATCCGTATACGCGAGCGCTGTTGCGCGCCAATCCGTTGCTCAAGGGCGAACGCGTGCGCGTGGAGCCGCTGAACGGCCACATGCCGGGTTTCGAGGAGCTGCCGGCGTTGCGCGGCTGCCGCTTCGCCGCGCGCTGTGCCGCTGTCACGCCCGCCTGTGAGAGCGCGCCGATCCCTTTGCGTGACGACACCCGCGCCGGCGAAGCACACGCCGTGCGCTGTCTACGCGCCGGTGCATTGCCCGATGATCCTGCACGCGCGCCGCTCGCCGCGCGCACGGTGATGGCGACCGCGCCGTTCCTCGAATTGCGCGGCGTCGGCAAGCGCTACGAGAAGTCGTCGGTGGCCGCATTGCGGCCGCTCGATCTGAGCGTCGCGCCGGGCGAATTCATCGGCGTGGTCGGCGAAAGCGGCAGCGGCAAGAGCACGCTCGGGCGCCTCGTGATGGGGCTCGACACGCCGAGCGAAGGACGGATTCTGCTCGACGGCATGCCGCTCGACGCGAGCCGCGCGATGTGGCGCAAGCGCATCGAGGCGATCCAGATGATCTTTCAGGACGCGCGCGCCGCGCTCAATCCGCGCCGGCGGCTCGCGAGCATCGTCACGCAGCCGATGGAGAGCCGTCCGCATCTACACGTGGACCGCGCGCGCCGCGCGCTCGATCTGCTCGACGAAGTCGGGCTCGCGCAGAGCTACGCCGCTCGGTTTCCATCGCAACTATCGGGCGGGCAGCGACAGCGCGTGAACATCGCGCGCGCGTTGTGCGAAGTGCCGCGCCTCCTGGTTGCCGATGAAATCGTGTCGGGGCTCGACGTTTCGGTGCAGGCCCAGATCATGGAGCTGCTGCTCGCGCTGCGCGAGTCGCACAAGATCGCGCTGATGCTGATCTCGCACGACCTCGCCGTCGTCCGCTATCTGTGCTCGCGCGTGATCGTGATGCAGCGCGGCGTCGTGGTCGAGGCCGGGCCGACCGAATCCGTGCTCGCGAATCCGCAGCATCCATACACCCGCAGCCTGATCGACGCGGCGCCGCACGTCGCGCAGGCCGCTTCAATTTGCCGGCTCGAACGCCTAAACGTATAAGCGCATAACGACCATGTCCCTGAACCCGACCCGCATGCCCGTGATGTTCTTCGGCCACGGCAGCCCGATGAACGCGCTCGACGACAATCGCGCCACCCGCGCGTGGGCGTCAATGGGCACCGCCGCCGGTACGCCGCGCGCGATCCTGATGATTTCCGCGCACTGGCTCACCCACGGCACGGCCGTCACCGCGATGCCGCAACCGCGCACGATCCACGATTTCGGCGCGTTTCCGCCTGCGCTGTTCGCGCAGCGCTATCCCGCGCCCGGCGATCCCGAACTGGCGCAGCGCATCGCGAAGTTGCTCGCGCCGCTGCCGGTGGCGCTCGACGAGCGCTGGGGTCTGGACCACGGCGCGTGGTCCGTGCTGCTCAAGGCGTTTCCCGCTGCGCAAATTCCGGTCGTGCAACTGAGCATGGACCGCAATCGCGATGCGCGTTACCACTACGAACTGGGCCGCGCGCTGCGGCCGCTGCGCGACGAGGGCGTGCTGATCGCGGCGAGCGGCAACATCGTGCACAACCTGTCGGCGATGGACTGGGGCACGCCCAACTCGGGCTACGGCTGGGCGCAGACGTTTCACGATCACATCGCGAGCGCGATTGCCGAAGATCGGCCGACCGACGTGATCGACTACGAGCGCATGGGCGCGCCCGCGTTGCGCTCGGTGCCGACGCCCGATCACTACTGGCCGGTGCTGTACGCGCTCGGCGCACGTCACGCGGGGGACGCCGTGAGCTTCGCCAGCAACTTCCTCGAATACGGCTCGCTCGGCATGCTGAGCTTCACGCTCGGAGAGTCGGCCGACGCACGTATGCGGGGGACCGCATGAACCTGCACGAGGCACCGCATCTGCAGGTCGAGGCGCGCCTGAAGCTGCGCGTCGTGAGCCGCGCGAAGGTCGCGCGCAACATCGTCGCGTTCGAGTTCGAAGCGGCCGACTATCTGCCGCTGCCGGCCTTCGAGGCGGGCGCGCACCTCGAGATCGACTGCGACGGCCTCGCGCGGCAATACTCGCTGTGCAGCGATCCCGCCGACGCGATGCGCTATCGCGTCGCCGTCCAGCACGACGAGGAGGGCCGGGGCGGCTCGCGTTTCATGTGCGAACGGGTGCAGGTCGGCGACGCGCTCGACGCGCTCGGCCCTCGCAATCACTTCCCGATGACAATGGCGCCGCTGCCGCCTTTGCTGATTTCGGGGGGCATCGGCATCACGCCGATGCTGTCCATGGCGTGGTCGCTGCACGCTGCGGGCGCGCGCTTCGCGCTGCACGATTTCGCGGCCACGCCCGAGCGCCAGGCCTTCGTCGAGGAGATCGCGCGGGCGCCGTGGAGCGCCAATGTCACGCGTCACCTCGGGCGTTGCGACGACTTCGCGACGCTGATCGGCCGCTTCGAAGCGGGACGGCATCTGTACGTCTGCGGACCGTTCGCGATGATCGATGCCGTGCTCGACACTGCGCGCGCGCTCGGCTGGTCCGACGATCATCTGCACTGCGAACGCTTCGCCGCTCCGTCCTCAACGGGGCGCGAAGCGCCTGCACGAGCCGGCCTTCCGTTCGATGTGGAACTCGCGTCGACCGGACGACGCGTGAGCGTTGCGGTAGGACAGAGCGTGTGCGCCGCGCTCGCGGACGCCGGCGTGCATGTGCCAATGTCTTGCGAGCAGGGCGTGTGCGGCTCGTGCATTACGCGCGTGCTCGACGGCGTGCCCGATCATCGTGACTGGATATTGAGCACAGAAGAGCAGGCCTCCGGCAAGGTGTTCACGCCGTGCTGCTCGCGCTCGAAGACTCCGCTTCTCGTACTCGACCTCTAACTTTCGACGAGCAATTCCATGGCATTGATTCCGACCGAAGGCGCAGCGCGTGTCCATATTGAACCCAGCGCGCTGCACACCTTGCGTGCGACGCGCGAGAACGTCCACTGGGGTTATTTCGACGCATCGCTCGCGCCCGCATTGACAGTGCGAAGCGGCGATCTCGTGTATGCCGAAGCGCTCACGCATCACGCGGGCGACGCGCCCGATCTGATGATGGACGACGCGATGCGCGCACTCTGGCGGGCTATTCCCGAACACGACCGCAATCCGGGCGTGCACATCATGACCGGCCCGATTCATGTCGAAGGCGCGCAGCCGGGCGACATGCTCGAAGTGCGCTTTCTGCATATGACGCCGCGCTGCCGCTACGGCTCGAACCTCGCGGCGAATTGGGGCTATCTCTACAAGGAGATGGGCGAGAAAGAGCGCGTGACCATCTATGAACTCGACGAAGGCGCGAACCACGCGTCCGCCTTGTACGCCTACGATTTCAAGGGCAAGTATCTGACGCCCGGCACCATCACCGATTGCCCGGTTTGCGACCGTCAGCCGGCGCTCGATGGCGTGCGCATTCCGGCGCGCCCGCATCTGGGCACGGCCGGCGTCGCACCCGCCGTCGACGGCCGGGTGAGCACGATTCCGCCCGGACGCCACGGCGGCAATATCGACAACTGGCGCATCGGCGCCGGCGCGACGATGTATTACCCGGTGCAGGTGGCGGGCGCTTTGTTCTCGATCGGCGATCCGCACATCTCGCAGGGCGATGGCGAAATCAGCGGCACGGCCATCGAGTCGTCGCTGAACGTGACGATGCAGATCGTCGTGCGCAAGGACTTTTCGTTTCCGACGCCGCTGCTGGAAACCGCCGACAGCTGGATCGTGCACGGCTTCGATCCGCGGCTCGAGCGCGCGTTGCGCAATGCGTCGCTCGATACGATGCTGCTGCTCGAAGAACATGTTGGGCTGTCGCGCAACGACGCGTATTCGCTGATGAGCGTGGCGGGCGATGTCGGCATCACACAGGTCGTCGATTCGACGCTCGGCGCGCACGTGCGGCTGCCGCGCGGTATCTTCCCGAAGCTTGGCAAGAAGTGAACCGACTGCGCGAGATCGAATCGTTCGTGAGCGTCGTCGATGCGGGCGGTTTCGCCGCGGCGGCGGACGCGAGCGGCGTGTCGCGCGCGCTGATGTCACGGACCATTCAGGGCCTCGAAGCCCGCCTCGGCACGCGGCTCCTGCATCGGACCACGCGCAAGGTCGCGTTGACCGCGGCGGGCGAGGCCTACTATCGCTCGTGCCGCGACATCCTTGAGCAGCTCGATACCGCCGAGCGGGCCGCGCAGGACGAGCGCAGCCGCGCGTCGGGCGAGCTGCGCATCAGCGCGCCGGTCAGTTTCGGCATCGCGCATCTCGCACCGTTGTGGGCCGGGCTGTTGCTGCGCGCGCCCGAGGTACGGCCTGTCATTGCGCTGTCCGACGCGCTGGTCGATATAGTCGCCGAAGGATTCGATCTGGCCATTCGCATCGCCCGGCCGGTGGCATCGTCGCTCGTGCATCGCCGGCTGGCGAGCACGCCGCTCGTGATGTGCGCGTCGCCTTCGTATCTCGAACGGCATGGCGTCCCCGGCACGCCGGCTGATCTGTCGGCGCATCAGTCGGTCGCATATGGCTACTTCAGCGAGCGGCACGAATGGCGCATGCGCGAGCGTGCGACGGGGCGCGAGCATACCGGCCGGCCGCGTCCGGTGATGAGCGCCAACAACGGCGAGACCTGCGTCGCCGCCGCCGAAGCGGGCGTCGGGCTGGTGCTGCAACCTGCGTTTCTCGTTATGGACAGCGTTGCGCGCGGGCGCCTCGTGCCGGTTCTCGACGAATTCACGCCGCCGCCCATCGGCATCTATGCCGTCTATCCCAGCCGGGTGCAATTGCCCGCGAAGACGCGTGTGACGGTGGATTACCTCGCCGAGCAATGGCGCGATGCGCCGTGGACCGCTGCGCCCGCGCGCGATTGATCACGACGGTGCAGCGTGCACAAACAAGAGTCAGACGGATCGTTCGCGGGGCAGGAATCGCGGCAAACGGGCCTGCTTATCATTCATCTGACATGGTGCGGCAATTGCATACATTGACGAAGATCAATGAATGTCGGAGAGCAGGGTATGTCGCTAAAGTCCTGGCACTTTTCCACGCAGGCGATCTCGACCGAAGAGCGTCCTCAGGTCTGGCGTGACGCGATGAACGCGGCGTGTCTGCCACACGACGCCGCGCCGATCAATGAGGGCTTCGAGGGCGACGTGGTTGGCATCGTCTCGCCGACGGGCATCGAGTTCTCTCGCGTGCGGGCCACGCCGCTGACCATCTCCGGCAGCTTTCGCAATCAGCAGGCGGCGCTGTGGCTCGCGTTGCTGCTCGAAGGGCGCTCGATGTTTCTCGGTTCCAACGAGCGGGTGCCCGTCGCACGCGGAGACATGCTCTACGGACCGTGCGGCAGGGATTCGACGCTGGAGTTGCGCGCGGATTTTCGCCTGCTTTACGTGCGCGTGCCGACCACTTTACTGCACCCTGGGCTCGTCGATCCGCGCCGACTTACCTGCGGCGTGCTGCCGGGCGACTCGAGCCTGACGCGCGTGCTGGCGGCGATGCTGCGGGCCGTCGGCGACGAGCTGGAGGGCCTGGACGCCGAGGACATTCACCCGATCGAGGTGGCGCTGTCGGAGTTTCTGGTCGCGAGTCTCGCGAACCATCACGCGGTGCACACGCTCGGTGACCGCAAGCGCTCGGAGCATTTTCTGCGCATCTGTCAGTCGATCGATCAGCAGCTCGGCGATGTGGAACTGTCGCTGAACACGATCACGGAGCAGCAGCGCGTTTCCTCGCGCTACGTTCAGAAGCTCTTCGAGGATGCGGGCATGAGCTTTACGGGCTATGTGCGCGACCGGCGGCTCGAGCGTTGCCGGCAGGAGTTGATGAGCCCGGCGCATCGGGGCCTGTCGGTGTCGGAGATCTGCTTTCGCTGGGGTTTCAACGATGCCGCGCATTTCAGCCGCAGCTTTCGCGCGAAGTTCGATATGACGCCGCGTAGTTGCCGCAAGGAGAGCGGGGTGAGCGGTGACGTGTGAGGCGTGAAGCGTGAGCCCTCGGGCGTGAGACCGACGGCCTTACAAAAACGCAAAAACCGCCTCTGCCGGTCAGGCAGAGGCGGTCTGCATCGTCAGACCAAGTGGCTGGATCAGCGTTTGATCCACGTCGGCGAGATCTGCACACCGAGACCTGCCCCATAGCCAAGATAGATGTTCAGTCCGGCGACGGCTTCGAGATAACGCGCGTTCTTGAGGCCACCTGCATCGACGCTCGAAAAGCCCATGGACTCGGCCACGGCGGCGACTTTCTGCTTTGCGTCCGGTATGTCGCTCGCGACGAACACCGAAGCCGGCTGCGACGGGAACGCCGCGCCGCCGTCGAGCACTTGCGCGAACAGCGTGTTGAACGCCTTGACGACCGACGCGCCGGTCAGCTTCGCGATTTCCTCGGCGGCCGACGTGGTGTGACCGATGTTGAGGCCCATGTAGTCGTCGGTCAGCGGGTTCGTCACATCGACCAGCACCTTGCCTTCGAGCGATCCCAGTTCGGCGAGCGCGGCGGCGGCATTGCCGTACGGCACGGCGAGCACGACGAGTTCGGCCTCTTTCGCGGCACCAGCCAGCGACGCGCTTTTGGCGCCATATTGCGCGGCCACTTTTTCTGCGCCTTCGGGCTTGCGGCCGGTGACTTCAACCTGGTGACCGGCAGCGCTCAACTGCTTGACCATCGCCGCGCCAACATTCCCATATCCGACTACCGTGATTTGCATTTCGCTTCTCCTTGTTGAGTTTCGTTGGAGAAGAATTTACGTGAGGTGTCCAATACGATAAATGCCGAGGATGTTGACAATGTGTTGACCGGTGAGTCGTTTGGCCGGATGGCGGCGGCGCGTGTCTGAGCGCGGCCATGTGTGGTTGTGGGTCACGCTGGTTGAAGCAAGCGGCTGCGCCGTGCACAGCCTCCGTGAATCAGTGCACCGAAACACACTGCGAAACGGTCCACGATGAAGCGCGCCTGGCTCTGCGCCGCACGACTTGTGCCGTCAGGAAATAGTCGTCGATAGTCGCAAAGCCTTTCCGGATAAGCATTTGAGGTCTGTGCCGGCAAATCTGGCACAAAGCCTGCGTTCCATCGCTCGACTTGTATTCAAGATTGAACTCATGGAACGCATTGCTCCGTTCAAGGTTCGCGCGCTGCTAGACGCCTATCGTCAAGGCGAAACATCGCCAGGCGACACGGTCGCCACAGTGCTGCAACGTCTTGCCACCACCCATCGTCCGGAAGCGTGGATCCTTCGCGTGTCCGAAGCCTCGCTCGTCGCGCGCGCCACCGAACTCGAACGTCTGCTCGCCGACGAGGGCCCGGCGCTCTTCGCCCGCATGCCGCTCTTCGGCGTGCCGTTCGCGGTGAAGGACAACATTGACGTCGCCGGCCTGCCGACAACCGCCGCATGCGATGCCTTCGCCTACACGCCGGACGAAACGGCGTTCGCGGTGGCGCGTCTGCTGGACGCGGGCGCGATTCTCGTCGGCAAGACCAATCTCGATCAGTTCGCGACGGGTCTCGTCGGCACGCGTTCGCCGTACGGCGCGGTGCGTCAGATCACGCGCGATGAATACGTGTCGGGCGGATCGAGCTCCGGTTCGGCGATTGCGGTCGCGACGGGCATCGTCGCGTTCTCGCTCGGCACCGATACCGCGGGTTCCGGACGCGTGCCTGCGGGCTTCAACGGGCTGGTGGGGCTCAAGCCGTCGCTCGGGCTCGTCAGCAAGCGCGGCATCGTGCCGGCGTGCCGCACGCTCGATACGCTGTCGGTGTTCGCGCACGACGTCGCCGATGCCTGGCAAGTGCTCGATCGGCTCGCGTTCTACGACCCGCACGACGGTTACTCCAGGCCGCTGCCCTCGCGCGGTTTGCAACACGCGCCATTGCGCATCGCGATTCCCGACACGCTCACGTTCTTCGACGACCACCACGCATCGGCCGCCTTCGCCGCGACCATGGACGGCATCGCCAGGCATCTCGCGTTGACTCCGTCGACATTCGACTTCGCGCCGTTGCAGCAGATCGCCGCGCTTCTTTACGACGGCCCGTGGGTGGCCGAGCGCCGCGCCGCGCTCGGGACGTTTTTTATGACGCATCACCACGATATCGACACAACCGTCGCGAAGGTGATCGGCCAGGCGGAGCGTTTCGATGCGGCCGCCGCATTCGACGGGCAGTATGCGCTTGCGAGGCTGGGGCGCCAGGCAACAGCGCTTTTCGAGCACGCCGACGTGCTGATCGTGCCGACCACGCCGACGCACCCGACCATCGCCGAAGTGCAGGCCAACCCGGTGGAGGTGAACAGCCGTCTGGGCGTCTATACGAACTTCGTCAATCTGCTCGATCTGTGTGCGCTCGCCGTGCCCGGCGTGCCGCGCGCCGACGGTCTGCCTGCGGGCGTGACGCTGATCGGACCATCGGGCGCGGACCAGCAGCTCGCGTTGCTCGGCGCGCGTATTCAGGCGCTGTTCAGCGAAGCCGTCGAGCAACGCGATGCCGACGCGATCGCGAGCCAGCCGCTGCCGATCCAGGAACCGGTCGTCATGCTCGCCGTGGTCGGTGCGCATCTGCGGGGCGAGCCGTTGAACTGGCAACTGCTGCAAGCCGGCGCGCGCTTCGTCGAAGCCACCACGACCGCGCCTCGCTACCGGCTCTATGCACTCGCCGGCACGTTGCCGCCGAAACCCGGTCTCGTGCGCCGGACGGGCGACGTGGCAGGAGGCGAAGCCATCGCTATCGAACTGTGGGAAGTGCCGCTGCGCACCTTCGGCGCGTTCGTCGCCGCCGTGCCCGCGCCGCTCGCCATCGGCACGCTCGAGACCATCGACGGACGCAGCGTGAAGGGCTTCGTCTGTGAGCCCTCGGCGATCGAGCACGACGCGGGCGCCGTCGACATTACCGCTTACCGCGGCTGGCGCGCGTATCTCGCGCACCGCGCGCCGCAGCCGAACGCCTGATGCCCGTCATCGGAAATCCAGCATTCAGAACGCAGTGCACGACCAACTCAAGCAAACCACACCATGACTCAACGTCGCGACTTCATCAAGCAGGCGGGCGCGTTCGCGCTCGGCAGCCTGCTGCCGCTCGAAAGCGTGTTCGCTGCAGAAAAGCTCACCGTCGGCGTGATCTACGTCGGCTCGAAGGGCGACTATGGCTACAACCAGGCGCAGGCCCAGGCAGCCGCGGTCATCAAAAAGATGCCGAACGTGAAGGTGGTCGAAGAAGAAAATGTGCCGGAAACGGTGGCCGCGCAGAAGTCGATGGAAGCCATGATCGAGCAGGACGGCGCGACGCTCGTTTTCGCCACCTCGTTCGGCTACTTCGATCCGCACGTGCTGAAGATGGCGGCCAGGTATCCGAAGGTGCGTTTCGCGCATTGCGGCGGCCTCTGGAAGCAGGGCAACCCGCCGAACATCGCGAGCTACTTCGGCTACATCGACGAATGCCAGTACCTGAACGGCGTCGTCGCGGGCCACATGAGCAAGAGCAAAAAGCTCGGTTTCATCGCGGCCAAACCGATTCCGCAAGTGCTGCGCAACATCAACGCGTTCACGCTCGGCGCGCAGTCGGTCGATCCGTCCATCACGACACACGTCATTTTCACGGGCGACTGGTCGATGCCGGTCAAGGAAGCCGAAGCGACCAACAGTCTCGTCGATCAGGGTTGCGACGTGCTGACCTGCCACGTCGACGGTCCGAAGGTCGTGATCGAAACGGCGGAGAAGCGCGGCGCGATGAGCTGTGGTTACCACGCGAGCCAGGCGGCGCTCGCGCCGAAGGGCTATCTGACGGGCGCCGAGTGGGACTGGGCGACGCCGTACAAAACGCTCGTCACTCACGCGCAGACCGGCACGCCGCAGCCGAACATTCTGCGCGGCGGCCTCAAGGAAGGTTTCGTGAAGATGTCGCCCTATGGCGCCATGGTGACGGCCGCCGCGAAGACCAAAGCCGACGCGGTCAAGGCGCAGATGATGGCCGGCCAGTTCGTCATCTTCAAGGGCCCGCTGAAGGACAACAAGGGCGGCACCGCGATCGCGTCCGGCACGGCCTACGCTCAGACCGACATCACGCTCGAAAGCATGAATTATCTCGTCACGGGTGTGGTGGGCCAGATCTGATCCAGCGTGCTGACAGCGCAATTCGCGCAATTGAAGGAGAGACCATGCGTGCTCATGCTTCCACGGTGACGTCGTCCGGCATTGCCCGCGCGCTGCTCGGCGTGCTGCCCGCACTGCCGACGCTCGCGGCGGTCGCCGGCACGCTGCTGCTGTTCGCGATCTTTCTGCTCGTGCAGGGCCAGCCCGCGGGCGACGCGATCGTGCTGATCGCGCAAGGCGCATTCGGCTCGGCGTTCGCGTGGCAGAGCACGCTGCTGCGCGCCGCGCCGTTGATGCTCACCGCGCTGTGCGTGGCGCTGCCTGCGCAGGTCGGCCTGATCGTGATCGGCGGCGAGGGCGCGCTCGCGCTCGGCGGACTCGCTGCGGCCATCACGCCGCAACTGCTGCCGCACGGCACGCCGTGGTTCGTCGCGACGCCCGCGATGGCGCTGGCGGGCATGATCGTCGGCGGTGCGTGGATCGGCACGGTCGGCGCGTTGCGGCAGTGGCGCGGCGTGAACGAGACCATCAGCTCGCTGCTGATGTCGTATATCGCGATTGCGTTGTTCAAGCATCTGGTCGAAGGGCCGTTGCGCGATCCGGCGAGCCTGAACAAGCCGTCGACGCTGCCGCTGCCCGATGCGTTCACGGTCGGCTCGCTGCCGGGACTCGATGTGCATTGGGGACTCTTCTGGGGCGCGCTCGCGTGCGTCGGCGCGTGGATCTTCGTGCGTCACAGCACCAAGGGTTTCGCGATGCGCGTGACGGGCGGCAACGCGCGCGCCGCGCGCCTCGTCGGCCTGCCAGTCAACTCGCTCGCGTTGACCGCATGCGTGCTCGGCGGCGCCGCCGCGGGACTCGCCGGCGTGTTTGAAGTCTCGGCGGTGCAGGGCAGCGCGAACGCGTCGCTGCTCGCGGGTTACGGCTACGCGGGCATCCTCGTCGCATTCGCTGCACGGCAGAATCCGCTCGCGATCATCGCGTGCGCGCTGATGATCGGCGGCATCGAGGCGAGCGGCAGTCTGCTGCAACGCCGCCTCGATCTGCTCGACGCAACGACGCTCGTCTTGCAAGGGCTGCTGTTCGCAAACCTGCTCGCGTGGGAAGCGCTCGGCGGCCGGCTCGCCGCGTGGCGCGTGAAGTTGCAGGCGGTCGCGCAATCCGGACTGCCGCATCCGCTGGAGCAAACTCATGCCTGATCTGCACTCGCCCGTTGCCGTGCTGCTGCTCTCGCTCTTTGCGGGCGCGATTCGCGTCAGCACGCCGTATCTTTTCGTGAGCCTTGGTGAATGCCTGACCGAGAAGGGCGGTCGCGTGAATCTCGGGCTCGAAGGCATTCTCGTGTCGGGCGCGATGAGCGGTTACGCAGGCTCGTACCTGACCGGTTCGCCATGGCTGGGCGTGCTTGTTGCCGGATGCGCGGGCCTGCTGCTCGGTTGCCTGCACGGACTCGTCTGCTCGCTGCCGCGCGTGTCCGACATCGCGTTCGGTATCGCGTTGATGCTGTTCGGCACGGGCCTCGCGTTCTATCTCGGCAAGCCGTTCATCGAGCCGCAGGCGGCGATGCTGCGCTCGTTCGACTTGGGCGCGTGGAGCGCATCGCCGCAATTGCATAACGCGCTGCATGTGAATCCACTCTTTCTGATCGGCGTCGTGCTTGCGTTCGTTCTGCAATGGGGTTTGCGCTCCACCCGCTGGGGCATGACGCTGCGGCTCGTCGGCGAAAACGCGGAGAGCGCACGGGCGATGGGCTATCCGATCACGCGCGTACGCATCGCAGCGACGGCGGTCGGCGGATTTTTCGCGGGCGTCGGCGGCGCGTATCTGTCGCTCGTTTATCCGGGTAGCTGGAATGAAGGCCTGTCGAGCGGTCAGGGGTTGATGGCCGTCGCGCTCGTGATCTTCGCGCGCTGGCAGCCGCTGCGCTGTCTGTGGGCGGCGCTGCTGTTCGGCGCGGCCGGCGCACTCGGCCCCGCGCTGCAGGCGGTCGGCGTGACGAGCGGCTACTACCTGTTCAACGCCGCGCCGTACGTGCTCACGCTCGCAATCATGATCGTCAATTGCCGGCCGGATCGCACGCTCGCAGGTGCGCCCGGCGAACTGAGTCTCACGCGCTGAAACCGCCGAAGCGATCCACCTACTTTTTGTCTCACCAGGAGTCCGACATGGCCCGTTTCATCGAAGCCCGACCGTATCCGTGGCCCTACGACGGCGCGTTGCGCGCCGACAATACGGCGCTCATCATCATCGACATGCAGACGGACTTCTGCGGCATCGGCGGCTATGTCGACAAGATGGGCTACGACCTGTCGCTGACGCGCGCGCCGATCGAACCGATCAGCCGCGTGCTGGCAACGATGCGCGAGCAGGGTTTCACCATCATCCATACCCGCGAAGGACACCGGCCCGATCTGTCGGATCTTCCCGCCAACAAGCGCTGGCGCAGCCGCCGCGCGGGCACGGACGGCATCGGCATCGGCGACGACGGTCCGTGCGGCAAGATCCTCGTGCGCGGCGAACCGGGCTGGGACATCATCGACGAGCTCGCGCCGCTGCCGGGCGAGATCGTCATCGACAAGCCGGGCAAGGGCTCGTTCTGCGCCACCGATCTCGAACTCATTCTGCGCATGCGCGGCATCGTCAATCTGGTGCTGACCGGCATCACGACCGACGTGTGCGTGCATACGACGATGCGCGAAGCGAACGACCGCGGCTTCGAATGCACGGTTCTCGCCGACTGCTGCGGCGCGACCGACAAGGGCAACCACGACGCGGCACTGAACATGGTGCTGATGCAGGGCGGCGTGTTCGGCACGGTGTCGGATTCCAGCGCGCTGATCGCGGCGCTCGGACGCTGATCATGTCGACGCTCGCCAGCATGAAACCGCTGCCGTCGCACACCGGCGCGCTCGGCATCGAGGTGCTCGGCGCGAGCAAGCGCTTCGGAGCTTTCCGCGCGCTCGACGACGTGACGCTCAAGGTGCGCGCAGGCACGCTGCACGCGCTGCTCGGCGAGAACGGCGCGGGCAAGAGCACGCTCGTGAAAGGTCTCGTCGGTTATGGCGTGCTCGACAGCGGCCAGATCGCCGCGGACGGCCGCGAAGTGCGCATTGCTTCGCCCCGCGATGCGCAGGCGCTCGGCATCGGCATGGTGTACCAGCATTTCACGCTGGCGGCGGGTTTGTCGGTGGAAGAGAACCTGCTTCTCGCGCGTGGCCGGATGCCGTGGAAAATCGACTGGCAAGCCGAACGCAAGGCGCTCGGCGCGTTCATGCGCGGCATGCCGTTCCGGCTCGCACTCGACACGCCGGTGTCGAGTCTCGCGGCCGGCGAAAAGCAGAAGCTCGAAATATTGAAGCAACTGTATCTGCGTCAGCGCTTCCTGATTCTCGACGAACCGACCTCGGTGCTGACGCCGCAGGAAGCGGACGAAGTGCTCGGCCTCATGCGCGATCTCGCGACGCGCAGCGAACTCACCGTGCTGATGATCACGCACAAATTCCGCGAAGTGATGGCCTACGCGGACGACGTCACGGTCCTGCGCAAGGGCCGCTTAGTCGGCAGTTGCGCGGTGCGCGACACCGACCGCGACCGCCTCGCATCGTGGATGATGGGCAGCGACGTCGGTTTCGACGCGCGCGCGACGGCCGGCATCGACGACGTGCGGCCTGCGCGCAGGCCGCTTGTCGCCGATGCGCCGGTGGCGCTCGAACTGTCGGCGCTGACGGTGGTGGACGATCGCGGACACGCGGCGGTGCGCGATGCGTCGCTCGCGGTGCGCGCGGGCGAGATTCTCGGCCTGGCAGGCGTGTCGGGCAATGGCCAGAAGGAGCTGATCGAGGCGCTGGTCGGCCAGCGGAGCGTGCGATCGGGCGACATGCGCGTGAAGGGAGAAGCGTACCGCGCGACGCGCGAAGCGATGACGCGCCTGAAAGTCTTCGCGTTGCCCGAGGAGCCGCTGCGTAATGCGTGTGTCGCGAATCTGAGCGTCGCGGAAAATCTCGCGTTGCGCGACTTCGATCGCGCGCCGTTGCGCGCGGGCGGCTGGCGGCTCAACCGTCGCGCGTTACGCGAACGCGCCGAACAGCGCGTTGCCGAGTTCAACGTGAGGCCGCCGGTGCCGGAGCGCGCGATCGGCACGCTGTCGGGCGGTAACGTGCAGCGCGCGGTACTGGCTCGCGAACTCGGCCAGCCGGTCGATGTGCTGATCGTCGCCAATCCGGTGTTCGGCCTCGACTTCGCGTCGGTGGCCGATATACACGCGCGCATTCTCGCGGCCCGCGACGCGGGCGCGGCGGTGCTGCTGGTGAGCGAAGACCTCGACGAGTTGCTGGAACTGGCCGACCGCATCGCAGTAATCGCGGAAGGGCGGCTCGTTTTCGAAACCGCCGTGGAAAACGCGGACCGCGTGCTGCTCGGGCGCCACATGGCGGGCCACGGCGACGATCGGCAACCCGAAGCGGCGGACACCGCCGCCGCCTTTCATGGAGCATGACAGATGAGTTCGAGTGGACTCGGCGGATTGAACCGCTCGCCCGCGGGCGTCGTAATCGGCCTCGTGCAATTGCAGAATCCCAATGTAGAAACGCCCGCGCAGCTCGCGGCGCAGACGCAGCGCGTGGTCGAACTGGTCGGCAAGGCGCGGCGCAACAACGCGGCGATGGATCTCGTCGTGTTTCCGGAATACGCGTTGCATGGCCTTTCCATGCGCACCGACGACGCGATCATGTGCAGCCTCGACGGCCCCGAAGTGGCCGCGTTCAAGGCGGCGTGCGTCGAGCACCGCATCTGGGGCTGCTTTTCGATCATGGAGCGCAATCCAGGCGGCAATCCGTACAACAGCGGACTGATCATCGACGACAAAGGCGTGATCCAGCTCTACTACCGCAAGCTGCATCCGTGGGTGCCGGTCGAGCCGTGGGAGCCGGGCAATCTCGGTGTGCCGGTCTGCACCGGGCCGCGCGGCGTGAAGCTCGGCCTCATCATCTGCCACGACGGCATGTTTCCGGAGATGGCGCGCGAAGCCGCCTACAAGGGCGCAGAAGTGATTCTGCGCACGGCGGGATACACCGCGCCGATCCGCCACGCGTGGCGCATCACCAATCAGTCGAACGCGTTCCAGAATCTCGCGCAGACGGCGAGCGTCTGTCTGTGCGGCAGCGACGGCACGTTCGATTCGATGGGCGAGGGCGTGTTCTGCGATTTCGACGGAACGGTGATCGTGGAGGGAAGTCATCGCCCGGACGAGGTCATCGTCTGCGAGATGCGGCCCGATCTCGTGCGCGAGGCGCGTATCCATTGGGGCGTCGAAAACAACATCTATCAGTTCGGACACCGCGGCTACGTTGCGGTGAAGGGCGGCGCGCAGGATTGCCCCTATACGTTCATGCATGACATGGTGCGCGGCGAATATCGTTTGCCTTGGGAGGCCGAGGTGCGCGTGACCGATGGCACGCCTTGCGGCTTCGCACCGCCGGAACGCACTTACAAGGGGTGACTGCCATGCCGACCGTCAACCAGGCGTTACCGTCGCCGTTCGCGTTCGAGCCGTCGAAGACGGCGCTCGTCGTGATCGACATGCAACGCGATTTCATCGAGGCGGGCGGATTCGGCGCGGCGCTCGGCAACGACGTGTCGCTGCTCGCGGACATCGTGCCGGATGTCGCGCGGCTGATCGCGCATGCGCGCGCGCACGGCTGGCACGTCGTGCACACGCGCGAATCGCACGTGCCTGATCTGTCCGATTGTCCGCCGGCGAAACGTCTGCGTGGGCAGCCGAGCGCGCGCATCGGCGACAAAGGGCCGATGGGACGCATACTCGTGCGGGGCGAACCGGGTAATGCAATCATCGACGCGCTCGCGCCGATTGAAGGTGAACTCGTGATCGACAAGCCGGGCAAGGGTGCGTTCTACGCGACGCGGCTCGGCGAAGAGCTTGCGATGCGCGGCGTCACGCATCTCGTGTTTGCGGGCGTAACGACTGAAGTGTGCGTGCAGACCTCGATGCGCGAAGCGAATGATCGCGGTTACGACTGTCTCGTGATCGAAGGCGCGACCGCGAGCTACATTCCCGCGTTCAAGGAAGCAACGCTGGCGATGATCCGTTCGCAAGGCGGCATCGTCGGCTGGACTGCGACGCTCGAACAATTGCTGGAGGCCGACGCTTGACCACATCGCCTGTCATCAACGACCCGGCGATCGTCGCCGAAGTGACCGCCGTGTTCGAAGCCTACGAACGCGCGCTGGTCGATAACGACATCGACACGATGAACGTGTTGTTCTGGGACGCACCGGAAACGGTACGCTATGGAATTGCCGAAATCCAGCACGGCGGCGAGGAGATTCGCGCGTGGCGGGAATGGTGCGTGCCGGTGCCGGCTTCGCGCAGACGGCGTCGCACGATCGTGACGACGTTCGGCCGCGACTATGCGACGGTCAGCACCACGTTCACCAGCGACGCCACGCCGCTCGTCGGCCGTCAGATGCAGTCGTGGGCGCGGCTTGGCGCGCACGATGCGCCGTTCGGCGGCTGGATCGTGGTTGCTGCGCACGTGAGCCTGATCGAAGCGCCCGATGTGCCCGACGTGCAAGCCGCCCACGGGAAACGCGGATAATGCCGGGACGATTTGCAGGAGACTGGTCATCGAACCCAAACGGCTGACCGAAGCTAAAGACCCGATCGACGAACCCGACGACGTGGCGCCTGATGCGTCGAAAGTCGTCTACGGCGCGAACCCGCTTGCCGAGCAGGTGTATCTGCAACTCAAGCAGGACATTTTCGACTTCCGGCTGTTTCCGGGCGATCGCTTCTCGGAGACTGACATCGCGCAGCATTACGGCGTGTCGCGCACACCGATGCGCGACGCGCTGTTCCGTCTGCTACGCGAAGGCTATCTGGAAGTCGGCTTTCGGCGCGGCTGGAAAGTGTGCAACATCGACTTCGAGCGGCTCGATCAGCTGTACGACCTGCGCATCGTGCTCGAACTGGCTGCTATAGAGCGCGTGACGAGCGGCTCGAACAATCGCGCGATCGACGCGCTCAAGGCCATCTGGTGCGTGCCGCGCGACGCACGCGAGACCGATCCGGCGCGCATGTTCCGGCTCGACGAAGGCTTTCATCGCGGGCTGGTGGAAGCGACGGGCAACGCCGAAATGCTACGCGTGCATAACGAAGTGACCGAGCGCATTCGCATCGTGCGACGACTCGATTTCCTGAAGCCGCATCGCACCGACGCAACCTACGACGAGCACGCCGCGATGCTCACGCTGATCGAACGCGGAAAGCTCGCCGAAGCGGGCATTATGCTGCGCGCGCATGTCACGCAGAGCAAGCTCGAAGTTCGCAAGATCACTGTTTCGATGCTCGCGCAGGCGCGGGACAGCAAGTTGCCGTTTGTGAGTTGAGGTAGGACGGGTCGTGACTGATTTTCACGTCGCGAGCGGCCAATTTGAATGGAATGAACGCCCCCCACCCAGTCGGTCCGTGTGTGCGATCCACTGCTATGCGGCACTTCTGTCAGTTGGAGAAGTGGTTGATCATACTCATCTGGTCAACCGAACCATGGGATCTGTCATGGCACATATGATCGTGGGTGTGGACATCGCAAAGAACGTAATGCAGGTTCACTGGGTGGATCCGGATAGCGGCGAAATCGTGATACATCAGCACCCAGGGCCGGTCTGATCGCTATGATCTTCCATTCGCAGCAGGCGCCCCGCATTGGCAATTACAATGAACGTGCCAAGGTTATGCAACAGCGCGATCCAGACGGCGCTTAACGTGCCCGTCGCCGCCAGCACAATCACCGCGACCGTCCACCCCAGGCCGATCGCTACATTGGTGGTCGCCGTGTGCAGGCAGCGCCGCCCAAGCCGCACGCAGGTCACAATACGTCGCAGATCGTCGCCGAGCAGGACGACATCGGCCGAGGCCACCGCGATGTCGATGCCGCGCTCGCCCATTGCAATGCTGGTAGGCCCCGCCTTGATGGCAAGCACGTCGTTCAGGCCGTCGCCGACCATCAGGGGATGATAGCCGGCCGCCATTTCCTGCACGACATAGTCAAGCTTGTCATGCGGCAATGCCTGAGCTACGACGATCCCAATACCCGTTTCCGCCGCGAGCTTGCGAGCAATGGGTTCGCGATCGCCGGTCAGAAGAGTCTGACGCGTCAACCCGAGTTCCCGTAAGTCGGCGAGGGCGTCCTTCGCCTCCGCGCGCAGCGCGTCGGCGAAACCGAACCACGCCAGCAAGCGGCCGTTCAAGGCGAGTCCCACGCAGGGACCCTCGATCTCGCGCGGCGGTTGCGGCAAGGCCTGCACGTAGTCCGCGAGCAAACCGTGGCGGCCAAGCACGGCGACGCCTTCAGCAGTATCGGCCACGATGCCGAGGCCTCTCAGTTCGCGAGCCTGTTCGAGCGGCGCCTCTTCGACGCCCGGATTGGCATCCGCCGCATAGCGCACCAGCGCGCGACTCACCGGATGCGCACTGCCTCCGCCAAGGCGCCCCGCCAGTTCCAGCACCTGCGAAGCATCGACACCCGGTTCCAGCAACACCTGCTCGACGCGCAATTCGCCGTAAGTCAGCGTGCCGGTCTTGTCGATCACCAGCGAATCGATCTGCGCAAACTTGTCGAGAAACGCTGCGTTCCTGAACAGGATGCCGTGCCGCGCGCCCGCGGCGATTCCGGCAATAGCCGTGGACGGCGCGGCGAGCACCAGCGCGCACGGGCACGCCGCAACGATGACCGCCAGCATCGCCGAGGCATTCGCCGAGGCGAACCATACGATTGCCGCGATCAGCAGGACGAGACACAGATAACCGCCCATGTAGCGCTCGAGTATCTGCGTAATCGGTGGCTTTGCCTGCTCGGCTCGCTGCATCAATTCGATGATCCTGCCGAGTGTCGAGTGTTTGCCCGCGTGCGTGACGTCGATGCGTAGCGGACCGTCGAGATTCATTGCACCGCCGAAAACGGCTGTCCCCTGCGCGACGTCGAGCGGCACGGACTCGCCGGTAATCGGCCCATTGTCGACGCTCGACTGGCCATGCTGGACGACGCCGTCGGCGGGAATCCGTGCGCCGGCCACCACTTCGATCTGGTCGCCGGCCCGCAGCGCGTCGTAGGGCACTTGTTCGATCGAACCGTCTGCCCGAATGCGTCGCACCTTGCCCGACGCCAGCCGGCCGAGCGCCCGGATCGCCTCCTGCGAGCCGAGTACGCTGCGCTCTTCAAGCGCGTGGCCGAACGTCATGACGATCGGCAACAGAGCCGCCGTGGCCATATCTCCCACGGCCCACGCAGCCAGCATCGCCAGCGCGATCAGGCGGTCGGTCACGCCGTGCAGACTGGGCGACTTGAGGCTATGCCACGCGCTTGCGAACACCGGTCCGGCCACGACCAGCGACGCAAGTCCGGCGAGTACCTGCGCCAGCGTTTCATCCGCCGGGGCGAAAGCATGCCACGCTGTCGACAACACCAGCAGGCCGCCGGCCAACAGCGCAAGCGCGACGTGCCGCGTCATCGCCCGCTGTTCGTTTGCCGACAAGGCGATCGGCCTGCCCTGAGTGAGGCCGTCGGTGTGATTCGCGTGCGACGCGTGGTCGTCAGTGTGTCCTGGGTGCCCGATCCTCGCGCTCATCTCGCATTCCCCGGCAGGATCAGGTTCGATGTGTTGTGCGGGTCGACGGTCGTCACGCTGGCCGCTTTCGAGAGGATCAACTGCACCCGGTCCCGATAGACGCGCGCGAGAAGGCCCGGATCGCTGTTATTGCGCAATGGCGCTTCCAGTTGCTGAATGGTCAAGGTTTTCGCCCGTGCGGTGGCGACGCGTTCAACGGCACTCGCCTGTGCGTTCTGCACGATCCGGTCCGCGTCCTGTTGGGCATCCTGCCGGGTCTTCTCGGCGGCTGTGCGTGCTTCGGCCATGCTGCGCTCGGCCACCTGCAATGAGGTCAGGACCGAATTGAACGCACTGACGGCGGCAGCAGGGAATGCGGCCTCGACATCGACTCGCGCAACTTCGACGCCGAGTCCCGCATGCTGCGCATCGAGTTGCCTCAGGTGTCGCTCGATTTCCTGCGCGAGATCGCCGCGCAAGCGCTCACGCTTGACGGCCAGTTGCTGATCTGCCGACAGCCGTTCCGGCCGCGCGACCAGGATCGCATCGAGGTTGCGCTGCGCCACAACCGCGACCGCCGACGCCGACACGATCCGCTCGAGCGCGGCATCGAGCCGGTCTTTTTGCAGGACATAGGCGTAGGCATCGACCACCCGGTAATACAGCGTGGCATGCAACTGCAAGACGCCGTTGTCGCCGGTCAGCAGGTAACCCGAGCCGGCGAGCGCATCGGGCAACAGCGCGCCGGCTGCCGGCGCGGCTGGCAAACCACTCGGTCCTGTCGCGCCGTCCGTGTCGGACAAGGGCGGCACTTCCGGCAAATGGGCGTCCGCGTCGCGCGCGCGCGGATCGCGTTCGAGCGACTGAATGCGTTGTTCGAGCACGCGCGCACTGCCAGGCACCATCAGGGTCGACTCGAACGGACGCGGCCAGGCAACCAGTAGTCCCGCGTCCTGGGTGCGCACGAATGCGCCGAAGCGCAGCACGACCGCGCGGCTGTCGGGCGGAATGCGCCGGATGTTTGAACCGGCCCATGCGCATGCGGCGAGAACAGTGACGGCTACCACGAACCAGAACGAGACCCGAACCGCCTGTGCGCCGGGCCCGAGCGGCGGCAAGCTGGTGTCCGTGGTCATCGCGCGGCCCTGGAATTTTTCGACGCCGACGCAGATACCATGCCCGCGTCCGCCTGCCGCGACGGCTCGGCCCCCAGCTCGACGGGCCCTCGCACCAGCGCCTGGAACGGCGCCGCATCGGTGCGCAGGATCAGGTTCGTATTGGCGCTGACCACCGAGTCGAGCGTGTCGAGCGAGCGCAACATCGTATAAAGGCGCGGATTGCCGGCATAGGTGTTGCCATAGATCGCGGCGGCGTCCTGGCGGGACTGCGCTTCGATCTGCGCAGCATTCACGTTCGCGTCGGCAACCGCCAGACGGGCGTCGCGATCCGCGTCCGAGCGGATCTGCGCGGCCTCGCGATTGCCGTCCGCCGTGCGCTGCGCAGCAACCGTCTCGCGCTCCGCGCTCATCCGGCTGACCGTCGCCGCGAGTGTCACCGCGGGCAACGTCAGGCGCTCCAGTCCCACTTGAACGACATGCACGCCGTAGGCCGAGTAAAGCTGCGCGTCGATCTGACTGCGCAGTGCGTCCTCGAACGCGGAGATGCGTACCCGTGAGGGATCCGTGTTGACGAGCGACGCCAGCTCGAAGCCGGCCGACGTGGTTTGTAATGACGAACCGAGCAGCGAGCGGATTTGCTGCGCGGCCTCGTCGGGCCGGTTGCCCACGGCCCGAACAAAGCGGCGCACGTCGTTCGGATCCGCAGCGACTTTCCACGCGACGTAGGCCTGCACGATGATGCGCAAGCCGTCACGCGTACCCACGTCCTGCAAGCCACTCGATGTCGTATGCAGGCGCAGATCGACCGGCACCGCCGCCTCGATCGGCGCGGGCAAACGCCACGCGAGACCGGGTTCGAGCAGCACGCGCACGGGTCGCCCGAAGCGCGTGATCACCGAGGCCTCACCCGCCCGCACCGAAATGAAGCTCGCCACGACAAACGCGATGACGACGCACAGCGCGGCAAGCAGGACGCGCACGTAGAATGGACCGCCGCGAGCCGCCTGTCCGTTGCCGTGATCGTGGTGGTGATGCCCGTGGCCATTGGTATGCGAATGGAACAAACTCATGAAGTCACCTTGAGAACAGCCTGTCCGGCGTGTGGCGCGCGCATCAGTTGCTACGACGGAAGCCGGCGAGATCGCCGGCCGTGAAAGTGCGCAGATCGAGGGTCGCGCGCTGGTCGGCGACCAGCCGGTCGTCGATCACCGTGATGCGCGCGTTCTGCAATCCACGCTGCAACCGCGCCAGGTAGTACTCGAACGCAAAGGCCGGTCCGCCCAGACGGTATGCCACCGTGTCGGCGGCAAAATCGATCTGCTGCACATGCGCCGACGCAAGCGTGTCTGCCGCTCGCGCCGAAGCCTGAGCGACCCCGGTGAGCGCCTGTTGCCGTGCATTGCCCAGCACTTGCGCCGCGAAGCCATGCGCCCTGGCGACACTTGCCTGCGCGCGGATCTGCGCGGCCTGCACGTCGTGATAAGCCGAGGCAGCGCCCGCTGGCGGGTGCACGCTCTCGATGACGACCGCCACGACTTCGATGCCGCTCGCGAGCTGATCGAGTTGCCGCTGAACCGCGCCGCGCACCTTTTCAGCAATGGCGGTCTGGCTTGTCTCGAGCAAAGCCTGCAGCGTATGCGAGGCGAGGTAGTGCATCACCTCGCGATTGGCGATCGAGCGGACCGTGCCTTCCGGATCGACCGACCGGTACAGCGCGGCCCGCGCGGCAGCGTCGCTCAAGCCCACGCGGTAATCCAGCCGCACATCGGCGTTGACGATCTGAAAGCTCTGCTGATCGCCGGTGGCGCCGGCGATCACTTGGCTCGTCTCCCATGGATGCCGGACGTCCCAGAGACGGTTCAACTGCTCAGACGTCGGACCGTCGGCGTCGACGGAGGGTGCCGCGACGCTGCTGTCCTCTGCGCCACCCGAGACGATGAGTTGATGCACCGCGCCGTTGTCGACAAGTCGGGCCTTGCCGAACGGCCAGGGCATGCCGATATGCAGCCCGGGCGACCACACGGCCACCGGCGCGCCGAATCGCTCGTATACCGCGCGTTGCGAAGGGTCTAGCACCACGACGGAGGTCAGCAACCACGCACAGACGGCCATCGTCACTATCGTGGCGGGTAACAGCCGCATGACACTGCGCAGCACCCAGTTCTGGCGCAGATCGATGCCATAGCGGTCATGCAATTCGGCGCCGATCGACGCCAGCGGCGAGCGGCGATAATGCAATAGTCCGGCAAGCACGCTCGATGGCACATGCGTCGCATGTTCACCGGCGCGCGGCGGGAAGATCCGTAGAAGAAGCGTGCGCACCGCCATTTCGACGGCAATGGCCGCACAGAAGACTGCGGCAATATGCACGACCAGATCGAGCGTCATATGCGCGTAGACCAACCATCCGGCCGACAACGCCGCCCCGAGTGCGCACAGGAGTAGAACGCGCAGCAGGCCCGCCAGCGACGCGGACAGCGAGTCACGCGAGCGCTGCGCGTCGTGGGCGTAAAACCGTTCGGCAACGAGCGTGAAAAAAGCCAGAGTCTGCGCAGCCGCGCCGCTGACGATCGTGAGGGACGGCGCAACCATCGCGTGGATCAGCACGTCAGGGGCCAAGGGCTGGAACGCCATTGCGGCGATCGCCACGGACAGTCCGGCGCACATTGCAACGCACCAGGGCTGCCAGCGAAGGATGCGCACGAGGTTGCTGAAGTCCGGCTTTCCGGCGTCGCGCGAGACGACTTGCTTCACGAAACTTACGCCGCGCTTCCAGTTCGATTCCTTCTCCGGATACGCCGGTGCGCGCGCTGCCGATGAACGCCAGAGCGCAACGACAAGCACGTTCAGGCATGCGCTCGCCATCACCGCGCTCCAGCGCAAATCGATGGGCACGCTCTTCGACAGGCTCAAAACGCCCAGCACCCCTGCCAATGCCGCAGCCACCCATCCGGGCAGCAAGGCATCGTTACGTCCGGCCGACCGCTCACGCGCGTCACTTTCTTCCCGCCTCTCCCGCGTCGACATCAGCGATCCTTACCAATCAATTACAAACTGTGTGAGGAACAACGTCCCTGAAGGCAGCTGCCATGATCTGCGAGGCGCAATTTAACGCGTCAGGTGGGGAAACTCAAGGTTGTCCGTCGACAGGAATCAACGGCCATAAAGGGAGCAGACTCTGGAGGTTGTCGCGACGCCATCTTCCGTGCCACGGTCCGGCCGCACCGCGATCAGGCATAACGGGCACGTCGAAGATCTTGTGCTGCTGCGAGCCTTGCCTGCATCAGGCGCGCTCATTCTGCATGAACCTAGGTTCGCGAAACACCTGCCAGCGACCAGGCTCGTGCCCGGGTCCATACCTGCCCCACTCCGTAACAGGCGGCCCCAAGGATGCCGACGAAAAAACCGACTGGCCAGTTGGAGACATAGGAGAGGGCGATCGATGTCCACACCGTAACGAGCGAAATTCCAACCGACACGCATATCGCAAGAATCGGCCGGTCAGTCAGCGAGCGGGCCGCAGCCGCGGGCCCGATCATCAGGCTGAACACCAGCAGCGCGCCTACTACCGGGAGCGCCATTGCCGTCGCAAGCGCCAGGATGCTCATGAACGCAAGTTCCATCGCGCGGCTCGATACGCCTCTCGCCTTCGCCAGATCGGGCGATACCGAACTGAGCAGGAGTGGCCGGAAGAGCACAACCGTAACCGCAATCGAGAACCCGCTGATCGCGGCAACCGGCGCGAGATCGGTGTTGCTCACGCCCAATACTTCGCCGAAGAGAAGGGCATAGACCGCTTGTGAATACTCGCTCGTCATGCTCAGGAACAGCGCCCCGAGGCCTAGCAGCGTGACGAGGCACAGGGCGGTTGCGACTTGGTGACTTCCGCGCCGGCCCAGCCAACTGATTCCGAACACGCCGAGACCAGCGAAGACGATCAGGCCGAAGAGCGGATTGATACCGAGCAGGCTTGCCGCTGCAGCACCCGGAAAGGTGCCGAGCGGCAACGCGTGCGCGGCGAACGAGGCGCCTCGAATCACCACGAAGAATCCGATGAATCCGGCGACCGCTGCTACGATGCTCGCCACGATCCATGTGTTGGTCATGAAGCTGGAGAACATGGTCAGGCCTCACCCGCTTCACGGGTGTTCAGGGCAATCCGCGCGCCCGTTGGGCGCTTTCGTACCGGTCCGGCGCGACCTGTGATGACATACAGGGCGAAGATGAGCGTCACCACGAAGAAGCTCACTGGCCAGCCGTGCCCGCGTGTCCAGTAGTAGCTGTCGTACGCGAGCAGGATGCCACCCCAGGTCGTGCCCAGGCCGATTAACGCGGACAGACCCGTGGCCCAGCCTGGCCGCTTTGCCACCCTCAAGGCGATCGCCGCCGGACCTATCAGGAGTGCGGTCGACAGGATGGCGCCGACGGTAATGGCTGATAGGGAAACGGCCAGCGCCAATACCAGCAGGTGCAGGAGTCCGACCGTCCGTACCCGCACGCCCATGACCGCGGCCAGCTCTGGGTCAACGGAGCTGAGCAGCAAGGGACGATAAAGCACGCCCGCGGCAATCAACGCCCCCGTACCCACCGCCAGCGCAAGCGGAATGATCGATGCCGGAATGGCGAACATTGATCCGAACATGACGGTGATGGCCGCTCCAGTCGTGCTTTTCGATGTCACGTCGAGGTAAAGAAACAGCGCGGCAAGACCAAGCCCCGCGCCCAGCACGACGCCGGTCACAAGGTCGCGCTCACGGGCGCGGCGCACCCGCACCAGTTCCATGCCGCCCGCTGCCATGACCGCCATGATGAGAAATCCCAGCAACGGGTTGATGCCGAGCAGGAACGACGCAGCACCGCCCGCGCTGCTGACGTCGGCCAGCGCGTGGCCGGCGAAGGACTGGCCCTTCATGACGGTGAATACGCCAATTACACCGGACACGACCGCGGCGCCGCCGCCGACTGCCATCGCGGTATGCACCGGTTCGCTGCTAAAGAAGCCCGGTTCAAAGATCAGGGTGAGCAGGGAATCCATCTTGAATCAGGGAACCTGCGCAATGTGGGCGGGGTCTCGCCGAACGGCGGCAAGCATTTCGGCCTCGGTGCCGGCGGCAATCACCAGCACGCGGCCGTGCACGCGGACGACATCGATGTGATAGCCGTACAGTCTGCTCAGGACCTCGGTACGCACCACTTCGTACGTCGCCCCGCTCGCTGCGTGGCCATTGGCGAGGTAGACGATCCGGTCCATCACCGGCAACAAGGGATTCATGTCATGCGCCGAAAGCAGGACCGCAAGCCCGTGCTCGACGCTCAGGCGGCGCAACAGCGCGACAATTTCGGCGACGCTGCGCATGTCGAGGTTGGCCAGAGGTTCGTCCAGCAACAGCAGCCGGGGACGGCGAACCAGAGCGTGTGCGATCAGTACCCGCTGCTGCTGGCCTCCGGATAGTTCCCCGATGCGCTGGTCGGCGAAAGGCTCTGCATCCACGGCTTTGAGCATCCCGTCGACCGCCTCGCGGCGCTTGATCGACGGTAACGGCAAGCCGAGCCTGTGGCCCTCGAGGCCGAGCGACACCAGATCCCGCGCACGCATCGGGAGGTAGGGGTCGAGCGCGATCTTCTGCGGGACGTAACCCACCGAGGTCAGGCCGCGCGCACCATTGATCCTGATGCTACCTGCACTCGCTACCTGGAAGCCGAGGATCGTACGCAGCAGCGTGGTCTTGCCCGAACCGTTCGAACCGATAAGGCCGCAGAACTCTCCCGCTTCCAGACTGAAACTCACCTCATGTAGCACGCTGTGCCCCGGGAAAGAGACGCTCACCCGGTCGACCGCAAGGACCTCATTGCCAGGGCACATGCGGCTCACTGCACAGCCTGCAAGGTTTCGGTGGACACTTTGGAAGTCACAGCCTTTTCCAGGGCATTGACTTCCGCCAGCATCCACGACTGGTAAGTAAAGCCGGGGGTTGGCATGGTCTCGTAGACGCCGACCACCGGAATACCATTTTTCCTGGCCAGATTGAGGAACGACTGGGTGAGCGCATCCGTGACCTGCTGGTTGTAGACGAACACCTTGACCTTGCGGTCCGTGTACAGGCTGTTCTGTTTCGTCACGTCCTGCGGAGAGGGATCGGTGCCGTTCATGATCGCCGCCTGCAGGCTGAAGGGTGTGGCGATATCGGTGCCGACCGCTTCGAGCATGTAGTTGGCGACCGGCTCCGTCACCGCGACAGGCGTTTTCGCATAGTGCGCCTTGAACGATGCAATTGCAGCCAGCCAGGGCTTGAGTGATGCGTCGAACTTCTTCACGTTGGCTTGAAAGTAGGCTGCCTGCGCGGGGTTCAATGCGGAAAGGTCCGCCGCCACTGCCTTCGCAACCACCGGCATGGTTTTCGGGTCGTACCAGAGGTGCGGGTTCGGCGTGCTGTCGGGCAGGCCGAGCAGGTGTTGGGCGTCGATGACCTTGCGTTTGCTATTGGGCGCGGCTGCAATGATCTTGTCGGCCCAGGCGTCATATCCCACGCCGTTCTTGACGATCAGATCGGCGGAAGCAATCTGCGCTGCCACCTTCGGGTTGACCTCGAAGGCGTGTGGATCCGTATTGGGATCCGTTTCGATCGCGCTCACCTGAACGTACTTGCCGCCGATCTGGGCGATGACGTCGGCGTACTCGTTTTCCACACCGATGGCGTTGATTACGCCAGCCGCCGCTGATGCCGCCATGGCGCTTTCCTGATGCACGGCAAGCAGTACCAATGCAGCCAAAAGGCTACCGATGGGCTTTCGTGCGGCGCGCCAAACAAACCGGTTTGGCTGTCCTGAACTCCAGGATAAGCGGTGCTGAACGGAGTTGTGAAGCGTGGCGGCGATTTTCATTGGCGTTTCTGGTCACGAAAAATAGAATTCCGATAGACTTAGATGCGTTATAACATAACAAATGTGGTGTCCAACGTTTCCACCGGACAGACGGGCCGTCCCGAACCGTGGCATCAGCTAGGCGGGCTGTCACCGCATTGGGGGCACCTCGACCGTAACCATTCGCTCAGCGCCCGGGCACCTCGGTGGGCGAACATGCTTGAGCGCGTGCCGCTCACAGGAGAATGCAATGCAAGATGCAACCGGCTTCCAGCGTATCCCGACAACCATCCTGACCGGCTTCCTCGGTGCCGGAAAAACGACCTTGCTCAACCGCATCCTGACCGAGCATCACGGCGGACGCGTTGCGGTCATCGAAAACGAGTTCGGCGAAGCGGGCATCGACAACGAATTGCTGGTGCAGGACGGTAACGAGCAGATTGTCGAAATGAACAACGGCTGTATCTGTTGTACGGTGCGTGGCGACCTGGTGCGTATTCTTTCGACGCTCGCCGCGCGACGGGAGTCAGGAGAACTCGCGTTCGAGCGGGTCATCATCGAGACAACGGGACTTGCCGATCCGGCGCCCGTCGCGCAAACGTTCTTTGTTGACGATGTCGTGCAGGAGAAATACTTGCTCGACGCCATCGTGACGGTGGTCGACGCGCGGCATGGCGGCGAGCAGCTCGACGAACATCACGAAGCGCAGGAGCAGGTCGGATTCGCGGACCGTATCCTCGTATCCAAGGTGGACCTCGTTGGCGAAGAGCAGGCGCAGCAACTGATGCGCCGGTTGCGGCAGATGAACCCGCGCGCGACGATCAGGCCAGCACATTTTGGCGAGACGGACCTGAAGCAACTGCTCGACATCCGCAGCTTCAGTCTGGATGCCATCGTCGACATCGAGCCCGATTTCCTTGAAGACGTTTCGCACGAGCATGACGACGATGTGACGTCCTTCGTCTACCGCACTACTGCGCCTCTGGATCGCGACAAGCTCGAGGCGTTCTTCAGCGCCACGGTTGCGATCTATGGTGCCGCGATGCTGCGCTACAAGGGCGTGCTGAACCTGGCGGGTGTCGACCGCCGCGCAGTGTTCCAGGGCGTACACATGATTTTTGGCGCGGATATCGGTAAGTCCTGGGGCGCGAATGAAACGCGCGAAACCCGGATTGTTTTCATCGGCAAACAGTTGCCACATGATCTTTTCAAGGCGGGCCTCGACAATTGTATGGCTGACGAAGTCCTGCAGAACTGACACGAAGGATCGCAAGCCTGTTTGCCGCGCACACGCCTCGGCCAGCAGGCTGGCCATGTCGATTCGTGCGATCTTTTTCACCACGTTTGAGGCTCCACTGTTTCCATGCACAAGCTCCCCGTCACCGTACTGTCCGGCTTTCTCGGCGCGGGCAAGACCACGCTTCTGAACCACGTCCTGAATAACCGCGAAGGCAAGCGGGTGGCCGTAATCGTGAACGATATGTCGGAAGTCAACATCGACGCTCAACTGATTCGCGACGGCGGCAGCCAGCTCTCGCACATCGACGAAAAGCTCGTCGAAATGAGCAACGGTTGCATTTGCTGCACATTGCGCGAGGACCTGCTGATCGAGATCCAGCGGCTCGCGCGGGAGAAGCGCTTCGACTATCTGCTGATCGAATCCACGGGCATATCCGAGCCCTTGCCGGTGGCGGAAACCTTCACGTTCCGCGACGAACAAGGTCACAGCCTCTCGGATATCTCTCGCCTGGACACGATGGTGACGGTCGTCGACGCCTATAACTTTGTGCGCGACTACGGTTCCCACGACTTCCTGGCGGATCGCGGCGAAACGATGGGCGGGGAAGACCGCCGCACCGTGGTCGATCTGCTGACCGAGCAAATCGAGTTCTGCGACGTGATCGTGCTGAACAAGACGGACCTTGTGAGCGCAAGCGATTTGGAGTTGGTCAAAGGCGTGCTGCGGGTGCTGAACGCCCGCGCGAAGATCGTCGAAAGCCGCTTTGGCCAGGTGCCGATCGGGCAGGTTCTCGATACCGGCCTGTTCGACTTCGAAGCCGCTGCGCAAGCGCCTGGGTGGCTCAAGGAGATGCGCGGCGAACACATTCCCGAAAGCGAAGAATATGGCATCACCAGCTTCGTCTACCGCGCGCGCCGTCCGTTTCATCCGCAGCGTTTCTTCGAGTGGATTCAGTGCGAATGGCCGGGCGTCGTGCGCTCGAAGGGGTACTTCTGGCTAGCCTCGCGCAACCATGCGGTCGGCGAATGGTCGCAAGCCGGCGCGATCTCGCGTCACGGACGCGCCGGGACCTGGTGGGCGGCCGTGCCCAGCCACGCCTGGCCGCAGGAGCCCGAAGCACAGGCGATGATCCGAAGCCGCTGGCATGAGCGTTTCGGGGATCGTCAACAGGAACTGGTCCTGATCGGCACCGGAATGGACGAGGCAGCCTTGCGTGCGTCCTTTGATGCCTGCCTGCTAAGCGAGGACGAACTGGCCCGTGATGAAGTCGCGTGGCACAAATTTACCGACCCGTTCCCTGAGTGGACGCAGTAAGGTGTGTCCACCCAGGCAGTAACCTGGCACCAGGCATACTCAATCGCATTGAGGTACTTCGCGTGCCTAGTGCGGGGCACTCAGGCGAGTTCAACCGGGCCGTGGTCGTCGCAATGATCGCCGTGCGGATGGTGCAGGTGGCCGTTGACCAGGTAGTCGACGTGATCGCCATGCGGTACCGCATCGTGGCCGCATGCCGGCCCGTGGACATGTCCCGGCTCATGACCGCCGCAGTTGGAAGTACATTGATCCGGATTTTTTGCGCTCACCTCCACCCGGTGTTCGTCCACGTGATCGCCATGGGGATGGTGCAGGTGACCATCATGCAGATAGTCAATGTGATCGCCATGCCTTATCGCAGTGTGTCCGCAGTTCGGACCGTGCTGATGGTCATGATGGGCATGATGCGGTTCGTTGCAGGTGCTCATAGCGATGCTCCTCGACTCACGTGATAGTGAACGCATGACGGGGGCTTCGCGGCGTGCCAGCAACCGGCAACGGTTAATCCGGCCAGATGTTAAGCGATCCTCCTCACGCACGGCGAAGCCAACGCCCTTTGTTTCCCCCTAAATGATGCCATACCCCCAATAAAGTAAACGCGTCCGTGCCTTAATTAACTGGCGCGGCGGGTGCGATAGTCGGAAAACATCGGGGCTTGCCTTGCAGGTCAGCGGCAAAACGCGTCATTCCTCCTTCGGTGGCACATCAAGTTCGGAACGGCGGATGCTCCACACACGTGTTCAGCCATGTCGCTGATGACACGCTTTACGTGCTCGTCAGCTGCTACATAGAAAATCTGTTTCCGCCGATCGGCGCGCAGCAGCCGGGCTGCTCGCAAAAACCGCAGGTGATGAAAGAGTCACGTCGCCAATAGATGACGCACCGCCGCATGCATGGAAATACTGCGGTTGCCCGTCCTTTGCCCAGTTCGACCGACGTCGAATGGCTGGGTCCCAGGCTCGAACGTGTACGAAGGGTCGAATTGAGCGATTAGCTATCCGCAACCGAGCGATTGCGGCTGCACCTTCAAGGTGGGGCCGTCGCGAGGCCTGATGTCCGTGCCGGGGCGCGGCGTGCCGGACTTGTGGCCAGCCGCGCTCGCAACAGGTCGTCGGGATATTTGCCAAAATGTGAACGTCGTTTATGATAGCGAATGGACGGCCGCAGTCTGGCGGCGATCTAACGCTAGTCGTAGGCGGGTGCTCTGTCATCTCGCAGGTATCCGGCTCGGCTTTAACCTTTACGCCGAAAGTTGTTGGTAGTTATGAGGCGTGGGCCAGACTACAGGAGGAGCTCGCCGTGCCACGCGAAGCCGTCACCGCCTGCCGCATCTGCGCCGGCAACTGTTCACTGCGCTTGACCCTGGACGACGCCGGACGCGTCGTTGCTGCGCGCGGCGATCGCGACAATCCGCTCACGCGCGGCTACGCCTGCATCAAGGGCGCGTATCTGCATGAGGCGCATAACAGCGCCGAGCGGCTCCTGCACCCGCTCAAACGGCAGCCCGATGGCAGTTTCGTGCAGATGCCGCTTGATGTAATGCTGGCAGAGATCGCGGCGCAACTCCAGGCACTGATCGAGCGCCACGGCGCCGATGCGGTCGCAGCCTTTCGCGGCACCATGAACTACTCTAACCTCGCCGCCAGTCATATGTTGCCCGCCTTTCTCGCGGCGCTGGGTTCGAATTCGTTTTTCTCGACAATGACCATCGACCAGTCGGCCAAATGGGTGGCATTTGAGCGACTGGGCGGCTGGGCTGCCGGCAAAGATCCGTACGCGCTCGCCGACGCGCTATTGTTCGTCGGCACCAATCCGCTGGTGTCGCTATCCACGTTCAACTTTGCATTGCAGAATCCGGTCAAGCAACTCCACGAAGCGAAGGAACGCGGCCTGAAGCTGGTGGTGATCGATCCACGAGAGACAGAGACCGCCCGCCATGCCGATGTCTTCCTGCAGGTGCTGCCGGGCGAGGACCCGACCGTCCTGGCTGGCCTGCTGCGCATCATTCTGTGTCGCGGCTGGCACGATGCTGAATTCTGCGCGCGCTACGTCAAGGACCTGCGACGACTGGCGCGCGCGGTCGAGCCGTTCACGCCCGAATACGTCGCCCAGCGCGCCGGCGTAAGCATTGAAGGGCTCGAAGCCGCCGCTGCGGCCTTCGCGGAACCCGTCCGGGAGGCCGGCGGCCTGCGCCGCAAGCGCGGCTCGGCCGCGTCGGGAACCGGGCCCAATATGGCGCCGCACTCCAATCTGGCCGAGCATCTGGTCGAATGCCTCAACGTCGTGTGTGGCCGCTTCGCTCGCCCCGGCGACCCTGTACCGAATCCCGGCGTGGTCGCCCCACGCTACCAGCGCCGCGCCGGAGTGATTCCGCCACGCCGTTCCTGGGAATCCGGCTGGAAGAGCCGTGTCGGCGGCTATGGCATGCTGTTCGGCCAGAAGATGAGCGGCACGCTGGCCCAGGAAATCACTACGCCTGGCGCCGGCCAGATCCGCGCGCTGTTGGTCGACGGCGGCAATCCAGTCGATGCCGTGCCCGACCAGCGCCGCATCGCCGATGCGCTGCGCCAACTGCAACTGCTGGTATGCATCGAGCCATTCATGACTAACACTGCGCGGCTCGCGCACTATGTGATTCCACCGAAGCTGATGTTCGAGCGCGCCGACCTGCATTCGCGCGACTACGAGTCCTACATCATGTTCCAGCCTTACGCACAATACTCGGCCGCCGTGGCGACGCCGCCGGAGGAATCCGAAGTCGTGGACGACTGGTTCGTATTCTGGGATCTGGCGCGGCGCCTGGGCAAGACCATCATATTCGACGACGTTCCGCTCGATATGCGCGCAGCTCCGACCATCGACGAGCTGCTTGCGATCCTGGTTCGCCACGGTTCGATCTCATTCGACGAACTGAAGCTGTACCCACAAGGGAAAATCTACGAGATCGAACCGATGATCGTGCAGCCCGGCGAGCCAGCGAATACCGCGCGCTTCGACGTGATGCCCGACGATGTCGAGCGCGAACTCGCGGGCGTACTGAACGAAGCGGGGGCGCCGGCGGGGTTCACGCATCGCCTGGCGGTGCGGCGCGTGCGCGACGTGCAGAACACCATGTACCACCACCTGCCCGCGGTCCGCCGGCGCATGCCGTTCAATCCGGCCTTCGTGCATCCCGATGACCTGGCTGCTCAAGGACTGACCGAAGGCCAGTGCGTGATCATTGTTTCGCCGCACGGCCGCATTCGAGCTATCGTCAAAGCGGACGCCGCTCTGCGCCGAGGCGTCGTGTCAATTCCGCACGGCTGGGGGCCGATGCCCGACGAGGAGCCCGAACCCTACGCCGGCGCCAATCCAAGCCAGTTGCTCAGCACTACGGTTGGCCTTGATCCGATCAACGCCATGCCGGTAATGAGCGCGGTGCCTGTACGCATCGAAGCTGTAGACTGAATCGCAAGAGAGAATCCCCCGGTTCGAATCGAATGGTTTGTTTTCGAGCACGACGATGCAGCTACCCGGCCGTCCTGCCTTGCCCGAAATCTGGCGAGCGAACCGAAGACACGACGCCACCACAACGTCCAGCAGCTCTGCGTGACGCTCGCGCATCCGATCGTCGCGCGCGACTATGCGGGGCCGGATATCGCGATTCGTCCGTTCGTGCCGGCCACGCGCTTTCAGACTTATTTGCTGTTCCCGCCGCATAGGCCGCGCGAGCGGCTTGCGTCGGCGTTCGTCGACGTCTTGCGCGGCTTACACGACGAACTGCTCGCCGAGGTACTGCCGCCGACGCGCAATGCGGCGCCTCGCGGGCGGTTGAAGCAGCGGGCAAGGGCTCGAGACGATTACCCCAATATCGCGCGTATTAGATCAGTTCGACCACGCGGGCTTTGGCCACCGTTGCGCAGAGGTTTCCCGATATGCAGTTGACCGAATATCAGCAGTCGAAAAGGCCGGTAGCCCGGCAGGCGACGGAACCTGATTGTCGAGCGTCGGTGGACGATTCGGATGAGCGAGCGGGGCGTACAGCAGGCCCAACGGCTTGCTAGGTCTTCGCAGATGCAGACCGCGCTCCGCACGCGCGAATCACGAGTTGCACGACGTGTTCGGTGGCTGCATGGAAGGCTTTTTGCGATAGTGCACGCTTGCCGCTGAGCGCGCGTATCTGCGCATCGGAATCCGCGTAGTGCTGCGTCGTGGCCCAGATCATATACATCAGCGTTTGCGCATCCACGTTCGCGAGCAGGCCGCGCGCAACCCAGTCGTCGATGACGGTCACGCGCGTGTCGAGCCACGGCTTCACGCGTTGCGCGAGGATGTCCTGCATGTGTTCGGCGCCATGAATGATTTCGTTTGCCCATACCTTCGATCCAAGCGGCCGCCGTCGGGACAACTCCATCTTCGCGCGCACATAGCCGCCGATCGCTTCGACAGGGTCGTCGCTCCCTTCGAACGTGTTTGCCGCGCGATGCCAGTCTTCGAACAGGTCTTCGAGCACGCGACGATAGAGCGCGAGCTTCGTCGGGAAGTAGTAATGGACATTGGCTTTCGGTAAGCCCGCGCGTTCGGCGATCATCGCCGTGCTCGCGCCATCGAAGCCGCGCTCCGCAAACACGGCCTCCGCGCACGCCAGAAGGTGCGCTTCGTTGCTCTCGCGAATCTGGGCCTTGCGTCGCCGCAAAGGTGGTGCTGAATCGTCGTTATCCGCTTCGCTCAACATTGTGTCGTCGTGTTTCATCGTGGGCCTCGGTGCCGCGTCGCGCTTTATTCTAGCCGCTTGCGTCAGCGTCGACATAGCCGTTCGTGCCGCCTTGTCATGCGAACAAAAAGACATGCTGCATCGCTATGGCATGCTTCTCGCTCTCATCGGGAACTGTTTCGGTTCGCACAAAAGACGTTGATTTGATGATTTTAATCGGCTACAACCTGTCCAACCGGACAGGATTCGCAGCAGGCTTCATGGTCAGGGTTTACCAAGACTGTGATCCGACGTTGCAGGCATTTGCGCAACGCACGCCGCGGGTGCATCGATGCCCCAAAGCGAATCCCGATTGTGTAGCCGATGCACCAGTTTCACTTCGTCGCGAGGCAATGCAAGGCGTCTCGCGGTTGAACTGCAAGCGTGTTGATCGAGAGGAGCAAGACGAATGAATGCGGTATCCGAAGGGTTGAAACAGGGACTCGATACGTCGATCGCGGTCAACGGCAAACGGTTGTGGGATAGCCTCATGACGATGGCAAAGATCGGCGCGACGAAGAAGGGCGGCGTCTGCCGTCTCGCGCTCACCGATCTCGACAAGGAAGGGCGTGACCTCATCGTCAGTTGGGCGAAGGAGGCGCGCTGCACGGTGAGCGTCGATCAGATGGGCAATGTGTTCATGCGGCGCGCGGGCTCGAACCCGAATGCGCTGCCTGTGCTGACGGGCTTGCATGCCGACTCGCAACCGACGGGCGGCCGCTTCGACGGCATCTACGGCGTGCTCGGCGGGCTCGAAGTGATTCGCAGCCTCAACGACCGCAACATCGAAACCGAGCATCCGATCGAAGTCGTGATCTGGACCAACGAAGAAGGTTCGCGCTTTGCGCCCGCGATGGTGGCATCGGGCGTGTTCGCCGGTGTCTTTACGCTCGACTATGGGCTCTCGCGCAAGGACGTCGACGGCAAGACGATCGGCGAAGAGCTGAAACGTATCGGCTATGCGGGCGACGTGCCGTGCGGCGGCCATCCGCTGCACGCGGCGTTCGAATTGCATATCGAGCAGGGTCCGATACTCGAAGCCGAGCACAAGACGATCGGTGTCGTCACCGATGCGCAAGGTCAGCGCTGGTACGAAATCACGCTGACGGGCCAGGAAGCGCATGCGGGCCCGACGCCGATGCCGCGCCGCAAGGACGCATTGCTGGGCGCGGCGCGTGTCGTCGATCTCGTGAACCGTATCGGCCTGGAGCACGCGCCGCTTGCATGCGCGACGGTCGGCATGATGCAGGTCCACCCGAACTCGCGCAACGTGATTCCGGGCCGCGTGTTCTTCACGGTCGATTTCCGTCATCCGGACGACGCCGTGCTCGCGAAGATGGATGCCGCGTTGCGCGAGGGGGTTTCGAAGATTGCGGGCGGCATCGGCCTCGAAACACAGCTCGATCAGATCTTCTACTACGAGCCCGTCAAGTTCGACGCGGCATGTGTGAAGTCCGTGCGCGTCGCCGCCGAACGCTTCGGTTATTCACATCGCGACATGGTGTCGGGCGCGGGCCATGACGCGTGCTATCTCGCGCAAGTTGCGCCGACATCGATGGTGTTCGTGCCCTGTGTCGATGGGATCAGTCACAACGAAGTCGAAGACGCGACGCCCGAATGGATCGAGGCGGGCGCGAACGTATTGCTGCACGCGATGCTGGAGCGCGCTTGCGAGAGCGACTCTTAGGCGCGCGATGATGCTGTAGCGTTGCAACGCTTCACCCTTGAAACACGCCGTCCCGGCTTCGCTCGCGCAAAGCCGGCAGGCACCGCTACGTCCTCATTTTGATGAAGGAACGTGTATGGCCATCAAGCAAACCGGCGACATCGCGGCGCACCGTCTGTCGTCCGAACAGCTTTCGTGCGAGTTCGATGATATTGCGCCGCTGCTTGACCCGACGGCCGCCGCGGCGGCTGCGAGCCGCTGTCACTACTGCTACGACGCGCCATGTGTGCAGGCCTGTCCGACGCAGATCGACATTCCAGGCTTTATCCGCAAGATCGGCAATGGAAACCTGAAGGGCGCCGCCACCGATATTCTCTCCGCGAATCCATTGGGCGGCATGTGCTCGCGTGTGTGCCCGACGGAGATCCTTTGCGAAGGCGCCTGCGTGCGCAATCATCAGGACGCGCAGCCCGTGGCGATCGGCGCGTTGCAACGGCATGCGACGGACTGGGCGATGGGGCGCGAGGCTGTGCAGTTCGAACGCTCAACGGATAGCGGGCGTCACGTGGCCGTCGTCGGCGCGGGGCCGGCGGGGCTTGCGTGCGCGCATCGTCTGGCGGTGGCGGGTCATCGCGTGACGATCTACGACGCCCGCGATAAAGGCGGCGGCCTCAACGAATACGGGATCGCAGCATACAAGACCGTCGACGACTTCGCGCAACGGGAAGTGCAATGGCTGTTGTCGGTAGGCGGAATCGAGTTGAAGACTGGCGTCGCACTCGGCCGCGATATCACGCTCGATACGTTGAGGCAGCAACACGATGCAGTGTTTCTTGCGGTCGGACTCGCTGGTGCGCGCGTCCTGGAACTCGAAGGCGAGTCGCTGGACGGCGTCATGAACGCTATCGATTTCATCGCGCAGGTGCGTCAGGCGAGAGACCTGTCGACCGTGCCCGTGGGGCGCCGCGTGATTGTGATCGGCGGCGGCAATACGGCTGTCGATGCAGCCGTGCAAAGCCGCAAGCTTGGCGCCACGAGCGTGACCATGGTGTACCGGCGCGGCGTCGAATCGATGAGCGCGACATGGGCTGAGCGCGAGTTCGCGCAGAAGCAAGGCGTGACGCTCGTCACCCATGCAAAGCCGGTGCGATTGATCGGCAGCGATGGATCCGTGACAGGCGTCGAATTCGAACGCGCTGCAAATGGCCGCGGCACGGAGCGCTTCACAGTGGAGGCCGACATGGTGCTCAAAGCAATCGGTCAGACGCTGGTATCGATCGGACTCGATCACGAACTGTTGACGTTCGATCAAAGCCGCATTGCAGTCGATGCGGACATGCGTACGTCGTTGGACAAAGTTTGGGCAGGCGGCGATTGCACGGCATCGTGCGGCCTTGATCTGACGGTGCAGGCCGTACAGGACGGCAAGCTCGCGGCGGCATCGATCGATGCGGTTTTCGCGCTCGCCTCCGTGAAGGCGGCCTGAAAGCGCGATATCGAAAGCAAACGCCAACGCACGCAACGCCGCACGAAAACCGAACTCCACGGAGCCGAACATGGCCGATCTACGCTGCACGATTGCCGGCATCACATCGCCGAACCCCTTCTGGCTCGCTTCCGCGCCCCCGACCGACAAAGCCTATAACGTGAACCGTGCATTCGAAGCGGGCTGGGGCGGTGTCGTGTGGAAGACGCTCGGGCTCGATCCCCATGTGGTGAACGTCAGTTCGCGTTACGGCGCGGTGCAATGGAACGGCCAGCGCATCGCGGGTCTTAACAACATCGAACTGATCACCGACCGTCCGCTCGATGTCAATCTGCGCGAAATCAGGCAGGTCAAGCGCGATTGGCCCGAGCGCGCGTTGATCGTCTCGCTGATGGTGCCTTGCAATGAGCGCGACTGGAAATGGATTCTGCCGCTCGTCGAGGATACCGGCGCCGACGCTGTCGAACTGAACTTCGGTTGTCCTCATGGAATGAGCGAGCGCGGCATGGGTTCGGCTGTCGGCCAGGTTCCCGAGTATGTCGAGATGGTTACCCGCTGGGTGAAGGAATGCACGAAGCTGCCGTGTCTGGTGAAGCTCACGCCGAACATCAGCGACATCCGCATCGGCTCGCGTGCCGCCTACAAGGGCGGCGCGGACGGTGTGTCGCTGATCAATACGATCAACTCGATCGTCGCGGTCGACCTCGACCAGATGGCGCCGATGCCGACCGTCGACGGAAAGGGCACGCACGGCGGCTATTGCGGCCCCGCCGTCAAGCCGATTGCGCTGAACATGGTCGCTGAAATCGCACGCGATCCGCAAACGCCGAATCTCCCGATATCGGGCATAGGCGGCATTTCGTCGTGGCGCGATGCGGCCGAGTTCATGGTGCTGGGCGCCGGTAGTGTGCAGGTGTGCACGGCAGCGATGCACTGCGGCTTTCGCATCGTGTCCGATCTCGCGGACGGTCTGTCGAACTGGATGGACGAAAAAGGCTACGCGACGCTCGACGATATTCGCGGCCGCGCCGTGCCGAACGTCACCGAGTGGAAGTATCTGAACCTCAAGTACGACATCAAGGCGCGCATCGATCAGGACAAGTGCATCCAGTGTGGCCTCTGTCATATCGCCTGCGAGGACACGTCGCACCAGGCGATCACGCGCGAGAAAGAGGGCAAGCGCCATTTCGAAGTGATCGATGCGGACTGCGTCGGGTGCAATCTTTGCATGCATGTGTGTCCGGTCGAGCAATGCATCACGATGGAGCGTGTCGATAGCGGCGAGTACGCGAACTGGACCACGCATCCGAACAATCCGGTGCATGTCGTCGCAGACGCACCAAAAACGGCTGATGCACAGCAAGCGGCCAAGGCAGCCTGAAAAAGCGGCAGCACCCACAGTCAACGAACGACCAAGTGGAGATCCATCGATGAAGCAGACAGCGCAATCCGCCGGCGCGTCCGATGCGACCGGCGCGCACGGCGGCAGTCTTTATAACGACGACCTCGCGCCCACGGGCCCGGCGCAGCGCACATGGAGGTGGTATCACTTCGCCGCGCTGTGGGTTGGCATGGTGATGAACATCGCGTCGTACATGCTCGCGGCGGGCTTGACGGAGGCGGGCATGTCGCCGTGGCAGGCGGTGTTGACCGTGTTGCTCGGCAATGTGATCGTGCTGGCGCCGATGCTTCTGATCGGACACGCGGGCGCCAGGCACGGCATTCCGTACGCGGTGCTCGTGCGCTCGTCGTTCGGCACGCAGGGCGCGAAGCTGCCCGCGATGCTACGCGCGATCGTCGCGTGCGGCTGGTATGGCATCCAGACGTGGCTCGGCGGCAGCGCGATCTATACGCTGCTCAATATCCTCACGGGTAATGCGCTGCATGGCGCGGCGCTGCCGTTCCTCGATATCTCGGTCGGACAGCTCGCGTGCTTCCTCGCGTTCTGGGCGTTGCAGATCTACTTCATCGTGCATGGCACCGATTCGATTCGCCGGCTCGAAAGCTGGTCCGCGCCGATCAAGGTCGTGATGTGCATTGCGCTGGTGTGGTGGGCGACGTCGAAAGCGGGCGGCTTCGGCTCGATGCTGTCAGCGCCCTCGCAGTTTGTACCGGGCGGCAAGAAGGAAGGGCTTTTCTGGGTGACGTTCTGGCCAAGCCTGACCGCGATGGTCGGCTTCTGGGCAACGCTCGCGCTGAATATCCCTGATTTCACGCGCTTTGCGAAGACGCAGCGCGATCAGATGGTCGGCCAGACGATCGGATTGCCTGTACCGATGGCGCTGCTTTCGGTGATCTCGGTCGTCGTTACGTCGGCCACCGTCGTGATCTATGGCAAGGCGATCTGGGACCCGATCGATCTGGCGAGCCGCATGACGGGTATCGGCGTCGGCGTCGCGCTCATCATCCTCACGCTCGACACGATGTGCTGCAATCTCGCCGCGAATCTCGTCGGCCCTGCATACGACTTTTCGAGTCTGTGGCCGAAGGGCATTTCGTATCGCACGGGCGGCTTCATGACGGCGAGCATCGCGATCGTGATGATGCCGTGGAAGATTCTCGCGACCACTCAGGGCTACATCTTTACCTGGCTCGTCGGCTATTCGGCGCTGCTTGGTCCTGTCGCCGGCATCCTGATGGTCGACTACTTCTTCATTCGCGGCACGCGGCTCGACCCGCGCGAACTGTTCGACGAGAACGGCGAGTACAGCTATTCGGGCGGCTGGAACATGGCTGCCGTTGTCGCGCTAGTGATCGGCGTGCTGCCTAATTTGCCGGGCTTTTTGCACACGGCGTTCCCCGCATCGTTTCCGAACGTGCCAGGGTTTCTCAATACGCTCTACACGTATGCATGGTTCGTGGGACTGGCGCTTGCATCGATCGTCTACGGCACATGGATGAAGCTGCGCCGCAGTCAGGGCGCGAGCATGGCGAACGCGTGAAATTCGTGATCTGAAGGAGGAGGCAACAGATGACAACCCTGATTCGCGGCGGCACGGTGATCGATTCCGACCGCACGCACAGAGCCGATGTGTTGATCGCGGACCCGCGGGACGGCGGCACGATCCTGCAGATCGATCGCACGATCGAGCCGCCCGAGGGCGCGCAGGTCGTCGATGCGCACGACCAGTACGTAATGCCTGGCGGCATCGATCCGCACACGCACATGGAGCTGCCGTTCATGGGCACAACGGCTAGCGACGACTTCTATACGGGCACGGCCGCGGGCCTGTCGGGTGGCACGACGAGCATTATCGACTTTGTGATCCCGAGCCCGAAGCAGCCGCTGATGGATGCGTTCAGGCAATGGCGTGGCTGGGCGGAAAAGGCATCGTCGGATTACGGCTTTCATGTGGCCGTGACGTGGTGGGACGACTCGGTCTATCGCGACATGGGCACGCTCGTGCACGAACATGGCGTATCGAGCTTCAAGCACTTCATGGCCTACAAGAACGCGATCATGGCCGATGACGAAGTACTCGTGAACAGCTTCTCGCGATCGCTCGAGCTCGGGGCGCTGCCAACGGTGCATGCGGAGAATGGCGAGCTCGTGTTCCAGTTGCAAAAGCAGCTATTGGCGAAGGGTTTCAAGGGGCCGGAAGCGCATCCGCTGTCGCGTCCGCCCGAAGTGGAAGGCGAGGCGGCCAATCGCGCGATTCGCATTGCGCAGGTACTCGGTGTGCCCGTGTACATCGTGCACGTTTCGGCAAAAGAAGCCGTCGAAGCGATTTCGCGCGCGCGCAATGAAGGGCAGCGCGTGTTCGGCGAAGTGCTGCCGGGGCATCTGGTGATCGATGAGTCTGTGTATCGCGACCCTGACTGGACGCGCGCTGCCGCGCATGTGATGAGCCCGCCGTTTCGCACGAGCGAGCATCGCGAGGCGCTGTGGCGCGGCCTGCAATCAGGTCAGTTGCATACGACAGCCACCGACCACTGCGTGTTCTGCGCATCGCAAAAGGCGATGGGACGCGAGGACTTCACGAAGATCCCGAACGGCTGCGGCGGCGTCGAAGACCGGATGTCGGTGCTATGGCACGAGGGGGTGAATCGCGGACGCATCACGCCGAATGAGTTCGTGCGCATCACGTCGACGAATGCCGCGCAGATCTTCAATCTGTATCCGCGCAAAGGGGCCGTGCAGGTGGGCGCGGACGCGGATCTCGTCGTTTGGGATCCGGCTGCGACGAAGACGATCTCGGTGAAAACGCATCATCAGAAGGTCGACTTCAACGTCTTTGAAGGGATGAAGGTGCAGGGCGTCGCGATGCACACGTTCACGCGCGGCGCGCATGCGTGGGCGGACGGTGATCTGCGCGCGCAGCGTGGCGCAGGGCAATACCTGAAGCGGCCGCCGAACGCTGCCTACTACGACGCGGTGCGTGTCGCGAACAAGCTGAAGGAGCCGCATCCCGTCGAACGCTGAGGTACTGCGGCTTTTGTTCGCGACGCTGCGCTTTCGTTGGTTTCTTGCCTGACCGGCGACGTTCGCCGGTCCGACGACTTGAGCAGGTGTTTCGAACAGTCGAAGTTGAGCGCGCTTATTGAGGCGCTTTACTCAGCGCTTTCCAAACGACTTTTGCGGCGGTCCGAAATGCGTCCAGATCAGGCGCGTTATCTCCGGCTCGACGGATAAAAACGACCAGGCCTTGCAAGTGCGAGACGAGCAAAGCACCTCGGAGCGCGCATTCCCCAGACGTCAGCGCCGGGTTTATCTTCGCAACAAGACTCGCAAAGATTTCCTGGAATTCTCCCGTGATTTCCGCCGTCAAATCGCGCGCAAAATCCTCATGCTCGGCCAAACTCCACGATTCGAGGGCGAAGGCGCTCGTGCTGGTGCCAGGCCGCGTCAGTGCAGCAAACGCCTCGTCGATGATCGCATCGAGGCGGGCTTCCGGCGATCGAAGCTTATCCCTGGCGAGCGTTCGATAAAGCTCAAGGTAGCGGTTGGCCATCGCTCTCAACGTGGCTCGCAACAGGTCTTCCCGGGTACCGAAATAGTGCTGCAAGGTGCTCAGGCGAATACCCGCATCGCTCGCCACACGGCGTTGGGTGAACCCTGCGTTACCTTCGGTAGCGAAAACGCTGATCGCGACCTGGAGGATCTCCGGCACGCGCGTTGTTCTGTTGCCTCGCCGCCTGGGCTCGGCTGGCGCGCTCGAGCCTAGCATTTCCGCCGATGTGATCGTCATTTCTTTCATCTGCGCCCAACTCCTCAGTGACGGGTTATCTCCGCAGGACAGTTCCTTCCGGCCGCCGAAATGGTGCGCCCGACTCGGCTCGCGCCTGGCTCAAGAGGTGATTCCTCAGTCAGTGTCTCCGCGCCGCCGGGCAACCGAAGCAGCCATCCCTTCTTGTCATCCGACGTATGTATGGTAGGTCAAGAAACCAATTAAACACAGTTTTTAACATACTCCCAATCACGGGCTTAACGATCAACTGCTTCGGTCTGACCCACGGAGTGGTCGCTAAATCCTCGTACTTATTGGTACTTCTACCCTCCTTACTGGTCTTGATCATTGGTCTATCGACCACTAGTATTTGGTCATAAGACCTATTTCAGCGGGTCTGTTGCTGAATGCGTCGAGGCAAGTTCGCGACCTGATCTATCCGCACGAAGCGCGCGCCGGCGACGAATCCGCGGCCGACTTGCACACCGAATTCCTCGAGGACGTGGCGGCGTGACGGCGCACGGCAAGGGGCGCGGCCGATCAACGGCCATGGGGTTGAAGGAGCAGCAGATGAACACCGATCAGAAGTCCTTGCGATGGTTGATTGACAAATGGCTGGCGCCCACGCCGGCTATGCCGGTCCGCCTGAAGCGATACGGTCGTGCAAACTCGAGCCAGAGACGCTGCGTGCGCGTGGAGTCGTTGCGAACGACCGGCTCGCTGGCCATTTTCTTCTTCCGGCACGATGACGGATCGTGGCGCGTGTTCCCGCCCGCGTCCAGACGGCCAGTGATGCATGCCTACCAATGAACTGGATAGACAGACCTGGCACGTCAGCACGGGAAATCTGGTCCGCCTGGTCGGCCGTGTGATAACACGGCCGGGGTCGCATTTTTAGTACAAGCCGCGGTTTCGCGTTACCGATGTCTGGAATCGTCCGGCCTTAAATGCTGCCTGGTGCTCGCCATACTGTGCAGATGGCGAGCGCCAAGGAGATCCTGCCTCGGAGGGGACTGCGATGAAACGGCGTGCGGGAGGTGTTGGAGTAGTGGGCGCGCGGTGGGCGTTGTGAGGGTCCTGGCTGTCGCATGGTGAGCTTGGGACCTGTCCAATGAGCAGGTATTCAACGCGCACTGCGCTTATCACGCATGGAACTGCATGTTTATCGTCCCGTTCCGGGCTGGGCACTTCCCTATGTTCCCAGGAGCTCATCGAGACGGTCTTGCTGGATGCCGGGAGGTCCGCGATGCGCGCTTACCGGCTTGCGGCGTGAGCGACGGGTCGATAGTCGGGCGATCTGAGGAGAACGCAATGAACATCCTGGAACTGGCGGGGAATGCCGGAATGCTGGTCGTACTTGATGGCAGGATCGGTTGCACCGACTACCGAAGCGTCCATGGAACCCTGGATGCGTTTCAGCGTTTTGTTCATGCGTTGGAGTCGGCATTGGCGAATGGTGAGGAACCCGATTGGTCTCGGTGTCCGGGAGGAGGCCCGTGCGCCGAGTCTTCGTCATCTTGACAGTAGAAGCGCACGCGCGCCAGACCGGCAGCGGCGCTGTCATTCATCAAGTTGTCCCCCTCTTGCTAACGGCCATTTTCTGCAGCGGACCGTGACGCGCTCAGCGGTGCCGTCATGCATGCAGTGGGATGGCGTTGTTACATGAGTGTTGCGTCGCAGTCGTGCGATCAACGGGCCTTTCGGCGTTGTCGACTTGACGTGGACCGCGTGAGTTCTGCCGGTAACCTATGGCGTCCTCATTAATGTTTACGGTTGGCGGCTTCGACAATTGTCCACCGCTGCCAGGCGGCGAATCGCGCCTCAAGTTCGTTGTAATGGCACGATGCTTCTGACGGATCGGTCCGAACGCAACGCCTGCGTGCGCTGCGGGATGCGGAATCCTTTCATGCGTGTGAAACAGGGATTTTGCTTTGTTCATCCAGACATCTTTCCCGCGCGCCTTCTCAACCTGACAGCGACGTCTCGGCAGCACCACTCTTGTCGATGGTTACGGTTTCGGGCGCGCCATTCTGATCGATGGCCTTCTCGAAGTACCGTCGGGCGGCAACTGGCTTCTGGGGGGGCGCATGCGTGTTCGCTCGGATTGATCCCGCGGGACAACTGCGAAGAAGTTGTGGACGCGAGGGACCTTGATCCAGACGGCGTTTGCCTGGACCGCGTGCAACTGCACCGGGCCGGTTATGCATGCATAGCATGCCATTCGGCCGGATCGTCTATCGCGTCCGGTCAACTGCACGTTGGATCCCGCGAATACGGAGCGCATGAACCAAGGTGGGAACATCTGTTTTGCACTCCGGCAAGATCATCGAGTGTCACGTCGCGCGCAGAATGAGCGGTAATGGAAGAGGTTGTGGCGTAACCAGCCTGGACGAGGATTTCTCGACTACCGCGCGCAGCGCGAGACATCAGGGTTAGCAGGACCGCCGGGGACGCTCTGATATCGTGCGATGTTTCTCGGGCGTCGTACAAACATAAAGAACCGAGCCGCCATGAATCGCATTGTATTTGCCTTTTTCTGCCTCGAACAACATCGTCGCGCGATTGAGTCGTCTTTCCAACGGGCAGACGGCGCAATGCACCCCGTCATAAAGAGCCTTGCTAAAAGCCGCATCGTGCACTAAAAAACATCTACTTGCTTCGCATGTCTACTGGCCGCCCGGCCAATGCAATGGGCGCCTCCACCCCAGCGAGCGCGACAGTCCATGAGTCTTCTTGAGCTCAGAGGCGTTTCCAGACATTTCGGCGCCATTCAGGCCCTGATCGACGTAACGCTCAGTCTGGAACCAGGTCAGGTGGTCGGGCTCATGGGCGACAACGGGGCTGGGAAATCGACGTTGGTGAAGGTCGTCGCCGGCAACTTTCCGCCTTCGCACGGCGAAATCCTCATCGATGGAAGGCCCGTGCATTTCAACAAGCCGGTCGACGCGCGCGCTCGCGGCATCGAGGTCGTCTATCAGGATCTCGCGCTTTGCGACAACCTGACAGCGGCCGCCAATGTCTTTCTTGGCCGCGAACTGCGGGTCGGGTTCGGGCCAATCCGCGTGCTCGATCACGCGACCATGTATCGGCGCGCCGGTGAACTGTTCAAGGCACTGAAGTCCGAGACGCGCCCGCGCGACCTCGTCCGGCAAATGTCCGGGGGGCAGCGGCAAGCCGTGGCCATCGCCCGCACGCGCCTCTCGGAAGCGCGGCTCGTCCTCATGGACGAGCCGACCGCCTCGATCAGTGTCCGGCAGGTCGCCGAGGTGCTCGATCTCATCAAACGCCTGTCCGAACACGGTATTGCGGTCATCCTCATCAGCCACCGCATGCCTGACGTATTCGCCGTCGCCCACCGCGTGGTCGTCATGCGGCGCGGGCGCAAGGTCGCGGACAAGAAGACTGAAGAGTCCTCCCCGGAAGAAGTGACCGGTCTCATCACCGGAGCCATCGCCGCCGCCTGAACCTGCCTCGCACGGGAGACCCAATGTTGAACGACGCACCGCGAAGGCCCCCTCCAATGCCAACATTGCTCGATGATCCACAGTCCGCGAGGACGCATACCCGCTGGTCGGGACTGCTTGCAAGCCAGGTGTTCTGGGTCGTGCTGGCAACGACCGTCGCCTGCCTCGTCCTTTCTTTTGCGACCTCGACCTTCGCGACCTCCGAGAACCTTTTCAATGTCACGCGAAACTTTGCGTTCGTCGCCATCGTCGCGCTCGGCATGATGGCGGTAATCGTCACGGGCGGCATCGACATTTCGGTCGGCTCGACGATCGGCATCAGCGGCATCGTGCTCTCGGTCGTCATGAACGCGGGCTACCCGATCTGGGCCGGCATCGGCATGGGGCTCCTGACCGCCGGGCTCGTCGGTCTCGTCAACGGCGTGCTCATCGCGTATCTCGGCATGCAGCCTTTCGTCGTGACGCTCGCCATGCTGAGCGTCGGCCGCAGCCTCGCGCTCGTGATTTCCCGCAGCCGGACCATTTTCGATTTCGGTCCCGATGGCAGCAAGCTCCTTGCGCTCGGCGGCGGCGCGACGCTCGGTGTCGCCAACCCGGTGTGGTTCCTGATCCTGCTTGCGCTGCTGTTCTGGTTCGCGTTCGGCTGGACGCGCTGGGGCCGCTACGTCTTCGCGATCGGCGGCAACCGCCATGCGGCGAATCTGACTGGAGTGCCGGTGCGCCGCATCGTCTGCTCCGTCTATATGCTTTGTGGCCTCATGGCGGGCGTCGCGGCGATTCTCGAAGTCGGCTGGCTAGGCGCGGTGACGACAGGCCTCGGCACCGGCGATGAATTGCGCGTGATCGCTGCCACCGTGGTCGGCGGAACCAATCTGGCCGGCGGGGTCGGCAGCGCCTTCGGAACTGTCGTCGGCGCGGCGCTCATCGAAGTCATCCGCAACAGCCTGATCCTGCTCGGCGTCGACGCGTTCTGGCAGGGCACGGTGGTCGGCACCTTTATCATTGTCGCGGTGCTCTTTAACCGGCTCGGCGGCGAGCGGCAAGGAGATTGAAATGTCTTCGGATGCACCGGCCGCATCGCGGCGGGTGCCGCAGGAGGCGGGCGCGGCCGGATCAGACGCGGAACTGGCGGACGCACGGTTTCACAAGACCGCAAGATTCCGCTCAAAGGCCGAAGCCCGATTCCGGGCCTGCCGTGGGAAACGTTGTGAAACTGGGTGGGCAGACATGGGCACCGTAGAGCCGGCGCCGAACAGGAGGAAACCATGAAGAATCTATGGATGTGTCTTGCTGTGGCTGGAGGACTCGCAATGCTGGCGTCTCCAGGCTTCGCGGCGGACAAAACCCTCGCGCTGGTGGTCAAGGGTCTCGACAACCCGTACTTCGACCTCATGCATCAGGGATGCGAACGGGCGAACAAGGAACTCAACAAGCAAGGCTACAACTGTTACTACACCGGCCCCGCGACCGCTGCGGACGAGAGCGCGCAGGTGCAGATCATCGACGATCTGCTGACCAAGGGCGTCGCGAGCATGGCAATCTCGCCTGCGAACGCGCCGGCCGTGGGGGAGGTGTTGCGCCGCCGCGGCGGATCGATCCCCGTCATCACCGCGGATGCCGATCTGTTGCCGAAGGATGCCTCGCTGCGCAAGGCCTACGTCGGCACCGACAACTACGAGCTGGGCGCCAAGCTCGGCGAGCAGTTGAAGATGCTGATGCCGAAGGGCGGCAATGTCTGCCTCGTGATGGGCAATCCGGCGGCGGAGAACATCAACCAGCGGGCCCAGGGCGCGCGCGACGTGCTCTCCGGGAAGAAGGGCATCTCGAAGCTCGCTGGCGAGAACGGCTGGCATGAGATCAGTGGCTGCCCGCTCTACGTGAACGACGACGCCGCCAAGGCGAACCAGATGATGCAGGACACGCTGACCGCCAACCCCACGGGTCTTGACGCCTTTCTGCTGGCGGGCGGCTGGCCGCTCTTTGCGCCGCAGGCCTTTTCGCAGGTCGTCGCGCCGATCATGGACAAGATCAAGAACGGCAAGTTCGTGATCGTCTCGGCGGATACGCTCGGGCCCGAATTGCAGGCGCTCAAGGAACGTAAGGTGAATGTGCTCGTCGGCCAGCGGCCCGAAGAAATGGGCTACCGGGCCGCGATGGTCATGCGTGACCTCGCGCAAGGCAAGTCGGTGCCTCCGGTCATCCACACAGGACTCGACGTCTGCACGTGGAAGAACGCCGACACTTGCCTGAAGCATTGAAGGTCCGGCGGCCCACGTGGATCACGATGACGCGCCACCGCGAGACTCGCTAAGAGCCTCGTGAGCGTCCGGGCGTTACGCCGCTCCCCGCCGGGTGCGCCGGGGACTGCCCGGTGGCATGGGCGCCACCGGTCATCGGTGCAATTGACGATGCGTGGCGACCCTTCTCGCGACATGTCCGCTCAAAGTGGTTCGTTTCGCAACTCAACCCAGTCGCACGCGGGTAACTTTACCGTCCGCATCGGTGGGTGCGACCTTCCTGATGTCACTCCCGACCCAGCGCACTTCAGAAGATTTCAGATGCGATCGCATCGCCGCTTCTGCAGCAATAGGGTCACCTGCTTCCAGCGCATGCAGGACTTTTTCGTGCTCCTCAACCGCAGCCATCCATGTGGCCGTATTTTCAGCGAGTTCGCTAATCCTCGCCCCGATCGGATCACGCCTCGCGTCAAACAGATCGGCCACATACCGGCTCAACACCGTATTGCCGGCCGCTTCCGCGATGATCAGGTGGAACTGCCGGTCCGGTTCCAGAGGAGATTTGCCGGCGGAGGCGAGGCGATGCATCGCCTCCACGCTGCGCCGCAACCGGTCCAGAAAGCCGGCTGTGAGCCGCGTGCTGGCGAGCACGACGAGGCTGCCTTCGATCACGGCCCGCGCCTGCATGATTTCCGTCGGACTTTCGCCTAGCACAGCCAGCGACCCTTCACTTTCGTTTGCGGTTTCGCGCACATAGACGCCCGAACCCATACGGGTCTCGACGCTGCCGCCGATTTCCAGGGCGATCAACGCCTCGCGCAGAGATGGGCGCGAAACACCCAGTTGCTGCGACAACTCGCGCTCGGCCGGCAGTCTCGAACCCGGAGGGAAATCGCCTCCGTGGATGAGGCCGCGAATCTGGTCGGCGACCAATTGGTAAAGCCGCTTTGGCTCAGTCTGTTTCATTTTGCTGCCGGAAGAAAAAAATGGCCCGGTCGTCCCTCGACCGGCGATCAAGTCTACCACGCAAGCCCGGCAAGGCTTTGCGCACATTCGGCAGGAACGATACGGGTTTGTACCTGGTAAGGCCAATATCGACAGGATACAAATTGGCTTGACCAACTGCGCGATTTATTTTCTAATCTGCCTCAGATTGGCCTGACCAACACAATAGCGCCGTAGATCAAAGAAGGAGACACGCGTGACAGATCTGAGCGCCGACCTTGCACCGCGCGCCGTGAACGGCTTCGCTCCGAAGGAACCCCCGGAGCTACTGAAATTGAGCGGGCTGGGCAAGCGGTTTCCGGGTGTCGTTGCACTGGAGGACGTGCACTTCGAATTGCGCCGCGGCGAAGTGCACGCGATTTGCGGCGAAAACGGCGCCGGCAAGTCGACCCTGATGAAAATCGTCAGCGGCCAATACCAGCCCGATGCCGGCACGATCGTTTTTCGCGGGATGGAAAGGCGGTTCGCATCCTCACTCGAGGCACAGGAAGCAGGCATTGCGATCATTCACCAGGAACTGAATCTGGTGCCCCACCTCTCGATTGCGGAAAACATCTACCTGGCACGCGAGCCCAAACGCGGACCGTTCATCGATCGCGCACGACTGAATGGGAACGCCCAGCGCGCGCTCGCCCGCATTGGATTGTCGTTGCCGCCCACCAGGCTGGTGGGGACGCTGTCGATCGCCCAACAACAGATGGTCGAAATCGCCAAGGCTCTCTCGCTCGACGCCCAGGTGCTGATCATGGACGAACCCACTTCGTCGCTCACCGAATCCGAAACCATGCACCTGTTCCGGATCATCAAGGAGTTGCGCGAGAACGGGGTCGGCATTGTCTACATCTCTCATCGTCTCGACGAAATGAAGCAGATCGTCGACCGCGTGACGGTGCTGCGCGACGGACACCACATTTCAACGGACGATTTCGCGGCGACCAGCATGGATGAGATCGTTGCGCGGATGGTCGGCCGGGCGCTGAATGATGCGTACCCGCCGCGCCGCTCGGTCGTGACGCAGGAGGTGCTGCTGCGTGTCGACAATCTGTCGCGCGCACCGGCATTTGGGCCGGTTTCGTTCGAACTGAGGCGAGGCGAGATTCTGGGCTTCGCCGGTTTGATGGGCGCAGGGCGGACCGAAGTGGCACGGGCGATTTTCGGCGCTGACCAGCCGGACGGAGGCGAGATTCATATCGGGAGCGAGCGCGTCTCGATCCGCTCGCCTATCGACGCGATTCGCCACGGCATCGCGTATCTGTCGGAAGACCGCAAGAGCGACGGCCTCGCGCTGAAGATGCCGGTCGCGACCAACATCACGCTGGCCAATATCGAGGCGGTGTCGGGTCGCGCCGGCTTCATCCGCTTCGCCGAAGAAGCGAGCATCGCACAGCGTTACGTTGAAACGCTCGGAATCCGCACGCCGACGGTCCATCAACTCACGCGCAACCTGTCCGGCGGCAATCAGCAGAAGGTTGTCATCGGCAAATGGCTGTTTCGCGAATCGAAGATTCTGTTTTTCGACGAGCCCACGCGCGGCATCGATGTCGGCGCGAAATACGCGATCTACACGCTGATGGATCAGCTCGCCGCGCAGGGCATCGGCGTCGTGCTGATCAGTTCGGAATTGCCCGAGATCCTCGGTATGTCCGATCGCATCGCGGTATTCCACGAAGGCCGGATCGCCACGATCCTGGAGACGCGCCACACCAATCAGGAAGAAATCATGCACTTCGCATCGGGACGAAATCATGCTTGAAATAACATCCGAACAGACCACTACGGTCGACACCAGCGCGAAGCTCCGGCGTCGCGACCTGATTCAGAAATTCGCCGCGCTCGGCAGTCTGATCATGCTGGTGGTCGTCTTTTCATCGACCAGTTCCGCGTTCTTCTCGCTCGAAAACGGCATGACGGTCGCTTTGCAGGTGACGTCGATTGCCTATCTCGGCGTGGCGGCAACCTGCGTGATCATTACGGGTGGAATCGACCTGTCCGTGGGTTCCGTCCTTGCGCTGTCAGGTGTGGTTGCCGCGTTGCTCGTCAAGGCTGGCGTGCCGATTCCTCTCGGCATGTTCGGCGGCGTCGTGGTGGGCGGCCTGTGCGGGCTCGTCAATGGCCTGTGCGTCACGCGTATGGGTCTGCCGCCCTTTATCGCCACCCTCGGCATGATGCTGGTCGCGCGCGGTCTCGCGCTTCAGATCACGGGTGCGCGCCCGGTTTCCGGACTCGGCGACGCTTTCGGCGAACTCGGAAATGGCGCGTTGTTCCGCATCTCGCATGTCGGAGCGGACGGATTCCCCGATACGGTATTTCCGGGGATTCCTTATCCCGTGATCATCATGGTCGTGCTGGCGGTGGCTGTATCGATCATGCTGACGCGCACCTCGCTCGGCCGGCACATCTACGCGGTCGGATCGAATGCCGAAGCCGCGCGGCTCTCCGGCGTCAATGTCCGACGCGTCACCTTATTTACCTATGTGCTGTCCGGCGTACTCGCCGGTCTGACGGGGTGCGTGCTGATGTCGCGCCTCGTCACGGCGCAACCAAACGAAGGCGTCATGTACGAGCTCGATGCGATCGCGAGCGCCGTGATTGGCGGGACGTCGCTGATGGGCGGCGTCGGCACGATTTCGGGTACGGCCATCGGTGCGTTCGTCATCGGCGTACTGCGCAATGGCCTGAACATGAACGGCGTATCGAGCTTCGTCCAGCAAATCATCATCGGACTGGTCATTCTCGGCACGGTCTGGATCGACCAGGTCAGAAACCGTCGATAAAGCACATCGAATGATGCCATTCGAGAAGTCCAACAAAGCAGTGCAATCACCAACCAAGGAGTGAGACATGAAAAAGATGTATCTGGCATTGGCCGCCGCACTTTTGACCGCAGTGACGGCCCACGCGAATGCGGCGAGCGGAGAGATCGCCGTGATCGTCAAGACGGCCAACTCGAATTACTGGCAGAACGTGCAAAAGGGCGCAACGGAGGGCATGAAAGGGCTGAACGGCTACACGATGACGTTCCAGGGACCGGCGACCGAGTCAGCCGTGGCGGACGAAGTCAATATGGTCGAGAACGCGGTGAACCGGCATGTCGCGGCGATCGTGCTCGCGCCGTCCGATCCCGATGCGCTGGTCCCGGCAATGAAGAAGGCCTGGGAGGCAAAGATTCCGGTCGTCCTGATCGATTCGCTCGTGTCCGATTCCGGCAAGCAGTATTACCAGTCGTTTCTCTCGACCGATAACGACAAGGCCGGTGAATTGTGCGCGAAAGCAATGATTGACCGCGTCGGACAGACAGGAAAAATCGCTGTGATGTCGTACGTGGCCGGCGCGGGTTCTGAGATCGGCCGCGTGGGCGGTTTCCGGAAGTATCTCGCGCAGCACTCGAAGCTCCAGATCGTCGGACCGTTCTACTCGCAGTCGCAGATGGCGACCGCGCTCAATCAGACGACCGACGTGCTGTCGGCCAATCCGGATCTGAAGGGCATCTTCGGTGCGAACGAACCGACCGCCGTGGGTATGGGGCGTGCGTTGGCGCAGTCCGGCAAAGCCGGCAAGGTGGTCGCGATCGGTTTTGACGGCAACCAGGACCTCCAGGGCTTCGTCAAGGACGGCACCATCCAGGCCATCGCTGTTCAGGGCTCGTATCAGATGGGCTACAAAGGTGTCAAAACAGCGGTGGAGGTCATCGAACGCAAGCCGGTTACGAAGCAGCTGGATACCGGTGTCGTGATGGTCGACAAGAACAATATCGATCAGCCGGTCGCGAAGAACGTGTTGTATTGAAGCGCGGCGCGGACGACGCCTGACGGCGTTGTCCGCCCTTGAGGACTGCGCCGTTCAAGACACGCTGTAAGGCGTTGGACATCCGGCAACGAATCCCTGGAAACGGAATTCCTGATGAAAGCAAGTGATCTGCGTGATCTGTCGCGTGGGGCAGTGCAACTGAGCGCACTCGGTATGGGCTGTTCGCAACTTGGCGGCTTGTATCGCACGATGCCGCCGGAACAGGCGCGCGCGCTGATGGACGAAGCATGGTCGCTCGGTCTGCGCTATTTCGACACCGCGCCATTCTACGGGTACACGCTTTCGGAGCGCCGCGTGGGCGACGCGCTGTCAGCACGGCCACGCAACGAGTTCGTGCTGAGTACGAAAGTCGGCAGGCTTCTTCGGCCGGATCCGACTGTTCAAAGCGGCGATGACGGCTGGGCTGAACCGCTCCCTTTCCGACCGCATTACGACTATAGCTTCGATGGCGTAATGCGGTCTTTCGAAGACAGCCAGCAGCGTCTTGGTATTCCGCAGATCGATCTACTGTATGTGCATGACGTCGGTCGAATGACACATGGGGATGCAAACGTCGAATTCTGGAAACAGCTGACCGAGGGAGGGGGCTTCCGCGCACTCGACACGCTGCGTGGTGCAGGGCAGGTCAAAGCCATCGGTCTTGGAGTGAATGAATGGCAAGTTGTGCACGAAGCCATGCAGGAGATACAGCTCGATGTGACGTTACTCGCGGGCCGTTATACGCTGCTCGAGCAGGATTGTCTGTCGCCGTTTCTCGACGATTGCGTACGGCATGGCAATTCGATCGTGGCCGGCGGTGTGTTCAATTCCGGTGTGCTGGCAGGTAATGGCAAGTTCAATTACGGGGACGCCCCCGCCGGTGTCGTGTCGCGCGTCCACCGGCTGGCTGAGGTTTGCCGCGAATTCGAGGTTCCGTTACCCGCGGCGGCACTGCAGTTTCCCCTTGCGCATCCCGCGGTTGTGTCGTGCGTGGTCGGCGCGCGCAGTGTCGAACAACTCCGGCAGAACGTCGCGTGGTTTGAGCAGGCGCTGCCAGCCGGATTGTGGCGGGAGCTGAAGTCGGGCGGTCTGATCGCGGACACCGCACCTGTGCCCGAGGTGGTCCAGTGAGCCTGCGTATCGACGCACATCACCATTTCTGGCACCTCGCGGCGCGTGTGGGGCATTGGCCGCCTGCCCGCCTCGAAGCGATCTATCGAGACTTTGGGCCGGCCGATTTTGAACCGCTGCTTGAACAATGCGGCATCGACGGAACCGTCCTGGTCCAGTCCTTACCGGGCAGCAAAGACACCGGGTTCCTGCTCGAATTGGCGACCGGTCACTCTTTTATCCGTGGCGTGGTGGGATGGGCCGACCTGAAAGCACCGGACGCGCCGCAAACGATCGATGCTTTGGCCCGCCACCCGAAGCTGAAAGCGCTGCGGCCGATGCTGCAGGATCTTGCCGACGACAACTGGATCGACGACCCGGCATTGCGACCGGCGATCACGGCGATGCTCGCGAATGACCTTGCATTTGATGCACTGGTCGTCCCGCGTCAGCTCCCCGGACTGGTCGCATTCGCGAGGCGATATCCCGGTCTGCGGATTGTTATAGATCATGCAGCCAAGCCACTGATCGCTATCAGGCAACTGGAGCCGTGGCGAAGCGCCATGGACGATCTGGCCAAACTCGAAAACGTACATTGCAAGCTGTCCGGCTTATGGACGGAAGCGCCGCCGCACACGGACGTTGCTGCTTTCGATCCCTACATGGAAACGCTATTCCGATTGTTCGGTGCCCGCCGTCTGCTGTGGGGGAGTGACTGGCCTGTCCTGCGGCTCGCATCAGGCTTCGGCGACTACGCCGGGTGGCTTGCCGCCTGTGAAACGTACTGCGAGCGGTTTGCCCGTGGTGAGGATAAAGACGCCGTGTTCGGCGGCAACGCTTATCGCTTCTACCGGCTCGAAGAATAGGGAGAGTGTGATGCAACGAATGGGAATGGTCATCGGCATTGATCCGCAGCGCGTCGACGAATACAAACGCCTGCACGCGCAGGTGTGGCCGACGGTGCTCGATCGCCTGAAGCGCTCGAATGTCACCCGCTATTCGATTTTCCTGCGGGAACCCGAGAACCTGTTGTTCGGTTACTGGGAATACGTCGGAACTGACTATGAAAGCGATATGGCGGAGATTGCGAGCGACCCCGAAACACAACGTTGGTGGAGCCTGTGCGGTCCGTGCCAGAAACCGCTGCCGAGTCGTGCGCCGCCGGAACACTGGGCCCGGATGGAAGAGGTCTTTTACCTCGAATAGGTGTCGTCGCAACATCGCACTCGTTTGATCTCGCCGTAAAGAGACAAATTAGCCGAGCCCGCATCGAAACCGGATCATGGCTTCGCGGGTCCTGTACTTGAAAGAGGAAACCTCATGCTCACCGTTATTTGTGAAACTCCCGGCGTACTGCGCTCCGAGACGCGCTCAATGCCATCGCGAGACAGCGGCGAGGTGTTGCTACGAGTGCGACGCGTCGGCGTATGCGGCACTGACCTGCACATCTTTACCGGCAATCAGCCATTTCTAGCGTACCCCCGCGTGATGGGACATGAACTGTCGGGGACGGTCGAAGAGGCCGATGCGGATTCCGGCCTGGCCGTCGGCGACCCGGTCTACGTGATGCCCTACCTGTCATGCGGTCAGTGCATTGCTTGCAGGAACGGCAAAACGAACTGCTGCGTGAACATTCAGGTATTGGGCGTCCACCGTGATGGCGCATTGACGGAGTATCTAAGTCTGCCGCGTCAGTTCGTTCACAAGGCTGAAGGGATCACGCTCGATCAGGCGGCAATGATCGAGTTTCTCGCCATTGGCGCGCACGCGGTTCGTCGCGCGGACGTTCAGGCGGGACAGCGCGTGCTGGTAGTCGGTGCAGGTCCGATCGGTATGGCCGCAATGATCTTTTCACGTCTGCGCGGGGCCACGGTGACGGCGCTCGATACACGGCTCGATCGTCTCAACTTCTGCGCGGAGAAAATTGAAGTGGCGGCTACCGTGCAGATCGGCGATACCGACATCGACGAACTGACGAAACTCACCGACGGCGAATTCTTCGACGTGGTCTTCGATGCGACGGGTAATCCGGCTGCCATGGAGCGCGGCTTCGAGTTTATTGCGCAAGGCGGAAAATATGTGCTGATTTCCGTGGTGAGAGACCAGATCACTTTCTCCGATCCGGAGTTCCACAAGCGCGAAGCCACGCTGATCGGAAGCCGCAATGCGACAGCGGAAGATTTCGAAACTGTGCTCAGAGCCATGAGTGCTGGCCAGGTGCCCGATGCGGCACTCAATACACACCGGATGAAACTTGCCGAAGTTCCCGCGGAATTTCCGAAACTGCTCGAACCGTCCGCGGGCGTAGTGAAAGCCATCATCGAATGCTGACGATCACGCATATCGGATATCAGCCATGAGCCAGCCAATTCTTCAGTTCGGGACCAGCCGCTTTCTTCAGGCGCATGTCGACCTGTTTGTTTCGCAAGCCATGGTGCGCGGTGCCGCGCTCGGCGGCATAACGGTCGTGCAGACGACCAGCAGCGAGGCAAGTCAGAAGCGCATTGCCGCGCTGGCAGGCGGCGGACGATATCCGGTACGGATTCGAGGTATGCGTCACGGAGCACAGGTGGACGAGATGCTGAGTGGCGACGCGGTACGCGCAGCCTGGCACGCCGAGACTCATTGGAAACAGGTGCGAGATGCCGTATCGGAACATGCCCAAGTGATTGTTTCGAATACGGGAGACAGGGGGTTCTGGCTTGATGACAGGGATACCGCAGCGCTTCTGAATCATCCGGAGCGCGTGCCACATAGCTTTCCGGCCAAGCTGTTGGTGTTGCTTCATGCCCGTTGGGAAAGACATCCTGATGCGCCGCTTTCTCTTTTTCCGTGCGAACTCGTGGTCAACAATGGCGATACGTTGCGCGAACTCGTCGTGACACTGGCGACGACATGGCGCCTGCCGGAGTCCTTCACTACCTATCTTCGAACGCGTTGCATATGGGCCAATTCCCTCGTCGACCGCATCGTTTCGCAGGCAATTGAACCGGTAGGCGCCGTTGCCGAGCCGTATGCGCTCTGGGCAATTGAGCAGCAGCCGGGACTGGTTTTGCCCTGCACTCACGAAAACATCGTGTTGACTGACAATCTGCAGCACTTCGAGCGTCTGAAGCTGTTCATGCTCAATCTCGGTCACAGCTATCTGGCGCAGCGCTGGCTAGAGGACCGCAGGCCGGTTGACGAGACCGTATGTCAGGCAATGAACGACCCGATCCTGCGCGCCAACCTGGAAACTGTCTGGGCGGAAGACGTGCTCCCGACGTTTGCGGCCCTGGGTCAGCGCGAGCGGGCTCTCGCGTATCTCGTCGAATTACGCGATCGTCTACTCAATCCATTTCTCGAGCACCGGATAGCGGACATCGCGCAGAATCACACCGAGAAATTGCAGCGGCGTTTTTTGCCGCTCGTGCAACTTGCCGACAAGCTCGGTGTGAATCCTGGACCACTGCGAATACGAGCGATGCTGGAGCGCGTCGCATCGGTTTAGGAACTGCCTCGGGAACATGAACACGGAATCGGATTCTTTGATTCTCTTGCGCGCGTCGTGCGGTGCCGGCCGAGGTCGAGTGAATCTCGGGACGGCGACGTTGCGCACGCGTGCATCGGTCCCGGCTGGCCACAAAGTGGCTGTGCGTCTCATTGAAAAGGGCGCTCCCATTCTGAAGTACGTCGGGTCATCGGTATTGCCACGCGATATCGAGGCGGGGCAGCATGTTCATACGCATAACGTCGAGATGAGCGCAGTCGGCGACGAACACATCCGTTGTACCGCGTACGAAGCGCCTGAACTGAACGAGTCGCCTGCTTGAAAGCCACGCGGGCATAAAGTCGATCCTGCTTCCGTCCCGCGTTCGTGACAGTAGCCGTAAATATCTGGCAGGCTCTCTGCATGCCGAAGTCGCCCGTTCTGGGAAAAGGCATTGCTTTAATCCGCGCTTCCCGAACTTGCGCCAGACCATGCAAAGGCAATCTGGCACAGGCAGAACCGGGCGAAAAAACGAGCATTAGCAGGGTGCGGAAATACCGACTGGGCGGGGTGCGCAGCCATACGGGGTTATTTCGGAAGCTGGGTCGGGACTTGCGTCGATGCCTGTGTCAGAAGCTGGTTCGGAAGCTGCGTCGACGCTTGCGTCGGAAGTTGCGGAAGTTGCGGAAGCTGCGGAAGCTGTGGAGGTTGCGGAAGCTGCGGCCTATCCTGTGAAAGCTGCTTCGTGGAGGGTTGCCCGGCGGACGCTGGCTGCTGCGACGGCAATTGCTGCGGCAGATTGTTTTGCGCAAACACGGATGTGCTAGTAAGGAACGCGAACAGTACAAGGAAGGTCTTTTTCATTTCAATTCTCTACAGTTGGTTGTGTTGATTTTGATGCGATTAGCAGCGGCAGGCCGTATCAACGCGCCGCCGAGGTTGCCTTGTAACGCCAGGACGCTGTTGCGGTACTAAAGTCGACGGGGTTATCCGACGCTACGTTGTCTGACCGGAGGAAAGCGGACGAACTAGTCACCCCGCCGTAGTTGTTGAACGCCTGTCGTTGGGCTTCCACGCGGGCTAACACCGCCTGAAAGTCCATTGCATGTTGCGTACCGGCGCTCATGCGTTCGTGGTAGCCGACCGTTTGACGCTGAACCGGTTGCGCAGCCGCTTGCTCATACGTTTGCGGACCATTGTCGTTAGCGAATGCGGCGGTCGAGAACGACAGGATCGACGCGACAACAGGGGCGGGGATGAAGCTCTTCGACTTTGGCATGAACAGACTCCATATCGAGCGTCGGGTGCAGGAGACGCGGTGTTAGGGGAACAACGGTCTGGCGAAGCCTTGAGTGCTGTTTGCCAGTTCGTTGAGCGCCAGTTTAGTCACTTACCGTCTGCTTACAAGCATCCCCGGGACAACGGATAGTTGCCGTCGCTGCAAGGTTGCAGCCGATTGCGCTGAAGCGGTGCGCGCTTCTTTAGTGTGTCTGGAGGCAGGGGCGGTGCGGACCGTCTGCATGACACGCAGCACATTCGCTTCGACGGCATCCGCTGGGTATCGGAATACGTTCCGCTTGCTGTTCTTATGTCAGCGATTCGCGATTCACGCAAACCGTGTATTGAAGGCCTCGCAACTCATAATTGCGCGCGTCGAATGGCGGCGCGCTTTGCTTATACTGCGTCCACCTGAAATACGCTTCGTTTTTACGCAGGAATACTTATGGCACACCAACTTACTTTCCACGCCGGATCATCGAACACGGACGTCATTCACGACATCGTTCAGCACGCGTTGCGCAGCGCTGCTACGGCCTCCACCACGAATGGAGCTATCGATGTGCTTGGTCAGGCGCTACTCGAGGTCGAGCGCCTCGCCGCGCACCCGAGCGTTCTGACGCACTGAGCCCTCTGCGCGTCTGCGAACTGGCCGGGAATCAGACCGGCAGCGCGGCGCACGGCGTACCGGCGATGGCGGATGCAGCGCGGTTCGATATTTAGAATCAATATTGACTGAACGCGCTAATGTGATAACATTATCACATAGTGGCCCGTGTGCGAAGTTGCTGTAGGCGAGTCGCCGCAATGCCAGCGCACGCCGCATCAACCGTGGAGATGTCACCCATGACTGCTCAACCAGACCTGAACGATTCGCTGCATCGGTGGCAGGAATGACGCGACGACCGCGCTTCTTTTTCGCCTTGCTGTGCTCGTTCCCGCTTGCTGCGACGGTCTGCGGTTGTTCCACGACCGTGGTGCCCACACCTCGCGTCATCGCGATTGTCGTTCCCGCGATGCCAGCACCGGCAATGATGTCGCCGCCCGATCGGATGGCGCCTCCAATGTGGATCGAAGTCACCGGGCAACCCGGCGGCCGATCGCAGACAGGCACCAACAAGCCGGCGACGCCGCAAGACCCGTCGCGCCAGCAGGGCGATGACAGGTGGCCCCACAGCGCGGCTAGCGGCGCGACGCCGATCTGACGGATGCGCCGCGCGGCGACCTCTGCATCGCCGGCTCCTGCGGTTAAGACGGATGCTTCCGCCGATGCTTCGACCCAACGACCAAAGCCACTCGATCACTCGCCCAGTGGGGGCGCTTATGACTGTATACCATCGTCAATCTCTGTTTTGGGGCGCCGTTGCGTTAGCGGCCGGCGTGTTGCTGTGGAACCTGCGTGCCGTTCTCACGCCGTTTCTGCTCGGTGCGCTCGTCGCATACATTTTGCAGCCGGGCGTGGAGTGGCTGGTACGCCATCGCATTCCACGCGGCGTTGCGGCGCTGGCGATGATGTCTTTGTTTGCTCTGTCCGTCGCACTCGTCATGTTGCTCATGTGCGTAGTTGTTCAGAAGGAAGGGCCCGAACTCCTCAGGCAAATTCCATTTATCGTCGCAAAACTCGATGGATGGCTGAAGCCGCGTCTGGCTTTTCTGGGACTGGATTATTCGCTCGATGTGACGAATATCCGCGACGCGCTGGCGGCGCGTCTCAAAGCGGACGGGCAGGGCGCGATGCTTGCCGTATGGCAGTACCTGCGCACCAGCAGCAACGTGATGATCAATGTCGTGAGCAATGCGGTGCTGATGCCACTCGTCCTGTTCTATCTGCTGTACGACAGACACGAGGCGTTCGCGCGCATGGCGAGCTTCGTGCCGCGGCGCTGGCTCGGCAAGACACGGGAATTCGTCGGAGAGATCGATTGCATGATGTCGCAGTACCTGCGCGGGCAACTGCTGGTGATTGCAGTGCTCGCCGTGTTCTACCCGACTGTCCTGACGATCGCAGGGTTGGATCTGGCGGTGCCCGTCGGCCTGTTTAGCGCGCTTGCCGTATTCGTTCCCTATATCGGCTTTGCGACCGGCCTCGCGTTCGCGCTCCTTGCGGCGCTGCTGCAATTCGGTGACTGGTATGGCCTGGCCGTGGTGGTCGCGGTGTATGGCGTCGGCCAGATTCTTGAAAGCTTTGTGCTGACGCCGAGACTGGTTGGCGAGCGCATCGGCCTTCATCCGCTCGCGGTCATCTTTGCGTTGCTGGCTTTTGGGCGGCTGTTCGGATTCTTCGGTGTGCTGCTCGCGTTGCCGGTCAGCGCCATCATCGCATCGGCATTGCGGGAACTGCGCCACCGCTATCTCGCGAGTGCGCTTTACCAGGGCTGACCGGCATCGCGATCGCCCGATTCGATGTCTGGGCACCTGCCCCGCCTACCCATCAACCCGACACCGCACCGGGCGGCCGCGCCTGCAACGGTGCGGAAACACCGCGCTAATTGCACTGTCACGGCAAGCTCGGAGCATCGGGAACGGTGGGCAGTGGACGTCGCGCGATCCGCTCGGCCTCTACACGTGTGAGACCGAACGCCTGCAACACAATGGCGGCGGTTCGCTGGGCAAACTTGTCCTCCTTCGAGCGAAGCACCTTTCGCGCACGAACAGTCCGCTTCGACGAGATGGCCAGTTGCAGTTCGGCGGCAATTCCCGCGAGCACCGTGCCAATCACGGAGATAACGGACACGAGCCGGTCCGCGATCACAAAGCGCCTTTCTGAAATGCCCTTCTCGCTATCGCGCAGCAGGCGCAGGCCGAGACCCCTGCTGAGCAGGCGCGGCGACAAACCTTCGCGAATGAGGAGTTGCCCCCAAACCGGCTCGCGGTAGGCCCGCAGAAGCGTGTGACGGACTGAGACGGCGATCACTTCCGCTGGATCGGACAACCCCGCGGCGAGGCGATCGAGCGTATCCGCAAATTCCTCGAACAGCCATTCGATGAGCGCCGTGAAGATGCCTTCCTTGGATTCGAAGTGGTTATAGAAGGAACCGAACCCGACGTCGGCTGCCTCGGTGATTTCGTTAATGGTGACGGAGCTCAAACCCTTGGCCGCCACCAGTTCCAGCGCAGCGTCGAGCAGGCGCGCGCGCGTCTCGCGTTTGCGACGGGCACCGCGCGGGTAGCTTCTGTTGATCGCGTCGCGGGACGCACCTGGCGCCTTGAGAGAGCGTCCGCGGCTCGCGCGCGGTTTGGGGGCTTGTGGCATGTCGGCTCCGTAGTCGTGATTATTCGATGTCAGGATTCTAGATACATATGTCATAGTTGACAATAGACTCAGTATTGGGTCTAATCTCACCCCAGACGCCGACAACCGGACGTACGAAGGACCCAACGATGCCGACGGAGCAAAAAAATTCCGTTAGCGGTCGATCCCAGGTCCTCGGCCGGAACTGACAGACCAGCAGATCACCGGGCGGTAGGCATGAGCGGACGCTGCCCCACGTACCGATTGCGTGGAGGCACATCGAGATGGCAAGTACCGACATGCACGTCGATAAGTAGGACTAACGTACCAACGAACCTTGTTTTATGCGTCCGCGCTGATAGCGAACCGTGCTTGCTGGCACTCGGGTTTGCACGGCATCGGGAAATTTTCTTACCAGCGTTATCACCCGTCTTGTGAACATCGTGAAACATTCCGGCCCTATCGCGCAGGCGCCTGCGCGTCGCTTCTTACCTTCCCTCGTCCAATCGCCGCAGTGCGCACGCGTGGTGCTTGCGGCTTGCTGCGCGGTCATGCTCGCGGCATGCCACCAGCGCGAAGCCGCCGCTCCAGAGCCGAAGCCCGTGGTCGCCCTGGCCGTCCACGCTGACGGGCGCACGGCAAGTGCGTCGCTGCCGGCTCAAGTGCAGGCGCGCTACTCCACGGCGCTTTCGTTCAGAGTGGGCGGCAAGATCATCGAACGGCGCGTTCGCCTCGGCGATGCCGTCAAGGCGGGACAGGTCGTTGCGCTGCTCGACCCGACCGATCTGCGCAGTAACCTTGCTAACGCGCGAGCGCAGCTCGATGCCGCCGAACACCGGTTCGTCTTCGCGAAGCAGCAGCTCGATCGCGACCAGGCGCAGGCGCAAGCAAACCTGATTGCACCGGCGCAACTCGAACAGACGCAGGACGCGTACGCATCCGCTGTTGCGCAGCGCGACTCGGCGCTCGCCCAGATGGCGCTCGCCTCGGACAATCTGCGCTATGCGACGCTGCCAGCGGACCACGACGGCGTGATTACCTCGGAGGACGCCGACACGGGCCAGAACGTTCAGGCAACCCAATCCATCTATCACCTCGACTGGACGGGCGACGTGGATATCGTCTGTGACGCGTCCGAGCGCATGCTGAGCTCGCTGACAGTCGGCAGCATGGCGCGCGTGAGCCTGCCCGCGTTGCCCGGCAAGACCTTCGAGGCCCGCGTGCGCGAGGTGTCGCCTAGCGCGGATCCGCAAAGCCGCACCTGGCGCGTCAAGCTCACCCTGAACGCGCCCAGCCCCGCAGTACGCCTCGGCATGACGGCCACCGTTGCGTTCGATGTCGGCGGTGACGCGTCGGGCGCACAGCCGTTCACCGTGCCGGTGACGGCGCTCTTTCATCAGGGCGAGAACCCTGCTGTCTGGGTGGTGCGTACCGGCACCGACACACTTGAACTGCGTCCTGTGACGGTGCAGCGATACGACGAGCGCACGGTCTCCATCGCATCGGGCCTCCGCGACGGCGACCGCGTCGTGGTGCAGGGCGTACACGCCGTTAGCACGGGCCAGCACGTGCAGGTGGTGGCGCCCCTGCATCGGGAGGATTTCCCGTCATGAACTCCCGTGACCAAGAACCCGTGCGCGAGAGCGCGCCTGTCCCGTCTTCCGGGGCAGACAAATCTGGCGAAGGCAGCTTCAATCTTTCCGCCTGGGCGTTGCGTCATCAGCAGCTCGTGATCTTTCTGATCGGGCTCGCCACGCTTTTCGGCGTGATCGGTTATACGCAACTCGCGCAGTCGGAGGACCCGCCGTTCACCTTCCGCACGATGGTGATCAAGACCTACTGGCCTGGTGCGACTGCGCGCGAGGTGCAGGAACAGATCACGGACCGGATCGGCCGCCAGCTACAGGCCGCGCCGAACATCGACAACATCAAGAGCTACTCGCGGCCTGGCGAGTCGATGATCTTCTTCGCCATGAAGGACTCCGCGCCCGTCAGGGAAGTGCCGGACACCTGGTATCAGGTGCGCAAGAAGGTCGGCGACATTGCCGCGACGCTGCCGAAGGGAACCGTCGGCCCGTTTTTTAACGACGAGTTCGGTGACGTCTACACCAACATCTATGCGCTTGAGGGCGACGGCTTTTCGCCGGCGCAACTGCACGACTACGCTGACAGGCTGCGCACCGTCCTGCTGCGCATACCCGGTGTGGCGAAGGTCGACTATTTTGGCGACCCCGATCAGCACATCTTCGTCGAGATATCGAATGCGCAGCTCACGCGGCTTTCGATCACGCCGCAACAGCTCGCTCAGGCGATCGACGCACAGAATGCCGTGGCGCCCGTCGGCACCATCACGACCGCGGACGACCGCGTGTTCGTGCGCCCGAGCGGCGCGCTCAAGGATGTGCAGGCGCTCTCCGACATGCTGATCACCATCAACAGGCGCACGTTCCGGCTGGGCGACATCGCGAAGGTCACGCGCGGTTATGACGACCCGCCGGCGACCCAGATGCGCGTCGGCGGCCAGGCGGTGCTCGGCATCGGCGTGACGATGCAAAAGGGCGGCGACGTGATCGACCTCGGCAAGGCGCTCGACGCAAAAGCCGCCGAACTGCAGGCCACGCTGCCGGCAGGTCTGAAACTCGCTCCGGTTTCGAGCATGCCGCACGCGGTCAAGCACTCGGTGGACGAGTTCGTGAGATCGGTTGGCGAAGCGGTGGCGATCGTGCTGGTCGTGAGCCTGGTCTCGCTCGGCTTGCGCACCGGCACGGTCGTCGTGATCACGATTCCGATCGTGCTGGCGGTGACGGCACTGTGCATGCACATGTTCAATATCGGCCTGGACAAGGTTTCGCTCGGTACGCTCGTGCTCGCACTAGGCCTGCTCGTCGATGACGCGATCATCGCCGTCGAAATGATGGCGGTGAAGCTGGAGCAGGGCTGGAGCCGGGCGCGCTCGGCAGCGTTCGCGTACACCAGCACGGCATTCCCGATGCTGACGGGCACGCTCGTCACCGTATGCGGCTTCCTGCCGATCGCGCTCGCCAAATCGAGCACGGGCGAATACACGCGTTCGATCTTCGAGGTGTCGGCCATCGCGCTGATCGTTTCGTGGTTCGCGGCCGTTGTGCTGGTGCCGTTGCTGGGTTATCACCTGCTGCCGGAACGCAAGCCTGAACCCGGCGGTGCACACCATGATCCGCATGAAATCGGCAACACCGGCTTCTACCGGCACCTGTCGGGATGGGTTGCGTGGTGCGTCGAGCGTCGCTGGGTCGTGCTCGGCGTCACCGTCGTGCTTTTCGCGATTTCCATGCTGGCCTTCACGCGCGTGCCGCAGCAGTTCTTCCCGAACTCGGAACGGCCGGAACTGCTGGTCGATCTGCGGCTGCCGGAAGGCGCCTCGTTCGAAGCGACGCTGCGTGAAGCGAAGCGCCTGGAAAAGGTGCTCGACGGCAAAGCCGGGATCGCCCACTTCGTCGACTTCGTCGGCACCGGCGCGCCGCGTTTTTACCTGACGCTCGACCAGCAGCTTCAACAGCCGAATTTCGCGCAGTTCGTGATCACCGCAAAAAGCGTGGAAAACCGCGAGGAACTGATGCGTTGGCTCGACGGCAAGCTCGAGAAGGATTTCTCCGGCGTGCGGGCGCGCGTCTCCCGGCTCGAGAATGGTCCGCCGGTCGGCTTCCCGATCAAGTTCCGCGTGAGCGGCGACGATATCGCGACCGTGCGATCGATTGCTCAAGAAGTGTCGGACAAGGTCCGCGCCGATCCCCGCACGCGCAACGTCCAGTTCGACTGGGACGAGCCGGCGGAGCGCTCGATCTCGTTCGAGATCGATCAGAACCGCGCGCGCCAGCTTGGTGTCACGTCGGAAGACGTGTCGAACTTCCTCGCGATGACGCTATCGGGCTACACGGTGACGCAGTACCGCGAGCGCGACAAGCTGATCAACGTCGATCTGCGCGCGCCAAAGAGCGAACGAGTCAATCCGGCGCAGCTCACGAGCCTCGCGATGCCGACACCCAACGGCCCGGTGCCGCTCGGTTCGCTCGGACACGTGCGCAATACGCTCGAGTACGGCGTCATCTGGCAACGTGACCGCCAGCCGACCATCACGGTGCAGGCGGACGTGCGCGGCGACGCGCAGGGCATCGACGTGACCCACGACATCGAACGTGCGCTCGCGGCGCAAACCGCCAGGCTGCCGGTCGGCTATCGCATTCAGGTGGGCGGCGCGGTCGAAGAAAGCGTGAAGGGCCAGACGTCGATCAATGCCGAAATGCCGTTGATGATCATCGCCGTGCTGCTGTTGCTGATGATCCAGCTCAAGAACTTCGCGCGGACCTTCATCGTCGTGCTGACGGCGCCGCTCGGCCTGATTGGCGTCGTGGCCGCGCTGCTGCTGTTCGGCAAGCCCTTCGGCTTCGTCGCGCTGCTGGGCGTGATTGCCATGTTCGGCATCATCATGCGCAACTCCGTGATTCTGGTCGACCAGATCGATCAGGATATCGCGGCAGGGCAGCCGCGCTTCGACGCGATTATCGGCGCCACCATAAGGCGTTTCAGACCGATCATGCTGACTGCCGCCGCCGCCGTCCTCGCGCTGATTCCGCTGCTGCGCTCGGGCTTCTTCGGTCCGATGGCGACCGCGCTGATGGGCGGTATCACGATCGCGACGGTACTGACCGTATTCTTCCTGCCCGCGCTGTACGCGGCGTGCTTCAGGGTCCGGCACGACGAGCGCGGAACGCAACCGGTCGTCGCCGAGCAGATGGAGGTTTGATGATGAGCTTCGCCTACAAGACATCCGTGATGGCCGTGGCTGTGGCCATCGCACTGACGGCCTGCACGTTCGGCCCCAACGGCGCGCCCCCGGCGATGCCTTCGCCTGCGCACTACGGTGCCGGGGCACAGCCGGCGAAGACCGTCGCAGCGGGCGGCGTGGCGCAGCAGTTCGATATCGGCGCAGTGGGCGTTCCGCAATGGTGGCAGCTTTACCGGTCGGATGCGCTGAGTGCACTGGTCGAGGAAGGCTTGCGCAACAGCCCCACGCTCGGGGCTGCGCAGCGGACGCTCGCAGCCGCGCAGCAGGAACTGCGCGCCCAGGTCGGCGCATCGACGCTGCCTTCAATCGATGCTGTCGCACAGGTCGATCGCGGACGTTCACCGCTTGTGCCCGGCATTGGCCCCAGCGAGGTTCGCTATAACTTTTTTGCCGGACAGTTTCTCGCGTCCTACACCTTTGACCTGTTCGGTGCGACGCGTTCGGCGAATGCGGCCAGCGCCGCTCGCGTAGACGTGCAGGCGTATCAACTGGAGGCGGCGCGGCGCGCGCTCGCGGCAAACATCGTCGGTACGACGATCAGCGCGGCGGCACTCGATCGCCAGATCGCGCTTACCGAACGGCTCGTCGCCGTGGCCAGGACGGTCGCGGACGAGGACCAGCACCGCTACGCACTCGGCTCGGTCTCGCGTGCGCAGGCGCTTGCGTCGACGCAGGATGCGGCTTCGGCTGCGGCGAGTCTTCCTGCGTTACGCCAGCAGCGCGCCACAGCCCTCCATGCGCTCGCGGTGCTGATGGGCCGCACGCCGGACAACGCGCCGGCCGTTCCCGACCTCGACAGCCTGACATTGCCCGAACACGTGCCCGTCGTGGTGCCGTCGGATCTGCTGCGTTCGCGCCCCGACGTTCAGGCAGCCGACGCCGCCGTGAAGGCCGCTGCCGGCGATGTCGGCGCGGCGACCGCGCAGCTCTTTCCGAGCCTGTCGCTGACGGCCTCGATGGGCCGCGGGGGCTTTAGCTGGCCGGCGGTTCTCTCGGGCGCGGGCGGCTTGTGGGCGATCGGTGCGAGCCTGTCGCAGCCGATTTTCCATGGCGGGGCGCTGTTCGCGCACCGCAAGGCGTCGATCGATGCTTACGATGCGGCGGTGCTGAACTACAAGTCCACCGTTCTGTCGGCGTTCCAGAATGTCGCGGATTCGCTTGCCGCACTGGATAACGACGCACAGACACTCGCGTCGACCGAAGCAGCGGCACAGGCAGCGCAGGCGGGGTTCGACGATACCGCGTCGCGCCGCCGCATGGGTTCGCTGCCGTCAACGGCGGAGCATGCCAGCGAGCAGCGCTTTCTCAACGCACGGATCGGCGCCGTGCGCGCGGCAAGCCAGCGCATGACCGATACCGTCGCACTGTTCCAGGCGATGGGCGAACTGCCGCCGGGCCAGCCGCAAACAGCGTCGGCGCAATGATCGCGTGTCGATGAAGACGGGAAGAGCGACCTGCCGATCAGGCCGCTCTTCCTCGACTGTACCGGCGGGTATCGGAGCAGTCGTTTCATATCCGAAATAAGAATGCGCCCACGTGCAGGAAGGTCAAGACGGACTTCACGTGCATCGAACGCGCCAGAACTTCAGGTTGTCCGGTTCCTGTATGGACTATAAGAAACTGATCGCCTGTCACGAGTGCGATCTGCTGTTTCGCAAGCCTCTGCTACAGGGCGGGCAGACTGCGAGCTGCTCGCGCTGCCGTGCGAGCCTGGAAGGAACGCAGGGAGCGAGCGTGCCCCTCGACCGGATTGGTGCGCTCACCGTTGCAGCTTTGATCACATTCTGTATTGCGCAGGCTTTCCCGGTTATACAACTGCAGACCAACGGTATGACGTCGGAGGCGACGCTATTCGGCGCGGTGCAGTCGTTGTGGACGGGGCACATGCGCATCGTCGCAATGATGGTCTTGTGTTCGGCGATCCTGTTTCCGCTAATCGAACTCCTCGCCCTTCTCTATGTGCTCGTTCCGCTGCGCCTTGGCAAGGTAGTACGTCATTTCAATCGAATGCTTCGCGTCGTGCAGCTCATCCGTCCATGGGGCATGGTCGAAGTGTTCATGCTCGGCGTGGTCATCACGATCGTGAAAATGGTCAGCATGGCGCGGGTGATCCCTGGGCCAGGACTGTTTGCATTCGGTGCACTCACGTTGATGTTGGCATTTCTCTCGACTTTCGACCCGCGCGTGCTCTGGTCAACGCGGGACGAAATAAAGTTTCGACGACCCGCTGAGATCCGCTGGACCAGAGTGAAGCACAGGTGTGCCCCGCGAGCCCCGACGTTCTTCGGGCGGAAGCCCGCGGCGGCGGCGCATATGACGGCGCGGCGCGCCGGGCTCATAGCCTGTCATACCTGTGGACTGGTGCAGAAGCACATCGCGGCGTCCGCAGAGCAGCGCTGCTCGCGGTGCGAATCGGTGCTGCACACGCGCCGTCCCGACAGCGTGACGCGCACGTCGAGTCTGGTTCTTGCCGCTGCGCTCGCCTACATACCCGCGAATCTGTTGCCGATCATGCACGCGTCATCCCTCGGCCACTCGGAGGACGACACGATCCTCGGCGGCGTGGCGTACTTCTGGACTTCAGGCGACTGGCCACTCGCCGTCGTCGTGTTCGTAGCCAGCGTCGTGGTGCCGATGCTCAAACTCGCCATTCTCACGCTGCAGATCGTAGCGGCCCGTCGCAGTCCGGACTGGCAGCCGCTCGAACGCGCGAGGCTGCATCGGCTCGTCGAGTGCGTTGGCCGGTGGTCGATGCTCGATGTCTTCGTTGTCGCACTGACGGTTGCGCTGGTGCATTTCGGTTCGTTTGCCGTTGTCACTGCCGGTCCGGGCGCGCTGGCTTTCGGCGCGGTGGTGGTTCTCACCATGCTGGCGTCGCATCAGTTCGATCCGCGGCTGATCTGGGACAACGTTCGCTGCGGGCCAGCGCGTGGTTCACGGCGATGAACGAATACCGTTCTAGCGGCGTCCGCACTCCTAAATAACCTCATATTTTCGAACTACTCTCCGAGCGATGCATCTTCCCACGCCACCCAGACCTGACATCAAGTCGCGAAAGCGCTGGATTCCCTCTCTCATCTGGTTAGTGCCGCTCATCTGTGCGCTGATCGGTGTTGCGCTGGTAGTCAAATCCATCACCGACAAGGGACCGACAGTCACGGTCACGTTCAGCAACGCTGAGGGCATGGAGGCGGGCAAAACGAAGGTCAAATACAAGGACGTGGAGATCGGTTCGGTACAGGCGGTCACGCTGTCAAAGGATCTGCAGCACGTCATCGTCACGATCGAGCTGACCAAACAGGCAGAAAAGTTCGCGAGCCGGGGCACGCGTTTCTGGGTGGTTCGCCCGCGCGTGGGCGCTAACGGCATCTCGGGCCTCGGTACGCTGCTGTCGGGCGCGTATATCGGTGTCGACGTCGGGCAGTCTTCGGAAAGGCAAACCGCATTTGTCGGCCTCGAAAGACCGCCGATCGTCACTTCCGGGCAGCCGGGGCATCAATACACGCTGAGAGGCGACTCCTTGGGCTCCGTCGATATCGGCGCGCCGATTTTCTACCATCGCATCCAGGTAGGCCAGGTGGTCGGTTTTTCGCTCGATCCGCATGGCACCGGCGTCATCGTCAATGTTTTCGTCAATGCCCCGTTTGACCAGTATGTCGGCACCAATACAAGGTGGTGGCACGCAAGCGGTGTTGACCTCCGCCTCGATTCGAATGGATTGAAGCTCAATACGCAATCTCTGGCGACAGTGGTCGTCGGAGGCCTGGCGTTCCAGTCGCCGCCGGGTCAGGACGCCGGACAACCGGCCGCTGAGAAGGCCATATTCCGACTCGCATCGGACGAGTCGGACGCGATGCGCGAGCCCGACGGCGCGCCGCTCAATGTGGTGATGCGGTTCAACCAGTCGCTGCGCGGCCTGTCTGTCGGCGCTCCTGTCGACCTTCGAGGCATCGCGCTGGGGCAGGTGACGGACATCGGTATCGAATACAACGAAAAGGAGAAGAGTTTCAGCATGAAGGTATCGCTGGCGCTGTATCCCGACCGGCTCAGCCGGCGCTCCAACGAAGCGCTACCGGCTCCGAACTCGCAGGGTGGTCATGAGTTGCTGGAAAACCTCGTCATGGAGGGAATGCGCGGTCAGTTGCGAACCGGCAACCTGCTGACAGGCCAGCTATTCGTGGCGCTCGACATGTTTCCGAAAGCGCCTCGGGCGAGCGTCGATGTACACCGCAATCCTATTGAAATGCCGACTGTGCCTAACACCCTTGACGAACTTCAGGTGCAGATCGCCGATATTGCGAGGAAGCTGAATCAGGTGCCGTTCGACAAGATCGGAGCCAACCTTAACGGCGCACTTGAAAACGCCAACAAGCTGTTCGGGCACATGGACACAGAGGTCGTTCCGCAAGCCCGCGACACGCTGGCGGCTGCGCAGAAAACCTTCAGTACCGCCGAAACGACGCTCCGGCAGACCGCGCCCCTGCAGTCGGACATCCAGGATGCGATGCAGGAACTGACACGCACCCTGCAATCCCTCAATGCGCTCGCCGATTATCTGGAACGTCATCCCCAGGCGCTCCTGTTCGGCAAGAAAGGAGACCAACGGTGAAACTGATCCAATCCCGCGCGCGGCGCGCGATCGCCCGTATTGCGACCGTCATGGGTCTGGCCGCGCTGAGCGCCTGCGCTTCCCCGCCGGCCCGCTTCTATACACTCGGCACTGACAGCGAACCGACGCGTGCAAATGTTTCGGTCAGTCCGGCCTTCTGGATCGACATGCGCACGGTGAAGGTGCCGGTTTCAGTCGCAAGGAGCCAGTTCGTCGTACACGTCGATGCGGCGCGCGTCAGGGTTCTGGAAAACGAGCGCTGGGCATCGCCGCTTGCAGACGAGATCCGTAATGCGCTGCTCGCGGCCGCGACTCGGCAGGCGGGCGGCCCCGACACGTACCAGCCGGGTCACGCCGAGGACGCTCGCACGTATCAGGTCTCCGTCGACGTGCAGCGTTTTGAATCGTGGCCCGGCTCACACGCGCTGCTTGACGTCACCTGGAGTGTACGCAAGTCGAACGACTCACGAACGTTGACCTGCCGCAGCATAATCAGCCAGCCCGTATCGGCCGGCTACGATGCACTCGTCAACGGCCATCGAGTCGCAGTGAGAAGGATAGGCACTCAAATTGGCGAAGTCGTCCGGGAATTTTCGACGGCGCCGTTCGTGTCCGCCGTTGCACCGGCGCGCATGCCCGCGAGTACGAGAAGTTCGGCGTTGGCATGCCCGGCTCCGGCGGGTTGAGCCGATACAGGAATTAATGCGCAACGCAGCGGGAGGGAAATGGAACAATCCCGTCGCCGCAACTATGCCGGCACATTGACGCTCGTCGGGACCGATGCTTGCAACAGCAGCGGGAACGACGATTCCTGCTTGCGCAGGGAGGTCGATGACCTGTGCATCGCGCTCTTTGATCGCTGGTGCGAACGCCGCGAGATCGCGCCACTCGTCTACCTGCTCCATGCGTGGCCGTTTTTGCCGTCGGCGCCTCAACCGGTCAGAGTTGTGTCGCGAACGCTTCACGATCTTTCGAGGTTCCACAGCGAAGCTCTCGGCGGTAAGGAGCGCGAGCTGATTGCCAGCGTGAAGGCTTCAGCAGGTGATTGAGTATTAATCGCTAGTGGCCCGACGGGCTTCTTCGCCGGGCCGCACCCGGCTGAGTTCAGGCCGATCAGACCGATGGCACCGATCGGACCGGACCTCTGAGTTCAATCGGCGTCGACAGTCTCCTCCACGACCGGCAGCGGACGCGCTGCAATCTTCTCCGCCTCCGCACGCTTGAGCCCGAGTGTCTGCAGCAGCACTGCAGCCGTGCGCTCAGCGAAGTGCTCCCCGCTGAAGCCAAGTTCCTTAAGTACGGCTGCCGCGGGCGCGCCCGGAGCGACGTAGTTCAGCTCGGCGGCAATCACACAGAGGACAGTGCCGCCGACCGAAAGAACTCCGATGAACGGGTCGGCGACCACGAAGCGCTTCGCGGCAATACCGTTACTGATGTCGCGCAGCAGCCGCTGGCCGAGCCCGCGGCTGAAAGCGCGCGCTGAAAACCCTTCGCGTATCAGGAATCGTCCCCACACGGGATCGACGCGGGCGCGCATCACGGTATGGCGCACGGAGACGGAAATCACCTCGGCCGGATCGGAAAGGCCACCGGCGAGCCCATCCAGCATGTTCGCGAATTCCTCGAACACGGTGTCGACAAGCGTCGCGTAAATCGCCTCTTTCGATTCGAAGTGGTTATAGAACGAGCCAAAGCCGACATCGGCGGCTTCAGTGATTTCATTGATCGCGACGCCCTCCATGCCCTTTTCGGCCATCAGCCTAAGGGCGGCGTCGAGCAGGCGCGTCCGCGTCTCGCGCTTGCGACGTGCACCGCGCGGCTCCCGTCCTTCGGCAACGGCAACGGGGGCGACCGGCGCGACCGGCGCGGCACGGGTGGGACGTTTTGCTGTCCGGGGATTTGTAGTGTTCGGCATGATGGATCCAAGCTTGGTTATGCCTAAGTATAGATCGTAATGTCTAGGTTGACAAAACACTCAGGAATGACTTTAATGTCATTAAGACGGCCCGAACGCGAGCCTTTCATACAAATACAACAGACAACAGCCGGAGTGACTGTGGAGACAGCAGCAAAGGACGGCGCCGCGCCGTCGAGCCAGAATGGCCGAGTTCGTCCGCACGGGCGCCCTCATGTAGTCCGGGCCCGCTACCTGGTTGGTGCGGACGGCGCGAGCTCACTGGTTGGGCAGCAATTAAAAGGCAAGACTTTCGCCGAAGACTGGCTGATCGTCGATGCGCGACATGTTCCGCGCCCCGTTGACCACATCGAATTCATCTGCGATCACCGTCGACCGACCCCCAGGATGGTCGCGCCTGACGGCCGTGAGCGTTGGGAATTCATGCTAGGGCCTGGCGAGCGTCGCGAGGATATGAAATCGGAGACGCTCATCCGGGAGTTGCTCTCACCATGGGGCAATGTCGACGACATGATCAACGAGCGCAAGGCCGTGTATCGCTTCCATGCACGCACCGTTGATGCATTCAGCAACGGTCGGGTGTTTCTCGCAGGCGACGCGGCCAACATCACGCCCCCGTTCGTCGGGCAGGGCCTGGTTGCAGGACTTCGGGACGCCGCCCCATGCGAAGGCAATGATCAACCTCGCAAAGTTCATGGGCAAGCTCGTCATGCCGCGAAGCGGCGCCGTCGCGCTCCTGACTCATGGATTGATGCGCGACCGTCCGGCCACCGACGTGAACCGTATCGTGCGGGAGAGTCTTGCGTTGCTGTGTAGTCCCGTCGGCGCGCTCGCGCTGGAAGTCCAATACGCAATCCGAACTGTCTGAATCCTTTTTAGCCATGAAACTCACTACTGCGCAACCGGCCCGTCATCCCAATCCCACGACCAGAGCGTCGGCATTAGCCTATCTGATGTTCGACCGGCCGGATCTCGAGAAAGCCGAGCAATTTCTCAATGACTTCGGGCTTCGAACTGTATCGCGCGGTGAAGCGCTATTGCTTCTACGGGGAACGGGTGCTTCGCATTTCTGCTATGTCGTCCGGAAGGCGCCGAAATCCCGGTTTATTGGTTTTGGGCTACAGGTCGACAACAAGGCCGATCTTGATGCACTTGCAAAGCTACCTGACGCTTCGGCGGTCGAACGCTCGCCCTTGCCCGGCGGCGGTTATGCAGTACGACTGACCGACCCTTCAGGCTTTCGCGTCGATGCGATATGGGGCCAAACGGCAGCCGCAACGTTGTCCCATCGGCCGCCTTTGTCATTCAACTCCGTGGATGCGACGGTCCGGATCAACGGGACGCAGCGACCGCCCGAAGGCGCGCCGGACGTTATCCGGCTCGGACACGTCGTGCTCGAACTCGTTGACTATCAGGAAACCTGCGCGTGGTATACGCGGCATTTCGGCCTCATCCCAAGCGACGTGCAGGTGCTTCCCGATGGCTCGCCCGCCGTCGCGTTCATGCGGCTCGATCTCGGCGACAAGCCGTCCGATCACCACACGCTCGCGCTAGCACAGGGCTTTTTACCCACCTATAGCCATAGCGCCTACGAAGTCGTCGACGCCGATGCGGTCGGCATGGGCCAGCGCATTCTGCGCGACGAGGGCTGGACCCATGCATGGGGGATCGGCCGACATATCCTGGGCAGCCAGGTGTTCGACTACTGGCAGGACCCGTGGGGCGACAAGCATGAGCACTATTGCGACGGCGACCTCTTTACGGCGGACGCGCCGACGGGTGTCCATGCGGTGAGCCGCGAGGCGATGGCCCAATGGGGACCGACGATGCCACGCAGCTTCACGAAGCCCAGGTTCACACCCGCGCGCGTCGTGGCACTTTTCAGAAACCTGCGCCGCAGCCCCGACCTGACGTTGAGCAAGCTGCGTACGTTGGCGAAGCTTTTCGCCTGAACCACCGCACTTTCAGAGAATCCGGAGATCGATAAATGGCACTTCACGTTCTGCATTACCTTCATGATGGCCGCGCCCAGTGGGGCGTAGTCGCCAATGGCGCCATCACGCCGATTCCTGGCGAATTCAAGTCGACCGCCGAGTTTATTGAAGCCAATCCCGTCGAACGACTGGCGGTACTGGACGGTTCTCCGATTGCCGAATCGGATGTGCAATGGTTGTCGCCCGTGACCGCCAACCAGCAGTTCATCTGCCAGGGCGCGAATTACCGCCAGCATATGATCGAGTCCGGCATGGACCCGGATGTGAAGAAATTCAACATGATCTTCACGAAGGCGACGAGCTGCATCGCTCCGGCCGACTCGTCCGTGGTCAAGCCAAACGAGGTGCAGTTGCTCGACTACGAGATCGAACTGGGTCTGCTCCTCAAACGCGACGTCACGTCCCGCGCAACGGTCACCGACGAGAACCTGCATGAGTACATTGCTGGTGCCGTGATCGTCAACGACTACTCCGCGCGCGATATCCAGATTCCGCAAATGCAGTTCTACAAGGGCAAGAGCTATCGCACGTTTGGCCCAGTGGGTCCTTACCTTTGCCTTCTTGAGAAACAGGATATTCCGAAGTTAAAGGAGCTCGTGCTGACGCTGACGGTCAACGGAACGGTCCGCCAGAATGACTCCACTTCGGGTCTCGTCTACAGCCCGGCAGAGACCTTGACGGAGCTTTCCGGCGTGCAAGATCTGCACGCCGGCGACCTGCTCGCGACGGGTACGCCCGCCGGCTGTGCACTGAGCATCCCGTCGCCCGAAAAGCAGCGTGCCGCGGCGCAGCTGCCTGAAGCGGAAAAATGGCGCCTCTTCCTGAAGATGCAGGCGGAAAGGCCGCAGTACCTGAAGGTGGGGGATGTCGTGGAGGCGCATATCGTCAGCTACGATCGCTCGATCAATCTGGGCGTGCAGCATAACGTCGTTGTGGAAGAGGCAGCATGAAAGGCGTCGCAAACCTGGACGAAGTCCTTGCCATCGAAACCCAAGGGCTGCCGGCGGATCTCCCGACGAGCACCTACGAGATGATCTGCCGGGGCGCGGCGATTAATCCATCGGCACCGGCACTTTCGTTCTTTGCAACGGCCGACGACTATCGGAACGCCGAGTGCTGGACATACAGTGAACTCGTGCGCGATATCACGCGCACCGCGAACATGTTCTCGCGCCTCGGAGTGCAACGCGACTCAGTCGTCGCATACGTTCTGCCCAACCTCCCTGAAACGCACTTCGTGATCTGGGGTGGGGAGGCCGCTGGAATTGTCTGCGCGATCAATCCATTGCTTGAACAGGAAGCCATCGGCCAACTCCTCAACGCTGCAGGCGCCAGCGTGCTGGTAACACTGGCGCCGTTTCCCGGAACTGATCTTTGGCAAAAGACACAAGCGGTGCTGCACAAGGTCCCTTCGCTGAAGGATCTGGTGCTCGTGAATATGGCTGAACGCGCGACAGGGCCGGAACAGTTCGCGGCGCTGATGCTGCAGCGTGGCGAGTGTTCAAGGCTGCATGGCGAGGGTGGTGTGCGCAGCGTGGTTCCTGCGCATATAAATATCCACGACTTCGGCGCTGCCATCGCGCAGGAGTCGGGCACGGCACTTCGTGGCGCGCGGCACTTCGGCGCCGACGACGTGTCCTCGTACTTCTGCACAGGAGGTACCACGGGACTGCCGAAGATCGCGATGCGCCGTCACGGCAACGAGGTGGCTAATGCCTGGAGCACGGGTCAGTTCTTCGGTGACAGCGTGGGGCCGGGCAAGACCATTTTCTGCGGACTGCCGCTCTTCCACGTCAACGCCGTCATGGCGACCGGTCTTCTGCCTTTCTCCAGAGGCGCCCACGTCGTGCTCGGCACGCCGCAAGGCTATCGCGGCGACGGCGTCGTCAAACGTTTCTGGGAAATCGTTGAGTATCACCGCATCAACTTATTCAGCGGCGTCCCGACACTTTATGCTGCGCTACTTGATATTCCTGTCGGCGAGCACGATGTCAGCTCGCTCGAATATGGACTGTGCGGTGCGGCTCCCATGCCGGTCGAAGTTTTCCGGACCTTTCAGGAAAGAACGCGCATCAGGATTCTCGAGGGCTATGGTTTGACCGAGGGTACCTGCGTGAGCAGCGTCAATCCGCCTCTGGGCGAGCGCAGGTTGGGGTCGATCGGGCTTTGCATTCCGGGCCAGGCGATGAAAGCCGTCGTCGTCGACACCGACGGCAGCTATGTGCGGGATTGCGGTATTGATGAGGTCGGTTTGCTGATCATTTCCGGCCCGAACGTTTTTCTCGGATATACCATGCCCGAGCAGAACAAGGGTCTCTGGCTGAACCTCGGCGATGGCAGGCGCTGGCTCAATACCGGTGACCTCGGTCGATGCGATGTCAAAGGTTATTTCTGGCTTACCGGTCGCAAAAAGGAAGTGATCATTCGTGGCGGTCACAACATCGATCCGGCAGCGATCGAGGAACCGCTTTATCGCCATCCTGCCGTCAAGATCGCGGCGGCCGTCGGTCGTCCCGATGCACACGCCGGGGAATTGCCGATTGCCTATGTCCAGCTCAAGCAGGGTGCAACCACGACCGAGGACGAACTAGCCGAGTTTGTGCGACTCGAGATCGGCGAGCGCGCGGCACTGCCGAAGCGGATCAGAATCGTGGATGCGATGCCGCTCACTGGCGTGGGGAAGATTTTCAAGCCGGCGCTGAAACAGCGTGAGACGGCAGACGCGTTAGAGTCGGCTCTCGTGGAAGCTGGCGTCGAGGGTGCAACCGTTAGCATCATCGAAGATGGTTCGCGCGGGGTTTCACTCCACGTCGAGCTTCCCGACCCCGCGCTCGAAGCACTGGCGACTTCCATTCTCGGGCGCTTTCCGTTCGCATTTTCGCTTTCGGTTGTCGCGAGGCCATCACGGACAAAGCAATGTTGATGTCACGGCGGCGACGGGGACGCCAAGCTGGCCAAGGTGATAGGAGCCTGGCATCAACGGACGTGTCCGGTCACGCGCACGCGGCCCGATGCCGCGTTCCAAACGCCAGTGTCATGAGTTAAAAGCTCACGTCGGTTTAGAGGGAAGAGGACGAGTATTGCTTCAGAACGGTCCTTGCGTTCGCTTGTTGAAAAATGGCTCGGGCCAATATCGGCGCCGGTTGGATTATTTTTCTTTCGTCCAGCAGGCGGTACGGAGGATACAAAACTACGACAAAGATAACGCGAAAGCGTATTTCCACATGACGTGTACGAGGCCGCAGCGGTGCTAGAGAAATTGATGCTGTATTCATGTCACTTAGTATGACTACCTAATCAGATGGAACCGGTGGCCTTGATATGCGCACGGGGCCTAGGAGGAACGACGCAGCGACCCGGGACGGCGCGCCGGATTGGTTCCACAGGATGCACCACGGGTTCACAAAAATGCCCGGACAACGAGACAGGAGAAGACACGTGATGAACTACAGACGAATGATCCGCTCTGCCAGTATGGCGGCTTGCCTCTGCTCGGCTGCGCATACCGACAATGCAAACGCCCAGTCGGCGGGAAGCATTACGCTGTCGACAGGATGGCTTCACATTGCGCCACAGGGCGACGCAACGCCACTCACCGTGGAGAGTATTGGCGGCGAAACGGTGAATCGCCAATTAGCCGGTACCGGGGCGCATGCGACGTCAACGGATACGGTGGGAATTAACACCGAGTACTACGTTACGGACAACATTGGCGTCGCCATGCTTCTGGGACTGCCATTGACAGTGAATCTGGTTGGCGACGGGACGCTAGCGAAGTATGGCAACCTCGGCTCGACGAGGCCGATGCCGCCCGCCATCGAACTTCGATACCACCTCTTTTCAGCCGGCTCGAAATTCCGTCCATTTATCGGTTTGGGCGTGAACTACACGTGGTTCACCCAGGTTCGGACGACCAATAGCCAGTTTGTCACTGATAGCGTTGGTCCCGGTGGTTCGGCACACGCAACACTCAGTTCATCGTGGAATCCGGTATTCGAGATCGGGGCAAGTTACGCGATTACAAAACACTGGGCTGTCGGAACCTCCGTCAACTACATGCCGGTTAAGACCATGCTTACGTTAGATGGTCAGACCGCGAATGGAACGCAGATCGTTTCCAAATCGACGCTCCGACTCAATCCCCTTAGCGTCTTCGTGAACGTCGCCTATGCGTTCTAGCGCGTACGACTCGCTAATGCACCGATCGAGAGATTTGAATGCCCATCGAAGAGATCGACTACGTGATTTTTCGCGCCCCGGGCCTTGCAGCGGTCCGCGACGTCATGCCACCGCTAGCGCACCCCGCTTCCCTTTGGATCGAATAATGAAACGACAGGTCCTCAAGACTATTCTTTTTGCTTTGCCCAAGGTTCTTGACCTGACGGCACGCCGCTTTCCCGCTTATCGTGACCGCCTGAAGGAGCGCGATCTCGTGGCCTGGATCGGACTCGCGGATCAAAGCATCGGTCGCGTCATCAAGCTCAGGAACGGACGCGTCCGTTCTAGCGCCGGCAGGCATCCGCGGCCCGACGTGAGCATGGTCTTCAAGGATGTCGCCACCGCCCTGAAGTTCCTTTCCCCCAACCCGGACCAGGGCGAAATCATCCACGCTGCCAAGAACTTCAAGGTGGTCACCGAGGGCGAGGACGAACTGCTGGTTTGGCTCATGCAGACCCTGAGCATGATGCGGACCGTCGGCCTGCCGATGGGCACGCCTTTGCGCGACGGCACCCGCCGCTACACCACCTGCACCAACGGCGGGCCTCTGTTCGTCTACGTCAAGGATGGCCGCATCGTTCGGGTGACTCCGATCGAGCTGGACAGCACGGATGCACCAAGTTACGTGATCGAGGCGCGCGGCCGCCGTTTCAGCCCGCCACGGCGTAGCCTGGTCGCGCCCCACGCCTTGACGCTCAAGTCGCTCGTCTATTCCGACAAGCGCATCCTTCATCCCATGAAGCGGGTCGACTTCGACCCTGACGGCGAACGCAATCCCCAGAACCGGGGCAAATCCGGCTATGTGCGTATCGGTTGGGACGAGGCGCTGGACATTGTCGCCAGGGAAATCAACCGGCAGAAGCGCGTTCACGGTCCCGGCTCCATCACCTTCCCGATGTCGTCCCATCACCAATGGGGCAACGTGGGCTATTACCTCAGCGCGCTGACGCGCTTTGCCAACCTGATCGGCTTCACCCGGGTCGCGGCCAATCCGGATAGCTGGGAGGGCTGGTACTGGGGCGCCATGCATCATTTCGGCAACTCGATGCGCGTCGGCGTGCCATCCGGCTATGGTGGCGTCGAAGATTGCCTGAAGGAAGCCGACATGATCGTCTTCTGGTCCTGCGACCCCGAAAGCACCAACGGGGCCTATGCGGGATTCGAGGGGACTCCGCGGCGCCTGTGGGCAAAGGAACTCGGCATTGAGTTTGTTCATATCGACCCGCACTGCAACCCGACCGCGCAGTTGCTGGGCGGCCGCTGGATTCCGGTCCGACCACAAACCGATGCTGCTCTCGCCACCGCCATCATGTACGTATGGGCCATGGAGGGCTTGTACGACGAGGATTACATCGCCACCCGCACGACCGGGTTCGACGAGTGGAGGGCCTATCTTCTGGGCGAATCCGACGGCGTTCCCAAGACGCCCGAGTGGCAGGAGGGCGAAACGGGCGTGCCCGCCAAGGACGTCCGTGCGCTTGCGCGCCGATGGGGGAACAGGAAGGTCCATCTCGCGGTCGGGATGACCGGCGCGGGATTCGGCGGCGCGGGCCGCGGTGCGACCGGAGCGCAATGGGCGCGCTGCATGATCATGATGATGGCGATGCAGGGCTGGGGCAAACCGGGGGTCAATTTCGGCTGCCTTGAGGCCGGGGTGCCCCACGACCTCCATTTCTATTTCCCCGGCTACGCGGACGGCGGTATATCCGGCGACCTGGCGTGGACCGCCAATGCGGTAAACAATTACCAGCGCATGCCGCACATTCTGTCCATGAATCCCGTCAAGCAATTGGTCCCGCGGCAGCAACTGCCGGAGGCCATCATCAACGGCCATGCGACGGGCTACCTCTGGGACGGCATGTCCCAGGAAGCCCAGTTCGCGCCGTTCAGCTACCCCATGCCCGGATATTCGCCGATCCACATGATCTACCGCTACGGCGGGTCCGCCTTCAGCACGGTGACGAATTCCGGACGCTGGGCTGAAGCCTACCAGCACCCGAGCATCGAGTTCGTGGTCAACCAGTCGATCTGGATGGAGGGCGAGGCCCAGTTCGCCGACATCATCCTGCCGGCGTGCACCGCGCTGGAGCGCTGGGACATCGGCGAATGGGCGAATTCCGGCGGCTACGCCCATCATGGGTTTAGCACGGTCAATCATCGGGTGATGACGCTGCAGCACAAGTGCATCGAGCCTTTGGGCGAGTCCCGTTCCGACTACGACATCTTCGCCGCCATCCTGACCCGGCTGGGCCTTGGCGGGGTGTTCACCGAGGGATGCAGCGAACTGGACTGGGTCAAGCGGGTCTTCGACTCGTCGGACCTGCCTGATCACGTTTCGTGGCGCGAGTTCTGTCGCAAGGGCTATTTCGTCGTGCCGCCCGAGAAGCCCGAGTTGCGCCATCCGGTGGACATGCGCTGGTTCGCGGAAGGCCGGCGCAAGGATCTGCAGGAACCCCATCCGCTGCCGTCGCAGTTCGCCGAAAAATTCGGCATGGGTCTGCAGACACCGAGCGGCAAGCTGGAGTTCGTGCCCGAGTTGCTGAAGCGGCACACCGCGGACAATCCCGAGCGGCCGCCGCTAAACCGATATATGCCCTCATGGGAGGGGAGGCGCTCGGACCTGGCTCAGCGCTATCCGCTGCAGCTGATCGCCACCCACAGCCGTTACAGCTTCCATACCCATTGTGACGGCAAGAACTCCGCGGTCAACAGTGTCGAGGACCATCGCGCGCTGATTGGCGGGCACCGCTTCTGGCTGCTGAGGCTTGGTCCGGCCGACGCGGCTATTCGAGGCATTGCCCATCGCGACCTCGTCAAGGTGTACAACGACCGCGGCGCGGTGATCTGCGCGGCCGACGTCTCGGCGCTGGTCACCGCGGGAGTGGTCAAGTCGTACGAGGCGAGCGCCGAGTTTCAAATGATCGAAATAGATGGCGAGCGAGTCGAGATAGGCGGTTGTATGAACGTGCTCACCCCCGACCGGCCGCAAACCGCCGGAACCAGCAGTATGAGCCCGAACTCCTGCCTGGTGCAGGTCGAGAAGTGGCGAAGCGCCGAGGCGTTCGTGCTCGGTCGCGCAGCGTGAGGACTACAGAATGAGCAAGTTGAACCTGGTTATCAAGGTCGGGCGTTGCGAGAACTGCCAGAACTGCGTCATTGCCGCCCGGGACGAGCACGTCGGCAATGACTTCCCCGGTTATGCCGCGCCCGCCGCAGCCAGCACCGACAGCCCCGTTCGCATCCTGCGGCGCGTTCAGGGCGACTCGCATATGGTTGAGACCACGTATCTGCCGGTCATGTGCAACCACTGCGACGAAGCGCCTTGCATGCGAGTGGGCGGCGACGCCATTCGCAAGCGCGCCGACGGCGTCGTCATCATCGATCCGGACAAGGCGCGGGGCCGCAAGGACATCGTGAAGTCCTGCCCGTACAAGGCGATCGTCTGGAACGATGAGCTGCAACTGCCGCAGACCTGGATCTTCGATGCCCATCTGCTCGACCAGGGCTGGCCGAAGCCGCGTTGCCAGCAGTCGTGCCCCACCGACGTCTTCGAGACGGTCAGGCTCGATGACGCAGCGATGGCCGAGAAGGCCCAGCGCGAGGGGCTCAAGGTATTGCGGCCCAACCTGGGCACGAAGCCGCGCGTGTGGTACAGCGATCTCGAGCGCTGGGAAACCTGCTTCATCGGCGGAAGCGTCAGCGCCCGGATGGAAGATGTGGTCGAGTGCGTCACGGATGCGGCGGTCGCCCTGTACCTCGGCAATCAGAAGGTCGCCGAAACCGTCTCTGACGGCTTTGGCGATTTCCGGTTCGGCGGTCTGGCCAAAGGAAGCGGCATGTACCGGATCGAAATTCGTCATGCCCTCGGCAGCGCCTGGCGCAAATGCGAATTGGGGGGCGAAAGCGTTTACCTGGGCGAGGTCAGCCTCGCCCAGTCGACCAACGGTATGGAAGTCGCGAGATCATGAGCACCGCAACGAAGCTGCCTGGCATGCGACGGGCGGACCGCTCACGCTTCAGGATAGGCGACGTATGCAGTCGCCGACCGACTCAAGGGCGCACGCTATCGCCCGAAGATCTTCCAACCGGACGAAGGAGCTCATGACGTCCTCGCGCGGCGCGCCTCTGCGCTTTTTCCGATGGGCGTCTGGATGCCTTGGTCCGGAATACCAGTGCGCGGTATGACTGTTCCGATTTCCTCTCACGTTTGCCAGATGTCGTTGACTTTATTGACAACAAAATCAGATATGAGTCTAATGTCGCATCAACCGCGAGGCAGCCTACACGGGCGTCGACGGAATCATTGCAAAAGCCGTCATCTGACAAGCGCGCCGATCTGGCCGGCACCGCAGATGACGGCCTGACCGGTACTTTATGCCATGAAGCGGGACCGCCTGACACGGGCACAGCGCAGAGAGCAGACGCGCGAAAGCCTGCTTGAGGCTGCGCGGAAGATGTTCGTTAAAAAGGGATTCGCCGCGACAAGCGTGGAGGACATCGCTGAGGCGGCTGGCTATACGCGCGGCGCATTCTACTCAAACTTCGGGAGCAAGCCGGAGCTGCTGATCAGGTTGTTGCGCCGTGACGACGATAGGGCGCGGACGAATCTCCTGTCGATGATGGAGAAGGGCGGCACGCCCGATGAAATGAAGGACCGCGCCATCGCGTGCTACAGCCAATCTTTTATTGAACACCATTGCTTTCCACTTTGGGTCGAGGCCCAGTTGCTCGCGTGCAGGGACACCCCGTTTCGGGAGCGCATTAACGCCTTCCGGCAGGAGAAGCTGGAACAGATCAGCGTGTACATCCGCATGCTTTCGGAGCGCAACGGCAGGCCATTGCCCCTGCAGGCCGAGGCTCTCGCGGTTGGCCTGGCGAGCCTGTGCGAGGGCGTGCAGTTCTTCAGGATGTGTAGTCCGCAAACGGTGAGCGACAAGGTGCTGCAGACAGTCCTGGCTGGATTTTTTTCGTGCATGTTGTGGCGACCGCCGGAGGAAACAGTCTACGACGGTCATCGCCTGGACGCACCCGGCTGAGCCGCGAAAGTCAGAACGCCACCGCGCACGAGGGCCCGTTCCGTTGCGAAGGCCTGACACGATAAAGGTGAAGCGGCAACCGCTCGGGCAAGGGGCCGTGGATACCAGGGTCGGCAGCAGCACAAATGAGCGGAATGAACCGGGTTCGGTGTTGAACCACCTTGTCGAGGCTATCAGCACCACTACGGCAAGGAACTGCGCATGGGCGCACCACAGCGACTCATATGACTGGATCTACTGGCACAGCCCATTTCCCGCGGCAACTCCTTACGAGTGAACGCGGCATGGCGGCGCAGAGCTGTCGCTAAGGCGACGCGACCGCTCGATAAGTGGCCGTGGGCGTCAGTCGGAGACATCGACAGGTGCCACTCGACCCCTTCACTACAGCACACTGGCCGCCCAAGCAGGCTAGACGTCCCGCTACGGCTATTTTTCAGGCGGCGCACAGAATTTCGATTCCCGACGTGCAAGGAAGAACGGGATGAGGTCGGGGCCGACCCGCCGTTCGCGCTCTTTTCATCTGTCACCCATATCTGACGTGTGGAACATGTCTGATTGCATTGTCAACTGTGACGAAAAGCCGTAAAATTCACGCGTGGATGAAGCGTGCGATGGGAGCGTCGTTATGACTGACGGCGCCCGGGTCGTCAACGCTACTCGTGATGGGCGCGAAGGTCTCGATAGGTGGGAAATCAGTGAAGGATACAGTCTCCGGACAGGCGCTCGGGTTGCGCCAGACGTTCGCCAAAAGTACTGCGCGTGTGGTCGCTGTCACAGCCGGCTCTGAGAGATCGGGCTGCACGGCTGCCGTCGTCCATCTCGCGATAGCGCTGGGCAAGCAAGGGCTGGACGTGCTCGTGGTGGACGAGTGCCCTGGCGACGGATCGGCGAGCGCGGTGCTCGGCGCGATCCGGGCAGCGGGCGGGTCCGCTTCCGTGCCGAATGGCAGGCTGCCGCGTGTGCTGCCGGTAGAAAATAGTCGATTGCCGATCGCCATCACCGGCCCCGGCCATACGAATGAACAACGCTACGGAGCCATCGAGCACGACGCGGTGCCCGCCACCGCCCCTGATGTCGTACTGATCGACGCTGCGCTTAGCGACGATGGCGCACTTTCACCGCTTGCCTCGCAAGCTCACGATGTGGTGCTCGTCACGACGATGACGGCGGATGCTGCAGCAAACACGTACGTTCGCATGAAGCACCTGCATCTCACGCAAGGGATCGCACAGTTCCGCATCGTTATGAATCGGGTCGAGAATCAAGCGGACGCTCACGCGGTTCTGGCGAGCCTCAGCGGAATTGCTCGCGATCATCTGGCTGCCTCCGTTCTTGATGGAGGCTGTATCAGAGCCGATCCCTGCATTGCGCGAGCCGCCGAGCTGCCGTGCGCTATCGCAGATGCGTTCCGTCCTTCCCCCACCGCGGACGATTTTGCGCGTCTCGCTACCGATCTCCAGTCGTGGCCGCGGTGGCCTGCAGGCTCGTGGCGGGAACCCATGTCAACGCTGCCTGGCGTCTGCACCACGCGCCCGTGGGCTTGCTCGCCGTTTATGAACGCCCTACGGTTGGTGCCTGCGCGAGAGACATCGAAAACGATGTGCCGCATCTATAAGCCGCGCTTCAATTGACAAGGATAGTCCGAGCTACCGTTTTCAGATCAATTTTCAGTATGACGAAACATCTACCTTTATCTTGTCCGGTCGCAATGTTCTGGCCGCGGGCGAAACGCTAAAACCATGGAATATATCGAAAGCTTGCGCCTATTTCGCGCAATTGTAGAGGTCAAGAATTTCCGGCGGGCTGGGGAAATGATGGACTTATCGCCATCGGTCGTTTCGCGGGCGATCGCATCGTTGGAAGAGCGGCTCGGCACCCGGCTTTTTCACCGCTCCACCCGACAATTTTCGCTGACGGAAGCGGCAGAGCGCTTTTACAACGGCTGCACTCGGATCCTGGATGATCTCGACTGTCTGGAAGCCGACGCGGCAAGTCAAGGTCGACTGCCTGCGGGCGCCCTCAGGCTGGTCGCACACACGACCGCCGCGCTGACATGGCTTGCACCACTAATTGCGTCATTCAAACTCAAATATCCGAGCATTACCGTGGACGCCACGTTAACCGAGCGGCCAGTCGACCTGACAGCGGATGGTTACGACGTCGGTATCGTTTTGCCTTTCATGCTGGCGACGGATTTGGCCGTGACGCGACTTCTCCATAGGCTTCCGTTGGTGATTGTTACCACGGAGGCTTATCTGGGCAGGCGCCCTCGGCCTCGGCATCCGGCTGACCTGGCAGACCATGTATTCGTCACTGTTCCGCCTTCGATGCACAAGCCATTCGTCACCTTTCGAACGGAGCACGAAAACGTCGCGGTCCCGATCCACTACGAAATTACATCGAACAACCCGATCTTTAATCGTGACATCGTGCTCCAGGGATTCGGCGTCGCTCTGCTTCCGATTACGCTGGTAGAGCACGATATAAAGGCCGGGCGGCTGGTTCGCCTGCTTGAGCAGTTCGAGATCGCAGATACGACGGCCGAGGTCCGCCTGGCTTACATGGGACGCACGCTGTTACCCCCGAAGGTGAGGGCGTTTATCGACCACACGTCGCAGTTCTTTGAGGACGGCGCCGAAACGCCTCCTCGAGCTCGTTAGACTGCGGCTGGGCACAGCATCGATTTCTCGAGTTCGCGCACATGGGTGCTGATCGGCAAAGGAGGTTGATTGGCCATGAGCCGAGTGCCCGGCCGGTTTGAACCGCCCGGCCCGGTGAAACACGGCGAGCGGCATCGTCCCGGCTTGCCGGTTCGCCGATGCCGCTCGTTAACTCTAACTGTAGAAGCTTGCGGCTTTCATCGTTGATGGCGCCGACGACAAAGCACTGAACACCAACGGTTTCCGCGCTGCTAGCGACTGCATCGATCGAACGCACCAGAAGGTGTTCGCCGAGGCCTCACTGCGCGCTTATCGAGTGATCCGCGACAGCGGTTGCAATGCGCTGCGCAGCCGCGGTCAGCTGCTTAAGCAGCTTGCCATGATCCATGAATTCGAAACGTTGCAGCGATGTAACCAGAGCAAGCGCAGCGCTCGCCTGCGGGTCACTGGAAAACAGCGGTACGCCGATCGAAGCCATTTGTGCCTCCAGCTCGCCGCGCGAAATGTAATAACCTGACTTGCGTATCCGCTGCAGGCCGTGCCAGAAGTCCTCAAACGTATCGCCCATGCCCGTGGCACGAATCTCGGCTGCGTATTTTTCGAACAGTCGCTTGAGTCGCGCCCGCGGTAGTGTCGCCAGAATCACTTTTGGGGCGGCCCCCAAAAATAGCGGCCGGGGGCGGCCCCTGCCGTACGCGAGATCGAGCCCACCACTCGAACTCTCCCGATGAGTATCAACAATTTTCTCGTCAAACATCCTTGTCATGACGCAATCGCAGCCAGTCTGTTCCGATAGCTCGCGCATCAGCGAATGCCCGATGGAAAAAAACGGGTCGATCGTACGCAATTGATAATCCAGGGTCATGACCCTGGGTCCCAATGTGTAGCTGCCACTGCCGAGCCGAGCAAGCAACCCGGCGTCGACCAGTTCACGCAAATAGCGATAAGCCGTCGGAGTTGAGCAGCCGATCATGGTGCAGATTGTCTCCAGTGACCACACTGGTTTCTCGATCGAGAAGAGATCGAGAATCGAGAGCATTTTGGACGAGCTTGACATCGCAGCGTTTTGAACGAAAGTGGGGCGGGAGTAGCCGCTATTGTAGCGAAGGCCGCGTTGCTCCCGCCCGCACACGTCTGTCAGGCAATCCCCATCTTCTCAGCCATGCGTGCCTGCCACGCTTCTCGTGGCTCAAATCCGGGCAGCGAGCGAGCATGGTTTTCGACTTCCTTCATCAGCAGGTCGTCGGGGAGCGACATATCCACCGACACCTTCGTCGGCTGGCTGACGTACCACGGCGTGTCCACGAACAACTCGAGTCGATTGCCTTCGGGGTCGCGCGCATACACGGATACAGCGTTGCCGTGAGTGGTGGGCTGGATGTCGGTTGCGCCGCTTTCGGCGAGACGTCCAAATAATTCCCGCAGCGTGGCGAGACTGTCGGCCCGCAGCGAAATCTGGTTGATCACGTTGAACGACACGCGGTCGGGGCGGCCGGTGGCAAGCACGATCTGGTGATGCTCCTTCGGGTCACGGCTCAGGAACACCAGCTCGACCGGACCATTCGGCCCGGCAAGTTTGCCGGCGTCGGTGATCGTGAAGTCCAGTAGCTCCGTGTAGAACCGCGTCATCGTGGCCAGGTCCCTGACGTACATCCCGACATGACTAAAGCTCAGTCCCTTGCGCATATCTGTCTCCTATAAAAATCGTATTGTGATAATGTGCCAAAAAATAGCTCGACGCACAAGCGATCTGATGGATATATTTATCACCATCAGATAATGACAAAATTGGAGACGATAGACATGTATGACGTCGCAGTCATCGGGCTCGGCCCCGTGGGCGCAACATTCGCCAATTTGCTCGCGAGATACGGATTGACAGTCGCGGTATTGGAGCGAGAGTCGGCCCCGTACGCACTGCCTCGCGCGGTTCATTTCGATGCGGAATGCATGCGCGTATTTGACGCGATTGGCGTCGCGCACGAAGTCGCCGCGTCTTGCCACATTTCGCCGGGCATGAAGTTTGTCAACGCTAGCGGACAACTGCTGGTGGATTGGCCGAGGCCACGGGAAATCGGCGCGCAGGGCTGGCATTCGAGCTATCGTTTCCATCAGCCGGACCTCGAGCGCATCCTGCGCGCGCGACTGGCCGAGCAGGGAAGCGTCTCGGTGCAATTGCGCAGTGAGGTGTACGCAATCGAAGAGTCGGCCAGCCATGTCCAGGTCAAATACGAGGACCTCTCCTGCGGCAAGCTCAAGACCATCGAGGCGGCGTATGTGGTGGGGGCCGACGGCGCCCGCTCGCTCGTGCGCCGACTGATGGGCAGCGAAATGACCGATCTGGGGCTCCATGAGCGCTGGCTGGTCTTTGACGCGGTGCTGAAACGTCCCTGGTCCGTGCTGGGCGATCACAGCGTCCAGTTTTGTGATCCCGCCCGGCCCGCTACTTACGTGCGTGGAATTGGCGATCGCCGTCGCTTCGAAATCATGCTGCACCCCGGCGAAGACGCTGCCGAAATGGCACGGCCAGAAACGGTCTGGTCGCTGATCGAGCGCTGGATGACCCCGGACGATGCCGAACTCGAACGCGCGGTGGTGTACACGTTCCATGCGCTGGTCGCGCAACGCTGGCGCCGCGGCAGGCTGATTCTGGCGGGCGATTCCGCGCACCAGACGCCGCCCTTCCTCGGGCAGGGCCTGTGTGCCGGCGTTCGCGACGCCGCGAACCTCGCGTGGAAGCTCACGGCCGTGTGCCGCCACGGGGCTGACGGCACACTGCTCGATACGTACCAGGACGAGCGCGCGCCGCATGCGAGCGAGTACATCAAGCTGGCCGTGGAACTCGGTCGCATCATTCAGGCGCGGGATCCGGAAGAGGTTGCCGAACGTGACCGGGCGCTGGCTATCGCGCCGCGGATGCTGCGCAGCCTGAGTCCGCGCCTGGGCGAGAGCGATCTGCGTGTGGCGCAGGCGGCAAGCGGCATCGTGGCGCCTCAGCCGATGCTCGCGGGTGGACAGCGCCTCGACGTGATCGCCGGTCAAACGTTCGCCATCCTCGCCAGGCCGGGGCTGCTGGATACCGCGTCTGCCGAAGCGCTGCGCGAGCGGATGTCGTATCCGCTCTCGGTGATCGATGACGGAAACGCCGAAGCGATGGACTGCCTGAAGGAGTTCGATGCAGCGGCGATCGTGATTCGCCCGGACCGCTATGTCTTTGGTACGGCCTCGGACCTGCAGCAGTTGCTGGCGCTCGTCGATGGTCTCGGTCGGATTATCGAAGCTGGAAAATCGCCGGCCCCGGTGTGCTGATGGGGTCAATCGTCAACCGTGGGAGCGCCGCCTGTGTTGAGGCGCGCCACGGGCATCACTTTTAACAAGTAGCAGTCGAAACCTGGAGATTTACTCATGAAGTTCGTCAGCTTTTCCCGCAGCAACGCGAACAGCTTTGGCGCAGTCACCGAGCAGGGCGTGGTCGACATCGGCGCGCGCCTGAACCTGACGGACCTGGGCGCGGCACTGCGTCAGGTCGGCATCGATGCGCTCAAGGATCTGGGCGCCAGGTCAGACGCTGACTTCGCGCTGTCGGACATCAATGCGTATCGCCCGGTCGTCGCTGATCCGGACAAGATCCTGTGCGCTGGACTCAACTACGACGAGCACGTGCAGGAAACCAGGCGGCAACGCACCGAGCGCCCGACCATCTTCATGCGGGTCGCTGAATCGCAAATCGGCCACGAGCAAGCGATCCTGCTGCCGCCGGAGTCGGATCGGCTCGACTATGAAGGCGAGATCGCCGTTGTGCTCAGCAAGGGCGGCCGCCGCATCTCTGAAGACAAGGCCTACGAGCATATCGCCGGTTTCGCGTGCTACAACGACGGCAGCATTCGTGACTGGCAGATGCATACGTCGCAATGGGGCCCGGGCAAGAACTTCGAGGCGACCGGGGCATTCGGACCGATGCTCGTCACGTCCGACGAGATCGGCGAGACCGAAGCGCTGACGCTCGAGACGCGCCTGAACGGCCAGGTCATGCAGCATGCGACGACGGACATGCTGATCTTCTCGATTCCGACGCTGATTGCTTACTGCTCCAGCTTCATCACGCTCAAACCGGGCGACGTGATCGTGACCGGCACGCCGGGTGGTGTCGGCGCCAAGCGCAACCCGCCGGTCTTCATGAAGACCGGCGACGTCGTCGAGGTGGAAGTGAGCAAACTCGGCGTACTCCGGAACCACATCAGCGCTGAATGAGGCCTCAGGAACCGGCTCCATCTGGTTGCCGATAGCTGGAATTTATCGTCAGCTGACGGGCGCTTCGCCGACGGCGGCAGGTCTTCGATACGCGCGGCGACGTATTCGCGTCGCATCGAAGGTTCGCCGTATTCGAATAGGTCGACAGGAGCGATCGAATCCGTCCATGGATCTGAATGGGGCGGCTAGCTTTAAACAACGGATGCTTCGTAGTCGCGCCCGGCCTCCAGTAGTGATTGCAAGGCAGAAAAATTACATCACAAGAGATGATCGCACGTATGTGCAAATCACCACGGTAACGCCTCAAAAAACACCAGGAGACAACTTTATGGATATCCGCGAAGCGATCAAGAACCGGCCGATGCAATCGCAACAGATCGTGGTGCTTGTCATTTGCATTCTGCTCACGATGATCGACGGTTACGAGATCATCGTGCTGCCATTCGTCATGCCGCATCTGGCGAAGGCGTGGAAGCTGAGCCACGTTGAAGTCGGCTATCTACTTAGCGCGAGCGTGTTGGGAATGGCGATTGGCGCGGCAATCATCTCCCCTCTGGCAGACCGGATCGGGCGACGGGCTCATATCCTGCTGTGCCTTGTGCTGGTTACCGTCGGTATGCTGTTGTCCGCCCGAAGCGAGAATTTCCGCGAACTCGTCGTTGTGCGGGCGTTTGCCGGCCTGTTCATCGGCGGCTTGATCGCCAGTATCAATGTTCTTGTTTCGGAATATAGCTCGGACAAGTGCCGTGGCGTCGTGATGGGCCTATATGGCATCGGCCTGCCGCTCGGCTCCGCGCTCGCCGGAAGCGTCGTGGAGCCGCTCGTCGCGAGCTACGGATGGCGTGGGCCGCTCGCATTCGGTGCGCTGCTGACCTTGACGATGACTGCCGTTGTGAGCGCGATGTTGCCGGAGTCGGCCGAATACCTGATTGAGCGCCGCCCAAAACGAGCGCTCGAGAAGTACAACAAGATCGCTGCCCGGCTCGGCCACCCGCCATCCACCGCGCTTCCTGAGGCTTGCCGCAAAAGCGACGGACCGGCTCTCGCGGTCGCGGTGAATATGATTTTCGGGGGCCTCATGCTGCGCCGCACCGCGTGCCTTTGGCTAGGCTACGCGGGACTTATCTCCGCCTTTTATTTCGCAAATGCCTGGACCGCGAAGCTGGTCGCGGACGCGAGCGGAAGCCCAGCGTACGGCGTGCGGGTTGGGATGCTCATCATGATCGGCGGTGTCATCGGGTCGTTGCTGTTCGCTGCCCTGTCGCTCAGGATCCGTCCAGTTATTGCGACTGCACTCGTTCTGACCGGCGGCGCCGTCGTGTATACGGTGTATGCCACGTACTTCAGGGATGTCGCACTGGCCATCCCGCTTTCCATGCTGGTCGGCGTCAGCGCGAGCGGCGGCGTCTGTGCCTTCTATGCGATCAGTCCGCCTATCTATCCTGCGATTGTGCGAGGGACAGCAGTTGGTCTGATGATCGGATTCGGACGTGCCATTTCTGTCGTCGTCCCAATCTGGACGGGCTACATGCTGTCCGTCGGCTGGACACCGTCGACGTTATATCGCGTGTTCGGCGGTGTGCTGGGGGCTGCCGCCCTGTTCATGCTGCTTTTAGATCAGGCGCGCGCCGCGCAGGTACCCGATGTCGGAATGCACGGAGCCGCCGATAAGTACGGGGGATGAATTCGTTGTCGACATGAAGACGGACGTGACCTGTATCAGTGAAGCCGTCTGCTAGACCAGAGGATCTCCGCCCTGCAATTGCGTAATTGCATGCCCTGATTTGTCCCGCCACTCGGCGGCTGATCACCTGAATATTCCAGAGCGCCATCCGTGGCGAATTGCGTCGATTTTATCAATATGGATCGCTAATTAACATGCACGATAACCATTTCGAAGCGGTCCCGAATCGCCAGATCGGCGTCCGCATTACCGCTGCCGGCGGCCCCGAAGTTCTGGTTCCGGTCGAATTGCCGGTCCCGGAGTGCGGCCCTTCGGACGTTCTGATCCGTGTCGTATCGGCCGGCGTAAATCGCCACGATGTCAATCAGCGTCGCCGGGGTCCCGACAACGTTCATAGCCCTATCCCGGGACTCGAAGTCTCCGGTGTCATAGTGGGTATCGGTCAGAACGTCACAAACGTCAGGATCGGCGATGAGGTATGCGCTCTCGTCAATGGCGGCGGCTATGCGGAGTATGCAATTGCCGACGCGGGACAGGTATTGCCCATTCCGCCTGCGATCTCGTTGCGCGATGCCGCTTCGCTGCCGGAAGCGCTGTTCACAACGGTACACAACTTCTTCAACGTGGCGAAACTCGCTCCCGGCGAATCCGTCCTGATCCACGGCGGTACGAGCGGCGTTGGTACTGTGGCGACCCAGGTCCTAACAGCACGAGGCCACGCAGTCTATGCGACATGCGGGACCGACGAAAAGTGTGCGCTGGCGGAGGCGCTCGGCGCGGTGAAGGCGTTCAATTATCGGACGGTCGCCTTCGCGGAAGCCGTGCAGGCAGTCACTGGGGGGAAAGGTGTGGACGTCATCCTCGACCTGGCCGGCGCCGCCTACGGTCGCCAGAACATCGAGGCGCTCGGCCGCCGGGGCCGCGTGGTGCATCTGTCGCCAGGTGGAGATGCCGAACTGTCCTTTCCGCTGCGTGAACTGATGCGCAAGGAGGCAGTAGTGACGGGTTCCTTGCTGAGGCCGCTGCCGGACGACGAGAAGGCGGCCATCGCGTGCTGGCTGTACGCGCAGGTGTGGCCTCTGCTCGGCACCGCGATCAAGCCGATGATCGCGCGACGTTTTCCGCTGAAACAGGCGAGCGCTGCGCACGAGGCCCTGGAGCGAGGCGAAGTGGCGGGCAAGATTCTGCTCGACGTTATGGAATCATCAAATTAAAGAGCGTGTGCGAGACCGACAATAAAATTCGGGCGTCTCTACATATGCGCGCGGAGTTGCCAGCATTAAAGGTTTGATCGGGCAATTCCGCCTTATCCAGTTCTCGTCAAACACTGGAGGAGACCTATGAAAAAGTACGGATTGACGGGCTTGACCCTGGTGGCAGCAACAACATACGCTCAAAGCAGCGTGACGTTGTACGGCATAGTTGATACGGGCGTGGCTTATTACAACCACGCGGCAGGCGGCGGTTCGTTTGTCGGTGTGCCATCGATCACCGGCGAAGTACCGTCCCGCTTCGGCTTGCGTGGAAGCGAAGATCTCGGGGGCGGGCTCAAGGCGCTGTTCAACCTCGAGAGCGGTTTTGCCCCCGGCACCGGCGCACTCGGATACGGCGGACGGCTGATGGGCCGTACCGCAGACGTCGGGCTGAGCTCGTCATACGGTACTGTGCTGCTTGGCCGCCAGTTCAATATGACCTACTACGCGCTGGCTTACGCCGACATCATCGGGCCATCGCTGCACTCGTTCGCTAACTTCGATCCGTATCTGGCCAATCCGAGAAGCGACAACTCGGTCTCCTACACCGGGAAATTTGGTGGACTGACGGTTGGCGCGACCTACAGCTTCGGCCGTGACGCAGCCGGGCCCGCCGGTCCGCCGGCGACCAATTGCGGCGGCCAGGCGCCGGGTGACTATCTGGCCTGCAAGCAGTTCACCGGCATGCTCGCATACGCGGGCATCAATTATGGCTTCGCGGGATCCTACGACCAGATGCGTGGTGGAAAGGGAGCGTCTGCGCCGCTCACGAGCAGCGCCTTCACCGATACGCATACAGTGGTCGGCGCTTACTACCGGTTCGCGCAAGCCAGGCTGGGAGTGGGCTGGATTCATCGTATCGTCGACGCTGCGGCCGCATCGGTGCGCTCCGATCTGTATTTCGGAGGGGTCAACTATACGCCTGCGCCTCAGTGGTCACTCGACGCTCAGGTATCACACTACATCGCGCATGGGATCTCAAATGCGACGCTGGTTGCGGCACGCATGAACTATCTGCTTTCGAAGCGCACATTCGTATATGCGCTTGCTGGCTACATGTTGAACAGCCAGACCAGCGCGGTTTCGGTGGCGGCAGGCGGCACGGTCGCGCCGGGCGTGAACCAGACCGGTGCCATGCTGGGCGTCCAGCATCGTTTCTGATCGCTGGCGATCAAGTCCATCACCAGGCACCGGTATAGATGAATGCCGTCATCTTCAATGGGCCTGTCTGGCGCAGACAGGCCCGTGTCTGACGGTGTATTGTTGCGGCGACCGGCTCGTCGTATTCGAGTTGTACTCGAACATATCTGGCTACTGCGCGACGAGCTGAATGATTGTAGAAACCGGCGTCGATGTTTTTGATCGGGAAAACTACGCATCTAAAAAAGATTCGGACTTTCCCTGCCAACTTGATCAAGCCATCCGAAGTTCTAGCAGCGCGAGGGGGCGGGGGCGACACCATCCCAGGACCCGGCTCCACACGGTGAGACGATGGGCGGCCGAGGATCGCCAGCCCTGAAAGCGCACTCCGATGTGTGTTGCGTCGAATGGAGTAGCGCCGAGGCGCTTGCTCCTGCCGAAAAACGCGAGCGTGGTCGGTGTGCCAAGGTCAGTAACCTGGCGGAGGCGGCGTATCGTAGGCTGGCGGAGGCGGCGTATTGTAGGCCGGCTGCAATCGCGTCGCTTGCTCTTGCGTCCGATACACATCGGCGGCGCTGCGTGGGACCGGCACACGCTCGCCATTTGCGTACATGCACTGAATGTACGCCTGGTCGTAGCGGTGTTGAAGGCTGGTGGCGGAGCTTTGCGCCATGCCGGCGCCGATCATGCTGCCGCCGAGCAGACCCGCGCCCGCGCCGACCGCTGCGCCACGGCGGCCGCTGAACGCCGCACCGGCCGCCGCGCCGAGCGCGGTGCCGACGGCCGTACCGCCGAGGGCGCGGGTCGCTGCGGCCTGTTGGGTGCTCACGCCGCCGGTCTGCTGGGAAGCAAATTGCTGGCACGTCGCGTCATCGGCGCGGAATTGATCGAAGGACTTGCCAGTGCCGGGCAGGGCCATCACAGTGGGACCTGTTGGCATGCCAGCACAGCCGGCCAGGGCGATGGTGCCGGCCAGGCTGACGACGGCGGCGACTACCGCAGATGCGCCCCGCTTCGCGCGCGATTGCGGGGAGATGGAATTCATTTCGCTCATATCATTTCGGCCCGGTTGGCCTCACGGGTACTTCCACCCAGCCGCTCGAACATCCCTTCACGTATGGGTAATATTTTTTGTCACCGGGCAATACCACCAGGTATCCGCCGGCGGACTCGTTTGGGTTTTCTCGACATAGACGGTGGGCGGGGCCGACTGGACCGACTGGACAACGACGGGGACAGGTGCAGCGTAGACGACCGGGGGCGGCGCGACGAAGAGGGGGGGCGGAATGCCAACTAAAACCCCCACCCTCACATGCGCTTGCGCGGTGCTACTCAGGCATACGGCTGTCGTCGCGATCAGGGCAAGCACAGCTATCCTCAACCTCATAAGCTTTCTCCTATTCGATGAAGCGGCGCCGTCACCATCGGCGCCTGACGGACGGCACCGTCTGACGAAGGGCAGCGCCCACATGCCGTACGAGTTTGCAGTCAAGGTGCCGATCACAACCTTCGGATGATCCTGAGGAACCCGTGCCTTTCGCCGAGCCGTGCGTGCGGAGGTGGTATGCCTGCGTCGCTATGGTCAAGCCGGGACAAGTCTGCAACTCGCCCACCTTAATGCCCAATCAACCTTCGCTGTAGATCGAACGATACGAGGCCAACTGAGCGGGAGTCGTTGCCACCGCAGCTGCGGAGCCCGATTTCACGCAACCATAGCCACTGAACGCCTGCTGTTGAGCCGCCACGCTCGCGAGCGCGGCGTGTATGTTCGCCGGATAGGGCGCGTCACCGTTGGTGCCGTTGTAGCCCGCTTGCAGTCGGATGACTTCTTCGCGCACTAGCTCACGCGTGAGAGGACCGTTGCCCTGCGCGGACGTGCCCGTGGGCAGAGCGATGACTGACATGACGGTGAGAAAAGGCATGAACGCTTTGGCCATAATGAAGCTTCCAATCTCGAGCGCCTGGAACAGCAGACGCGGGGTTAACTAAACAACGACCAGGCGAGGTCTTGAAGCCCGCATGCCGGTGCCGTTGAAGTCCGTCATCTTCTTATGGATTAGTCACAAATAGCTCTCGTCAATACATTGTTTCCGTGCTTGAAACCGCTGACTTTCGCGGCGCGTTGTGCGGTCTCCGGTGCATTGGCCTATCTACTGGCCGCGGGTGTAGGCCTGCCCCATCCGGTCTGGGCTTCGATGTCCAGCCTGATCGTCTCTCAGGAAAGCCTCGACCAGACCCGCCATACGATCGTCGGGCGGATCGCCGGCGCTGTGGTCGCCGTCCTGGTGGGCGAGGTGGCGAACCAGGCCGGTGTCGGGACCGCACTCCAGATCGCAGCAGCGGTTGGCCTGTGCGCACTATTCGCGAAAGGCAGGCCGTCCATTCGCGTCTGCCTGTGGACTTGCCCGGTCGTGCTGTTGACTATTTCTCCGGGGTCATCGGTCGCTCACGCAGGATTGATGCGGGCCAGCGAAGTGATTCTCGGTGCACTCGTCGGCGGTCTGATCCATCGGCTCATGCACTGCATGACGGCGGGGCGCTTTCGGCGTCCCTCAACGACGGCGTAGCGCAGGAAGGCAACGTCCAACGGTCCTCGCCAACCTGGACGTCGACCGCGCGGCAACGCTCGCCGCTCCGTCAACATGGGCAACGCCCGCTTTTGACAGTCAACCTTTCCATTTATTTTGGCCCTCGCGATCTTGGGGATTGTCATTCTTCTGCTCTTGAAGTGATCGGCAAGGCTGATGCGAAACCGTGCGCGTGCTGACCCCGCTCGCGGTGCGATACGGGGTGCGCCTGACGTGCGGGTCTCTGTCGCCAATAGCTGGTCCGGGTCGATCAGATTGTTCAGGTACTTCGAGGACTGGATCTTCGTGTCCTCCGGCAGATGGCCATCGGCCTTCATCTCACGCGCCGCCCGGTGTCAGGCGGCATACCCACCGAGCGTGATCGTCTCCGGCGAGATCTCGATTCGTCCGCGCTTCAAGATGAACTGGTTCGTTTGGAAATATGGCGTATCGTGTGAAGCAGGACAAGGGGGCGCAGCCAGGCAGGGCCGCATCGCTCCCTCTGCAGAACGGGCCGCCGAGCGAAACAGTTACAAGATAAGTATTGACGCTGGTCCGCCCGGCGGGTAATGTGCCGTTCGAAGTTCAAGAAGTTCGATTGCTGTTCATCAATTGCTCGCTCCTCAGCGGTATTCGTTGTCCTCTCCCTCCTTGAAGCTTCACACACTCTTTACTAGAGCAAATCTTCGTATTTTTCCTCAAGGATTCTTCATGGATACCGGCACCGTTAAGTGGTTCAACGACAGCAAAGGCTTCGGCTTCATCACCCCGGACAAGGGCGGCGACGACCTGTTCGCTCACTTCTCCGAAATCAGGGGCGACGGCTTCAAGACACTGGCTGAAAATCAGAAGGTGAGCTTCGAAACGAAGCAAGGCCCGAAGGGGCTGCAAGCGGCTAACATCAAGCCGATGTAATGTTGAAGGGCCCCGGCCTCCCGCGACGGATGCCGGGTTGCAGCGATACCCTCGCGGAGCTTTGTCTCCCTCAGTTGGCGCGGTCGATCCTGATTGGCATCTGTTTATTGAGCAGCTTGCCAAGCGCCATACGCCTCGTTGCGCCTCATTCTCCCCCCAGGCTTCAACGCCATTTTTCGCTTTTCGACTGCTTCAGAATTCGGCTCGAATGGCTTTGAATCGGCGCACCCGTGCACTTTTCGCACGGCACGTGCGCGCTCAAATATCATTAAAATTAAAATGCAAAACAAACAAGTTCAACAATACAGCGGCTATGCCGTCCAATCCTCGGCGCATCGTTTGCCCGACGGTAGCTTCTCATCTAACCTGCTGCTCGAATGCATTGATAGTGCGCGAGCCGAAGGCCGCTACTCGTTCTATTCCCTCGAATATTTCAAGAGTGAAGAGCAGGCGTTGCAGCACTCGACCCAGTGGGCACGCAACTGGGTCGACACGCGCGGTTAAAGACGACGCCACGGTTCGAAACACCCAACGCATCTGAGGCGCCAGGGCGGGTACAACAAAACGCCCCCACATCACGCGAGATCCCGATTGCACATCGTCGGCACGCATGGCGGACAACCCCCCTTCCTTGTGGCCCCGCCGATAGTGGCGGAGCAGATGGCGGTCTTTGGTTACAATGCAGGACTAGTTCGCTTCGCAAATGCCCAAAGAAGAACTGCTGGAACTCGACGGTATCGTTGAGGAAGTGCTGCCAGACAGCCGTTACCGCGTCACGCTCGACAATGGCGTGGTGGTAGGGGCGTATGCGTCCGGTCGTATTCGCAAGAATCACATTCGCATCCTTGCGGGCGATCGGGTAACGCTGGAACTCTCGATGTACGACCTGACGAAAGGACGAATCAATTTTCGACATAAAGATGAACGGAGCGGTGGCGCAACGCAAAGAGCCGCATTTCACCGTCGTTGATGGCGCGATACGCGACCGTCGGCTGTGACCCTTACCTGTGCCGCGACGCCGCGTGCACATCCACATCACCATTCGCCATTGCTGCCGGATCTCAACCAAGGAAAAAAATTGACTACCGTAATTCTGAAAGCCGACGAGCCCATGGAAGTTGCAATACGCCGTTTCCGTCGCGCGATCGAGCGCACCGGCTTGATTCCCGAGCTTCGTGCCCGGACAGCCTATGAAAAACCTACCACAGAACGCAAGCGCAAAAAGGCTGCTGCAGTGGCGCGCCTGCGCAAGCAGATCAAACGGTCGTTGCCGCCGAAAAAGCGGTACTGATCCGGAACTGCAGAGCAGCCATGCAGAAGCGGCCGTCCAGTGCACAGCCGGATGTCTCGTGTAACCTTCGCATGGGGAACCGCTTCTGATCTTGGCCGAGTGACACCGGTTGAATCCGCTTTCGCATACCGGTCACTCGATTTTCTGCGATCGATAGACCGCTTCAGGTCGGGCGCTGCCCTTCGCGGCGGGTAGCCAGCGGCCAGGAGCGGCGGCAATACATCTACGCAGTCGCCAGGAGATTAGAGTCACCTGCCCCTCGTCCCCTTTATAATCCGGCATGACTCCCTCCACTCCCCATGCAGCAACCCGACGACCGGAACCGCCCACGCGATTCATCGGTTTGCCGATTGCGCACACTTCAGCGGCCCATTCGCCTTCCACGCATTTCGAACGCTCGCGCCACGAGCCGCACGGGTCGGTCGTATGAAGATACCTAAACGGCTTGCACCGCTTCTCGACGAAGGACTCATCGACGAAGTGATCGGCCAGTTGATGAGCGGCAAGGAAGCAACAGTCTACCTCGTGCGCAGCGGCCACTCGATGCGCTGCGCAAAGGTCTACAAGGACGCTAAGCAGCGCAGTTTCCGGCAAGCCGCGTCGTATCGGGACGGCCGCAAGGTCAAGAATAGCCGGCAGGCGCGTGCGATGGAAAAAGGTACTCGCTATGGCCGCCAGATGCAGGAAGAGTTGTGGCAAAACGCCGAAGTCAACGCATTGTTCCGACTTGCCGATGCGGGCGTGCGCGTGCCGCAACCCTATATTTGTACCGATGGCGTGTTACTGATGGAACTGGTGGTCGACGCAGCGGGTGACGTCGCGCCACGCCTCAACGACGTCCATCTGACCGAAGCGCGCGCCCTTGAACTGCACGCCCTCCTGCTTAACGAGGTTGTCCGCATGCTCTGCGCGGGTGTGATTCACGGCGACCTATCCGAATACAACATCCTGCTGGCAGCTGATGGGCCGGTGATCATCGATCTGCCTCAGGCCGTCGACGCAGCTGCCAACAACGAAGCCGCTTCGATGCTCAAGCGTGACGTCGACAACCTGGCTGCGTACTTCGGACGGTTCGCACCGCAAATTCTCAGCGCGGATTACGGAACGGAGATCTGGGCGCTGTTCGAAGCAGGCGGGCTGCAAGTCGATGTCAAATTGACCGGACGCATCGAGCTCGACACGCGGCCAGTCGACCTCGATAGCGTGCTGCAGGAACTCGAAGAGACACGTCTTTACGAAGACGCGCGAGTGCGGCGCCAGCAGGAACTGAGCGCAGACTGATAACCGTGCTCGATGTACCCCGGACGATTGCCCCGCGATAAGGTCTTCGACGAATGTCGCACCAGCAACCGGTTGCGCACCGTCAGAATATTCGAGTTCGGCCAGAAAGGGCCACTCGTCACCATTTTCACTCGGGCGTGCAGACGTCAACTCCGCTACCCGCGACCAGCCATTCGGCTTGCGTAGGTGAACTTCGTTGACGCCTCTGGCAAAGACAGCTCAGGCAACCAATAGGAGACGATGGCAATCGGTCGAAGTCGTATGCCTGGTCGGCGCTGAACAATTCGTCTCTCGTGCCGCCGGAATCACACCATTGCGTCCACAGCAACGTCGCGCTTGAACAGAGCCGTGAGAACGAAGAAACAAAGAAGCCACAGTCTCCTTGGGAGTACCCGAGGTTGTGATCCGCGCCGCACTGCACCGCGTTCATCGGCCTCGATAGCGCGCCTACGAGCCAGTTGCGATCAGGCGTTCCGTGCCTTCGTGTGACCGATGGTTGGCTCGACTGCACTTCGCCGCCGATACAACGCTCACTGCGAGGCGACGTCAGGGCAGTGAGCGAACCTGTTCCGCGGGACAGGGCGCTCGAGCCCGTGGCTTTTGCGTTTGCCAGGACAAAGGAATCCACCGCGCACAAAATACGGGAACACTGCATGGACGTGGGGGACTGCTGACATTTTCAGCACCCTTGCGCATGCGAATGCGTCCGGTCGCCGCCAATATCGGCTTTATGTGCCAGCGGAGGCCGCCGGCGAGCCGCTGCCACTGCTTGTGATGTTGCACGGCTGCACGCACGACGCACACGATTTCGCAGCGGGCACGCCGGTCTTCCGGTTCGATGTGCGCACAATCCGCTTTCGCGCTCGCGGCGAAGAAAAGCGGCACATATGCCCGAAAGGCTGGCACGGGCAACAGGACACGGCCTTTTTCCCAAAGTGGCCACTCATCGCCTTTCATGGCAACGCGGATGCCACGGTTAACGTAGCGAATGCCACGCGACTCCTGCACGGCGTTAACCCCTGCCTGACCACGGTAGAAAACCGCGTCGAATACATGAGGCCGACTTGCCTGCACTGTCCCGTGGCGGGTCTTGGGCGACAATATGGACGCGGATCTATGGGACATTCATGGAGCAGGGCTCGCGTGGGCGGGCGGCAACGCACGAGGCAGTTACACGGCCCCCACAGGTCCGGATGCGAGTGCCGAAACGCTGCGCTTCTTCCTTGATCATCCGCAACCGCAACAGTGCCGTCCTGTCTCGTGCTAACTGCGATTGCGACAACGTGGCGTCCGTTCTGCATATAGAGCATGTCGGCCATACAGGCACAGCGAAATGGTATGCCAATTCGTAAATCGATCGAGGCGTGCCGATTCGCAGCTTCGCAGCGCATCCGGTCTTCGGATCGCTTCGTCTGCAAAATGGCCCCGCGCGTGGAACAGTTACAAGATAAGTATTGACGCTGGTGCCACTCGGCGGTTAGGGTGTCGCATGAAGTTCAAGAAGTTCGATTGCTGTTCATCAATTGCTCGCTCCTCAGCGGTATTCGTTGTCCTTTCCCTCCTTGACGCTTCATACGCTCTTCAACGGAGCACATTTTCCCGTTTTTTTCTCAAGGATTCTTCATGGATACCGGTACTGTTAAGTGGTTCAACGATAGCAAAGGTTTTGGCTTCATCACCCCGGACAAGGGCGGTGACGATCTGTTCGCTCACTTCTCCGAAATCAGCGGCGACGGCTTCAAGACGTTGGCTGAAAATCAGAAGGTGAGCTTCGAAACGAAGCAAGGCCCGAAGGGTCTGCAGGCAGCTAACATCAAGCCGCTGTAAAGTTTGAAGGGCCCGGCGTCCCGCGACGGACGCCGGGTTGCAGCGACATCCTTGCGGAGCGTTGTTTTCTAAAGTGGCGCGTTCGCTCCTGGCTGCATCGGTTTCGCCAGCACCTTGCCAAGCGCCATACGTCTCGTTGCGCTCACTTTCCCCTCTGGCATTCGCGCCACGTCTTCGCTTTCCGACTACTTCAGATTCGGCCTGAGATGCCTTTGAATCGGCGTAGCTATGCACATTTCGTAAGACACGCGCGCACTCGACATTATTAAAACTAAAATGCAGAACAGACAAATTCAACAATACAACGGCTATGCCGTCCAGCCCTCGGCGCATCGTTTGCCCGACGGCAGTTTTTCCTCCAACCTGCTGCTCGAACGCGCCGATAGCAAGCGCGCGGACGGCCGCTACCAGTTCTATTCGCTCGATTACTTCACGAGTGAGGAGCAGGCGTTGCAGCACTCGACACGCTGGGCACGCAACTGGGTCGACACGCGCGGCTAACGGCGACGCCCCAGTTCCGCGCGCTCAACGCAACTTAGGCATCAGGACGCGTGCAATAAGGCGCGCGATCGATCGGTTACTTTCCGTTTTGAGCTGGGCGCTCAGTGCGAACTTCTGGATTTTCTCTATCGACGTCTTCGGCATTCTATACACGGCATCGAAGTCTACGACGCTCATGAGCTTTCAGACCAGGTCGAAGTGTGAACGCAGGCGCGGGCGGACGGCAATCACCCATCGGTCACTATGCGGCCGAGATGGAATGGACAAGGCTTCCCTTCGGACATGACGGTATCTACTTCGTGTTCGACGCCTGAGGAGGCGATGACCGGAACTGGCAGCAATGCGGTCGCATTGGCATAGCCTGCCGAGCATGTGGCGACTGACGATCAGAAGGTCAACTTCTTTATCATGCACATTGTTGATGGCGTGCCCCTGGCGCGCGCGAACACGGGTACCTTCTGCATAGACTCGGGTTCTGGCTTTAGCACTCAGGGGGATTCCAGGATGGTGCGATCAAAGCCGTCAGTATCAATCAGCATTTCGGCGTAGGCCACCGACGCGCGCCTTGCGTCGCCGGCATTCACGAAGGGCCTTTTGCCGGGCACACGGAATAAGCGACTTCGCGGGTTGTCCGTCATGGAATCCGGGTCGCTGATGCGAATCGACGCATCGAATCCTTCCTCGTAATTGTGACCATATCCCGGTTGAGTCGTGCGATGCGGATACACGAGTAGGGAAATATCGAGACCTCGATAATGGCGGACGGTTGTCATCAGGTCACTCCTTTTGGCCGCAGCAAGCAGCACGTTTTTGATCGTTGTGCAGGTTTGGCCGAAGGAGATACGCCCCCGAGCCACACCGACGAGGCGACCGGAACGACGTTTCCTGGCTAGCTGTCCGGTACGCGAATACCCGAGCTTCGTGCTTAACATCCGCAAGCGTTCCCTCACCCGGCATTCCGCTCACGTTTGTCCGATCGGGCACCGCACTGTCCCGAACTCACGAAGTGGGTCGCTCCCGTATCCTTGGCCAGCCTCATCGCGCGTGGCAAGCAGACGCTGTTGATCGTGGCGTTCTTGGAGAGTTTCAACGTAAGCGTGGAGGTGGAACTAGGCAGACAGCCGTCGCCCGGCCATCTAGGTAAACGCTATGGCAATCCGGGCAGTGCCCCCTTTGCCGACCTTAACTTTCAAGGTACGCGCGACAGTACCATCGGTCAATACAATTCTGGTAACAGTCGCTGCGCCGCCCGATGTAACCCGTTCCAGCGTATAGTGAGTCATACCCCGTGGAGTGACCAACATGTCGACACACCCGTTTTTTCTCTACAAGGGGTACGAACTTCATCCCCTTGTCTTTCCCCGCACATTCAGTCGCTTTGACGGACATTCCCGTTACGCGGAAGGTTATGAAATTGCAGTACGGATATGTCGTCCGGCGGCGACAGCAATTCCCTCCGCAAGCCGGGTCTTCAGGCTGAACCAAACGCATACATTCTCTGACTTCGGTACGGCAAGGCGAGCCGCCCGGCAGCAGGGGAAGGACATCGTCGACGGAAAGGTGAGCGGCGCTTCGGTCATCGACATATGAAAACGCCGCTGACGGGCAGCATCTGTCGATGTGCTCGATCGTGCGACGAATTGCTGCCTACCTGATGGCCGATCTGATCGTCGCACCCACATAAAAGGCGGCCAGCACCTCCAGCTTTTTGGCGACCGGCATGGCAGCATTCCGCTGCGCAACGGACCCTTTACCCGGCGGTGAGCATACCTCATTGCCGGAACAGCGGGACAGGGCTGCAATCGACGTGCTGCTCGGGACGCTCGCCGGCGATCACCTTCCCGAACGATTCGCGATTTGCCCATCCCCGAAGATTCGATGTGGCCGGTTGCAAAAACGTACCGCAGACCTGCAAGTCGAGCAGCAATTGGCGTCGCTGGCTCACGCCGTCTCGTCGCCCAATCGGGCCACGCGCTCCCAGCTGTTCCGCGTCGAACACGTACCCCCGAAATGAAGTCGGTCCGGATAGCCGTTGCATGTCACGCTCGGCAATCGCGTGGTCGCGGATGCGTCCGCCTCTAGCCAGAGGCGCCAACACCGCATCGGTCTCCTCGCGGGCGGTCGGGTAACGCTGACACTCCTTATGACCTGACGAAAGGGTGAATCGATTTCTGCCAAAACGGGCGAACGGGGCTGCAATGCAGTTTCGCGCGCTTCGTTCCGCCGTCGTTGAATTGTTGACGTCGAGACTGCTTGCCGCGCATGTCGGAGGCGCGCTCTGCGTCGCCACATGATGAGCCTGAGAAGAGAGGCAGTCCGATGTGGATCTTCGGATCGCCGCCGCCTACCGGCGCTGCGGTACGTAAGTGCCGGGTTGACTTGCATGTTCCCTGTGCTTCTCTGACGGCGCCTGAAGCACGAGTTTTTCTGTACAAATCCATCAATGGGCGTAGCATGAAATCGTCACTCTACCTGCGACCGTTCCTCGCGTCCTTAAGCTGCGTGCCCGACGGAATCGTAGATACGCTTTCACCCAGAACCGAAACGTGGCCGACCTCCTGAAGGGCAGCGGACGCAGTGGCACACGTCACTACGCTCCGTCTTTTCCGCTACACAATGAGACGGCCTCAAAGGTACCGATCACGACCGGTTCCCGTCTCTACCGCAGGCTCGAACTTCATCCGCTGATGGTTGCTCAGAGCCGTTGCAAACATTGGAGTTTGGTATGGAAAGAAATGACCTGCTGAAATGGATTCGGTGCAACGGTGCTGACATCGTCGATCGGTTTCTGCCGCCCGGCGCACAGGGCGAACTGGATAGCCTCATCCATGACCGCCGTCACGAGATCGATGCGGGCGCGTTTCTGATGTTCATGTCGATTCGTACGCTTCTATGCGAACGCGGCATGGCAAGCTGCGAATCGGATCGCGAGGCCGGACAAATCATGGCCATGCTGAGCACCTAGGTCGCGCTTTTCGACGCTCCTCTGAGACAGTCGCAATCGAGCGATAACCCCAAAGGAATACCATGCGCTTCAATTCCACCCTGATCGTTATCGACCCGACCCCCCGGCGGGCCGACGGCGAGTACATGGCCCACGCACGCATCAGCGGCAGCCGTGCCGACGGCACCGGGTACGAGATTCATTCGAGTGGCGATCTGGCAGGCTTCGACGCACGCGAGGACGCGATAGCCTACGCGAAGAACTGGGCGCAGGACTGGCTGCACGCGCGTTTCGGGTGACAGACGTCTGACCTGGGGACGCGACGAGAGAGGGATTCCCTGGTCCGCGAAGTCTGCAAATCCCTGGCTACTGCTTCCAGAATCTGCTGCGCGTCGTCTCTGCTCGTGGTTTTACACCTGCCGGGACGCGCCTATTCCATCGCCGGTCCTCACAGACCGACCACGACTGCATGAAGCAAATCCGCAGCATCGTCGCAACAGGAAGGGTGTGCGCCTCGAGTGCCAATTCGGCTCGTGCTGCTCCATCCACGCGATCAGCCTCGATGGCCCCTCGCACGTCATTGTGGATTTGCGCGGGTCTTTCCAAACTGACGATTTAGTCCGCGGTTCGGGACGTCGCACTTCCTCGCTCAGCCGTGAAAGCTGAAGCGGGAAGAAGCAAGGTGTCAGTCGCCGCCGTGGGACTCTCGCGTCGCCATTATTGTTTCATTGCGCCAGTTGCGTTCGAGTTTGACGCGCCTTGAGGCGACATCGCGTGCTCACGCTTCTGCATCAATGTGCCACTGGCGGGCTTGCTATTGCCGGCGTCCGCAGCACGGCCCATGCTCTGGCCAGCGGCACCCGGCTGCGCGTTTTCAGTATCACGGTTTGCTGGCGCAGCTTTGCCGGTATTGGTCTGCGCAAATGCGCAAGCGCTAGCGATGATGGAAATTGCGCTGATTCCTGCCATTATCCACTTCATGATCGTCTCCGGTTCGGGAACTGCTTTTCTATGTCTGACCTAGTGCAGCACGACGCATGCCCGGAGGAAGTGGCAAACAATAAGCGTGCGCTGTTGCCGCCCGCGAGAAGGTCGGAATGCGAAGCCCCAAGAAGTTAATCGACTTAATAATTACTTGCCCGATTTACGTTCTGGTACGTGTTTTCGTGACGGCTTGGGTCATGTCAACGATCACGGGAGTTCCTTGCCGCGAACGCGGATGCGCCGCCGTTCAAATTCGCGGGACGGCCGATTAACTCAATCAGGCCGCTTTATGCCAAATGAATCGCGCCATTAAAACCGGCCACCCGGTTGCCCGTCTCCGGTTCGGGGTTCACCACTTCGCTGGAAGCTGGCTATCCGTTCCCCTTGCCGCTTGGACCGGGCTTCGTGCTCGAACCTCAGATGCAGGTTATCTGGCAGCACGTCGGGTTGAACGAAGCCAATGACGGGCTAGGTCCGGTCGACCCCGGCTCCACGTCAGGCGTGACCGGGCGGCTCGGGCTGCGTGGTCAGTGGACCATCTAACGCGCCGGCGGAGACGTATGGCAGCCGTGTGCGCACCAATCTCTGGCGGGACTGGGGGCTCAGGCAGCGACGACATACTCCGGCGCCGAGCAGGTGCCACTCGGACAGCAGTTCACGCGTATGGACTTCGCCGCAGGCGTGACGGCGAAGCTCAACACACGTATGAGCCTGTATGGACAGTTCGGCTATCAGTTCTCGATCAACGATTCGGTCAGTGGCAGCCAAAAGGGCGTCTGGGGCGACGTCGGTTTTCGCTACGCCTGGTGAGCAGCCGTTCACTGCAGGTCTCGCGCTGAGCGAGAGTAGATACGGCAGCCTGTAACCGCAGGCGGGATGTTCGGCACGAATCCTGCGATTCTTCACGCAGCAACGATTCTTTCCTATGCTTAAAGCAACGGGCGAGCCCCCCGGAGCTGCCATCGCCGCGTCGCAGGGGCGGGGGGCCGCGCGCCTGCGCCGTGACATCGAATCAAAGCAGCCGTTCGCGCATGTTTCGATGACTCACCGGCTACCGGGCGGTCTGGATGGCAACGTTTGGACTACCCAGCAAACGAACGGAGCGTGGCGATGAAGCGGAGCGAGTCACCCCAGCCGGTCACGATGCTCGAAGCACTGATACCGATCGCTGGCCTCGTCTTTCTCGTCAGTCTGTCCTTCTACCTGTTCGGCGATGGTGGTGCGAACGGGCCGAACCAGGTGGCACTCGTCGTGGCGACCATGCTGGCCGTATTTGTCGGTTGGCGTCGCGGTCATTCGCTCGCTTCGCTGGGCGAGGCCGCGAATGCAAGTGTCAGTTCCGGTATCGGCGCGATTCTCATCCTGTTCGCAGTCGGCGCGCTGATCGGCACGTGGGCGCTCTGCGGCACGATCGTCGCCATGGTCTATTACGGGTTGAGATTGCTGAGCCCGGACTACTTTTACGTCACGGCGGCTGGAGTCTGCGCGGTGATCTCGTTTGCCATTGGGACCTCGTGGACTGTCGCGGGTACGATCGGAATCGGCCTGATGGGCATTGCGCACAGCATGGGCCTGAGCCCCGCCATAACGGCCGGTGCGGTGATTTCCGGCGCTTATTTCGGCGACAAGTCTTCACCGCTCTCGGACACCGCGAATCTTGCGGCCGCTGCCGCGGGTGTCGATCTGTATCAACACGTGCGCGAGACGCTGCTGACATCACTCGTCGCGATTGTCATCACGCTGGCCGTGTTTTATCTGCTTGGCCGCCCGGGCGCCTTCGATGCGAGCGCGGAGGTTGCTGCAATGCAGAGCGCATTCTACATATCGCCCGTGCTGTTCCTGCCGCTCGTTCTTGTCGTCGTGCTGACGCTGTTCCGGCTTCCGCCCTTTACCACCATCTTTCTTGGCGCATTGGCGGGTGGCGTGGTTGCAGTTTTCGTCGAGCCAGCGCGAGTGCTCGCATTTGCCTCCGCGCGAGAGGGCGTGCCGATCCCGATTGCGATGCTCAAAGGCGTATGGCTTGCGCTTGGGAGCGGCTACAAGTCCACGACTGGAAATCCAGTGCTTGATACGCTCCTCACTCGCGGCGGTATGGACAGCATGTTGAATACTATCTGGCTGATCATCACGGCACTGGCATTCGGAGGGGTGGTCGAGAAGTGCGGTGCGATAGAGCGCCTCATTGCCCCGGTAGTCGATTGGGCCAGGAGCGGCGGGGCGCTGGTCGGTTCCCTGGTCCTGGCGACCATCGCGACGAACATCGTTACGGCAGACCAGTTCATCGCAGCCGTGCTGCCGGCCCGGATGTTCAGGAGTGCATTCGCGGCACGCGGCTACGCGCCCATCGTATTATCGCGTTCCGTTGGTGATTCGGCCACGACCACAGGCGCGCTGATCCCCTGGAACAGTTGCGGCGCGTTTATGGCAGTGACCCTTGGCGTGCCGACACTCAGCTATGCACCCTATGCCGTATTTTGCGTGGTAAGTCCGTTGCTGACGGTGGCGATCGCCTACGCGGGTATCCGCATGCCACGCGTCCCCCCTGCCCAAGCCGAGACCTCAACGGCAGGCGGCCCCCCAACTCCGGTCCATGAAGACACCAAGCAGAATTGACGGGTATGCTTACTCGAGTCGTGAGGCACCCTCGCTCGTGGCCGATACCCGGCGCGCATTGCGTTTCCAACCTATTGCAAGCATTCTTCCGTCCGACGAACCGTCGGCAATACTGTAAGGAGCAGTCAAGATGAAAATGCAACGAAACGCTCCCCGGATCGCGTCCATGATGCTCGCCGCGGCGTTCACACTGGTTCAGGCAGGCGTCGCAGAGTCGCAGACGGCTGCTCCGCAGAGCGCCAGCGAGATCCATAGGACCGGCATGCCCGAGACGCAGCAGCAGGGCGACATATCGTTCGTGACCGGCGGAGTCGGTCGCGACGAGTCGACTGCGCTGCGGCAGGCACGAAGGCAGTGGCCGTTGTCTCTGCAGTTCACCGGTCCCGGGGCGAGCTATGTGGCCGACGTCCAGGTGAAGATTGCCAAAGCTGGCGGCGCGACCGTGTTCGAGGCCACGTCGAAGGGGCCCTACATGCTCGTGCGGCTGCCTCAAGGGCGCTATACGGTCAACGCCACTTACGGCAGCGTGACCAGAAGGGAGACCGTGAACGTCCGCGGCAATGGCAGCGCGCGTGCGACGTTCGCGTTTCCGTCCACCCACTGAGCGCAGTCCCGACGCCGCGCCGCAGGTCGCGCGCGTCGCCTTCGTTTGACGACGGGCCAGGACCCAGCCATAGGCTTATTTGGCTTTTACACGCCAGTATCTGTACTTTTGCGGAACGAAAGCCTCATGCCTTGAGCACGTTCTTCCCCTTCGTCCCGAGCAAGGGCAAGTCGCGGATCCGCACACCGGTCGCGTCGTCGATCGCATTCGCGAGCGCCGCGGCGGCCGGGCCTTGCGCCGCTTCTCCGACCCCGAGAAATGGCAGGCCCGGCCGGTCGATCAATAGCACGTCCACGCGTTTCGGTACGGACGAGAAGCGCATGATCGGATAAGTGCTCCAGTCATAGCTCGTGATGCGTTGCGGGTCGAAATGCGTTTCTTCATAAAGCGTCCAGCTCGTGGTTTGCAAAATGCCGCCTTCGATCTGATTGCGCACGCCGTCCGGATTCACGATCTGTCCGCAATCGACGGCTGCTACGACACGCTCGATGCTGAGCTCGCCGGTATCGCGCATGACCGTCACGTCCATCGCGACGGCAAGGTAGGCCATCAGGTTCTTGTATTGGGCAAACGCAAAGCCGGTACCGTGCGAGCGCGGGCTCGAGTCGCCCGTTCGCGCGCTGCGGGCTCGCCAGCCGAATTGATCGACTACGGCGCTAATGACGCCATGCGCGCGCGGATCATCGAGATGTTTGAGGCGAAACGCAACGGGGTCGGCGTGCGCGGCTCCGGCGAGCTCGTCGATGAAGCTCTCGATCGCGAACACGTTCATGTGCGCGCCGAGCGAGCGCATGGCAGAGACGCGTATCGGCATCGTGGGCACGAAGTGATGCCGCACGTGCAGGCCGGGCACGCGGTAAAGCGGAATGCTGTTGCGGTCGCCTCCGCCTTCCGGCATCGGAATCGGCTTCGGCGGCGCGGGGGTGAACGGTTGCGCAAGGAGCTGCGCGGGCAACAGGCGCCCCGCATTCTCGATGCGGTTGTTATGTGTGTTGCTCCATAGCTCGTAACGCCAGTCGGCAAGCGTGCCTGCCGAATCGAGCGTTGCATGCGCCTCGACCGTCATGGCCGGGCCGAACGGCTCCCACATGTGTTCCTGTTCGCGCATCAATTGCACGCGCACCGGGCGGCCAGGCAGCTCGCGTGCAACGAGGGCGGCGTCGGCCGCGACATCGTCCGCGCCGTTGTGTCCGTAGCAGCCCGAACCTTCCACATGCACGCAGCGCACCTTGTCGGGTGGCATCGCGAGCATTTCGGCGATGCCCGCACGCAGCGGATAGACGCCTTGCGTGTGCGTCCACACGGTCATCACATCGTTGTCGAGCTGCGCGACAGCGCACGATGGCCCAATCGAGCCATGCGTCAGATACGGCCTCGAATAGCGCGCCCGCAGCGTCGCCACAGGCGCGGCCGCGCCCGTCGCTGCGCCCTGATCGGCCACCGCGATTTCCTGCGAAGGCAGACTCATCAGCAGCGCGTGAACGTTCGCCGGATCGGGCAGCGGCGGCCCGGCCTGCCATTGCGCGGCAAGCGCAAGCTCGCGCATCGCGAGGATCGCGCGCCATTCGTCGTCGGCGACCACCGCGAGGTAGTTGCCGTTGCGCACGACCTTGATGACGCCGGGCAGCGCTTCGACGCGCCCGCTATCGACTGCGACGAGGCTCGCGCCATAAGACGGCGGCCGCACGACGCGGGCATGCAGCATGCCGTGCGGCCGCAGGTCCTGGACGTAGCTCGTGCCGCCCGTCACCTTGCCCGGTATATCCACGCGCGGCAGCATATGGCCAATCAGCGCGTAGGCCGATGGCGGCTTTTTCGGCGCGTCGGGCTGCGCGTTCTGATGGAGGTCCGCGTATTGCACGGCTTCGCCATAGCTCACGCGTCTTCCGTCGGCGGCAATGACGGCGCCGTCGCGCGTCGTCAGGGCCGCTGCGTCGACGCCCAACTGCGACGCCGCGCTCGCGACCAGCAGCGCGCGCACCTGAGCGGCGGCGTTGAGGATTGCGGTGCCGCTGTCCGCCATCGTGTGACTGCCTGCGGTGTAGCCTTCGTTCGGCGTTGCGGCGGTGTCGGCGGTGATCAGCTCGATCGCATGAGGCGCGAGATCCAGCTCTTCCGCGGCGACCTGCAGCAGCGCGGTGCGAATGCCCGTGCCAAGCTCCGCCTTGCCCGTGAATACGCTCACCTGGCCGTCACGGCCGACCTTGATCCACGCATCGAGCAACGGCGTGCTCTTGAGACTGCCCGGCAGCTTCGGGGCGCTCGCGGTGAAGGTGCCCGCTTCGGTGGTGGTTTGCGCAAGCGCGGCCATGCCGGGCACGATCGCGAAGCTCACCATCAGCGAGCCGCCAACGAGGAAGCGGCGCCGCGCGGGGTCATCGGGGCCGATGCCGTGAGCGACGGAGAACGGGCGGCCGTCGCTCACGACTGCGCTCCCTCGTCCGTTCGCGGCGAAGCCGTCGCGACTTGCCGGATCGCCGCGAGAATGCGCATGTGCGTGCCGCAGCGGCACAGGTTCGGCTGCATGTAGCGGCGGATCTGTTCATCGCCTGGGTGCGGGATTCGCTCCAGCAGCGTGTGCGCGCGCATGATCATGCCGGCGATGCAATAGCCGCATTGCGCGGCTTGCTCGTCAATGAAGGCTTGCTGAAGTGGTCCCGGATGTTCCGCGCTGCCAAGTCCTTCGACGGTTCGCACTGGCCGGTCGCCAACGGCCACGACCGGCATGAGGCACGAGAACACCGGCTCGCCGCCGACGCTGACCGTGCATGCGCCGCATTGACCGAGACCGCAGCCGAACTTCGCGCCATCGAGCTGCAACTGGTTGCGCAGCACGTAGAGCAGCGGCGCTGACGGGTCGACATCGACCGTATGACTGACACCGTTGACGTTGAGTGTGATCATCGTGGCAGGCCGTCCTTGCGAAAATGCGCGACCGCGCCGGCGTCGAGCGAGGGCCATGCGCCGCGGGTAGTGAAGCGCTCGCGCGTGTAGTTGGCGAGCTCCGCTATCTGCGCATCCGTGAATGTGTTGGCCAATGATGGCATGAAGGGCGCGCTATCGCTTTCGTGCCAGTCGATTCCATCGAGGATGATACGGACCATGTTGCGTGGGCTGTCGGCGTTGACGGCCGTGGAAGGGACAGCGACGGTCGAGCGTCCCCGCTCGACATCGGTGCGCCTTCGGCATGGCACGATGCGCAGGCCGCGGAGAATAGATTCGCGCCGCCGCCGGGCGCGGTGGACACGGGCGCGGCGGAAGCGGAGGGCGAGGCGACCGGATGCTCCGGCACGCCCGGGCCCCCGGACGGCAACGCCAGCAGATACGCGGCAATCGCCTCTACGTCGGAGGCGGACGCGTCGGCGAGCATGCGCGTGACCGGGCGCATCGGACCCGCCGCCGCCCCATGGGCGCTCGCGAGGCCCGTGCGCAGATAGCTGACGAGCTGTGCCTGCGTCCAGGGCGTGGGGCGTGAAGCGAGGTTCGTCAGCGCGGGCGCATCCCATCCGTCGATCGTGCCGCCTTGCAGCGCGCGGTCGCGGCGCTCGGCACCGAGGCGGTTGAGCGGCGTGTGGCACGCACCGCAATGACCGAGGCTTTCGACCAGGTAACGCCCGCGTACGACGTCCGGCGCTTCGGTCGGCGACGGTGGTGGTTCGGTACCGGTATGCAGGTAAAAAAGATTCCACACGGCCATGATGGGCCTGAAGCCGAGCGGGAAGATCAGCTCGTTGTGCGGCGCAGGCGCCTTGACGGGAGCGCGACTCATCAGCCACGCATACAGCGAGCCCATATCGGCATCGCTGATGTGCGTGAAGTGCGGATACGGGAACGCGGGATAGAGCAGATGGCCGTCGCTGGACACGCCGCGCCGCATCGCGCGCGCGAACGCGTCGAGCGACCAGCCCCCGATACCCGTCTCGTTGTCCGGGGTGATGTTGGTCGAGTAAATGACGCCAAACGGTGTTTGCAGTGGCAGTCCGCCCGCGAGGGGCAGGCCGCCCGTCGCGGTGTGGCACGCGACGCAATTGCCAACGGCCGCGAGCTTCGCGCCGCGCGCCGCGGCCGCGGTATCGCTGCCGGCCGCGAAGGGTGCGGTCACGGCATTCGGCGCGGGCTCCCGTGCATGCGCGGTGGGTCCGCCGTATGCGGCCATGAGGGCAACCACGACAACGGCCACGCCTGCACTCGCCACCCGTCCTTTCATCTAGCCTCCATCGCCGAGCCGTCCGCATCATGGTTCCAGACTACGTCGCGCGGCTCCAGGTGGCGCAAGCCGCGTTCCTGATATTCACGGAAGTCTGCGGCTGTCCGCCGCTCCGCGGTTCGCCGCCGTCTACAAGGACGGAAGCTCCAGTGGCGAACAGCGGCAGGTCGCGATAACGGTCTCGCCTAGCCGGCTGCGATCGCGATGGCGATCTGCACGAAAAGCACCTTGACGATGGTCATCGACGGAAAAATCATCGCGTACATGACGTCGGGCTGATCCGTCGGCGCGATGCGGTTGGCGAAGGCGAGAATCGCGGGATTGCCGGTCGCCCCGCAGATCACGCCGACCGATGTATCGAAAGACAGTCTGAAGACCCACAGGCAGCACACAGCCGTGACGCCGACCAGCACCAGCAGCGTGATCACGCCATAAAGCAGCAGCAGCGGTCCGGCGGTGCCGACGGTCGCGACGAACTTCGGTCCGCAAGACAGGCCCACCTGCGCGAGAAAAATCGTCAGCCCGAGATTGCGCAGCACGAGATTTGCAGAGAGCGGCATCACCCACACGAACGGTCCGTTGCGGCGCGCCTTGCCGAGGCACAGCGCGACCAGTAGCAACGCCGCGAGACCCAGGCTGAACGCGCCGAGACCGGGCGCGCGCAGCGGGATCGCGCCGACCAGCAGCCCCGCTGCCGCGCCGATGCCCAGACAGATGAAACTGAGGTCGGCCGTGCCCTTGATCGAATCGCCGAAAAACGCGCGGACCCTCGCGCGATGCGCGCTACTGACGAGCAGGCCGACGCGGTCGCCAGCTTCGAGAACGAGCTCTGGCGTCGACAGTAGATCGGCGTCGCCGCGCCGCACGTGCGCGACCGCGCAGTTCACGCCATCCGGAAAGCGCAGATTGCCGAGCGCCGTGCCGACGACTGACGGACTCGACGCGAACACGCGCATATAGTCCAGGTCTTCCCGATGACTCGAGATACGCCCGGGCTGTAGCTCGCCGCAGAGCGCCGTTGCTTCGTCGAGCGGGCGGCGCTCGGTGGCGGTAGCAAGAAGGACGTCGTCGACGCGCAGCGTGAAGTCGTCGCTGGGCAGCTGATTGTGATGCGCGCGCCGCACGGCCGCGATCACTACGCCGGCAGGCAGGCGAGTCGAGAGCTCCGACAGCTTGAGACCGAACAGACTGGCATTGCGCAGCGCGATTTCCGCGGTCTCCAGCACCTTCGCAGACGGTTTCGATATTTTGGCTTTCAGGACTGAGTTCAGCACGTAGAGGAATAGGATCGGCCCGGCCACGCCGAACGGATAGGTGACGCTATAAGCCACGGCGGCATTGCTGCTTTTCATCGATGCGATGGCAACCTGCAGGCTCGCCGTGCTGGTGCCGCTGCCGGCGAACATGCCGAGCGCATCGGCGAGCGTGATGCCGAAATGGATGAAGGCGCACGCCACGAGACCCGAAGCGATCACGCCCAGACATGCGGCCGCGTTGGCCTTCACGCCTTCCCGGCTCGTGAGTCCGCGGAAGAACTGCGCGCCGTACTGAATGCCGATGCCATACAGAAACAGCAGCAGACCGAGCGTGCCCAGCAACGCCGGCGGCGCGGATTTCGGCGCGAACGCGCCGAGCGCCAGTCCAACGAACAGCACGGCCCCCGAGCCTAGAGCCACGCCCTTGATATTGATTTCGCCGACCAGGTAACCGAGCGCGATGGTCAGAAAAAGCGCGAACAGCGGCTGAGTTTCGAGGAAAGTTCTGACTGCTTCCATGCCGCCCCCTATAGGTGGACAAAGCAACGCGACTGAGCGCTTCCACCGGGCAGGCCTCGCGTTCGACGCGCGGCAGTTGCTGACGATACTCGTTGCTGCTATCGCATTGCGCCTGCGAGGTTGCCCGAGCCGAGACCCACGATCAGATCGAGTGCGCCGTTCTTCAACGCTTGCGTCGTGACCACGCCCGCCGCTTTCAATGCGGCCGCGTCGATGCGCGACGCGTCCGATAGCTCGACACGCAAGCGCGTGGCCGCCAGCGCGTCGAGCTTCCTGATGTTGGCCGCGCCGCCCAGCGCCGCACGAATCTTTTCCGCGCGCTCCGTTTCCTGCGGCGAGTTTTGCACCGAGGCGGCCACAGCCGCTGGAGCCGCCGCCGCGCCTTCCACACCAGGCACTCCGGCCGCCGGCAAATCCGCTTCGGCGCCCGCTGTCTTCAGATAGTCATGCATGTCGGTTTTCATGTTCTCCGACAACGGCCCGAAGATCGCCTGCACGCCGTTGCCAACGCGCACCACACCCGCGGCACCGAGCGCCTTGAGCTTGTGCTCGTCGACGCGCGCCGGGTCCTTCACGGAGATGCGCAGCCGCGTGATGCAAGCGTCGAGACTCGTGATATTGGAGCGGCCGCCAAAGGCGAGCACGAGTTCGCGCGAACGTCCTCCCGCGCCGCTCGCGGCAACCGCCGCTGTTTCCGCCGCGTCGTCCTCGCGGCCGGGTGTCTTGAGGTTGAAGCGCGTGATGACGAAGCGGAACACGCCGTAATAGATCACCGCGTAAATTGGACCAAGGATGAAAACGTACCACGCGTGCGTGGCCTTCCCGCCGATCAGGTTGAACATCAGAAAATCGATGCCGCCTTGCGAAAACGTGAAGCCCATGCGCATGCCCAGTGTGTTCGCCACGAACTGCGCCGACGCCGCGAGGCATGCGTGAATCAGGTAAAGCACCGGCGCGACGAACAGGAACGCGAATTCGATCGGCTCGGTGATGCCGGTGAGGAAAGAAGTCAGCGCGGCCGAGACCATCATGCCGCCGACGGCCACCTTCTTCTCCGGCTTCGCGCAATGCCAGATCGCGATCGCCGCGGCCGGCAGGCCGAACATCTTGAACAGGAACGCGCCCGCGAGGATGCCCGCGGTCCGGTCGCCCGCGAAAAAACGGGTGATGTCGCCGTGAACCGTCCTGCCGGTCGTCGGGTCGAGGTAGCTGCCCATTTCGAAGAAGAACGGCACGTTCCAGATGTGATGCAGGCCGAACGGAATCAGCAGACGTTCGACGAAACCGTAGACCGTCGCGGCGGTGCGCGGGTCGGAAACCGCCGCCCAATGCGAAAAAGCCTTGATTGCGCTGCCGATCGGCGGCCACACGAAAGACAGGATCGCGCCGAGCACGATCGAGCCGATCGCGGTCACGATCGGCACGAAGCGCTTGCCGGCGAAGAAGCCGAGATAGGCCGGCAACGTGATCCGGTAGTAGCGGTTGAACATCCATGCCGCAAGACCACCGGCGAGGATGCCGCCGAACACGCCGGTCTGGATCGACGGTATGCCCATGATCGTGTCGGTTTCGACGCCCTGGAGCTTGCCGATCACACCCAACGTAGCCGTCATCACCAGATATCCGATCGTTGCGGCGATGCCCGAGACGCCATCGTTCTCGGTGAAGCCGAGCGCGACGCCGATCGCGAAGATCAGCGGCAGGTTGCCGAAGATCACGTCGCCCGCGTTCTTCATCAGCGCGAGCACGACGGCCGGCACGTAACCGTGAAAGTCGGTGGCGCCGAGACCGAGCAGCAGGCCGGCCACCGGGAGCACGGCGACGGGCAGCATCAGCGATTTGCCGATCTTCTGCAAGACTCCGAAGGCATGCGAGAACATGGCTGATCTCCTGTTGATCCGCTCACTCGGCAAAGCGCGACAGATGCGCGCGGACTTGCGCGGCGGTGCCCAGACACAGCACCTCGGCGGCGAGCTTCCTGGCTTCTTCGGTCGTCACGCGTGCAAGCTGAGCCTTGATCGAACCGACCGCCGGAATGCTCACCGAAAGCTCGTCGATGCCAAGGCCGACGAGCACCGGCACCGCCATCGCATCCGAGGCGATGCCGCCGCAAATGCCGACCCATTTGCCATGCTTGTGCGCACCGTCGACCGTCATGCCGATCAGACGCAACACCGCCGGGTGCAGCGCGTCGGCCTGCTTCGCGAGTTGCGGATGGCCGCGGTCCATCGCGAGCGTGTATTGCGTGAGATCGTTCGTGCCGATCGAGAAGAAGTCGACTTCGCGTGCGAGCGGCTCGGCGATCAGCGCGGCCGCGGGGACTTCGATCATGACGCCGACTTTCACGCTCGCTGCGCGATCGCCGGCTTCTTCGAGCAGGATCTTGCGCGCTGCCCGCACCTCCTCGATCGTGGCGATCATCGGGAACATCACGTGCAGATGCCCAAGCGGCGCCGCGCGCAGGATCGCGCGCAGTTGCGTGCGGAAGATGTCGGGACGCTCCAGGCTCACCCGCACACCGCGCAGGCCGAGAAACGGGTTGTCTTCCTTCGGCAGCGGCAGATACGACAACGGTTTGTCGCCGCCGACGTCGAGCGTGCGGACCACGAGCGGCCGCTCGCGGCCAAGCGCTTCGGCGACGGCGCAATATTCGGCGGCCTGTTCGTCTTCGGTTGGCGCGGTGTCTCGCGCGTCGAACAGGAACTCGGAGCGCAACAGGCCCACGCCTTCGGCGCCGGCCGCGACCGCGTCGCGTGCTTCCTGCGCATTGCGGATGTTCGCGACGACCTCGACGCGGTGGCCGTCGGCCGTCATTGCGAGTTTGGTTGCCGCGAGCTTTTCGTCTTCGCGTTTGGCGGCCTGGCGGCTGATGCGTTCGCGCGCCTTCTCGAGTTCCTCGGCGCTCGGGTTGCGCCGCAAGCTGCCGCGCGAACCGTCGAGCACGACGGGCGTGCCGTCGGCGAGTTGCAGCGCGCGCGCGTCGATACCGCAGATCGCCGGAATGCCGAGCGAGCGCGCGAGGATCGCGACGTGGCTCGTCGCGCCGCCGCTCGTCGTGCAAAAGCCGAGCACCTTGCTGCGATCGAGCGACGTGGTGTCGGACGGCGACAGTTCCTCGGCAATCAGGATCGTTTCGTCCGGCACGTCGATCTGCGCCTGCTTCACGCCGGCGAGCAGCGCGAGTACACGGCGGCCGACGTCGCGGATATCGCCCGCGCGTTCGCGCAGCAGCGGATTGTCGAGCTTTTCGAGCGTGCTTGCCTGCTTCTGAAACGCATCGCGCCACGCGAACCCCGCGCCCTTTCCCGCGCTGATGCTGCTGATCGCGGCGTCGTTGAGGTCAGGATCGTCCAGCAGTTCGAGATGCGCGTCGAGAATCTGCGCTTTCGACGGATCGGTGAGCGTCGCCTTGAGCGCCTCGATCTGCTGACGCGCCTGATGCTGGGCCGCTTCGAGTTGCGCCCGTTCGCGTTGCGGCGACTCGCCCGCTTCGTTCACCTCGATGACCTGCTGGCGGAACTGCACGATCCTGCCGACCGAAAGCCCCGGCGAAGCGGATACGCCGATGAATTCGTTGGTGTCGGCGGGAGCCGCTTCGGTCGGTGCTGGCACCGGCGCAGCCGGCGCGGTTGGCGCAGCCGCCGCGGGTGCGGGCGCGTCGCCGGGCTTTTCGCCCGATCCGTCGGCAAGCAGACGCGCGACGGTGCTGGCCGCCTCCGCCGCGTCGGGACCGCGGGCCTCGACGCGCAGCTTGTCGCCGAACTTCGTTGCGAGCCCCATGATCGCGACGACGGACTTGGCATTTGCGCTGGCGTCGCCGCGCAGCAGCCGGATCTCGGACTTGAATTTCTTCGCCTCGACCGCGACGACCGCGGCGGGCCGTGCATGCAGGCCCGCTGGATTCGGCAGCGTGATCTCGTCGGAGAGGATCGCGCCGGTGGCGCTGGCCGTGTCCTTGTCCTCCATGCTGCCGACCAGCTCGACGTACAGCGCGACGTCGGTGCCAGCGACGACGAGCCCTTTCGCGGGAACGTAGCGCGTGACGAGATCGCCATTGGCGATCACCATTTGCGTGAGCAGGCTGGTTGCTCTTGCGCCGACCACGATTGGGTCGAAGCGGATCAGCGGCGTGCCCGCCGCGACGGCGTCGCCTTCCTTGACCAACGGCATGAAGCCCTCGCCGCGCAGCAACACGGTGTCGAGCCCGATGTGCAGCAGCACTTGCAGACCGTTGTCGCCGGTGATCGTCGTGGCGTGGCCAGAGCTATGGAGTTGCGTGACCTTGCCGGCTAGCGGTGACAGCAGTTCATCCGAGGTCGGATCGATCGACACGCCATCGCCGACCATCTTCTGGGCGAAGACCGGATCGGGCACGCTCTCGAGAGGAACCAGTACGCCCGACAGTGGCGCCATCAACCCGATGCGCAGAGGACGCTGAGGAGCTTTCATCGCCAAGACTCCTTGTACATTGACGCTCGCCTGAGGTGGCTCGACTCGAGCCGCGTGAGCGCGACATTCACACGTGCGGTCGGCACCATTGCCGCTCACGCCGCTCACCCACTTGTGAGCGGCGCACGTTACAAAAGCGTCGGAGACAAAAACTCGGGAAGCCAAACAAGGTCGCGCACGTCGACCGGGATGAATGGAGAAACGTCAGGCGCGCTCCGATGGCGCTGTTTGCGTTTGCCGGGCCGCCTCGCACCCATGCATAACCCTTTGCACCGTGGTCCCGGAAAAAAGGACCCGGAAAGCGCTCTGAAAAAGAGCATATGTTACTGAGCGCAGATTGCAAGACAAGACGATTTCGGACGGGAACGCCTGAAATTTGCAATTTCCTGGCGGGAGATGGAGCGGTCTTTATTAATTGGCGTGTGACGCGTTCAATAATCTGTGTTTTATCCGCTTAGCGAAAGGCGGCGGCCCGACAAGACGCTCACCCTTTCCTGTTCAGAGTAGATCCGTGACGACATCCACCCAATTCCGCGCCCAACTAGGCGGCTACGGATGCAATCGGCATATTGGGGCGGCTCTCTTTCCCGAAATATGATTTTTCTAGCGCATGGAGGGCGCGCTGATAATCAGGGGACTGGAAGAGCCGTACGCGGTCGTTTCGCGGGACTAGCTGACTCATAGCGAGATATCGCCGCAGAGGCATTGTTCAGCCACACCTTCTAGTCTTTTCATCGGACGACTCTTTTTCTGACATGAGACCCAGCCTAAAGTACGAGACTTCAATCTGGCATCAAGGTCGTCATGCAAATCGATACACCTGCAATCCCGGCATCGTTGGAAGGACATTCAACCTCCGCGGGTCAATGGCTCTCCGTCATAGCGGTAGCGGTAAGCGCATTCGCTTTCGTCACTGCCGAGTTTTTGCCTGTCGGGCTGTTGCCACAAATCGCACACGACCTCGGCGTGTCGACCGGTGTCGCGGGGCTCATGGTCACCACGCCCGGTGTGATGGCCGCGATATTGGCGCCGACGCTGATAGTCAGCGCGGGCCGCATGGACCGCCGGTACGTTTTCCTGCTCCTCACTGCGGTACTGTTGATCGCGAACATCGTGTGCGCGATCGCACCGAACCTCGCGATCATGCTCGTAGGACGGGCTCTGCTTGGCGGCGCGCTGGGTGGCTTCTGGACTCTGGCGACGGCGGCGGCTCCTCGACTCGTGCAAGCAAAGGATGCCGCCAAAGCGACCGCGACCATTCTGACCGGCGTGACCTGCGCAACCGTGATCGGCGTGCCGCTCGGGACGTTTATCGCGTCGTTTGCATCGTGGCGCATGGCGTTCGCCGCCACCGCGGGCCTCGTGTCGCTCGCCTTGGTGGCGCAGGCGTTCCTCGTGCCTTCGTTGCCGTCGGCATCGGCGTTGCGGATCGCCGATTTCAAAACCCTGCTTGGCCGGCCTCATACGAGGTTGAGCATGGTGATGGTCGCGCTCGTCTTCGGCGCGCATTTCTCGACCTACACGTATATTGCGCCGCTGCTCGAACATGACTTCTCGTTGAGCGCCATCACGCTGTTGCTGTTCGGATTCGGTCTGATCGGCTTCTTCTCCAATGCGTTGACATCGATGGTGATTTCGGAACATCTAAAGAAATCCGTCGCCGCGATGGTTCTGCTGCTATTAGGCGCGATGTCGTCGATGTTGCTGCTCGAACATTCGCCGATCGGCGAGACCGCGGGGATGCTGCTGTGGGGAATCGCGTTCGGAGCGCTTCCGCTTTGCTTCAGCGTGTGGATTCAGCGCGGCACGACAGACCTGCCCGAAGCGGGGTCGGCCATGTTCGTCAGCATCATCCAGGTGGCGATTGCGGTGGGCTCGGCAGTGGGGGGCACCATTGTCGACCGTGCGGGCGTTCACGCTAACTTCACGCTGGGACTTGGACTCGCGCTACTGGGCCTCGTGACACTGCAACGGCTTGCTGTATTGGAACGACCAGCCACGGCGGCTTCCCTTGATTGCGCCTGTGATGCGTCGGTTGACTGACGCGTCGAGTCAGTACGTCGCGTGACCGGACCGCACCGCGCTAGCCAGCTGTGGCGACCGCCAGGCGACCGAATCCGTCAACCAGCCGTCTTCACGACTCTGGGTTGAAACGGGGCGTTGAGCGGCACGTCGCCAGCGGCCTCGTTGCGGGCGGCGCTCGTCGATAGATAGCGCAAACAGCACACGCGCAAAAAAGACGCGAAATTCAACGGCTCTTCGCCGCGCAAGGCGACCAGTTCGTCGTGAAGCTGCACCACGAACTGGGTCGTCGTCACGTTCTCGCGGTTGGCGATTTCCCGAAGCACGTCCCAGAAGAGATTTTCGAGCCTCACCGTGGTCACGACGCCATGAATCCGCAGCGCGCGCGTACGCGACTCGTAGAGGATCGGATCAGCGTTGACATAGACGTTGCACATACGTTCAGCCTTTCTCGCGAATGATGACGTCGCAGGACGCGAAGCGCGCGGCGCGGGCGCTCATGCCGTCGTGATCGAGCGTAACACGGTTGGTCGCCCGCGATGCCGCGCCTGGGTCGAGGCGCGCTCCTTCAATGCGAGATGCGCGTGCCCAGCAGCGCAAGGAACTGCGCGAGCCAGTTCACGTGCGAGGTCCATGCGGGCGCGGTGACGAAATTCTCGTCGGTGATCGCGTCAGGCCAGTCGAGCGCCACGTACTCCGCGCCCGCGAGCTTCACTTCGGGCGCGCAGGCCGGATACGCCGAGATGCGCCGGCCTTCGATCACACCCGCCGCAGCCAGCAGTTGCGCGCCGTGGCAGACCGCGGCAATCGGCTTCTTCGCTTCGGCGAATTGGCGCACCCAGCCGATCACTTCGTCGTTGAGCCGCAGATATTCGGGGGCGCGACCGCCGGGCACGAGCAGCGCGTCATATTGCGCGGGGTTCACCGATGCGAAATCGGCGTTCAGCGTGAAGTTATGGCCACGCTTTTCGGTGTAGGTCTGATCGCCCTCGAAGTCGTGGATTGCGGTGCGAATCGCGTCGCCCGCGCGCTTGTCGGGCGCGACGACGTCCACCGAATGCCCGACTGCCGCCAGTGCCTGAAACGGCACCATCAGCTCATAATCTTCGACGAAATCGCCGGCGATGATAAGAATTCGCTTTGACATGCTTCGTCTCCTCTCGAATGGGGGTGGGAAATGGCGAGGCGGACGCGCGATCGTGGTGTGAAGGCGGCGGCCGTTGAGAAGTAATATAGCGATCGACGCAGTGGGCCAGGTAATACGCGGCTAAATGCCGACCAGGGATTTCACTGAGCTGAACGGAACTCAGCCCGAATGCGGCAGACGATCGCGGTAGGTGGAGCGGTCGGTGTCGCCATGATCTGGCCGAACAGCCTCGGCATCGCGGTTTTCACGGTGGTTGCGGTGCTGGCGGCCACTGAGTTTTTCCTGCTTCCACCAAGCGAAAGAAAAAGAGTCGCGCTCCATTCGAGCGCGACTCTTTTGTCATTGGGAACGTCCATTCAACCGCGCAGGTTCGACACACATCGCTGCAGCACCTTGCGCAGCGTATCGACCGGGATTTCCGTTACTCCGTCCAGCATGGACGCTTCGAGCGCGTCGATCGCCGAATCGCATTCCCGCAGTACCCGACGCCCTTCGTCGGTCAGAAACAGATGAATCAGTCGACCGTGGGTAGGATGCCCCACGCGTCCGACCCAACCGTTGGCTTCCATCGTCTTGACAACTTCGTTGGCCGACTGCGGCGTGATGAACGAGCGTTCGGCGAGTTTCGCGTTGGTCATCGCGCCGCTGGCGCTGATCACGGAGAGCGCGGTGAACTGAGGCAAGGTCAACCCGAATTCACCCAGTACATCGATCAAACTGCGTTTGAGCAGACGGTCGAGTTGGCCGACCACATAGGAAACGCGGGCAGGTGGCGCACCGGTTTTCGTTGAACCGGCCTGTTTGGCAAGGGGCGTTCGCCGCTTCTCCATTGTCTTGATCATTATCAGGTTGTCTTAGGTGTTTCTACCAGGCATATCATATTCTACTTTCAATATCAGGGCACCTGAGACTAGACTCATCATCAATTCCAGGGGCGCTGTGGGAAGGATTCTGATAAGTGACGCAAGATCATTGCCAGAAATCTTCTCCTTCCCATGGCCGCTTCGTCGAAGAACGAAGCGTGGCTCGCCTCTGGCAATTCAATCAAACGTGAAGGAGACGTCATGTCAAGTGTTGCTAATCGGTCGAGTGCGGTGGACTCCAGTACTGCACTAACGTTGGCATTGTGCTTTCTCGTCGCGGTGCTGGAGGGTATCGACCTGCAGTCCACCGGCGTTGCGGCGCCTCGAATGGCGCACGAGTTCGGCTTGTCGGTCAGCCAGTTGGGGCTCGCTTTCAGCGCCGGTATGTTGGGGCTTTTGCCGGGCGCGATGATCGGCGGCAGACTCGCCGACCGGATCGGCCGCAAGCGCGTTCTGATGATCTCGATGGCGATTTTCGGCATCTTCTCGATCGCGACCGCGCAAGTCTGGAGTTTCGAAAGTCTGCTGATTGCTCGCGTGCTGACGGGCATCGGGCTCGGCGGCGCGATGCCGAACCTGATCGCGTTGTCTTCCGAGGCGGTCGATGCGCGTCACCGCAACACCGCGGTTAGCGTCATGTATTGCGGTATGCCGCTCGGCGGGGCGCTTGCCGCATTGATCGCCGTACTGAGCGCGGGTCCGACCGCGTGGCGTCATATCTTCTACGTGGGCGGAGCCGGACCGCTGATCATCATTCCGCTGCTGATGGCATTGCTGCCTGAGTCGCGCGAATTCGCCACCGAATCGCGGGAATTCGCGACGGCGGACAAGCCGCTCCTTTCGACGCGTGAAGTCCTGTTCGGCGAGGGGCGCGCCGCCGCGACGATCGGTATCTGGATCAGCTTCTTCTGCACGCTGATCGTTCTTTACTTCCTGCTGAACTGGCTGCCTTCGTTGACCGTGGGGCGCGGCATGAGCCGTTCGCAGGCCGGGATTGCCCAGATCTTTTTCAACGTCGGCAGCGTGATCGGCGTACTGGGCATCGGTCTGCTGATGGACCGGTTCAGACAAGGCCTGTCAGTCACGGCAATCTATGCGTGCATCGTCGGTGCATTGGTCGCGCTTTCGCAAGTCGCCAGCATCGAGACGCTGTCCGTTGCCGTGCTGTTTGCCGGAATGGGCGTCGTCGGTGCGCAGTCGATGCTGTATTCGCTGTCCGCCGCCAGCTATCCGACCAGCGTGCGTGGTACGGGAGTCGGCGCCGCGGTGGCGGTGGGACGCGTCGGCTCGATTGTCGGCCCCTTAGCCGCTGGGCAATTGCTTGCTATGGGAAAGAGCTCGGCGCTCGTCATCGGCGCGAGCGTGCCGGTGACGATCATCGCGGCGATTACAGCATTGCTCGTCATTCGCTCCAACGCCGCGAAACGCTAACTCTTCGTTGATGGACCCAGCTGGCCCGGCGTTTTCGCGCCGGGCCATTTTTCATGCGTCATTCGTGATTCGTCGTGGCCTCGGCCCGCAGATCAAGCAACCTGACGGCGTTCTCCTTCAGAACGAGCGGCTTTACTTCGGGCTTGATGTCGAGCGTATCGAAGTCTTCGAGCCAGCGGTCCGGGCGGATCAGTGGGAAGTCGGACGCGAACAGCACCTTGTTGCGCAACAGCGTGTTCGCATACTTGACCAACTCGGGCGAAAAGTACTTCGGCGACCAGCCCGACAGATCGATATACACGTTCGGCTTGTGCAGCGCGATCGACAGCGCCTGCTCCTGCCATGGCCAGGAGGGATGCGCGATCACGATCTTCATGTCGGGGAAGTCGGCGGCGACATCGTCGAGGTAGATCGGCTCCGAATACTTGAGACGCAAACCGCCGCCGCCGCGCATGCCCGAGCCCATGCCCGAGTGCCCACTGTGAAATACCGCCGGCAGCCGGTACTCGGCAATCACTTCGTAGAGCGGGTATGCCATGCGGTCGTTGGCGAAAAAACCCTGCATCGTGGGGTGAAACTTGAAACCGCGCACGCCGTGCTCCTCGATGAGCCGCCGCGCTTCGCGCGCGCCGAACTTGCCTTTGTGCGGATCGATGCTCGCGAACGCGATCATGATGTCGCGGTTGTTCTGCGCGAACTCCGCGACCTCTTCGTTCGAAATGCGGCGGCGCCCGATGTTCGCTTCGCAGTCGACGGTAAACATCACGAAGCCGATATTGCGCTCCCGATAGTGCTCGATCGTTTCGGGAATGGTCGGGCGACGCCCCTGTTTGAGCACGGTGCCGAAGTATTTGTCGGCGGCTTCGTCGAATTCTTTTGCAAACAGGTCCGGCGGTTGGCAGCACGACACCTCGGCATGCACGTGGGTGTCGATGGCCTTCAGTTGATCGATGTTCAATGGGGTCTCCTATGTGTAATTAAAGCTGATGCGTCAGGCTGAGCGAAGATTGCGCACGCACATCAACAGCAGGTTTTTCAGCATCTGTGAACCGTGTTCATCGATTTCCCCGAGCATCGATTGCTCGACCCTGTCAGCGGCACCGTCGCACTGAGCCAGCAATGTTTCGCCGGCCTTCGTCAGCGACAGCAGGCCGACGCGACGGTTGAGCGGACCGGCCACGCGCGTCACCCAGCCATTCGTTTCCATCGATTTGACGACCGCGCTGGCCGCTTGCGGCGTGATCAACGAGCGCTGCGCGAGTTGTGCGTTCGACGAACGTGCGCGCGCCCGCAGCACCGACAGCGCGGTGTATTGCGGCAACGTCAGACCATGCGAGGCAAGCGCTTCGGAAAGCTGCCGCGTGAGAATCTTGTCGAGCTGCCCGGCCAGGTAGCTCAGACGCACCGGAGCGGCAGCGTGCCTTCGATCGCGCAGATTGCGCCGCGCCGTGGCGCGCGCTGTCGTTTCAGACCCTGACGGCTTTCTCGTGATCGTCGGCATAGGCGGTTAGGGGTTTGTACCAAGACATCTATATTGTACTTTACTTATCAGGTCACCTGATATTAAATTGAGTTCAGGCCGCGAGGGCGGCATTGATACGGAGAAGCAGATGAGTTACGAAGGACGCTGGAAAACGGTCAAGGTCGCGGTGGAAGGCGGAATCGCCTGGGTCACGTTCAATCGTCCGGATAAGCGCAACGCGATGAGCCCGACGCTGAACAAGGAAATGATCGACGTTCTCGAGACGCTCGAACTCGACGCCGAAGCCCAGGTTCTCGTGTTGACCGGCGAAGGCAGTGCATGGACGGCCGGCATGGATCTGAAGGAATATTTCCGCGAAGTGGACGCGGGCCCGGACGTGCTGCAGGAGCGGATTCGCCGCGACGCGAGCCGCTGGCAATGGCAATTGCTGCGCATGTACTCGAAGCCGACGATCGCCATGGTCAACGGCTGGTGCTTCGGCGGTGGCTTCTCTCCGCTCGTCGCCTGCGATCTCGCGATCGCCGCGGACGAAGCCGTGTTCGGCCTGTCCGAAATCAACTGGGGTATTCCGCCGGGCAACCTCGTGAGCAAGGCGATGGCAGATACGGTCGGTCATCGTGAAGCGCTGTACTACATCATGACGGGCGACACCTTCACGGGTCCGCAAGCCGCGAAGATGGGTCTGGTGAACAAAAGCGTGCCGCTCGCGCAACTGCGCGACGAAACGATCGCTCTCGCGGCGAAGCTGCTGAACAAGAACCCGGTCGTGCTACGCAACGCGAAGCATGGCTTCAAGCGTTCGCGCGAACTCACGTGGGAGCAGAACGAAGACTACCTGTACGCGAAGCTCGACCAGGCGAACTATCGCGATCCGGAAGGCGGCCGCGAACAGGGCCTCAAGCAGTTCCTCGACGACAAGAGCATCAAGCCGGGCTTGCAGACCTACAAGCGCTAAGCGGCGCACTTCAGCGGGACGACTGAGGAGACGAACACATGCATCAAACGAACCTTTTGATTGGCGGCGCGAAACGTGCCGCGTCGAACGGCAAGACCTTCGAGCGCATCAATCCCGCGACGGGGGCGGTTGCCACCCGCGCCGCGGCGGCCACCGTCGAGGATGCCGATGCGGCCGTCGCCGCCGCAGCGCGCGCGTTCCCGGCATGGGCGGCGCTCACGCCGACGGAGCGACGTAGACGCCTGCTCGCCGCCGCCGACCGCATGGACGCGCGCACGGCCGAGTTCATCGAGATCGGCGCGGCCGAAACGGGTGCGATGGCGAACTGGTACGGCTTTAACGTCATGCTCGCGGCCAACATGCTGCGCGAAGCCGCGGCGATGACGACGCAGATCGACGGCGCGGTGATTCCGTCCGACGTGCCGGGCAGCCTCGCAATGGCCGTGCGCCAGCCGTGCGGCGTCGTGCTTGGCATGGCGCCGTGGAACGCGCCGGTGATCCTCGCGACGCGCGCGCTTGCCATGCCGCTCGCGTGCGGCAACACGGTCGTGCTGAAGGCATCGGAAGGTTGTCCCGGCGTGCATGCGCTGATCGGCGAAGCGCTGAACGACGCGGGTCTCGGCGAAGGCGTCGTCAACGTGCTCACGCATGCGCCGGAAGACGCGCCCGCGATCGTCGAGCGTCTGGTCGCCAATCCTGCCGTGAAGCGTGTGAATTTCACCGGTTCGACGCGTGTCGGCCGCATCGTCGCCGAGCTGTCCGCGCGCCATCTGAAACCCGCGCTGCTCGAACTGGGCGGCAAGGCGCCGGTGCTCGTGCTCGACGACGCGGACCTCGACGCTGCCGTCGAGGGCATTGCGTTCGGCGCGTTCTTCAATCAAGGGCAGATCTGCATGTCGACGGAACGCGTGATCGTCGATCGCAAGGTTGCCGATGCGTTCGTCGAGAAGCTCGTCGCGAAAGCACGCACGCTGAAGGCAGGCGATCCGACACAGCCGGGCTCGATCCTCGGCACGCTCGAGAGCGAAGCCGCCGCGCGGCGCATTCGCGCGCTGGTCGAAGACGCCCGCGAAAAGGGTGCGAAGTTGCCGCTCGGTTGCGAGGTGAAAGGCGCGATCATGCAGCCGGTGATCGTCGAGAACGTGACGCGCGAGATGAAGCTTTATGCCGATGAATCGTTCGGCCCCGTGGTGACGGTGCAGCGCGTGGACGGCGACGAAGAGGCGCTGACGGTCGCCAACGATAGCGAGTACGGCTTATCGGCCGCCGTGTTCAGCCGCGATATCGGGCGCGCGATGAACGTCGCGAAACGCATCGAGTCGGGCATCTGCCACATCAACGGCCCGACCGTGCACGACGAGGCGCAGATGCCGTTCGGCGGCGTGAAGGCCAGTGGTTATGGGCGCTTCGGCAGCAAGGCTTCGATTCCCGAGTTCACCGAGTTGCGCTGGATCACCGTGCAGACGAGTCCGCGTCATTATCCGATCTAGGCGTCGGCTCTGGCCGCAACGATTGCGGCCACCCCATCCTTGCATGAAATGGCACAACTAGGAGACAGGTTTTGGAATCGGAGCACAGCCACGCAAGCTCTCTGGCGACCGGATACCGGAGCGTCGCCATCGGAGCGCCTTCAGCGCGGATCGAGAAACGCGGCGACTGCTGGTACCTCGAGACACTTGAACCTCTGGGTCCGTTTCCGGAGCGCTTTACGGACCGCCTGCTGAGCGGCGCACGCGCGCATCCCGACCGGCTGCTCGTCGCACGACGCGATGCCGCAGGCGCGTGGCAGGGCATCACGTATGCGCAGATGCTCGAGCGCGCGCGTGCGATCGGGCAGGCGCTGCTCGATCGCGATCTCAGCGCCGAACGCCCGTTGGTGATCCTGTCGGGCAACAGCGTCGAACATATGCAGCTCGCGCTCGGCGCGATGTGGGCGGGTATCGCTTATGCACCCGTTTCGCCGGCCTATTCGTTGATGTCGGGCGATTACGGAAAGCTGCGCCATGTCCTCGAACTGCTCAAACCGGGTCTGGTCTACGCGGACGATATCGGCGCATACACAGCGGCGCTCGATGCCGCGCTGGGAAGCGACGTCGAACGTGTCAGCGCGGTGCCCGCGCCAAACGCGTCGAGAGTGACGCGCTTCGACGCATTGCTCGACACGGCCCCGCGCGACGTCGACGCTGCCAACGCGCGCGTGAACGGCAACACGATCGCGAAGTTCCTGTTCACGTCCGGCTCGACGAACCTGCCGAAAGCCGTGCCGACGACGCATCGCATGCTGGGCGCTAACCAGCAGATGCTGCTGGAAACCTTTCCGCAGTTCGGCATCGAGCCGCCGGTCCTCGTCGACTGGCTGCCGTGGAATCACACATTCGGCGGCAGCCACAACGTCGGCATCGTGCTGTACAACGGCGGCACACTCTATATCGACGACGGCAAACCCGTGGCCGGCAAATTCGACGAGACGCTGCGCAATCTGCGTGAGGTCGCGCCGACCATCTACTTCAACGTGCCGAAGGGTTGGGAAGAACTGACCATCGCGCTGGAAAAGGATGCGGCGCTGCGCGAGCGGTTTTTCTCGCGCGTGAAGATGTATTTCTTCGCGGGCGCCGGTCTGTCGCAGGCGGCGTGGGAGCGTCTCGAGCGCGTAACGCTCGAACATTGCGGAGAACGCATCCGCATCATGGCCGGTCTCGGCATGACCGAGACCGCGCCGTCGTGTCTGTTCACGACGGGACCGATATCGTGCGCCGGCTATATCGGCTTGCCGCCGCCCGGGTGCCAGGCCAAGGTCGCGCCCGTCGATGGCAAATTCGAAGCGCGCTTTCGCGGCCCTCACGTGATGGGCGGTTACTGGCGAGCATCGCCGGCGCTTCAGAGCAGCGTGTTCGACGATGAAGGCTACTACCGCACAGGAGACGCCGTGCGTTTCGTCGACCCGCAACGTCCCGAACTGGGCCTGATGTTCGATGGCCGCATTGCGGAGGACTTCAAGCTTGCGTCGGGAACGTTCGTCAGCGTCGGGCCGATGCGCTCGCGCATCATCAGCGAAGGGGCGCCCTACGTTCAGGATGCCGTCATTACGGGGATGAATCGCGACGAAGTGGGCGCGATGATTTTTCCGCGCCTCGACGCGTGTCGCTCGTTGGCGGGTTCGCCCGCGGATGCGAGCGCCGAGGACGTGCTCAACACGGCCGCCGTGCGCGCTTTCTTCAGCGAACTCCTCGCGCGGCTGAATCGGAGTGCGACAGGCAGTGCCTCGTTCATTGCCCGCATGCACCTGCTGAGCGTGCCGCCGTCGCTCGACCTCGGCGAGATCACCGACAAAGGCTCGATCAATCAGCGCGCCGTGCTCCAGCACCGGGCCGCGCTCGTGGAAGCGATGCACATGGCCGACGCCGCCGACGCGACGGTGATCCATGCGCGCAGAGGCAGCTAGTCCAGCGACAGGAAGAAATGACGTTGACTTATAAGGCGCCGCTACGCGATATGCGCTTCGTAATGGACGAGTGGCTCGACGTCACTTCGTGGTGGCGCGACGTGCCCGACTGGCAAGACCTCGACTCGCAGACCGCGCAGCAGGTGCTGGAGGAAGCGGCGCGTTTCGTCGAGGAGCGCATCGCGCCGCTCAACGCGAGCGCCGATCTTGAAGGATGTCGTTTCGACGCGGGCAAGGTGACGACGCCCGCGGGTTTTCGCGAGTCCTACGCGGAATTCGTCGAAGCGGGTTGGCCGACATTATCGCTCGACACCGGGCACGGCGGACAGGGCCTGCCGCAGCTTCTCGACGTCGCACTTCAGGAAATGCTCGCGGGCGCCAACCATGCATGGTTGATGTCGCCCGGGCTCACGCACGGCGCGACGGCATGCTTGCAGACGTATGGCAGCGAACGCGTGAAAAAGGCATTGCTGCCGAAAGTCGCGAGTGGTGAGTGGCTATCGACGATGTGTCTGACCGAGCCCCAGGCCGGCAGCGATGTCGGCCTGATCCGTTCGCGCGCGACTGAAGCACCGGGCACCGACGGGTATTTCATCGACGGCAGCAAGATCTTTATCAGCGGCGGCGCGCACGATCTGACGGAGAACATCGTTCATCTGGTGCTCGCTCGAGTGCCTGATGCGCCGCCCGGCACGAAAGGGTTGTCGCTGTTCGTCGTGCCGGAATGGCTGGAAGACGACGACGGTGGGCGTTCGTGCAATGGTGTCTATTGCGAAGGCATCGAAAAGAAAATGGGCCTGAAAGGCAGCCCGACCTGCACGATGCGCTTCGAACGCGCATTCGGTTGGCTCGTCGGTGAAGCGCATCGCGGTCTCGCGTGCCTGTTCGTGATGATGAACGCGGCGCGGCTGCAGGTTGCGATGCAGGGCCTCGGGCATGCGCACACCGCGTGGCAACGCGCGCACGCTTACGCGCAGGAGCGCGCGCAGATGCGTGCAGTGAGCGTGCCGGCCGGTGCGAACGTCGCACCGGGAAAGGCTTCGCCAATTGCGTTTCATCCGGCCATGCGGCGGATTCTGATGGAGCTGCGCGCGATCGTCGAAGGCGAGCGCGCGATCGGTTACTGGACCGCGCATTGGCTCGACATCGCCGCACGTCATGCCGATGCCGCCGAACGGGAACAGGCGGCGCAGCTCGCATCGCTGTTGACTCCGATTGCAAAGGCGTTTTTTACGGCCAACGGTTTTGGCGCCGCATCGAACGCGCTGCAGGTGTTCGGCGGCTACGGATACACCCACGAGTACGGCATTGAACAGACGTTGCGCGATAGTCGCGTGTCGATGTTGTACGAAGGCACCAACGAAATTCAGGCGATCGATCTGCTGATTCGGAAGGTGCTGCCCGATGGGGCGGTGGCGTTCGATGTGCTGCTTCGCCACGTGCGCGCGGAAGCGCGGCTGTGCCAGGAGTCCGATCCGCCGGTTCGTGCCGCCGGCGCGAAGCTCGCAGAACTCGCACAGACAGTGGAGAGCACGACACGGTCGATCAAGGCACGCCACGCGCAAGACCCGGAGACGGCCTACCGGGTCGCGGACGACTATCTCGCGATGCTTGGCTGGATGCTGCTGGCGTTCGCATGGGCGCGCGCGCTGCGAATCGCGACGCCGCAATGCGAGGCGGAAACGTTCTATATGGAGAAGCGGGAGACGGGCCGCTTCTTCTTCGACTACCCGCTCGCGGCCTTCGCTTATCGCCGCAGCCTCGTTGAAGCCGGTTGCGAGGCAACGCTGCCGTACGTTTGAAAGTCAGCTCGAGCAACACCTGCCAGATCAATACCGCTCGGCCACGTATTTAAACGGATAGTCTGGTTCCTTATAACCGTCGGGCTTTTGCCGTTTCGGCAGCGAGACTTTCTTGCGGGCAGGCTGCTTGTACGGAATTCTCTGAAGCATGTCGCTGATGATGTTCAGTCGCGCGCGCCGCTTGTCGTTTGAATTCGCTATGAACCACGAGGCATAGTCGGTGTCCGACGCCGCGAGCATCTCATCGCGGGCACGCGAGTAGTCATACCATCGGCTATAGGATTTCAGGTCCATCTCGGTCAGTTTCCAGACCTTGCGACCGTCGTTGATGCGTGCCTCGAGACGTCGGGTCTGTTCCTCGGGGCTGACCTCGAGCCAGTACTTGAGGAGGATGACCCCGGATTCGACGATCGCCCGCTCGACGAGCGGCACGGCCTTGAAGAACTTCTGCACTTCCTCCTCGGAGCAGAAACCCATCACGCGCTCGACGCCGGCGCGGTTGTACCAGCTGCGGTCGAAAATGACGATCTCGCCCGCGGCCGGCAAGTACGGCACGTAGCGCTGCACATACATCTGGCTTTTTTCACGTTCGCTAGGCGCGGGCAATGCAACGACGCGGAAGACGCGCGGACTGACGCGCTCGGTCATCGCCTTGATCGTGCCGCCTTTGCCCGCGCCGTCGCGTCCCTCGAAGACGACGCAGACCTTGCTTCCCGTTTGCACGACCCATTCCTGCAGCTTGACGAGCTCCACGTGCAGATCGAAAAGCGCCTTGCGATATTCCTTGTACGACAGCGCCCTGTCTTGCTCGGGCTGCCCGTTTTCCGACTTCGCTTTGGCCATTATCTTCTCCCCAGCGCGGACTGTTCCAGCGTACTACGCAATGATCCATTCCCACGGTAGAGCGCGACGCGAAGCAGGGCCATACGACCTTGGTCCAATATCGCCGGTACAGTGCGCGCTGTATGCTGCGGGCGTCTGCTCGCGTCTGCCCGATCCGACTGTCCTCGTCGCGCCTCGTCCGTATGCCAGCAAAGGGCGGGTTCGGTTCACGTCATCGCCACAGGAGGCCTCATGGACGCCACGGGTCACACGCAGCAGGAAAACGTCGGCGATAGGGAGCCGGTTCTCGATGTCGTCGATCGAGTGTGCGAGTTATGTTTCGGCCTCTTCATGGCGCTGACGTTCGTCGGCACCGTCTCGGCCGTCGGCGCGGGTGCCGACGCGGGGCACAAGATGTTCTACACGGCGCTCGGCTGCAATCTCGCATGGGGCCTCGCGGACGCGGTGATGTTCCTCGTGCGTACGCTGGTGGCTCGCGGCAGGCGTGTGACGCTTGCGCATTCCGTGCGGAGCCAGCCGAATGCGGCCGCGGGCGTTCGGACGCTTCACGACGCAATGGCCGCGTGGCTCAGACCGTTGATCGGCGAGACGGAGCTCGAGTCCATCCGCAGGCGTGTTGCGGCGCGGCCGGATCTGCCGCAGCGAGCAGTATTCGTGCGCGACGATTTCATCGCCGCCGCGGCTATCTTTATGCTCGTAGTAGCCGCAACATTCCCGGTCGCGTTGCCCTTCGTGCTGTTCGCGAACGTTCCGACTGCGTTGATCGCCTCCCGTGTCTTGACCATCGCGATGTTATTCGGCAGCGGCATGGCGCTGGGGCATTACGCGGGATTTCGCGGCTGGCAGGCCGGCCTTGCGATGGCGGCGGTCGGCGTCCTGCTCACCGTGGCGATCATCGCGCTCGGCGGATGATCGAGGTCGGCCCCCGCCAATCAGCTTCGCTGGCTTCGCGTTTCATTCATCATCGACACCGCGCTTCCTGTAAGACCAAGGTCCGATTCCGCAGCGGTTTCAGCGTGACATCATGTATCTGCAAGCGTTGTAGTCGTCGCATCCGGATACCGAAGAAAATCGACGGGCGGCGATGGCATTGATGGTTCCTTGGGCGGCTATGCCGCTTCACGGCGGAGAAAAAAGATCGAGGCTTCCAGCCATCAGGACTGGCGACTCGGATCGTAACCAGAACGGAGTCGATAGTGAACAGACGGAACTTTGTGCACACGCTCGCGCTTACATCCATGGCCGCGAGTCTGGCTTTGGCGGGTTGCACGACGACCGGAGGCAGTGGCGCGAGCGCCACTACCGACGCCGCCAAACGGCAGGAGATCGATGCGGCCGTGAACGGTGCGCTGTCGAAATTGTTCGATACGGTGCAAGGCTCGCACGAACTGGTATCGAAGGCGCAGGGCGTGCTGGTGTTTCCATCGGTGAGGAAGGCGGCGTTCATCGTCGGTGGCGAGTACGGTGAAGGGGCATTGCGCGTCGGGGGAGCGACGGTCGGCTATTTCAGTACCGCCGCGGCATCGTTCGGATTGCAGGCCGGCGCGCAGTCGACCGCCGTGTTCTTCCTGTTCATGACGAAAGATTCGCTCGAGAAATTCCGCAACGCGAAGGGCTGGTCGGTGGGCGCCGATGCTTCGGTTTCACTGCTGAAAGTCGGCGCTACCGGCGCGATCGATACCACGTCGGCGACCGCCGATGTCGTCGCGATGGTCTTGACCAATACGGGCTTGATGGCCGACCTGTCGCTGGCCGGCACCAAGGTTACGCGCATGAATCTGTAACAGGGCGCGGCAAGCAGCGGCATTCGATCGAATCGTCATGGCGCTGTCACACGGCGGCGCGGCTATCGCGCGTTGCGCGGTTTCGTTACAGCGAGGCCGCGCGACACGCTACGCGTGCCTTGGCACGGCGACGCGAAGCGGATAGTTTTTGGCGGACTCACCCCACTTAGCCTCCCTATCATCCCTCCCGTTGTTCGCACGAAACGCTGCGAGCCAGATGTGCTCGCGACTCGCAGCGACGCTCCCTGTAATCTGCACTGACCGTCCTGTTTATTCAATACCGGTAGAAAAGACGAAGCCGAAACACGCGTTCTCGCCGCGGTGCCGCGTTTAGTCATCTGGCTGGCATAATTTTATTTTTTCGTGGTCGATGAATGCAAATGATTCGTACTGTAATAGCGGGCGATAAAAACGTTGACTTGCGTCAAAAAAATCGCCGACCAATTAGTTAAATTGGAGAATTAGCGTTGGGTATACCCGCTGACTCTGCGATTCGCGATGCATGAAAGCTTTATGGTTGGAAGTTTTCATCTGAAAGCGCTATCTCGCCGGGCTTCACGGGCTAGTGCAAATCCGTCACGTTGCAGGGAACATTGCGGCTCATACGGCGACGTTGCCAGTTTGCTAACTTTCTGTGCGTGCAAACGGACGGCACGGACACTGCCTCGCCCGGCAATAATTAACTGCCTAACAAACTCTGTCGCCATTTTCCGATTGATGGCGGACAACGCAGAACACTATTGAGTAGTTTCCCGAGTAAGCGGCATAAATTAAGGTAACCCTTCGGTAAGTGATTCTGGATAGCCTATACTGATTTCCAGCCACCAGGCGTGCGAAGTACCGATTGTGAAGTCGATTATGTGGTTCGAAGCCCAAAGATAAAGACGTCGCAGTTGTACGGAATCCGTTCGCACTGGACCCGGAGGTGCCAATGATTAATCTGATCGTGCACGGCAGACAACTGGCGATCGGGGTAGCGGGAATTCTCGCGGCGCTGCACGCGCAACCGCGCCACATGGGTCAAAGCGGCCCGTCACAGATCGACAATGCGCGCAACGACGGTGCTCCACTATCCGGACACGACCGTTCCAGACAGTTGTCACCCAGGCATCACCGGTTTCAGCGCGCTCGCAGCATCCCCGGCGTGTCGAGCCGACAGAGTACCCGCGATACCCGCGATACCCACGAGCCGCCGTACGCGTTGCCGGCATGGCGGCGCTATGTCGCCGCTTGCGCGTCGTGGCTGCGAGGCGAAGGCGATAGCAGCACGCGGCGCATGCTCGACGCGAGAATGCCGCTGTGCGAGACGCTCGAAATGTTGCCGGTTCCGATCGTCACGGTCGATCACCGGGACCAGATCATCTTCGCGAACGCGCGGGCCGCGCAACTGTTCGGCTACACCAGGGAAGAGCTGATCGGCGCGCCGACCGCCAAGCTCTTTCCGATCGATGGCATCAATGTCGATCGGTCGGGCCCAGGCAATCGTGGCGCGAAGATACAAATCCGCGGCGTCACGACCACGCAGGTTTTGATCGCGCGGCGGCGCGATGGCGGCGGCTTTCACGCGGAGGCGGAAACCACGCGATGCCGTGTGCACAATCAGGAATTGCGGATCACAGCTATATCGGAATGCAGTGCGTGCGGCGAAGTCGATGGAAATACAAGGGATCTCGCGCATCTCGCGCGCGTTTCTTCATTGGGCGAACTCGCCGGATCGCTCGCGCACGAGTTGAAGCAGCCGCTTACCGCGATCCTGTTCAACGCGCAAGCCGCACGCAAATTCATGGATGCGGAGACGACCAACGTAGTGGAGCTGCGCGAAGCGCTCGAAGACATCGTCGCCGACAATTGCCGCGCGAACGAGGTGCTGCAAAGGATTCGCGCATTGGTGCGCAAAGGCGATGTCGAGTTGCAGTTGCTGGACGTCGGCAACGTCGTGCGCGACATCGCGATGCTCGTGCACAGCGATGCGTTGACGCGCGGCGTGCGCACGAGCTTCGACATTCCGGAGAATCTGGCGCTGATTTGCGGCGACAAGGTTCAGCTTCAGCAGGTGATCCTGAACCTGCTGCTCAACGCTTTCGACGCGGTCAAGGATTGCCCTGCCGCGGACCGCCTCGTCGAAACGACGGCGCGTGTGGAATCGGACGGACTGGTACGGATAACGGTAAAAGATCGCGGCCAGGGCCTCGACGTCGACAGCATGGAAAGGATTTTCCGGCCATTTTTCACCACCAAACCGCAGGGGCTCGGACTGGGTCTTTCGATCAGCCGCACGATCGTCACGGCGCACCGCGGCCGGCTATGGGCGGAAAACAACGAGGGCAAAGGGGCATCGTTTCACGTCACGCTTCCCGTCGCGACCGATATCCGACAGAGACTCGTGCCCTGATCATCATGAACCAGACCAACACTCGCGTCTTCATCGTCGACGACGACGACAGCGTGCGCAGCGCGCTCGCCCGCTTGCTGCGCGCCTCCGGCTACCAGGTCGAATGCTTCGACAGTCCTGAGGCCTTTCTCGAACGAGCCGATTTGACGAGCATGCCAGCCTGCCTCGTTCTCGATCTGCAGATGCCTGGCATGACGGGACTCGAAGTGCAGCGCAAGCTCGATCAGCTGCTGCCGATCGTATTCCTGACCGGGCACGGCGACATCGGCTCGAGCGTCGACGCGATGAAAGGCGGAGCGGTCGACTTTCTGCCCAAGCCGGTGCGCGACTCGCTGTTGCTCGCCGCGGTAGATCGCGCGCTCGCGCGCGCGTATGTGGAAAGCAGGCGGCGCCACGAACGCGAGGAAATAGAAGAGCGGATGCGGCATCTGACCCGCCGCGAACGCGAAGTCATGGAACTCGTCGTGACTGGCCGCCTGAACAAACAGGTTGCGAGCGATCTGGGCGCGGCCGAAAAAACGATCAAGATTCATCGGGCCCGCGTGATGGAGAAGATGAAGGCCCGCTCGATCGTCGACCTCGTTCATCTGGTGCGAAAGGGCGGCGTTTGTACGGCCGACGAAGAATAATCGCGCGAACCAGGCGCCGACTCCCGCGTCGCGCCGCCACTCCAGCGGTGCTGGCCGACACCGCTAGTGGACCAAAGTCTTATATCTCATCGGGGTTTCAACCAGTACGCTAAGGCATCAGTGGTCCACTTTCCGGAGCGACTGCGCGTTCGCGCTGTCATATGGTCAACCCTAACCAATTCGTTGCGGTGGTCGACGATGACGAGTCGGTGTGCCGAGCCATCAAGCGTTTGCTGCATTCCGAAGGTATCAGGTCGGAGACGTTTTGCAGCGGTGACGAGTTCTTGAATGCGCTTGCGGCAATTCCGTCGTATCGGCCTGCCTGCGTGATTCTGGATGTCCAGATGCCGGGAACCAACGGCCTGGAAGTCCAGCGTCAGCTCGCGCAAATGGGCGTGCCGGTCATCGTGATTACCGCCTATGACGATCTCTCCGTCCGCCAGACCGCGCTCGCGGCCGGCGCGGCCGCGTATCTGCGCAAGCCTTTCACCAGCGCGATTCTGTTCAAGGCGGTCGAGGTGGCCATCGGCGGTCCGCCGACACCCTGAACGCGCGTCTTCGCGCCGGATGATATGAGACCAAGGTCCGATTGTCGCCGTTTCTTCGGACCACCAAACTGAACTCAGTCAACGCGTCGAACCGAACGCCGGCTGCGCCGCACCGAACTCGAAACCGGACAGGTTGTGGCGCATGCGTGCCTTTGCGCGTGCGATGCGCCGCGCGGAATGCGGCAGCGTTCAAGGATAAAAGCGGGAGCGCACGTGATGAAATCAATTTCGGTTTGTCTCGCGATTCTTCTCGGTACCGCTGCGATGCAGGTGGGCGCGGCGGACTTCGACGGCAGCAAACGGCTGATCTGCGCGACGATCGACGCGCACGCCTGCGATCCGGGCATCGCCTGCACGCGCGCGTTGCCCGCGGATCTCGGTCTGCCGAAATTCCTGACTCTCGACTTCGACAAACGCGCGGTCGTCGGTCCCGCGCGCACGACGCCGATGCTGTCGGTCACCAAGGAGGCGGATCAGCTCCTGATCCTCGGCAATGAGTTGGGCTTTGGCTGGACGCTGGTCGTCGATTCGACGGACGGCGAGATGACGCTGACGATCGCGAACAGAAACGATGCCTTCGTGCTGTTCGGCAACTGCACGCCTTTGTGATCAGACGGAGTGCGCGATGAAAACCGTACCCGTGTCCCTGGCCTCGCCGCGGCCACATTCTCGCGGCGCTCTCCCATTGCTCGCCATCATCGCGGCGCTGACGCTGCTCACGTGGCTCGCGTCGTGCAAGAAGGCACCACCGCCGCCGGTCGTCGCCGCGCCGGAAGTGACCGTGATGACGGTGACGCAGCAGGACACGCCGGTCGACTTCGAATTTACCGCGCAAACGCAGAGTTCGCGTGAAGTCGAGATCCGCTCGCGGGTGGACGGCTTCCTCGACAAGCGCATGTACACCGAAGGCGCGTTGGTCAAGACGGGACAAACGATGTTCCAGATGGACCGCAAGCCGTTCGAGGCCGCGCTGCGGACCGCGAAAGGTCAACTGGCCCAGCAGCAGGCGCGTCTCGAAGTCGCCAAGGCCAATCTCGCGCGCGTGGTGCCGTTGGCGGCGCAGAACGCGTTGAGCAAGAAGGATCTCGACGACGCGGTCGGCAACGAGAAGCAGAGCGCCGCCGCGGTGATCGCCGCCCAGGGCGAAGTCGACACCGCACTGCTGAACCTCGGCTACACGACGATCAAGTCTCCGCTGAACGGCCTGTCGAGCTTCGCGCGTCAGCAGGACGGCAGCTACGTGACGGCCACCTCGAACGGTTTGCTGACCTACGTGTACCAGCTCGATCCGATGTGGGTGAACTTCAGCATCTCCGAGAACGAGATGCTGAAGTACCGGGATGACATTGCGGCAGGACTATTGAGGTTTCCCGCGCACAACGATTTCGTCGTGCATCTGATCCTCGCCGATGGCTCGCCCTATGCCGAGCAAGGCCAGATCGACTTCGCGAACCCGGCGTTCAACACCGAAACGGGAACCTTCCTCGTGCGTGCGACCTTCGAAAATCCGAAGGGCACGCTGCGCCCCGGCCAGTTCGTGCGGGCCCGCGTCTCGGGCGCGATCCGTCCCCACGCGACACTCGTGCCGCAGCGCGCGGTGTTGCAGGGCGCGAAGAGCCACTTCGTGTGGGTCGTCGGTAGCGACTCGAAGGCGCATCAGCGCGTCGTCGAAGTCGGCGACTGGCAGGGCGATAACTGGTTTGTTTCGGACGGTCTCAAGGCGGGCGAGCGCATCGTCGTGGACGGCGCGCAGCGCGTTACCGCGGATTCGCAGCTAAAGATCATCAAAACCCTGGCGGCCGGCGGGAAAAGCCCGGCGGCGGTGGCGACGGCTGCGTCGCAAGGCGCCGCGGCAGCGCCCGCCGCCGAGTGACGGGGCAGCCGCCATGAACATTTCGCGCTACTGCATCGATCGGCCGATTTTCGCGTCAGTCATTTCGATCGTCATCACGCTCGGCGGCGCATTGGCGATGTTCTCGCTGCCGATCGCGCAGTACCCCGACATCACGCCGCCGCAAATCACGGTGTCCGCCACCTATCCGGGCGCCAGCGCCGAGGTCGTCGCGAACAACGTCGCCGCACCGATCGAGCAGCAGGTCAATGGCGCGGACAACATGATCTACATGAACTCGTCGAGTTCGTCGACCGGCAGTATGACGCTCAACGTGTACTTCCAGATCGGTACGAACCCCGAACTGGCCCAGGTCGACGTGCAGAACCGCGTGAATCTCGCGCTGCCGCAACTGCCGCAATCGGTCCAGGCGCAGGGCATTCAGGTACAGAAAAAGTCGCAGGCGTTCATGATGGTGATCGCGATCTATTCGCCCACCAACCGCTACGATGCGACGTATATCGCGAACTTTACGAACATCTACGTGCTTGACGCGATCAAGCGGATTCCGGGCGCGAACCAGTCGAGTATCTTCGGCACGCCAGACTACGCGATGCGGATCTGGCTGAAGCCCGACCGGATGGCGCAGCTGGGCGTGACGGCCGCCGACGTGCAACGGGTCGTCGCGAACCAGAACCAGCAGTTCGCGGTGGGCAGTATCGGACAGTCGCCGACCAGCGGAGCGGTCCAGCAATCGTTCGCGGTCACGACCACGGGGCGCCTCGCCGAGCCTTCGCAGTTCGACAACATCATCGTGCGCGCCGCGAGCGGCGGCGCGGCGATCGTGCGGCTCAAGGACATCGGCCGCGCCGAGCTCGGCCAGAAAGACTACTCGATTCGCAGCCGCTTCCAGGGCAAGCCGGCCACCGTGCTCGCCGTGTATCAGCAGCCGGGCGCCAATGCGCTCGACGTGGCGAAGCAGGTGCGCACGACACTCGCGGAACTGAAGAAGTCGTTTCCGGAAGGCATGAGCTACGAAATCGCGATGGACACGACCGAGTTCACGCGAGCGTCGATCTCGGACGTGATCCATACGTTCTTCGAAGCGCTGGTGCTCGTCGTGATCGTCGTGTTCGTATTCCTGCAAAGCCTTCGCGCGACGCTGATTCCGATCATCGCGGTGCCGGTGTCGATCGTCGGCACCTGCATGTTCATGCTGCCGCTGGGCTTTTCGATCAACATGCTGACCTTGTTCGGCATGGTGCTCGCGATCGGTATCGTCGTCGACGATGCGATCGTCGTGATCGAGAACGTTGAACGCAACATCACGGTGCACAAGCTCTCGCCGAAAGAGGCCTCGAAACGGGCGATGGACGAAGTCGCCGGGCCAGTCGTGGCGATCGTGCTGGTGTTGTGCGCGGTGTTCGTGCCGGTCGCGTTTCTCGGCGGCATCACCGGCCAGATGTACAAGCAGTTCGCGATCACGATTGCGATTTCGGTGGTGCTGTCCGGCATCGTTGCACTGACCTTGTCACCGGCGCTCGCCGCGTTGCTGCTGAAAAGCGCGCACCACGAGAAGAAGGGCTTTTTCCGCTGGTTCGACAATCAGTTCGGCCGCATGACGTCGGGCTATACGCGCGCGGTCAAGCTCATCATCAAGCGCTTTGTCATGGGGCTCGTGTTCTTCGCGGCGATGATCGTGCTGGCGGTGCTGATGATGCGCTCGATTCCGTCGGCGTTCCTGCCGCCTGAAGACCAGGGTTATCTGCTCGGCGCGGTCATCATGCCGGACGCGGCTAGCCTCGACCGCACCGGCCAGGTGTCGCAAGTCATCACTGACTATTTCATGAAACAGGAGGCGGTCGGCAGCATCACCACGGTCGATGGTTTCAGCCTGCTCGACAGCCAGAACAAGAACAATGCCGGCACCTTCTTCGTCGGTCTGAAGAGCTTCGACGAACGCTATACGCGCGCCAACCGCGCGACGCAGAACGCGCGCCAGGTGCTGCTCGACGCGTATCGCCATTTCGCGAACGTCCAGGAGGGCATTATTGTGCCGGTCAACCCGCCGTCGATTCCGGGGCTCGGCACGACAGGCGGCACGGAGGTGTGGATTCAGAGCAAGGGGGACGCTTCCATCGCACAGCTCGCGGGCGTGGCCGACCAGTTCGTGCAGAAAGCGCGGGCGCGCAAGGAGCTGACCGGCGTCACGATGACCTTCAATGCGGCGTCGCGGCAACTGCTGGTCGACGTGGATCGCGACAAGTCGGAGACGCTCGGCGTGCCGGTCGAAGACGTCTATAGCTCGATGCAGACGATGTTCGGCTCGCTGTACGTATCGCAGTTCAACCGCTCGAGCCGGCTGTGGCAGGTGATCCTGCAGGCGGACCCGCGGTATCGCCTGAAGCCTACTGATCTCGATCAGATCTTCGTGCGCAGCACGAACGGCACGATGGTGCCAATCAAGTCGGTGGCAAGCTACCGCTTTACGACGGGCCCGGACCTCGTCACGCGATTCAATAATTTCCCGGCCATCAAGGTCACGGCGAATGCCGCGCCGGGCTACAGCTCCGGACAGGTGATCTCGACGCTGGAACAGATCGCCGCGCAGATGCCGGAAGGCTACGACGTGGCATGGAGTGGCGAGGCATTCGAGGAACGGCAGTCGGGCGGCACGTCCGGGCTCGTCTTCGTATTCGGTCTCGTGATGGTGTTCCTGATCCTCGCCGCGCAGTACGAGAAGTGGACGCTGCCGTTCGGCGTGCTGATGGCTGTGCCGTTCGCGCTGTTCGGCGCGTTGCTCGCGATCATGCTGCGCGGCCTGTCCAACGACGTCTACTTCCAGATCGGGCTGACGATGCTGGTCGCGCTCGCCGCGAAGAACGCGATCCTGATCTTCGAATTCGCGGTGCTCAATCGCGAGACCGGCGCCTCGGTGTTCGACGCGACGATGACCGCGGCGGAAGAACGGCTGCGCCCGATCGTGATGACCTCGCTCGCGTTCATTCTCGGCTGCGTGCCGCTCGCGATCGCGACGGGCGCGTCGGCCAACAGCCGTCATTCGATCGGCACCGGTGTGATCGGCGGCATGTTGGGCGCGACGGCGATCGCCGTATTCTTCATCCCGATGTTCTATTACCTGCTCGAAACCATGTCGTCGCGCTCGAAAGGAGGCAAAAAGCCGACGCCGGGCGTGGAGCCCAGCGGCGGCGCAGGACGCGAACCCTCGGCGGTGCCGGGGCCCGGTGCGTCGAGCGAGGCGCCGTCCGCGCCGCGGGCAGGTGAATGACATGCACGGCACGGCACCGGCGCGTTTGCTCGCATCCGTCATGCTGCTCGCGCTGAGCGGATGCCTGCTAGGCCCCAACTACGAGCGCCCGGCGGTCGACGTGCCGGCCACTTATCGTTTCGCCCAGGGCGAGGCCGCGGGCATCGCCAACGCCGTGTGGTGGGAGCAGTTTCAGGACCCGGTGCTCGATCAGCTGATCGCCGCCGCGCTGCAGGACAATCGCGACGTGAAGATCGCGGCCGCGCGGGTCGACGAGTTTCGCGGGCAGTTCGTGACCACGCGCTCCGGGCTGTTCCCGCAGCTTTCGGCAGGCGCCGACGCGTCGCGTCAACGGGTCTCGCAGGACCAAGGCGTGCCGGTGCCGAAGGGCGTGAGCCCCGTCTACAACCAGTTCGACGCGACGCTGGCGGTGTCCTGGGAACTCGATCTGTTCGGCAAGGTGCGCCGGGAAACCGAGGCGGCACGCGCGAATCTGCTCGCAAGCGAAGAGGGTCGCCACGCCACGATTCTGACGCTGGTGAGCTCGGTCGCGTCGGCCTACATCAATCTGCGCAGTCTGGACCGGCAGCTAGTGATCGCGAAGGAGACCGTGCAAAGCCGCGCGGAATCGGTGCGCGTATTCGAGGCGCGCTTCCGCTACGGCGAGGTCTCGCAGATGGAACTCGCGCAAAGCCAGTCGGAGTATCAAGCCGCGCAAGTCACGATTCCGCAGCTCGAAGCGCAGATCGCCCAGCAGGAAGACGCGTTGTCGGTGTTGATCGGCAGGAATCCCGGCGCGATACTGCGCGGCCGTGAGCTATCGCAGATGGGCACGCCGCCGATTCCCGAGGGGCTGCCGTCCGATCTGCTCGAACGCCGTCCCGACCTGCTGGAGGCCGAGCAGACGCTGGTCGCGCAAAACGCGCTGATCGGGGCGGCGCGCGCGCTGTACTTCCCGTCGATTTCGCTGACCGGGCTGTTCGGTTCGGTCAGCGCGCAGTTCTCGAATCTGTTCACCGGTCCGGCGCGCGTGTGGTCGTTTGCCGGCAGCGTCACGCAGCCGATCTTCACGGCGGGCAACATCACCGGCCAGGTGCACCAGGCCGAAGCGCGCCAGCAGGAATCGCTGTACTCGTACGAAAAGGCGATCCAGGTAGCGTTCCAGGAGGTCGAGGACGCGCTCATCTCCGTGCAGAAGACGCATCAGGCACTCGATGCGCAAAACCTCCAGGTCGAGGCGCTGCACACCTATGCGCACCTCGCGCGGCAGCGCTACGAAGGCGGCTATACGAGCTACATCGAAGTGCTCGATGCGGAGCGCAGCCTGTTCAACGCGCAACTGAGCTATGCGCAAACTCAAGGCGCGGTGCTGACCTCGTACGTCACGCTCTACAAGGCGACGGGCGGTGGCTGGGTGGCCGAGGCGGAAAAACTGACGGCGCCGCCGCCCGCGCCGCAAAACTCGCCGGCGATGGCGCCGGTCTCGCAGAACGCGCCGGCGCCGGCTGGAACGTCGGGTGCAGAGGAGGCGAGATGACGGGTAACGAGCTGATTGCGTGCGAAGAGTGCGACCTGCTTCAGCTCGGCGCGCCGCCCGCCGCCGGTAATGCGTTGCGCTGCCGGCGTTGCCGCGCGGAGCTCAGGCGCGGACGCTCGAACGGGCCGGAGTATGCGCTCGCATTCTCGTGCGCGTCCGCGGTGCTGCTCGTGATCTCGAACGTGTTTCCGATCGTCGGTCTGTCGCTGAACGGCCATGTCGTGCAGACGACGCTCGCGGGTTCGGTGCGCATGCTGTACAGCCACGGCTCGTGGCCGCTCGCCTTGCTGGTCGCCCTCACGACGATCGTCACGCCGGTGCTGCAAACCGCGGCGATGCTGTGGCTGCTGCTGCCGCTGCGCTTCGGGCGCGTGCCGTGGCGGCCGGCCGAGTGCTTTCGTCTGTTTCAGCTCGCGCGGCCGTGGGGCATGACCGAGGTGCTGATCCTCGGCTTGCTGGTCGCGCTGGTCAAGCTCGCGCACATCGCCAGGGTGGTGCCGGGCACTGCGCTGTGGTCGTTCATCGCGCTGATGCTGCTGCTCGCGGCCGCGGCGGCGACCTTCGATCCGCATGAGGTGTGGGCGCGCATCACGGCAGCGCGTGGCGCGCGGGCGTGGCAGTTGCCGCCGATCCGCGTGCGCGGCAACGCCATCACGGCGTCTGCCTACGGGCTCGTGCTGTGCGAAGAATGCGGCCTGCTGCTCAAGCAGCCCAGCGGCGCGCTCAAGCACGTCTGTCCGCGCTGCAAGGCGCCGGTGCACCAGCGCAAGCCCGCGAGCCTGTCGCGAACGTGGGCGTATCTGGTGGCCGCGATGGTGCTCTACATTCCGGCCAACGTGCTGCCCGTGATGGACACGAGTTCGCTGTTCGGCACGCAGAAGGACACGATCCTGAGCGGCGTGGTCTATCTGTGGGTATCGGGCTCGTGGCCGCTTGCGCTGCTCGTGTTCATCGCGAGCATCGTCGTGCCGATGCTGAAGATTCTCGGCATCGGGTATCTCGCGCTGTCGACGCAGCTTCGTTGGCAATGGCTGCCCGCGCAGCGCACGCGGATCTATCGCCTGATCGAGCTGATCGGTCGCTGGTCGATGCTCGACATCTACGTGATCACGATGCTGGTCGCGCTGGTGCAATTCCAGGCGCTGGCGACGATCAAGGCGGGGCCGGCGGCGATCGCGTTCGGCGCGGTCGTCGTGCTGACCTTGCTCGCCGCGATGGCGTTCGATCCACGCTTGATGTGGGACGCTTTGGAGACCGAACGTGTCCACTCCGACTGAAGAGCCCGAACTGCCCGCCGCTGAGCCGGTGCCGCGCTCGCGCTGGCGGATGCAACTGGTCTGGCTCGTGCCGATCGTGGCGATACTGATCGGCGGTTGGCTGGCGGTGAAGGCGGTGATGGAGCGCGGCGAGCAGATCAGCATCAGCTTCAAGACCGGCGATGGTCTCGAAGCGGGCAAGACGAAGCTCAAGTTCAAGGACGTCGATATCGGCGTGGTCGAAACGGTCTCGCTGACGCCGGACCACAAGCGCGTGGTGGCCAAGGCCGAGGTGACGCGCGACGTGTCGGACCTGCTCGTCGACAACACGCGCTTCTGGGTCGTGCGTCCGCGCATTTCGGGCGGTACGGTGTCGGGGCTCGGCACGCTGCTGTCGGGCTCGTATATCGACGTCGACGTCGGCAATTCGCCAAAAGCGCGCCGCAGTTTCGTCGGCCTCGAGGAGCCCCCCGTGTTCGCGAGCGACGTGCCGGGGCACGAGTATACGTTGCACGGCACGGAACTCGGCTCGCTCGACGTGGGTACGCCCGTGTTTTTCCGCAGAATTCAGGTGGGCCAGGTCGCGTCGTACCAGTTGGACCCAGACGGCCACGGCGTCACGGTGAAGGTCTTCGTCAACGCGCCGTATGACCGCTTCGTCAGAACCGACACGCGCTTCTGGCACGCCAGCGGCGTCGACATGTCGTTCGACAGCAGCGGCTTGCGCGTCGAAACGCAGTCGATCGTATCGATCATCATCGGCGGGATCGCGTTCGAATCGCCGCCCGATTCGCAGGTAGAGACGAGCGCCGATAGCGGCACCCGGTTCGACCTGTACACCACGCGCGCCGACGCGATGAAGATGCACGATCGCATCGTCGTCAAATACGTGGTGAACTTCACGGATTCGGTGCGCGGTCTGACAGTTGGCGCGCCGGTCGATTTCCGCGGCGTCGAAATCGGCGAAGTGACGGCGATCTACACGCGCTTCGATCCGGACACCCGCCGCTTCAGCAGTCCGGTCGAGATCAATCTCTATCCGGAGCGGTTCACGTCGCGCTATCAGAACGACGGCGCCGGCGGACGCCTCACCAACGACCCGCGCGGTCTCGCGAACTATCTGGTCGAGCACGGCTTCCGCTTCCAGTTGAGAACCGGCAATCTGCTGACCGGCCAGCAGTATCTCGCGCTCGACTATTTCCCCGACGCGCCGAAGGCGTCGATCGACTGGAGCAAGACGCCGCCCGAAATGCCCGCGATTGCGCGCACGCTGGAATCGCTGCAGGAATCGGTCACGCGACTGCTCGCCAAGATCAACAACATACCGTTCGACGATATCGGCAAGGACGCGCGCTCGACGCTGCGCACCACCAACGCGATGCTCGGGCAGCTCCACACGCAGGTCGTGCCGAAAGCGTTCGACACGCTGCTGTCCGCGCAATCCACGCTCGATTCCGCGAATGCCGCGCTGCAGCCGGACTCGTCGCTGCAGCAATCGACGGAGGACGCAATGCGTGAACTGACCCGCACCGCTGCCTCGCTGCGCACGCTGGCCGACTATCTGGCGCAGCATCCGGAATCGCTCGTGCGCGGCAAGTCCGAGGACAAGAAGCCATGACAGATGCGATGCGCCGCTTCGCGGCCGGCCTGATGCTCGCGCTCGCCGGCGCTCTGCTCGGCGCCTGCAAGTCGCCGGCGACGAACTTCTACACGCTGAGCCCCGACGAGTCGTTGAGCAGCAGCGGCGCGAGCCGGCCGATCGCGGCGGTGATCGGTCCGGTCACGATACCCGAGATCGTAGACCGGCCGCAGATCGTCACGAGGATCGCTAACAACGAGGTCGCGGTCAACGAATTCGACCGCTGGGCGCAGCCGCTCGGTGGCGACATCGGGCGCGTGATCGCGGCCGATCTCGGCGCGCTGCTGAACTCGCAGCAGATTTCGGTATTCGATGCGGTACGCGATCCGTCCGTCGTCTGGCGCGTGCGGATCGACGTGATGCGCTTCGAGTCCGTGCCGGGGCGCGACGTCACCGTCGATGTGCTGTGGGCCGTGCGGCCGCCCGGCAAGATCCGCGCCGTCACCGGCCGCTCGGTCGCGCGCGAGAGCGTGTCCGGTCCCGGATTCGAGCCGATCATCGCCGCCCACGATCGCGCGCTCGCCTCGGTGAGCCGCGATATCGCCGCGGCGGTGCAGGCAAATCCTGCTCAATGAGACGTCGCGCTGCGTCACGTCGACACGCGCCGCGCCCGAACCCGTGCGCTGCACCGGGTCGCGCGCATAATAAGACCTTGGTCCGATTGCTAGAGCTCTGGGCCAACTCCACGATTCAATCAATGCACGGCGCGTGCCTCGGCACCGATCGTGACACGCACCTTTCAGGAGTCTCCCGATGGACGCTGAAACGCTATTGTCACAAAGCCAGGACATTGCCTCGAAAATCACCCACGTGCTGCAGAAGCGCACGCAAATCGCCCAGCGGCATCTCAGTGAACGGGTCACCGAAACGCTAGGGCTCGATCACGATGGCGCCCCGACCGCAAGCGCGATGCCCGCGCCATTCGATCCGCTCAGTGCGTGGCAATACACGGTGGACGCCGCGCAGCGCTCGCTGCTGTTCTGGGACACGCTGTACCGGCGCGGCAACGAGTTCGTCGAACGCAGCGTCAGCGGTCCCACGCCGGTGCTGCATTTCGAGTACGACATGGTGCTGGACGGCCGCACGTTCGAACGGCCGGTCAACTATGCGCTGCTGCAACTTCGTCCGCTCGAAGGCGTGGGCGTGGACGTGCGCAAACGCCCGTATCTGATCATCGATCCGCGCGCGGGGCACGGCCCCGGCATTGGCGGCTTCAAGGACGATTCGCAGGCGGGCATCGCGCTGCGCGCGGCCTATCCCGTCTACTTCGTGGTGTTCTTTCGCGACCCCGAGCCCGGTCAGACCCTGCTCGACGTCTGCAACGCCGAGCAGCTATTCGTGCGCAAGGTGCGCGCGCTGCATCCCGACAGTCCGAAGCCCGCGATCATCGGCAATTGCCAGGGCGGCTGGGCGGCGATGATGCTCGCCAGCTCCGACCCCGAGGAGACCGGCCCGATCGTCATCAACGGTGCGCCGATGTCGTACTGGAGCGCGGCCTGGAGCGAAGGCGAGGGCGACAACCCGATGCGTTACGCGGGCGGCATGCTGGGCGGCGCGTGGCTCGCGTCGTACGCGGCGGATCTTGGCAACGGCAAGTTCGACGGCGCGTATCTGGTGGAGAACTTCGAGAACCTGAATCCCGCCAACACGTTCTGGGACAAGTACTACCACCTGTTCTCGAACGTCGATACCGAGCCGCCACGCTTTCTGGAATTCGAGCGCTGGTGGGGCAGCTACTACCTGATGAATCGCGAGGAGATCGAATGGATCACGCGCAACCTGTTCGTCGGCAACAAGCTGTGGTCGGGCGGAGTGACGAACAGCAGCGGCCAGGCTTTCGATCTGCGTGAAATCCGCTCGCCGATCATCCTGTTCGCGTCGATGGGGGACAACATCACGCCGCCTCAACAGGCGTTCAACTGGGTGGCGGACCTGTACGGCAGCACCGAGGAGATCAAGTCGCGCGGCCAGGTGATCGTCGGTCTGACGCACCAGAACATCGGGCATCTGGGCATTTTCGTGTCAGGGAAAGTCGCGAAGAAGGAGCACAAGCAGATCATGTCCGTGCTCGAGACCATCGAAACCTTCCCGCCGGGACTCTACGGCATGACCATCAACGAGACCAGCAACGCGGCCGGGGAGATCGAATACGAAGTCGAATTTCATGAGCGGCGGCTCGAGGAGATTTCCGCGCATCTCAACCGCTTCGGCCGCATCGACGAAAAGCCGTTCGAAGCAGTCGCCGCGGTGTCCAATCTGAATCAGCGCATGTATGAACTGCTCGCGCAGCCGTTCGTGCAGGCGATGTCGAACGAAACGAGCGCCCGCCTGCTGCGCCAGTTTCATCCGCTGCGCTGGCAGCGCTGGGCCGTGTCCGCGATGAACCCGTGGCTTGGCTGGCTGCCGGCGGCCGCGCAGTCGGTTCGTGAGAATCGCCAGCGGGCCGCCGCCGATAACCCGTGGAGCAAGCTCGAACACAACGGCTCGCAAATGATCAGCGCGTCGCTGGACTATTACCGCGCGATGCGCGACGCGGGGACCGAGGCCAGCTTCTTCAGCGTGTACGCGAATCTGTACGCGACGTATCTGAGCAAGCCGGCCGCCGATGGCGTGGCCGCGCAAGCCGGCGCGATCGATCCGCGCGAGCTGCCGTTCGTGCGCACGGCGTTGCAGGCGATCGGCGACGGCGGCTACACGGAGGCGCTCGCGCGCGCGGCCTATCTGTTGTCGCGCAAGGGCGGGTCGTTGCCGCTCGCGCGCCTGGAGATGCGCAAGGAGATCGCCGAGAGTTACGCGGAGTACCTGCCCGAAATCAGCCCCGATCACTGGCGGCGGATCCGGGGCGAGCAGGAAATCATCGTCAGCTTCGAACCGGACGAGGCGATAGCCACGCTGCCGAAGCTGCTTTCCCACAGCGAGGACCGCGAGCGCTTTCTACAACTGCTCGACAAGCTGGCGAGCGACGAGCGCGTGTTGAACACCGCGCCCGACGCCGCGCAAAAGGAGGCGTTCGAACGCATCCACGCGGTGCTGGGTTCGCGCGTGAGCCGCAAGCGCAACGCACGTTTGCCTGACTCCGCTCGCACGTGAGCAACCGGCGCGATGCACGGCAGGACGCAAGCGTGGCGGGACCGTGTGCAGGGCGCCCGTATGCACGGCGCTCGTCAGCATGGCGTGCCACGCGTCACGAATCCAACGCACCGTACACACGAGGAATACGCCGATGGAAAAGCACGCGAAGTATCAACGTCTGATCGATTTCTGCCGGACGCTGCCGGCGATGCCGACAGCGGTCGCGCATCCGTGCGACCAGAGTTCGCTGAATGGCGCGGTCGAAGCAGCCGGATTGGGACTGATCGCGCCGCTGCTGGTCGGGCCGCGCGCGCGCATCGAAGCGATTGCCGCCGAACACGGCATCGACATTTCGAACTTCACGATCGTCGATGCGCCGCATAGCCATGCCGCCGCGGCAGCAGCCGTGCAACTGGTGCGCGAAGGCAAGGCAGAGGCCCTGATGAAAGGCAGCCTGCATACGGACGAGCTGATGGCCGAGGTGATTCGCCGTGACACCGGCCTGCGCACCGAGCGGCGCATCAGCCATTGCTTCGTGATGGACGTGCCCGGGTACGAGAACGCGCTGATCATCACCGACGCCGCGATCAACATCTTGCCGACGCTCGAAGAGAAGGTCGACATCCTGCAGAACGCGATCGATCTCGGGCACGCGCTGAAACTTGACGAAGTCCGCGTGGCGATCCTGTCCGCGACCGAGAGCGTCAATCCGAAAATTCCATCGACGGTGGAAGCGGCGGCGCTGTGCAAGATGGTGGACCGCGGGCAGATCACCGGCGGGCTCGTCGACGGTCCGCTCGCACTCGACAACGCGATCAGCATTGAAGCCATGCGCATCAAGCAGATCGAGTCGCGGGTGGCCGGTCGCGCCAATGTATTGATGGTGCCGGACCTCGAAGCGGGCAACATGCTCGCGAAAAGCCTGTCGTTTCTCGCCGGCGCGGACGCGGCGGGCATCGTGCTCGGCGCGCGCGTGCCGATCATTCTGACGAGCCGCGCGGATTCGCTGTCGACGCGTCTCGCGTCGTGCGCGGTCGCCGCGTTGGTGGCCAAGGCACGGCGCGAGGCCGGCAAAGTGGTCGGGTGACGTCATGGCGGATGTGATTCTCGTATTGAACGCAGGTTCGTCGAGCCTCAAGTTCAGCGCCTTCGACGCGCAACAAGCGCAACTCGAACTCATTTTGCGCGGTCAGATCGAAGCGCTCTACACGAGCCCGCGTTTTCGCGTGACGGACCGCGACGGTAATGCCAGCTCGCACGAATGGGGCGATGGCCATCGGCTCGGCCATCAGGGCGCGATCGAATATCTGGGCGGTTTTTTGCACGACCACGGCGGCGGCAATCAACTGAAGGCGGTCGGACATCGCGTCGTGCACGGCGGGCAGCGCTTTGCCGGCCCCGTCCTCGCGACCTCCGAGGTGATCGACCAGCTGGACAGCCTGAGCCCGCTCGCGCCGCTGCATCAGCCGCATAACCTGACCCCGATCCGCATCCTCGCGCAGCTGCGTCCCGACCTTCCACAGGTCGCGTGCTTCGACACCACGTTTCATCGCACGCAGACCGAGACCGCGCAGGCCTATGCGCTGCCCCCCTCGATTACCGACCACGGCGTGCGGCGCTACGGTTTTCACGGGCTCTCGTACGAATACATCGCGAGCGTGCTGCCGGAGATCGCGCCGGCCGCGGCGGCGGGGCGCACCGTCGTCGCGCATCTGGGCAATGGCGCGAGCATGTGCGCGATGGTCGCGGGCAAGAGCGTGGCGAGCACGATGGGCTTCACGGCGGTGGAAGGCCTGCCGATGGGCACGCGTTGCGGCAGCCTCGACCCCGGCGTGATGCTCTATCTGCTCGACGAGCTGAAGATGGATACGCAGTCGATCGCGGACCTCATTTACAAGGGCTCGGGGCTGCTCGGCATGTCGGGCATCTCGGGCGACATGCGCGTGCTGCTCGACAGCGACGAGCCGCGTGCCCGCTTTGCCATCGACGTCTACGCCTACCGCATCGGGCGCGAACTCGGCAGTCTCGCCGCGGCGATGCAAGGTCTCGACGCACTGGTGCTGACGGCCGGCATCGGCGAGCACGCCGTCGCGATCCGCGAGCGCATCGTGCGCGATGCCGCGTGGCTCGGCGCCGAACTCGACGAAGCGGCCAATCGGGCGGGTGGCCCGCTGATCACCCGCGCCTCGAGCAGGCTACCGGTCTGGGTCGTGCCCACCAACGAGGAACTGATGATCGCCCGCCATACGCGCGCTATCGCCCCATAGAGGAGTTTCACCATGTCTGTCGCTGTCGAGCAACCGAGTTTGATTCTGCGAGGAGCGAAGGCCCTCGTGACCGGCGTCGCCAACGAGCATTCGATCGCGTACGGATGCGCGAAGGCGTTTCACGACCTCGGCGCGAGCGTTGCGCTCACCTATGCGAACGCCAAGGCGGCTCCTTATGTGGAACCGATCGCCAAAGCACTCGATGCCGAGATCTTCATGCCGCTCGACGTAACGGGCGAGGACGAAATGGAGGCCGTGTTCGACCGCATCGAGAAGACATGGGGAAGCCTCGATATTCTCGTTCACGCCGTTGCATGGGCGCCGAAAGCGGATCTGCAGGGCGGCTTGCTGCAATCGTCGCGCGAGGGCTTCCTGAGCGCGATGGACATCTCCTGCCATTCGTTCGTGCGGATGGCGCGCCTCGCCGCGCCGCTGATGAAAGACGGCGGCACCATGCTGACGATGAGCTACTACGGCGCGAACAAGGTCGTGCCGAACTACAACCTGATGGGCCCCGTCAAGGCGGCGCTCGAAGCCTGCGCGCGCTATCTGGCGTTCGAGCTGGGACCGAGGGGCATCCGCGTGCACGCGATTTCTCCCGGGCCGCTGCAGACCCGCGCCGCTTCGGGCCTGAAGGATTTCGAGCTGCTGCTCAACGAAGCGGTGCAGCGCGCGCCGCTCGGCGAACTCGTCGACATCATGGACGTCGGCTATACCTGTGCGTTTCTGGCCACGCCGTATGCGCGGCGGGTGTCCGGTTCTACGTTGTACATCGACGGCGGATTGAACATCGTGGCCTAGGGTCTGGAGGAGTAAGCATCATGGCTGAACTGTTTCTTGGAAACGTCGAGGAAAGCGTCTCCGACGAAGAGATCGGCGAGTTCCTGATTCGCTACGGGTTCCCGCGCTTCAGCTCGATCCAGCGGGTGCACGGCACGGGCTCGCGGCCAGGCGCGGTGGTCGTCTTCGACGACGTGCCCACGGACGGGCTGCGCATACTGCAAAACCGCGTCCATAACCTGTTCTGGAAGAACCACACGATCGTCGCGCAGCTGTTGCCGGAGCGCGACGAATCGTGACGGGCGACGGGAGCCGGACATGGGTCTGCTGTCGCGGTGGCTGAGCAGGCGCACCGCTTCCGAAGAGAGCGACGATCAGCAGACGAAGGAAATCGTCGAGCGGATCGTCAGGCTCTGTCCGTCGTTGCGGCTCGCGCGCAATTATGCGTCGCGCCTGCGGCCCGCCGTGCAACACACGACCGCCTATCTGCTCCGGCTCGCCGATGAAGTGCCGCCGGCGCGCGAAGCGAGCGCGGCGGCATGGGCGACGGACCCGTATATCCACGCCTTTTTCGCCACACCCGACGACGTCTGCCCGGTCTTCAACCGCTCACACGAGCTGAACACGTTCTTCAGCGACCATCCCGCTGCCGACCAGGTATTCGCGGTGCTCGGCATGGCCATGGATGAGCGGCGTATTTTCGGCGTCGGGCAATACGGCGAGACGACGCAAACCGATCTCGCGCAGACGACCATCAACTTCAGCGATCACCAGGTGCGCGTGTGCGGAGAATCCGAAGCCGCGTTGCGGCGCCAGATCATGTTGCGGATCGTCGATCAGCTCGTGCTCGAAGCCCTCGGCAAGATCGAGGCCGACACCTCGCGGCAGGACGAATTGCAACGCGAAAGGGCGCTGCTGAAAACGCGCCTGACGATTCTCGAACGGCAAGGGGCGGGCGTGCGCTCGCTGCTTGGTAGCGACGCGACGTCGAACTACGCGGAAGTGGCGAAGCTGCAGGCGCAGATCGAAGAGAACGATCAGGCTCTGGCGCAGTTGGGCCTGAAGACAGAGGCGCTGGAGCGGCATCTCGACGTGATGTGCGGTGTACTGGGGGCGCCGGATGCGCATTTCTACGTGCGCAGGAGCACGTACCGGCTCGACCGGATGAACGTCGTTCTGGAAGAGGGGGATACGCGGCCCGCGCACGAAATCGAGTTTCGCCTTGCGCGTCTGCCGGCGAGTCCCAATGCGATACGGGTTTTCTCGACGGTGCGTTTTCGACGCGCGGACTTTACGCCTCCCCTCAGCGGCCTCGCGCAAGCGCACCGCCTGATCTGACGCGAGCCGTGCTCGCTATTTGCCGGCGACCGGCTCCACGGAGATGGCCACGGCCTCGGTATAGACCGCTTGCATCTGGTCGCCTTTTTTGATCCGCTTGAGCTGTTCGGGATCCTGCACGATCAGATCCACCGTATTGCCTTGCGGGCCTTTAAGCGTGACCATGCCGCTCTGGTGATCGACCGCGATGACGTTAGCCATGATCGTGACTTCGCGCGAGGCCGAGCCGCCGGGTTTCGCGCCCGCCGGTGTGCGAGCGAGCGTTTGCGTTTCGTTGGCGGTCAACGGCGCGTTGCCTTTTTTCAGCATGATGGTCAGAGCCTGCGAATACTCGGCCTTGACCACGTCGCCGACCTTGATCTGATCGAAGTTGCGCGCTTCCTCTCCGACCACGACCTGCACGACCCTGCCCTTCGGGTCCTTGAGCAAGACGGTGCGCGTTGCCGGCTCGATGCCGACGACCGTCGCGGTCGTTTTGACCGTGCCCGACACGGTGACTTTGCCGGGCTCGCTCTTAACCGTGACTGGTGCCTCCGTCTGAGCGAACCCCGTATTCGCGAGACACACGAGCGCCGCCGCGATGATCAGTTTGCGGTTAATCATGCTGCTCTCCTTGCGCGATCAATTGACTGTGTAACCCCGCCCTGACATGCATGCGGCGAAAGCGCGATTGAACGTGTCCATCGAGCCCTGCGTTTGCGACTGCGATTGTGCCGCGGCAGCGCGCCGGTTCTGCCGCGCGCGCGACCCGCCTACCATCGTGCCGGTCGCCGCGCCGATCGCCGCGCCCTTGCCCGCGTCGCCCGCAATCGCGCCGATGACCGCGCCGCCGGCCGCGCCGCGCGCGGCGCCCTGCACGCGCTCGCCGCCGCCCACCGCGGGCCCGGAAGGTGGGGGCGGGGCATTGGCGACCATGGTCGGGTCGATGCCGGTATTGCTCTTCGCCCACGAATAGCAGGCGCCTTCGTCCTGCTGCTGTTGCTGCGGGCTTTGCCCTTTGGCCGGATAGGCAATCGGCCTCGATTGCGCCAGGCCTTCCAGCGATAGCGACGCGCTCAACGCGGCGATAACGGCATATTTCGTCGACTTATTCACGACAGCTCCTTGCGTGGGCACACGCGGGTGCGAGTCGCCGGCTGCCTGTTTGCTCAGGCGTGAGGGCGCAACCGGCACCCGTGAATGGGAATTCTGGGGGGACCGGTTGCCGCGCGGTGGATGCGCAGCAATGACAGGTTCGCTTTCATCATGGTCTCGCGGGCCTGTCGCGCGCAATCGGACCAAGGTCGTATTTGCAATATCGTCCATGGTTTCCAAACTGTATTCATGCAACAGGTGCAGGTCGTTTCCATTGCTTCGGACAACTGTCTGTCAAAGATCATGGCCATTCAGCCCGGGGCCGCTGACGAAGCGCAAGGGGAAGCATTGATGGACCGCGATTCGCGTGCTCGTACACGCATCATCCCGTTTGCAACGGCGCTCGACAGGCGCTGGCGCGTGCCGACGCTCGACGGCGAGGCGAAGCGCGCGCGACGCGTCAGCCATGTGCTGGGCGCCGCGCTTCTGGCGTGCTGCGGCGCGTTCTCCACTGCGGTGTCGCTGGCGCAGGCGCCGGCCGCGAACGCTCCGGCGAACTCGGCCCCGAACGCACCCGTTTCCGCGGCGACGCTTGACCAGCTCGTCGGACCGATCGCGCTATATCCGGACGACCTGATCGCGATCATTCTTCCTGCCTCCACCTATCCCGTCGAAATCGTGCAGGCCGATCGCTTTCTCGACCAGTACAAAAACAACAAGTCGCTCAAGCTCAACGACGCGTGGCACGATCCGGTGAAGGCGCTGCTGAATTACCCCAGCATCGTCAAGAACATGAGCACCGATCTCGACTGGACGATCAATCTCGGCGAGGCCGTCGTTGCCGATCAGGGCTCGGTGCTCGAAGCGATTCAGCGCTTCCGGCGGCAAACGCAGTCGGCGGGGCATCTGAAATCCGACGACAAGCAGGTCGTGGTCGTCGAGAAGGAAGTGATCAAGATCCAGCCGGCCGATCCGCAGGTGATCTACGTGCCGCAGTACAACCCGCAGACCATCGTGGTGGCCAGTGCGCCCGTGACCTACGCCTACGCGCCCACGCCATATCCAGCCTACTACTATCCGTACGCGCCCGGCGCCGCGCTCGCGACGGGGCTGATCTGGGGCGCGGCGATTACCGCCGCCTGGAACGGCGGGCACTATCAAACGCATTACGGCGGCGGCGGCAACAACAACATCAACATCAACCGCGAAAGAAACGTCGAGCGCGGCGATAGAACCGTCGAGCGCGGAGATAGGAACGTCGAGCGCGGCAATATCAACACGGACGACATCAACCGCGGCGGTGGTCGCGGGCAGGGAGGGGGCACCTCCGCGTGGACCTCGGACAAGAAGCCGGGCCAGGTCAGCGGTATCTCGGATCGCTCGGCGCGCACGCAACGGGTCGGCGATCCGCCGTCGCGCGGCGGCGGCGCGGGTGCAGGCGCGGGCGCGGGCGGTGGGTTGGCGGGCGGCAACCGGGGCGGCGCGGGCGGCGGCGCAAACTATGCAGGTGGCGGCGCGGGTGGCGGCGCCGGCGCAAACTTCGCAGGCGGCGGTGCTGGCGCGCAAGGGCGGCCGCAGCCGTCCCAGCGTCCGACGGCGTCGGCGGGCACACGCGACGTGAATCAGCGCGCGGCGCCTGCGGGCGGCGGCGATGCGTTCAGCGGCTACGGCTCGGCGCGCGACGCGCAAGCCAACAGCGCGCGCGGCGCGGCGAGCCGTCAATCGACGCGTGGCGGCGGAAATTCCGGTGGCGGTGGGTTCTCCGGCGGTGGCGGCCGTGGCGGTGGCGGTGGTGGATTCTCGCCGCGGCCCGGCGGTGGCGGTGGCGGTGGCGGTGGCGGCCGCGGCGGCGGACGGCGATAAGGAGCAGCCATGAGCGGTCAAAGCATCACCGGAAAGCGCGCACGCGACGATTCGCGGCGACGTGCGGCCACATCTCGCCGGCTGTGCGCGATGGTGCTCGCGCTGTCGGTTCCGTTCGCCGCGCTCGCCGCGGGGCAGCGCACTTTCGCCACCCCGGAAGACGCGGTCGCCGCGCTGTCCAGCGCACTGAAGACCGACGACGAAGCGTCGCTCGTCGCGATCTTCGGCGAAGCGCACAAGAGCCTCGTGGTATCGCCGGACCAGGCGGAGAACGAGGCGAACTGGGCCAAGGCGAGCAAGGAGCTCGACGCCTATCACGTGCTGGACGACAGGGGACCGAACCGGCGGATTCTGCTGGTCGGCGACGAGGCGTGGCCGATGCCGATACCGATCGTCAAAGAGGACGGCACCTGGCGCTTCGCCACCGCGCAGGGCGAAGAAGAACTGATCAATCGACGGATCGGCGCCAACGAACTCGAAGCGATCAAGGTGCTGCACGCTTATATCGACGCGCAGCGTCAATACGCGTCGCGCGACCGGAACCACGACGGCCTGCTCGAATACGCGCAGAAGCTGGCCAGCACACCCGGCAAGCAGGACGGTCTCTACTGGCGCTCCGACGAAAACAGCGACGAAGAAGAGAGTCCGTTCGGCCCGCTCGTCGCCGCGAGTTCCGAATATCTGAAAGGCCACGCGGCGGGCGATCCTTACCGGGGCTACCACTTCAACATCCTGACGCGGCAGGGCAAGAACGCGCCGGGCGGCGCGTTCAGCTACGTGATCAACGGCCACATGATCGCGGGTTTCGCGATGGTCGCTTATCCGGCGCAGTACGGCACGAGCGGCGTGATGACCTTCGTGGTCAGCAACAACGGCGTCATCTACCAGAAGGACCGTGGCGCGCACGCGCCGCCTGTGACCGAGTTCAATCCGGATCACACGTGGCAGCGCATCAAGGATTCGCTCTGAGCCGCTCCGGCTTGGCTGAGGCGATGGCCGTACAGTGCGCCCGTGCTTCCGTCAGGTCCGCTTCCGTACTCGAGGCGCTACGTTGAACCATCCACCCAGCGTCACCGACCGCGCGTCTTCCACGCCACCCGCGCGCGGGTGGCGCTCCGCGTTTCCTCCCGCGCAGTGGCTGCGAAGCTATCAGCCTCAATGGCTCGCGAAGGACGCGGTCGCCGGCGTGACGCTCGCGGCTTATGGCATTCCGGTATCGCTCGCCTATGCGTCGCTGGCCGGCTTGCCGCCGCAATACGGCATCTACGGCTATCTGGTCGGCGGCCTCTGTTATGCGCTGTTCGGCTCGTCGCGCCAGCTCGCGATCGGCCCGACCTCGGCGATCTCGATGCTCGTCGGCGTGACGCTCGTGCCGATGGCCGGGGGCGACCCGTCGCGCTGGGCTTCGATCGCGGCGCTCACGTCCGTGCTGATCGCGTGCATGTGCGTGATCGGCTGGCTGCTGCGCTTGAGTTCGCTCGTCAGCTTCATCAGCGAGACGATCCTGCTCGGCTTCAAGGCGGGCGCCGCGCTGACGATCGCGATGACCCAGCTGCCGAAGCTGTTCGGGGTGAAAGGCGGCGGCGAATTCTTCTTCGAACGGATCGCCGTGCTGTGGGGGCAGCTTCCGTTGACCAACCTCGGCGTGCTCGGTTTCGGCCTCGTTTGCATCGCGTTGCTGCTGCTCGGCGAAAAGTTTTTGCCGGGGCGTCCGGTGGCGCTCGCCGTCGTCGCTGCTTCGATTGTCGTGTTGTCGGTCACGCCGCTGGCCAGCCGCGGCTTCACGCTGGTGGGCGCGCTGCCGCAGGGCTTGCCTGAATTTCGTCTGCCAGGGCTGCGGCTGCGCGATGTCGACGGCATCGTTCCGCTGGCGTTCGCGTGCCTGTTGCTGGCATACGTCGAGAGCGTTTCGGCCGCGCGCGCGCTCGCGCAGGCACATGGTTACGAGATCGACGCCCGCCAGGAATTGCTGGGTCTCGGAGCGGCCAATCTGGCCGCGGGATTGTTCCAGGCCTTCCCGGTTGCGGGAGGGCTTTCGCAATCGTCGGTGAACGACAAGGCCGGCGCGAAAAGCGCGCTTGCGCTGGTATTCGCGTCGCTCGCGATCGGCTTCTGTCTGATGTTCCTCACCGGACTGCTCGCGAATCTGCCCAACGTCGTGCTGGCGGCGATCGTGCTCGTGGCCGTGAAGGGCCTCGTCGACGTCGGCGAACTGCGTCATGTATGGCGCGTGAGCCGCTTCGAATTCGCGATTTCGATGGTGGCGTTCGCGGCGGTGCTGTTGTTGGGCATCCTGAAGGGCGTCATCGTCGCGGTGCTCGTGTCGATGCTACTGATCATCCACCGCGCCGCGCATCCGCACATCGCGATGCTCGGGCGTATTCCCGGCACGCGCTATTTCTCGGATCTCGAACGTCATGCCGAAAACGAGACGATTGCGCATGTGCTGGCGGTGCGTGTCGAAGCGTCGTTGCTGTACTTCAACGTCGAGCACGTGCGCGAGACGATCTGGCGCATGATCCACGCCGCACCCGAACCGGTCCGGCTCGTGATTTGCGATCTGTCCGCATCGGCGGTCGTCGATCTGGCGGGCGCGCGCATGCTCGAAGCGATGCACGGCGCGCTGAAGGCCGCGGGCGCGGCGATGAGGGTCGTCGGCGCGCATGCGGACGTGCGCGACATGCTGCGCGCCGAGGGGCTCGAAGTTCGTGTCGGCCACATCGGCCGACGCGGCTCGGTGGCCGACGTCGTCGACGCATTCCAGCAAAACGGCGATTTCGCGGACGACGCGGATCGCGGATGAACTCGAGGAGAAACCCATGTCACGTCAATTTCGTCCTGGCGCGGGCGCGCCCGCACTCGACGCCGCGTACGCCCACACGATCACCCAGTGGCTTGCGGCAGCGGCGTTGCTCGCCAGCCCCATGTTGTGTTACGCAGCGAACCTGAACTTTCTGAAAGACACGCCCGTTACTTACATGCGCGAGGCCGACCGTAAAGCGCTCAACGACGCGGCGCAAAAGGCGCTCGATACAAAAAAGGATGGCGAATCGTACGAGTGGAGCAATGCGGGCACGGGCAATTCCGTGTCGATCAAGGGCACGGTGACGCCGCGAGACACGACGAAGGACGGCGATCGAACCTGCCGGACCGCGACGCTGACCGCGGTCGCGAAAGGACAGACCCAAACGTGGACGCCGATCGTCTGCAAAACCGGCAATGGGCCGTGGAAGATTCTGAAGCAATAAGCGCATGCGTGTCGCTTCGTACGCCTCTCGACATGGCGGCGCCGCCACGCCGTCCGAGTTGCGCGAGCACGTACCACTTGCCCTGTTGATGCATAATTTGTCCTGCGTTTCGCGGCTCATGCACAAGGCAAACACATGGAACACTCTTACGCTAACGACGATACCGGCAATCTGATCCTGCTCGAACACGTCAACCTGAAAACCCCCAACCAGATTCTCGCGACCGCCTTCTACGTCACCGGCCTTGGGCTCACGCGCGATCCGTTCGTGATGACCGGGGTCGAGAATATGTGGATCAACATCGGCCGGTCGCAGATTCACTTGCCGCACGGGGCGGCGCAACGTCTGCGCGGCAGTGTCGGTCTCGTGGTCGGCGAGCTCGAAGCGCTGGTGAGGCGGCTGCGCTTGGTCGAACCGCTGCTCGCCGGCACCGCGTTCGGCTGGACGGAACGCGCAGGCAGTGTCGAAGTGACGTGTCCGTGGGGCAACCGCTACGAGTGCCTCGATCCTTTCAATCGATCCGCGTCGGCTCCGTGGTCGGAAATCGATCTGGGCATCGCGTTCGTGAAGATGGATGTGCCGGTCGGCAGCGCGTTGCCTATCGCGCGCTTCTACCGCGATATGTTCGATGCGACCGTCGACATCGAAGAGAAGCATGGATTGCACCGTGCGGTGATCGATATCGGCACGCATCAGCAACTGCTGTACGCGGAAACCACCAAGCCCATTCCTGAATACGACGGACACCACATCGCGATTTACGCCGCTGCTTTTTCGGGGCCGTTCACGCGGCTCGCCGAAAAAGGTCTGGTATATGGAGAAGAGCCGCATCAATACCGGTTTGCCGACCTGCTCGATCTGTCATCCGGAGAGCGTTGCTTCCGGCTCGAACACGAAGTACGGAGCCTGCATCACCCACTTTACGCGCGCCCGCTGGTGAACCGGAATCCGGAACAGACCAACCGGAACTATCAGCAGGGGGCCGATTCGCGCGGCGGCCGGTTCTGATCAGCTCGACGAGCGATGATCGCTCGCCACTCCTTAACGATTTAATCTAGAAAATCCACAACACATCGCCTACCCTTAAACGAGCCGGTTTTCCGCGGACCCGTGCATCACTTCTCCCCACTCTGCGAAGCCGACCCGTCCTGACAAAGCTAACAACGATTCGAAGTCGTACGCTTTTGTTGTCTGCGAGGGTTGCGCCATCGTGCTCTTTCACGCTGTCGTCCGCGTGGATCCATGTCGCACTCCTGCGCTGCAATTCATAGGAACAATAAAAAGCTAGGAGACGCTCATGCCATTCAACCGTATTCAGGGAATTGTCGGCCTGCCACTGCTCGCCATCGCGTTCGGCTTGCCTGCGGCTCATGCCGCCGACGAAGTACAGAACAGCTCGACCACCACCGCCGCGCCGGTGCCATCGACGCTTCAGCCCGTGACCCAGGATCAGCTCGATCGCGCCGGCAGCATGACGGCGGTCTGGCTCCATTCGAACGGCTCGTACGCGCAGACGCGCTATTACCCCGGCGCGCAGATCAACCGGACGAACGTCGCGAAGCTCAGGCCGGCGTTCATCTTCCAGACGGCCGTCAACGAGTCGATGGAAACGGCGCCGATCGTGAAGGACGGCGTGATGTTCCTGACCACGTCGTTCAATCACGTATACGCGATCGATGCGACGACGGGCAAAGAGTTCTGGCATTACAAGCACAAGATGGGTCCGGTCACGACGTTCTGTTGCGGGCCGAACAATCGTGGCGTCGCGATTTCGGGTGACCGGCTCTATATGGGCACGCTCGACTCCAAGCTCGTCGCGCTCGACGCCAAAACCGGCAACGTGCTGTGGCAAAGCCAGATCGCCAATCCCGACGAGGGCTACTCGGAAACGATGGCGCCGACGGTCGTCGACGGCAAGGTGCTGATCGGCACGAACGGCGGCGAGTACGGCATTCGCGGCTTCGTGAAGGCGTACGACGCGAATTCCGGCCAGTTGCTGTGGACCTTCTACACGATTCCGGAAACCGGCCAGGAAGGCGTGTGGGCCACCAAAGACGCGACCGGCCGCGACGTGAAGCGCGACATCGACGCGGAGAAGAAGCAGTTGGCCGACAAGGGCGGCGACTTCTACAAGATGCTCGGCGGCGGTGTGTGGATGACGCCGGCGGTCGACCGGAAAACGCACACGGTGTATTTCGTGGTCGGCAACCCGTCGCCGGACCTGTATGGCGCGATCCGGCCGGGAGACAACCTCTATACGGATTCGCTCGTCGCGATCGATCTCGACACCGGCAAGTACAAATGGCACTACCAGTACGTGCCGCACGACGTCTGGGACCTCGACGCAGTGAGCCCGCCGGTGCTGATCGACGTGCGCGACAACGACGGCAAGATGATCCCCGGCATCGTGCATGCGGGCAAGACCGGTCACGTGTACGTGCATGATCGTGCGACCGGCCGTCTGATCCGCTTCTCGCAGGCGATGATTCCGCAGGAAAACATGTGGACCCTGCCGACAGCGGCCGGCGCGCGCATGCTGCCGGGCGCGAACGGCGGCGTCGAGTGGTCGCCGATCGCGTTCGATCCGCAAACGCGCCTCGTCTACGCGGCCAACCTGCATCAGCCGATGACGTACCAGGTCGAGGACGCCGCCTATCCGGGCGGCAGCAAGCTGTGGCTCGGCGGCGCCTTCAAGGTGATTCCGTCCGAGGCGCAATGGGGCAAGCTGTCGGCCGTCAACGTCGACACCGGCAAGATCGCGTGGGACTACAAGACCGACCAGCCGCTGATCGGCGGCGTACTTGCAACGGCGGGCGGGCTCGTGTTCAACGGCGAGGGCAACGGCCTGTTCCGCGCGTTCGATGCCGCCAGCGGCAAGAAGCTGTGGGAGTTCCAGTGCGGCGCGGGCGTCAACGCGCCGGCCGTGTCGTACACGGTCAACGGCAAGCAGTACATCGCGGTCGCGGCGGGCGGGAATACGCAGATCGACTTCAAGCGCGGCAACAGCGTCGTCGTGTTCGCGGTGCCATGAGGCGGCCGGCGCTGCGGGGAGCGCCGGGTGGGGCGCGCGCTGCATGGATGGCGCTGCTGTGCGGCGGATTGATCGCCGCATGGCTGCCGTCGGGCGCGCGCGCCGACGCCGAGGCGGGCAAGGCGAAAGCGCAGGTGTGCGTGGCCTGTCATGGACCGATGGGCAATTCGACCAGTCCGGACTATCCGATTCTGGCCGGGCAAACCGCGCGCTATCTGTATCTGGAGCTGAAGGACTTCAAGCAGGGACGGCGCAGCGATCCGCGCATGTCGCCGATGGCGGCGAACCTGTCGAGCGAGGACATGCAGGACCTCGCCGACTACTTCGCCGCGCAGAAGCCCGTCTCGGTGCCGTTCAACGCGGATGGCGCGAGCATCGAGGCGGGCAGCAAGAAGGCGGCCGAGGTGCTGTGCACGATGTGCCACCTGGGCGGTTTTTCGGGGCAGAACGAGATTCCGCGCGTCGCGGGCCAGCACTATCAGTACATCGTCAAGCAGTTGCAGGACTTCCGCTCGCACACACGCACCAACGATGCGGGCAACATGACCAGCGTGACGCGTAATCTGTCCGACGACGACATTCATCATCTGGCCGCTTATATCAACAATCTGCAGTAGCACGGGGAAGACACCATGACAGACATGCTCGCTCGGCCGCTTGCGGCCGCCGTTCTGCTCGCCACCGCATTCGGCGCATGGGTGCCGGCGCTCGCGCAGGACCAGGGGGAAATCAACCGCCAACTGCTTGCGGCCGCGAAGGACGACGATCGGCAGTCGGTCGTCGCGGCGCTGCAGCGCGGCGCGTCGGTCGATGCGATGAACCGGATCGGCGACACCGCGCTCGTCACCGCGTGCAAGAAGGGCGATACGGCGATGGCGCGCACGCTGATCGAGCGCGGCGCGAACGTGCAGCATGCGAACGCGCCGGGCGATACACCGTTGATGGCCGCCGCCTACGGTGGCTTCGACGAGATCGTCGCGCTGCTGCTCGCGCATGGCGCCGATCCGCTCGCGACCGATCGCGTCGGCAAGACCGCGATGGAATACGCAGCCGGCCAGGGGCAAACGAAGGTCGTCGGTCAATTGCTCGATGCGGGCGTCGACGTGAACCGGACCTACAAGAACGATCTGACCGCCCTGATGTGGGCGGCGGGATACGATCGCGCGGAGACCGCCCAGCTATTGCTCGCGCGCGGCGCGAACCGGTCGTTGAAGGACAACCGGGGGATGACGGCGAAAGATATCGCGGTGCAGACGAAGTCGGAGCGGGTCGCGGGGTTGTTGTCGGCGGGTTAGCGGCTCGAATCACGCGCGCAATGCCGGCCGCGCTTGCGCCAGAATCGCCGGCAATGCCTCGAACGAATCGATCAGCGCGTCGCAGCGCGGCAGGTCGGCGCCGCTCGCGCTGCCATAGCCGTAGCTGACGATGAACACCGGCAGACCGGCCGCGCGCGCCGCCGCGACATCGACCGATGAATCGCCGACCAGCACGCAACGTTCGGGCTCGACATCGAGGAGCCGGCACGCGTGCCAAAGCGGCTCGGGCGACGGCTTCATGCTCGCCACGGTGTCGCCCGCGACCAGCCCGTCCAGATAAGCGGCAAGACCAGTTTTGTCGAGCAGCGCCGCCGCCAGCGCCTGCGGCTTGTTGGTCACGCATGCGCGACGGTAGCCGTGCTGCTGCAACGCGCGCAGCCCGGCCATCACGCCAGGAAAAACCCGACCCAGCGCCGCGTTGGTCACCGCGTAGTGCCGCTCGAACACGGCCTGCGCGTGGTCCAGTTCGACGCGCTCGCCGAGGCCCGCAGCATCGAGCGAGCGTTGCACGAGCTTGCGCACGCCGTTGCCGATGAAGCCGGTCACCGTGTCGTACGGCAGCGGCGTGGCGCCGAAGTCCGTCAGCATCAGGCCGGCAGCCGCGACGATGTCCGGCGCGGTATCGACCATCGTACCGTCGAGATCGATCAGGACAGCGTGGTAGTCGCGGTTCATTGCCATGACGCGCTCGCGTTCGCCTGGTCCGGGTTCAGCGCGCCGTGCGCGGCCGAATCGGGACGACGCGTGGCGTCTCGATGCCAGCGGCGCAGTGTCGCCAGATCCACCCAGCGATGCCATTCGCCGCGCACCATCGGAACGATCGGCGCGTGCGGATCGCCGAGATGAGGCAGCACGGCCAGCGCGCCATCGAAGTCCTCATGCGCGGTAAAAGCGCTCGGCGTGACGATGACGGGCACGCGCGCGGCGCGCGCTGCCAGCAGGCCGTTGCGCGAGTCCTCGAAGGCGAGACAGGCCGCGGGCTGCAAGCCGAGCTGTTCGAGCACGTGGCGATAGACGTCGGGGGCGGGCTTTTTCGCCGGCGTGGTGCCGGCGTCGCCGATCGCCGCGAAGCGATGGCGCCAACTGGCGCCGAAATGCGCTTGCAGCAGCGCGTCAAGGTTGGCGGGAGTGGTGGTCGTCGCGATCGCCACGCGTAGACCGGCCTCGTTCGCCTCGTCGATCAGACGCGCGATGCCGGGTCGTAGCGGCACGCCGCGCTCGCGCATGCGCTCGGTGTAGTGGCGCGTCTTCAGCGCGTGCAGCGCGTCGACGGCCTCTCGCGCTCGCGGGCCCCCGGCTTCCTCGCACTCGACCGTGCGCCAGTAATGCAGCAGACGCTCCTTGCCGCCCGCCACTTTCAGCAAGCTGGAATAGAGCGCTTCGTCCCAGAACCAGTCGAGGCCCGCTTCCGCGAACGCGGCGTTGAATGCGTGCAGATGAGCAGTCTCGGTGTCGGCGAGCGTGCCGTCGACGTCGAAGATGAGGGCTTGCATCGTGCGGTCCTCGCGAGGGTGGGGTGCCGTTCAGACACGCACCACGATAGCCGAGCCGTCCGCCGATTCAAATTCAGAGATTCTTTCGCCGCCGATAAGCGGGACTTTATGTGCCGGCACGCACCGAACACGCACGCCGCGCCGCGTCATTTGCCCAACCGCGGGTCGGTCACGAAGCCCAGCTTCGTCAGCCCGCCGCGCTGCGCCGCCGACATCACGATCGCGACACGCTCGTACGGCACCTTGCGATCGGCGCGCAAATGCAGCTCCGGCTGCGGCGTCGCGAGGGCGGCTTGCGCGATGCGCGCGCGTAAGCCGTCGTCGCTCACGGGCTGACCGTCCCACAGCACCGTACCGTCCGCCTGCACCACCACGTCCACGTGCGCGGGCTTGACCGCTTCCGGCTGGCTGCTCGCGTGCGGCAGATCGATCCTGACCGCGTGTTGCAGCGCCGGAATGGTGACGAGAAAAATGATCAGCAGTACCAGCATCACGTCGACGAGCGGCGTCATGTTGATCTCGTTCATCAGACCTTGATCGTCGTCGTCGGAGAAAGGGCTCATTGCCATTCGAGGTCTCCGTCGCGGTTTGCGTTCGTCGCGTTGGTGCCGCGCGGCACCACACGCATCTGCGGCCCGGCGCTCGACGGCAACTGCGAGCCGGTCACGAAGTACGCGTGCAAGCCGTGCGCGAAGCGCTTCAGGCGCGCGACGATCGAGCGGTTCGCGCGCGTCAGACCGTTGTAGCCGAGCACGGCGGGAATGGCGACGAAGAGCCCGAACGCCGTCATGATCAGCGACTCGCCGACCGGGCCAGCGACATGGTCGATCGAGGTCTGACCGGTCTCGCCGATCACGATCAGCGCATGGTAGATGCCCCATACGGTGCCGAACAGCCCGACGAAAGGCGCGGTGCTGCCGATCGACGCGAGAATCGCGAGGCCGCTTTGCAGGCGCGCGATCGTCTCGTCCATCGTGTCTTGCAGACGCCGGGTGATCCAGTCGGACACGTCGATGCGGTCGTGCAGATGCTGCTGCGTCTGCCGATGGTGCGTCGCGGCTTCATGGCCCGCCAGCGCGAGCGCGAGCAGCGGGTTGTCGTGCGTGCCCGATTCCTGATGGCCGAGGCTGCGCAGCCCGTCGTCGAAGCGGTCCGCGCTCCAGAAGCGCGCGTCGCTCCGGGTTGCGCGCCTGAGGCGGATCAGCTGCCACAGCTTCACGATGATCACCGTCCACGACAGCACCGACATGATCACGAGCACGCTCAGAATGCCGCGCGTGACGATATCACCTGAATCCCAAACGTTTGCGAGTCCGTAGTGTTGCATGGCGAGTTCCTTCGTTTGGTGTCCCTGGTCTGTTTGGCGGTGCGCTCACCCTGTTGCGTCACTCGGTCAGTCCGAACACGAACGACTGCGAGTACGCGGCGCGCACCGGCGTGCCGTTTTCGGTGTACGGCTGGCAGGCGCCCGCATGGACGGCGGCGAGCGCCGCGTCGTCGAGCCGCGTGGAGCCGCTGCTGGCTTGCAACTGCGCCGTTTCGATATGCCCGCTCAGCCCGACGACGAAACGCACGATCGCCGTGCCATGCTCGCCGCGCCGCTTCGCGATGTCGGGATAGTCGGGCTTCGGAATCGAGCAGTCGACATGCGATACGTTGCGCGGCTCGGTCGACGCGGGCACCGCCGGATGGGCGGCGGGAGCCGATGCCGTCGACGGCGCGGCGGTCGTTGGCACGGCGGGCATGGCGGTTTGTGCGGTGCTTTCACGCGACGCGGACGGCGTGGGTAGCGGCGTTTCCACCCTGCGCGGCACCTGCGCGCGCGGCTGCGGCGCAGGTTTGACGCGCACGGTGGGATGCGTGACGGGCGGCGTGGGCGCTGTCGGAACGACAGCGGCGGGTGGGGGCGGCACGGGAGGTGAAACAACCGGAGCGGGAGGCTCGGGGCTCAGCAGCGACGCGGTGATCGTGCGCGGCTCGACCGGACGCTCGACGATCCGGTTACGCGCGCTCAACGCGATGGCGAGCAGCACCAGATGCGCGACGATCACGGCGCCCAGCACGATGGCCGCGCGACGGTAAGCGGCCGTGGCATTCGTAGGACGTCCTGGGTTCACCATGGCAACTTGCAGCATCATCGCCACCTCCGCGCTCATTGTCCCCCGCCGACCCTGCTTTTCAAACCCGCAACGGCCGGCGCGAAGCAATTCGGGAAAATCTCCCGCCGATCCGCGTTGTCAAACAATCGCCCGGTGGGCTACCTTGAAACGATGACGCGAATCATCGCGGCGCCGCCATATCAACCCGGAGTACAACGATGCTGGAGACACGGATTTCCCCCCGACCACCACGCCGTTCCCTCGCGCTGGCCTGCGCGCTCGTGCTGGCCGCGAGCGCCGCGCATGCCGCGGCCGCGCCGCTCGCCTACGTGACGAGCGAGAAGGCCGGCGTCGGCGTGATAGATCTCGACCAGATGACGCTCACGCAGACCTTTCCGGTCGGCGCCGATGGCCCGCGGGGCCTGAGCCTGAACGCCGACGGCACGCGTCTGCTGGTTGCCAACAAGAACACGAACGATCTCGCGGTGATCGACACCGCCACGGGCAAGGTCGTCCAGCGCGTGAAGATCGGCAAAAATCCTGAATATGTGCGGGTGCGCAACGGCTACGCGTACGTGACCTACGAGCCCGGCGAGGACGGCGGGCCGCCGGGAGCCAAACCCGACGCGAAGGGAGACAATCAGCCCGAAGCGAACGCGGGCAACAAGCCCGGCGCGGACGACGACGACGCGAACAAGCCGCCCGCCGAAATCGCGATCATCGATATGAAAAACTGGCACGTGATCCGTTCGGTCACGAGCGGCCATGAAACCGAAGGCATCGAATTCTCGCGCGACGGCCAGATGATGCTGGTCACCAACGAAGGCGACGATACGGTGTCGATCTATCACGCTCGAACCGGCGCGCCGATCCGAACCGTGAAGCTCGCGGCGGGCGGGCGGCCGCGCGGCATTCGGCTGTCGCCTGACGGCAAGCATTATGTTGTCACGCTGGAGTCGCTCAGCAAGTTCGTCGTGATCGACGCGCGCACGTTCGAGGTAGTCAAGACCGTCGACACCAAGCTTGGTCCCTATGGCGTCGCGTTCGGCCCGAATGGTCAGCGGCTTTTCGTGGCCGCCGCGCGCGACAAGGTGGTGCAGGTGTTCGACGGCCACACCTTCGAACATGTCGCCGATGTGCCGGTCGGCCAGCGCTGCTGGCATTTCAGCTTCACGCCGGACGGCTCGAAGCTGATGGTCGCGTGCGGTCGCTCCGACGCGGTCTACGTGCTCGACGCGAAGAGCTATCAGCCGCTCAAGCAGATCGGCGAGCTGCCGCTCGCGTGGGGCATCGTCACGTATCCGCACAGCGACGGCTCGATCGAATCGCATTGAGCGAAGCGGGCGAATGAGCTGTTGCAGATGCGGGGTCCGTTAGCTTTGCTGAGTTGCTACTAACTTCCTGTCTTGTACCGCTGTACGAGAATGGGCACAAAGAAGCCGCCCTGGAAGGGCGGCTTTCTCACGAATGCCGAGCATGCTCAACAGCTACTTCTCCACGACGCCCAGCAACGTCTGTCTGCCTCCAACATATTTGTACAGCGAAATTACGCCGTGCCGCAGATCGCCTTTCGAATCGAATTGCGTTTCACCGAGCACACCGTGGTAGTCGGTGGCCGGCATCGCGGCGAGAATCTTCGCGGAGTCGGCCGATTGCGCGCGCTTCATCGCAGCGACGATAACGCCCACCGCGTCGTATGCGAACGGTGAGTTCAAGACCGGTGCATAGCCAAAACGCTTCTTGTAACGTTCGACGAAAGCTGGTCCTTCGGCCATTTTCAGCAGCGGCGCACCGGCAATCGAGCAGATCACGTTATCGGATGCGTCGCCGGCAAGTTTCGCGAGATCGTCGGCACATAAGCCGTCGCCGGCCAGTACTTTCACCGTAATGCCGAGTTGCTTCGCCTGCTTCGCGAACGGGCCGCCCGTGCCGTCAAGTCCACCGTACATGATCGCGTCGGGCTTTTCGCCTTTGATTTTCGTGAGAATCGCGCGAAAATCGACCGCCTTGTCGGTGCTCGCGTCATGTGACAACACCGTGATGCCGTCCGCCTTCGCCTGCTTCTCGAATTCGACGGCAAGTCCCTGACCGTAGGCGGTCGAGTCGTCGACGATCGCAACCGTTTTCACCTTCAGCGTTTTTGCCGCGTAGTCGGCAAGCGTCGGACCTTGCTGAGCGTCCGTCGCGACGACACGATATGCAGTCTTGAATCCCTGCAGCGTGTACGCAGGATTCGTCGCAGATGGCGAGACCTGCACGATACCCGCATCGTTGTAGATCTTTGAAGCGGGAATGGTCGAGCCCGACTGCATGTGCCCGACCACCGCGACAACCTTGTCGTCCGCCAGTTTCTGGGCAACCTGAGTCGCCTGACGCGGGTCGCCGGCATCATCCTGTGCGTCGAACACCAGCGTCACCTTGCGTCCGCCGATCATGAGGCCGCTCTGGTTGATTTCCTCGATCGCGAGGCGCGCGCCGTTTTCGGTGTCCTTGCCCAGGTACGAAGCCGGTCCGGTCACGGGCGCGGCTTCGCCGATCTTCACCATCTCGTCGGCACGGGCGACGCCCATTGCAGCGGCCGCCAACGTCCCCAGAATGCCGACAGTCGCCATGCCGCGACCCAAGGCTGTGCTTTTGCTCATGCTTCACCCGAAAAAGTAGTTGTGGTTGGCCGGGACGAGCGGCCAGCGCCGTCCGTCGACCGGACGCACAAGCCGCATGCGTCTCAATGCGGCCGGTATGCCTGCCTTCGCTGGAGCGAGCCGCACCTCGGGGCGCGGCGTCGTTCGTTAGCGGTTACAAATTTATGCAGCCAGAATGCCGCGGCATTGAATCGATCTGCCGGAAAATAGAAGAATTGCGGCAAGCGCCAGCCACACCGATTCGCAACCCGTCACCGTATAATCAGAACGAACCGCCCACGAGTTCGCGCATGCCGACTGCTGACCCTCCTCCTAGCGTTTCCCAGCCCCATACGCAGGCGGCTCACGAACTGGTCGAGCAGTTGGACGCGTTACCGCGTACGCTCCAGAAACGCGCAAGCCGCTCCGAAGCGGAATTGAGCGTTGGCATCCTCTTATGGCCGCGCTTTCCCATGCTGTCGCTCGCCGGCCTGTGCGATGCGCTGCGCCATGCCGCGGATCGCGGCGACCAGAGCCGTCAGTTGCGCTGCCTGTGGACGATCGTCGGCGTGCAAGGCGAATCGGTGGAGGCGAGCTGCGGTATTCCGGTGCAGGTGCAGTCCGTGTTTCCAGACGTCACGCAATTCGACTATCTGGTCGTGATAGGCGGCCTGCTGCCGCATCTCGATCACGTCGACCGTCGCTACTGGGACTATCTGAAACAGGCCGTCCACGCGGGCATTCCGCTAGTCGGCATGTGCACCGGCAGCTTCGTGCTGGCGCGTGCGGGCCTGCTCGAAGATCGCGTCGCCTGCGTGCACAGCTTCCATCTCGACGACTACCGGCGCATGTTTCCGGCCTTGCGTGTCATCACGCACGCCGACTATCTGATTGACGGCGACCGCATCACCTGTGCGGGCGGGATTTCCGTGGTCGAACTGGCCGCGCGCCTGATCAGCCTGCATTGCGGACCGGATCGCGCGTCGAAGGTGATCCATCAGATGACAGTGAGCCGTCAGGGCGGCTCCTCGTTTGTCGAGCGGCGCGCGGCGCTCGGCTACCTTTCCGTCGACGATGCCACGGTGCGTCACGCGGTGCTGCTGATGGAAGAGAACCTCGAAGCACCGCTGAACATTGCCGTCATCGCGAAGATGATCGGCACCAGCGTGCGCAATCTCGAACGCGCGTTCATGGCGGAGATGGACACATCGCCGAACGAGTTCTATCGGCGCATGCGCCTGCGCTACGCGCGCTGGATGCTCGTCAACACGGCACGCAAGATTACTGACATTGCGTACGAGTGCGGCTTCGCGGACTCCGCACATTTCATCCGCGTGTTCCGCGAGGCTTATGGCGTGACGCCGGGCAAGCTACGCGCCTCGCGGAGCGCCGCCACGGCCTGACCCTCGCGGGCCGCGCGCGGCGCATTTCGTCTCGTCCCGCAGGCATCTGTCGCGTTTCTTCTATTTTCCGGCAGATCGGTGCAATTCCTCTGCATCGATGCCACCGTACAGTTTAGTTATCGGGCAAGCCATGCATCGCGTGGCACACGCCCAACGCAAATCACCCCAGAGAGCGAGTACGACAGCATGCGGATATTGATCGTCGGTGCAGGCGTCATCGGCTTGTCGAGCGCGTATTACCTGAGTCGCGCGGGCCACGACGTGACGGTCGCCGACCGGCACGCGGACGTCGCGGGCGAGACCAGTTCCGGCAACGGCGGCCAACTGTCGTACAGCTATGTCGCGCCGCTCGCCGGCCCTGGCGTCGTCTCGAAGCTGCCGCGCTGGCTGACGCAGCGCGATTCGCCTGTGCGTCTGCGGCCCAAGCTGAGCCTCGAGCAATGGCGCTGGTGCTTCGAATTTCTCTCAGCATGTACTCGCGAACGCAGCGAACTGACGACACGCAGTCTGCTGTCGCTCTCGTTCCTGAGTCGAACGCTCATGCACGAGCTGATCGGCACAGAACCCACGCTCGACTTCGACTTCGTTCGCTCGGGCAAGCTCGTGGTGCACCGTGACGCGAACGCCATGCAAAATGCCCTGAGACTGCTCGAATTCCAGCGCGCGCTCGGTTGTGAACAGCAGGCGCTGAACGCTGACGCCTGCGTCGAACTCGAACCGGCGCTGTCACACGTCAAGCCGCTTCTCGCGGGCGGCATTCATACACCGAGCGAGGAAACCGCCGATTGTTTGCGCTTCTGCGAAGGCCTCGCGGCCGTGCTGCGCGAACGCGGCGTTCGCTTGCTGATGAATACGCCGATCGACACTTTGAGACTCAACGCGAACGGCGACGTGGAAGCTCTCCAGAAAGGCGCGCCGCTCGCAACGGATCATATCGTCGTCGCATCGGGCGCCGGGGCGGCCCACCTTCTGAAGGCGCTGCATATCCGTGTGCCGGTCTATCCGCTCAAGGGCTACAGCCTCACGTTCGATCTGCAACCGGAGACGGTCGCGCCGCGCCTCAGCGTCACGGATTTCAGCCGCAAAGTCGTTTATGCGCGACTTGGTGATCGATTACGCGTTGCGGGCATTGCCGACATTGAAGGCTATTCGCTCGAAGCCGATCCCATCCGGCTGGGGACACTGCATACCGAGACAGCCGCCTTGCTCCCTGACTTGACCGGGTCCATCACTGCCCGCGAATGGACTGGCCTACGCCCGGCCACCCCGCGCGGCACGCCGATTGTCGGACCGACACGTTACCGCAACTTGTGGCTCAACGTCGGCCACGGCGCGCTCGGATTCACGCTCGCGACGGGTTCCGCCGCGCTGCTCGCTGACTGGCTGGCAAGCAGTGCCGGCCACGAACTGCGCCGCACGTTCGCCCTTTCAAATTAATGCCGCGATGCGATGCGTTTCGCGAGCGCGTTCCCCTTACCCGATCCAATCCGCATGACAGCCAAGCCCAACATCCTGGTAATCGGCACCGGCGGCACCATTGCCGGCCAGGGCAAAGCCGCCGTCAACACGTCTGCCTACCTGTGCTCGGTGCTTGGCATCGACGAGGTTCTCGATACCATCCCTCATGCCTTGGCGCTGGCCAATCTGCGCTCGGAGCAGTTGCTGCAAACGGGCTCCGAGAACTTCAATAACGAACATCTGCTGGCAATCGGCAAGCGCGTTGCCAATGTGCTTGCCCAGCAGGATGTGGACGGTGTGGTAATCACCCACGGCACCGACACGATCGAAGAAACCGCCTATTTTCTGCATCTGACGCTCAAAAGCGTAAAACCGGTCGTCGTAGTGGGATCGATGCGCCCGCCGTCGGCGATGAGTTCCGATGCGGCGCTTAATCTTTACGATGCAATCGCGGTCGCGGCGCACCCGTCGTCGCACGGCATCGGCACGCTGGTCGTCGCCAATAGCGAAATACACACTGCGCGCGATGTCGTCAAGAGCAACAGCTTCAAGCTCGAAGCGTTTCGTTCGCCCTATGGTGCGCTTGGATATGTGATCGAAGGCGTGCCGCACTACTATCGCCGCCCATCGCGCGCGCATACGCTCGACACGCCGTGGTCGCTCGACAGGCTTGCCTGCCTGCCCAAAGTCGACATCGCCTACGGATACGGCGCACTCGAGTCCGATGCGCTCGCGTCAATCGCCGCGAACGCGCGCGGGCTGATCTTTGTAGGCACCGGCAACGGCAACGTCGCCAGTCATCTGCTCACGACACTTCGGGCAGCAGCACGGCGCGGCGTGCACGTGGTTCGGGCATCGCGCACCGGCAACGGCATCGTGCTGCGCAACGGCGCGCAACCCGACGACGAGTATGGCTGGCTGACCGTAGACGACCAGGTTCCGCAGAAAGCCCGACTGCTTCTCACGTTGGCACTCACGCAAGACTGCGACACGAATACGTTGCAGGCCGCGTTCGAACGCTATTGAAACCGCCGTTCCTGACGACCAACTCTCATCTGAGCCGACACAACATCATGCATTTCATTACCGACGACCATGTGCGCCGTCTGATCACCATGCGCGACGCAATTGCCGAACTACGCCTTGCGCTGATCGAACACGGCGCGGGCCGCGCATCGGTTCAGCCGCGCGTCAGAACGAAGGGCGAGCATGTATCGATCAGTGCGATGGGTGCAATCCTGCCGAGTGCGGGTGTGTGCGGCGCGAAGATCTATTCGACGCATCGCGGCCGGTTCGATTTCGTCGTTCAGCTCTTCTCGAGCGACGACGGACAATTGACGTCGATCGTCCACGGCGATGCATTAACCGAATTCCGCACCGCCGCAGTCACGCGTATCGCCAGCGATGCGCTCGCACGGCCCGATGCACGCGTGCTCGCGGTGTTCGGCACCGGCCGGCAGGCCAGAGCCCATATCCGGGCGCTCGCCGACAATTCCAGCATCGAGCGCGTGCTGATCGTCGGAATCGACCATGTCGCGCAGACGGTTGCGGAAATGCAGGCGTATTTCCCCGACAAACTGATCGAAGGCAGCCACGCGCACGCAGCCGCTCAGGCCGCCGATGTGATCGTCACCGCGACGCGAAGCGCGACGCCCCTCTTTGACGGCACGTGTGTGAAGCCGGGCGCATTCGTCGCGGCGATCGGTTCGAGCAAACCCGATGCGCGCGAACTCGACGACGCGCTGTTGGTGCGCGCGAGCACGCTTGTCGTCGAGTCGCTGGAGCAGGCGCGTACCGAAGCGGGCGATCTGCTGATGGCCGCGCCGGGTGTTGTCGACTGGGACCGCGTCGTCGAACTGGGCGTGGTACTCACGAATCCCCAGATTGCGGATCGCGCACGAGGCGACGTGACAATTTTTAAGTCGCTCGGCTTCGGTCTTGCGGACGTTGCGCTAGCCGGCCTGGTCACACGCCGTATGACCCGCGAAGAGTAGTGGCACGCCTTCCAGATCATGTATTAAATCGACAACCCAGTACCGTACGAGCCATCTTCCGCCACAGCCAGTCCCTGCTGATCGAGGATTGCTCAATCAGTGCCGTATTGAGGTGACCGTGGCCCGTACAGCAGCCCGTTCGGCGGCCCGGCGTGCAGAAGCCGATAGCTCGTCACTCCGGCAATATCGTGCCCCCTGTCCGTCAGCGAATTCGCAACCTGCTTGATCGCTGCCATGACCAGCATGCCGATCAGGCCACCGCCAGCATTGTTGTTGCCCTCGTTGCTGTTGGCGCTCGCACTACCCTGCCATAGCACGTCACCGGTCTTGAGATCGACCAGCCTGGCGGACGCCGTTACTACTGTTGCACTGTCGACGATGTGGTACACGGAGCCGTACTGTGTGATCTTCGAATACAGGGCCGTGTCGGCACCGAAGATTTCGCGCAGCTTCGCGGGCGAGGTCGCCTCGATCTCGGCCGCCATCGTCAGGCCGTTCTGTTTGAACGTTTCGTCCATCACCGCTACCGGTACCACGTAGTAGCCGGATTCGGCGAGCGGCATCGTCATCTGCGAGAGCATGCTGTTGGTCGCCTGAACGTCCGCCGTTTCATTGGTCGGCGGCAGCACCAGGATCGAGCGCGGCCGGCTGTTCTTGAATGCCGTGTAGTCGGCGTGCTTCACAGGTTGCGCGCACGCGGACAGCAGTGCAACAGTCGATAGCGCAAACCAGAGTTTGAAGGATCTTGGACATGTCGGCTCGCTCAGGGCTGTTTCGGTTTCTTCATCAGGAAGTCCATGTAGGTCGAGGACTCCGGAAACAGCTGTTTCTCGGACTCGAACTCCTGCATGGCCCGGGTGTCGTTCCCGACACTCGCGTACAGCATGCCCAGTTGCGCATGAAATCCCGGCGGCGGCGTGTGCCCCTTGCCGCTGATGTCCTGGAGGGCCTTTTCCAGCGCATCGATCTGCTCCTGCGGAGCCTTTTCCCCCTTGAGATAGTCGTACACGGCCGGCTGGTAGCCGGTCCACTGGTAAAGAGGCTGGGGGCGGTTCGCCGCGCATCCCGTGAGGAGCATGGCTGTCGCCATTGCTGGCAGACAGATTCCCCGCATCATGCGGCTATGTTTCATCGTGAATCGCGTCATTATGTTTATTGCAGCTGGGGTTGAAAGTGGATGGACGCAATGGCCCGGCGCACTTACTGTGCGGCCTTGAGCGTGCCTGCATCGACCTGCTCGACCAGATGATTGACGGCCTCCTGGATCGCCAGATCGAGCACCTTGCCGTTCAGCGTCGAGTCGTAACCGGCGGTGCCGCCGAAGCCGATGACTTCGCGGTTCGAAAGGCTGAATTCACCCGCCCCCTGGCTCGACACCACGACTTCCGATGTTGTCGTGTCGACGACGTTCAGGCTGACCTTTGCGTAGGCCACCTGACTCTTGCCACGGCCGAGGATGCCAAACAGCTGCTGGTCGCCAACCTCCTTGCGACCGAACTCCGTTACGTCCCCGGTGATGACGAAGCGCGCCCCCTTGATCGATTGTGCTTTTTTGAGGAAGCCTGCTTCCTGGCGGATCTCGTCGAGGTTGTCGCGATCGAGCACATTGAAGCGCCCAGTCTGCTGGAGCGCCGTGATCAGGATGGTTTTGGACTGCCCACCGAGACGGTCAACGCCGTCCGAGAAGATGCCGCGCATATAGCTCGACCGGTTGTCGAACCTGCCGACTGAAATGCCGATGGGTTGGCCCACTGCTGGCTTCTGCGCACTGGCGACGGGGGGCACCGGCAGCGAGCGCGACGACTCGGTTGCACATCCGCCCAGCGCCACGGCAACTGCAACAGCAACGGCTCCAAGCCCATTCGTTTTCGATAACTTCATTTTGTTTTCCTCTTGGTTGAAACGCCGAAAACCGGGATAGCGTCGGCAGGGTGAATTTCAGAATTGAGCGGTCAACTGGAAACCGATCGTCACGCGCGCAGTGGGAAAATCTGACGGCTTGTAGATCGGCGTCCCGGCGAACAGGTCGTAGGCGAGCGCGCCAGCCTTTGCTGATGCACTACCGCGCACACCGATCACCGCACCTGCCAGCTGTGTCCCGGCGAGATATGCGGCGTTCGGTCCGAACACGTGCCCGTAGTCGATGCCTGCGTAAAGTGACTGTCCGGTCGATCCAACCGGTAGCTGCAACTCGTTGCGCCAGAAGAAACCACGTTCGGCCGCGAGCATCGTTTCGCCGTCGAAGCCGCGCACCGTGTAGCGGCTGCCGATGGTCAGGTCATCGATATAGTTCAGCGTGTTGTTCGTGAACTGCCCATGCACGCTCGTCACGTAACGCAATGGCTGGCTTGCTATCCTGAACGGCATTGACAGGTTCGCGTCGAGGACGGCCATGCGGAAGCGGTAAGTCGGGCCATTCTCGTAGAAGTCTGGTGTCGCCCCTAGTCCACCCACGCCCTGACGGTACGCGAGGCTGCCGTCGAACTGCGAACTGCCGAAGTAGTGGCGATCGGTAAGGCCCGCCTCGATGAACGTGTTGTTGCGCCGCTGCTGCGGGATAGCGGTGTCTTCAATGAAGCTTTCACCGAAGCGCTTCGTCAGGCGGAACTGCGCGCCAAGTACGTTGTTCTGGCTGCGCATCAATACCCGCTGAAGTTTGAAGTCAACGGTCTGCGCGTTGCCGCTCGATACGAACGTCTGGTTGGCGCCCGCAATCTGCTGGTAGTACGTGTTCGTGTAGGCCGATAGCGTGCCGGTCCAGTAGCCCCACGGAACCGAATAGAAGCCGTTCCAGCCGTGCGAGCCGAGACCTTTGTCACCGAATTCGAGGTCCTGGCTCACACCGACGTTGAAAATGTCGTTCAGACCAAGCGGGTTGTCGATGCCGAGGCTCAGATTGCCTTGCAGCTTGCCGGTGGCGCGGGTGCCAGAGTTGTCCACCGACGCGACCACCGTCCAGGGCTTCGCGCGCTTTACCGTCACGACGACATCGCTTTCGCCCGGTACGTCGGTAGGTTCGATTTTCATGTCAACGTCCTGGCTGCTGACGCGCTTCATCTGTTCGAGTCCCTGTTCGAGGTCGCGCAGGTTCAGCATGTCGCCCTCGCGGGTTGGGAAGGCCGTTTTCCATACGCCGCGCGTGGCGGGGTTGGCGAAGCGGATCGTTCGCACGACACCCGGCACCAGCGCAAACTTAAGCGTGCCGGTAGCGAGGTCCTGTTCGGGCAGCAGCACGCGTGTCGTGATATAGCCACGACTGAGGATAGCCTGCTGCAATCCTTTGGTGAGCGTGTCGAGTCCCGCCTTGCCGACGCATTGCCCACGGTAATGGTCGAGCCATTCGCGGGCGAACGCGAAGCGGTCGAGCGGCAACGCAGATGCGCCATGTTTGCGTACTGCATCCGGCAGCGTCGCAGGCACGTCGAGCACGAACGAGTCGATGGAAAAGCACGGTGTTTCGGTCGGCAGTTCAGGCCAGCCTGAAGCGCGCTCAACCGTCGAACGCACCGAAGGCGCGTTGATGGTCGCGTCGCGTTCCTGCGCATTGCGTTGCTGCTCAACCTGCTGGTTCTGTTCGGCGCTGGCGCGTGCCGCCGCTGCCTTGTCCTCTGGTGTGGGCGTCGGGGTTTGTTGCGCGAAGGCGAGCGATGCCAAAGCTGTGAGCGGCAAAGCCACCAGCCTCTTTCTAATCTTCATTGTTGTTTCAGAAATTTTTATTCGTCGATGCTGACAACATTGCTACTCAGCAGCAGCTCACAGTTTTTTGTGAATCAAGGGTCTGCTTTCATCCACGTCGAAATTCATTAGATGTCACGCCGCAATGCGCGCCAGTATCGTGGGACTCCCCACGGCTACAAGTCCAACTTGAGGATCATCGAAAAAACCCACTCGCTGGAATACGATACCGCCGTGATCTACGATGCTAGCAACTAGTCGGCTGTCTTCGTTCAATTGGCCTGACCATCCGAGTGAAAGCGGAAACCGAAAGTCACTGGGATTCGGCAGTGCGACGATGTAGGTACATGACCGTGGCGTCGTTGTCAGTGGCACAAGATGGATTACGGACGCTTCCAGTCGAACAGCACCAAAAAACTTTAGTTTCCCGTCATGTTCGACCATTGATTCGTAGCGCTCTGGTATCGCTTCGAAATCGATGCCCTGTACCTTGAGTGCATTAAACCGCTTCCGGTAGCGCACAATCCTCGTATCTGGTTGCCAAGCTGTGTCTCCAGTGAGCAACCATATTTCATAGCCTTTCAACCGCTCTAGAATCTGCGCGAATACGAAGTTCAGGACCTCCAGAAACGAGCTTGACGCGTGGTGTCTCTGCACCGTCCATTCGGTGGCTGAGAGAGAAAGATTGTCCGGGAATGCTGTACGCTGAAGTCGAACGACCTTGTTATCTGAAAATGCATCTGCGCTCGAAAGGACCGTAATCTCAATAGTCATAGTGATTCCCTGCAGGGTCGTTGAAGTGAGGGCCTCGATTTTGTAAGTCGTTGTCACCATAATAGTGACCAGCAGCATCGTCGCGAATGATAACCGTCTGTGTTCCGCCACCGGGCGCCGGGACAGTAAACTCGTACTGATAGCCCGGCTGCGGGTCCCCACGCCTATCCGTGTTTGGATAAACAGCACTCGGTTGTTGGCTAACAGGGATGCCAGCGGCGCGCTTTGCTTCGTTGAAAGCCCCGCTACGCCCCGCACCGTCCGGCGTCAAATTAGGCGGTGCTCCCCCGGTTGCCTTGTCACCGCTGACCGACGTAATAACATAGTCAACCAGCCCCTTAGCCACATCTACAACTGGCGGGGTTTTGAAAATGTCGTCGATCACGCCCGATCCCGAAGGCGTCGTCGTGGGCGTACCCGCCTTGATCGTCGGATCAAGCTCGGTGGCCGGATCGGCGATCACTCCATCGCCCTTGCTGGCCGTTTCCCCCTTGAAGCCAGGCAGCTTGCCAAGTTCCACCAGCCACCCCGGCAATGCCGAACTCGCCGCAGGTACCGCAACGGAAAACTGGTTGTTCTCCCCTTCGATCTGTCCCGCGCCAGTCGCTGTCGCCGCGTTCACACCGGACGCCGTGGCGATGCCCGCGACGAGACTCGTCACCAGATTCTCCCGCGCCTGGCGATCTTCCGCCGACATTCCATCTGTCGGTGCCAGCAGACTACCAATCACCGAACTCGCAGACGCGCCCAACGCACCCGCGCCGCAGCTCTGGCTGCTGGCCGCCGCGCCCGCGCATCCCACGATCGCATGCAGCGCCGCGCGTGCCGTGTCACTGTCCAGGCTGTCCGCGATCTGCTTGACTTCAGCCGCGCCGAGTTGCTGGATATATGCAATCGTCGCACTCTGCGCGAACTGGCCTGCGCTTCCCGTCACGTTGCCGCCCGCCGCCACCGTCAGCGCGGTCAGCACCTGCCGGTAGTTGCCGCCCGGCCCCCATTCGGCGGTGAGCTGGTCGGCCTGCTGCTGCGCCACCGCGCGCTGTTCCGGCGTCAGGTTAGGATCGTTGGCCGCTGCCTTCGCGGCATCCGCTTCCTTCGCCCGGTTGTTCACGAACGTGCCAACCTGATTGATGAACTGGCTGGTGATATCGAAGCCAGCCTCGATCTTGTCCTTGTCGAAGATCGGCGCGACCGACCCCAGCGTATCCGACGTATCCCGGCTGATGCCCGCAACCGCTTCCTCAGCCGTTTGCCCGGTCAGCTGCTGCTGTTTCGCGCCATCGGTGACCGTGAGGGTGCCGCCGCTGATCGCGCTTTTCGTCGTCCCGCTCGCGTCACCCGACGCGCTCATGACAATCGGGGGCGCCATCGAAAGACCGCCACTCTTTGGCAACGTTGTGCCGGGCACCGGATTGGTGTTATCCGCCTTGCCGGCCTGGCTCTTGCCGATGTCGCCGCCATAGCCTCCGCTGATGCCAACCGACTGCGCACTGTATTCAGCCGTGTTCTCGATGTCGCTGTGCGTGAGCGTCGCCGTCGTCAGGCTATTGACGCCGCTCTGAACGGCCGCATCGCTGCTGGCAATCACGGCACCCTTGAGATCCGTATTGCCCTTCACATCGATCTGGAAACCGCCGTCGCCTGCGCTGATGCCTGACTGTTCAGTCACGCTCGCATAGTCGCTGTTCATCTTCTGCTGGCTGATGTTGCCGGCCACGCTCGATGCGCCGTAGCAGAGCGGCGGCACGCACACGCTCACCGACACTCCGCCGCTCTGCTGCTTCGAATCGTAGGTGCTGGTGTCCTGAAGGCTCTCGATATTCAGGTTCCCGCCCACATTGGCAATCACCTGCTGGCCGTCAGCCACCGCGCCCTTCAGGTTCGTATCGCCACCCGATTGCAGCGTGAGCGTGTTGCCCGCGTTGACGTGTGTGTTGGTCCACGTCGTATCGCTGCCGTTACCGTTGCCCTTCGTACCCGAGACACCTGCCTGGAACGAGATACCGTTCGATTTGCCGACGCCGAACGTCACGCCGATACTCGCGCTCGATCCGCTGTTCGTACTCTGCTGGCTATCGGTGTTCTGTGCGGCCTGAAGGTTGATGGCGCCTTCGGCATTGAGCGTCGCGTTATTGCCTGCGGTGAGGTTGCTGCCGGTGACATTGATGTTGCTATCGGCTCCTGCACCAGCGGCCGCGATATTCAGGTTGTGTCCTGCCGATATGGTGCTGCCCACCGCCGTAGTGGACGATGCCGCCGAGTTGCTGTTGCTGTGGCTGGTGCCGAGCGACACATTGATACCCACACCGCCGACCGCTGTCGGATCGCTCATGACGGCGTCATAGGCGTTCTTCGCTGCAAGCCCTGTCGTCGCAGCGGCGAGGGCATCGAGCCGCGCGTCGCCGTTCGTCTGCTTCACATCCTTGCGCATCTGGTTCGCGGTCTGCACCGCCGCAATGACCGGGTTGCTCACGCCCGCAGATATCACCGTCTGTTTAAATGACTGCTGCTCGTTCTGCGTCGCGGTATCCTGCGCGGCATCGATCGTCACGGTCTTGCCCGCGAGATTCAGGTCGTTGCCTGCGTGCAGCGTACTGCCCGTCACATGCAGGTCATTGCCGGACGTGACGGTGACGTTGCCGTTCAGCGAGCCGATCATGCTGCCATTGTTCGCGACCTGCGTCGCCTGCTGCGCATTGGTGGTGGTGCGCGTGCCAATGGTGTAGCCCTGCAAGCCGCCGTCAAGCTGGTTCAGCGGATTCAGGCCCGACAGGAAACCGTATTCCCGCTTGCTATAGTCGCTCTGCGATTGCTGCGTGTCCTGCGATGCCGTGATATTGACATTGCCCGCCGCGCCAAGCTTCACATCGTTTGTCCCGACCACGTTGCTACCCTGAATGGTCAGGTCACGCCCCGCCTGCACCGTCACCGTATCGCCCGACACGGTGCTCGCGATGCCGATATTGGCCTGCGTGGCCTGCATCGTGTCGGTGGTCGAACCGCTGACGATACTGCCGCGCTTCGACTGGACCGCCTGATAGCTGTCGTGTTCTTCGCGGGCCTCATTGAGCGTCAGGTTACCGGTGGCCGCGATGGTCGCCGCACCTGTGCCGTTATCCATGCCGTTCGTTACGCCCGCCGTGAGCGTCGAGCCGGTCAGCGTCACGTTGCCCTTGCCCGCGTCGGTGCTGACTGCGCCAAGCGTCGCATTGCCGCCTGCGGTAAAGGTCGTGCCGACCGACCGCTCGTCGTACGCATGGTCAACCTCCTTGCGGGAGGGGCCGTCCGTTGCAACGTTGTTGAAAGTGGCGGTGTCCGTCACCGTGGTAGCCGTCAGGTTGCCGCCCGCCACCACCGCCATGTCGGCGCCCGCCGCAACGGTCGCGCCCCTGAGCGTCGTGTCGTTGCCGCTCTGCATCGCAAGACTGCCGCCTGCCGTGATTGCACCCGTCTCGTTGACCGTGCTGCTGGCCTCCCAATGGTGCTGCGCGTTCTGCATCCCGGACTGCGACGTTGTGGACTGCACCGCGTCAACCGTGATGTCATGTCCTGCCGTGATCTGCGCGTCACCGCCTGCGGTGATATTCGCGCCGTGCATGGTCAGGTCATTGCCCGCTGCAATCACCATGTCGCCGGTCGAGGCAATCGTGCCCTGTGCGCCAAGCAGGGTGGTGTTCATCCTGCTGTCGCTGGCCGCGTTGCTGACGCCCACCGTGTCGACCAGCATCGTATTGATGATGTTGTTGCCCGCCAGCACCGCAACGCGGTTGCCGCTGATCATCCCGGACGCATTGACCACATCGTTCGTCGCGGCCACGACCGTGGTGCCGTTCGTCCCGCTGCTGCCGATGGTGCCGCCACGGTTCAGGATATCGGTGGCGCTGACGACCGTCTGCGTACCGCCTTTGATCACGCCGCTGTTCGTGGCGCTGCCGGTCGCATGAATCTCGACGTCATCGGCGGAAATCAGCGCGCCGGTCGGTTGCAGGTCGTTCGCATGGGTCTGCGCGAGATAGACAACGGGCGCGAGGACCTGCTGCGTGCTGCCATCGGGCAGCGTGACGGTCTGACTGACCAGCCACACGATATCGCTGGTCAGTGCATCCATCTGCGCGGCCGTCAGCGCGATACCGGGCTCAAGCCCGAACTGTTGCGCAACGTTCACGCCGTTCGTCATCAGCGCCTGATACTCGTCGAGGTTGTTCGTATAGCCCTGGAGGTACACGCGGCCCGTCAGTTGGGTGATCTGCTCGCGCACAAGCTGCTCTTCGTACATGCCGTCGCCCAGGCGCTTCTCCACGGTCTGCGGGTTCAGGCCGAGCTGCTGCAGCATGTAGTCGCTGGAAATGAAGCTGGTGTAGCTGGTCAGGCGGGGGTCGGTCACCACCAGATACGACGCGCCGGGCGCGGTCTGATACGTGTAAAGACCACTCTTTGGCAACGTGACGTTCAGCGCGCCGGTGCTGCTCGCGACCGTCTGCGGGGCCTTGACCTGCTGGCCCGTCAGCGCCTGATTCGCGCCGAGCGTGCCGCCCGTCGCGCCCGTGGCCGAGTTCGCCGCTGCAACATTCGTATTGTTGATGTCGGTCCCGCTGATCTGGACCGCGTTATTCGCGATGATCGTGCCGCCCGTGCCACCGATCGCCACAGGCGTCAGGACGATAGACGGTTCCGTCACCGTCTGCCGGTCCTGGCTGGTGTCCACGTTCCACGCATAGGTGGAAACGATGTCCTGACGCTGGTACTGGTACAGCGTCTGTCCGGTATTGTTCACCAGCGTGCCGCCGTAATTGCCGCTCCCGTTGACAATCTCGCCGTCCTGCTGGCTGGAACCGATCTGGATCAAGCCGCCCGCTGCGATCGCACTATAGCTGTTGTTGAGCGTACCGACGTTCGCCAGCGTCAGGTTGCCGCCCGCCAGCAGTTGCGCCTGCTGGCCCTGCGGACCGGTTACCTGGTCCCGCTGCGTGGTGGTCGTCGTGTCTCTCGCGACCTCGACGACCTGATAACCATTATGTCCACCGCTGAACGTCGGGTATTCGGTCGATGGCAGGTAGTTGATGTTCGGGTCGTAGTCGTCCCAGTAGTTGACGGTGACCGAACCGTCAGCGTTCTTCGTCAGTGTGTTGTACCAGATCGTCTGCTGCTGACCGTTGACGTTGACGACCAGCACGTTGTCGGTCGCATTCGGCCCCGAGGTCTGCGACACGATCTGCGAGGCGCTGAACGTTGCGTCGAGCGGATTCTTGTAGCCATCGCTCCAGGTGGGATTGGAACAGGCCGGAATCGGACCACCGGTCGGACAGATGATGTACTTGCCGCGCTTGGTCTGGTGTTCAGTCTCAACATCGGTGGTCACTGTCTCAACCGTGGGCGCGGGCCGCGAATTCGTCAATGCCTGCGTCGCGACTTCGATATTGCCCTGCGCCTCGATGGTGGACTGGTCGTTGGTGACTGAATTACTACGGTTCGCGAGCAGACCGTTACCGTCGCGCGTCGCATCGGCGGCGATGTTGATATCGCCCAGGCTGAACAGGTTTGCGCCGCCCGTGTTCGAGATATCGCCGGGCGAGTGCAGGTTCAGTTGCGAAGCGGCGGCCATGATGGCGGCGGGGCCGGTGTTCACAATGGACTGGCTGGCGTTCGCCGTGACGATATTGCCGATGATGGTGGCGGTGTTGGTCAGAGTGGCGCTATTCGTCGTAACGGTGTCGCCCTCGATGCGGCCTTCATTGGTGATCGCGTTCGCCGCGTTGACGGTGGTGCTGGCCGAATTGAGGTCCGCGCCCGCCTGGTTGTCCACGTTCGCCGCATTGACCGTCAGCGCGTTGACCGCGCCGAGCGTCCCCTGGTTCGTGAAGCTGCCTGCTGTGGTGAAGCTCAGATCGTGATTCGCCTGGATCAGGTTGGCGGTGTCGAGCGTGTAGTCGCCATTGATGGTTACTGCGCCGTCGCGGCCCGCCACGATGCGGCCGTCACCGGTCAGTTGGTTCGTCGCGACGCTCAGGTCCTGGTCGCTGCCGATTGCGCCGCCCTGATTTGCCAGCGTGCCAGCCGTGATGGCAACGCTGCCACCGCTACCGTTGTCATTGCCGATCCGTCCCGACGTGTTGTCGAGCGTCGCCACGTTCAGACCGAGCGCACCGTTGGCGTGGATCGAACCATTCTGGTTCACGACCGTCGCGCCCGCCTGGTCGAGCGTGAGGTTATTCGCACCCGAGAGTGTGCCGCCCGTGTTACTCACCGACTGCGTCGCGTTCAGCGTCAGGTCGTGACCTGACACGATCTGTGCGCCGTCCGTGTTCGACAGCGTCTGCGCGTTCACAGTCACGTCACCGTTGCCGCCGATCGTGCCGGCACCGCTCAAGCCGCCCGTGTTGGCGTTCGTGATGGTTGCCGCGCTGATGGTCGTCGCGCCTGTGCCGACATTGGCGATACGGCCATTGGTGTTGTCCACCGATGCGCCCGACACCTGCAATGTCGTACCCGCGCCGTCCGATTCGATCTGGCCACCGGCATTGACGAGCGCGCCCGATGCCGAGGCCGATACGCTGCCGTTGCCCTGGATCAGACCCGCTGAATTGTCGAGCGTGCTGCCGGACTGCACGGTTGTCGCCCCGGATGCGGTGACCGTACCGCCCGCATTGTTGACGCTGCCTCCCGCGACGGACACGTCACCGTTGCCGCCGATCAGTCCGTTGCCGGTGTTCGTGAGTGCGCCGCTGGCGCTCACCGTCGTGGCTCCGGTGCCGCCGTTCACAATCGTGCCGCCATCGTTCGCGACGCTCTGCGCTGACACGTCGAGCACGTCGTTGGCCTGCACCGTGCCGCCCGCATTGTTCAGCGTGCCCGTGCCGCTTATCGATACGTCGCGTGCGCCGACATAGCCGCCTGCGCTGTTATCGAGCGAGGCCACCTGAAACGTCGCGGACGATTGCCCCGCCAGCGTCCCGCCCCGGTTCGATACCACGCCCCCGTGGACGTCCAGCGAGCCATTCGTGGCGATGGTGCCCGCGTTGTTCGACAGCGAACCGGCGGCAATGGACAGGGTGCCGGTCCCGGAATCCGTAATCCTGCCGCCGTCGTTGATGAGCGCAGCGGGCGCGAGCGTGAGGCTGGAACTGTTCGTCGCCAGCGATCCGTTCGTGTTGTCGAACGTACCGGATACATTGACGGTTGTCGGCCCGGTGCCGGTCTGCGTGAGCGTGCCGCCGTGGTTGGTGAGGTTCGCTGCCGCCAGCGATAGCTGCGTCGCGTTGAGCGTCGCCGCACTGGTGTCAAGCGTCTGTGCGGCGGAAACATTGAGCGCGCCGTTAGCAGCGCTCTGGCTGCCCGTAAGCGTTACGTTGTTGCCCTGAAGCGTGGCATTGCCACCCGCGATGTTCTGGCCTGTCGCGGAAAGGGTATCTGCCGCGCTCAGGGTCAGGTCGCCGCTCTGGCCAACGCTGCCATCCGCATTGATGCCCGCGCCGAGGGTGGCGGTTGACGTGACGTTCCCCGCACTGATGGTCAGGTTCTGCAGCGCGTAGGTCGACCCGCTGTTGTCCACATCGCCCGCCGCTGACACCGCAAGATTGCCGCTCGCCGTTGTCTTGCCGGTGAGAACCACCTTCCCCTGCGTCGTGAGCGTCAGGTCACCCGCCTGGGCGGCGATAACGCCCGCATTCGACACGCCGACACCGTTCTCGGTGCCCACCAGCAGGATACGGTTGGCGTACATGCCGCCAAGCTGGCTCACGTCGATAGACACGCCCGGCGCGGGACCATCGCCCGCAATAGGGGTGGCCGCAAGCGTGTCGTGACTGACCTGATTCGCGCCGGTGATGACATTCAGGTCGTTGGCGCGGATGGCCGCGTTAGCCTGCACCGCGCGGGAGATCAGGTCCACCTGATCAATATTGGTCGCGTCCAGGCCCGCGCCCTGGACGGTAATCATGCCGCCAGTTACGTTGAAACCGCTCAGGTTGCCGCCCGCATCGAGCATCGGCGTACCGGTGGTGAGAATGCCGCGCGTGGTATTGATGAAGCCGCCGCCATCGACCACGATCCCCGAACCGTTTGCCACGACGACTTCGGCCCTGTTGCCCGCCACTTCGAGATAGCCGCGCAACTGGCTGGGCGAATTGCTGTTGACCTGGTTGAGAATGATCCGCGCGGACTGGCCTGGCGAAAGATTCGGGTTACCGCTCACCTGTCCTGCGAGCTGCGTGTTCGTGATAACGGGCGAGTTGTTCAGGATCGCGCCGTTTTTCTGCACATCGAACTGCGAATACGTATTAACCGAAACACCCGCATTCGACGCCTTGTTGATATCGACCTGCGGCAGACCATTGCGCGTCTGGATGACATTCGGCGCGTGCGCGCCCGAGGGCACGATCTGCGCATCCGCGAGAACAGGTGCGAGTCCGCACAGCACCAGCGCGGCGAAAGCTGCGTGACGCATGGCGAACAGTGTGATCGGGCGCCGTGAGGCCGATGAATGGGTCTCGCCCTGACTTGCGTTGCCGTGGGCAATGGCGGTTTCCGCAACAGCGACGAGCATACTCCGGCACTGGCTGAAAACCAGCCTGAACATGTTCTTGTTCATTCTGCATAGCGTATTTTTTTAACCTGCCGAAAAATACCTCATACCACCGCTCGGGTAAGTTAAATATTGTCAATGCAGTGCGAAGCAACAACAGAAATCAGAAACGGGAATTGTCTGATCGACGCAAAGCGCCAATATGCGCAGAAGGGATATGCAAACGAATAAACGTCTGTTTCTCGCCGTGTAATTGAAAAAGGCGACATCAAGCCGCCTTCATTGGAATGCCGAGAGAACCGATTAGTGTTTTGTCGTGGTAAAGACAGGAGTCACAAGCCTGCCATTTTTTTAACGTTTATTGTCAATGTTTATCAAAACGGATCTGTCTTAAATTAAAAATGTTGACCGTGACCCGGCACCACCACGACTGAGCATAGGCCACGTCGCTCATGAACTCGATTTGGCGAGCACGAAGTCGTTAGGCATCGAACGCCGGGCTTACGGGTGCCGCGACGAGGCGTACTTATTCCTCAAAAACCGAGCCGTGTTCCCGGGCATTGCGCTCGTGATAAAGCCTCAGGTGGCGGAAAGACTGAAGCCATGCGATCCGCCGCGCCAGACGTCACTACTTCCACGCATACCTCATCCCCACCCAGAACCCCCTCGGCGCACCGGGCCCAACAAACTGCTCGTTGACCGGCGCCGCGCCGTTGAACGTATTGCCCGGCCCGGTAAAAAAGTTCTCCCCGAGCGCGCCGAAGCTCGCATAGCGCTTGTCGAGCAGGTTCGACACCGACGCGAACACCTGCAACTGCTTCGTCACCTGATACGAGGTGTCCATATCGATCAACAGGTAGCCGGAGATCTTGCCGTTCACGTCCTGGTTGTTTTCGTCGCCCTGCGCGTAGATGCTGCCGCGCCACGTCAGGTTCGTGCCGATTCGCCATTTCGCGGTGGCCGCGTAATCGAGCCGCAGCTTGACGGTCGTCGCCGGAATGCTCGGGATGTGGTCGCCGGGATGCACGGTGATGTTGCCGTTCGCGTCGGCGCTCGAGTTGCTGGGGCTGCTTTCGACCCATGTCGACTGGTAGGTCGCGTTGACGTAGCTATAGCTGCCGGTCACTGTGAACGGCCCATATTTCGTCTGCCCAGCCAGTTCGACGCCTTGCCGGCGCGTGCGCCCGACGTTCTGGAAAAAGCCCCGCGAACTACCCGCACCGTTGCTGCTGATGAACTCGATGTCGTTGTCGAGCGTCGTGCTGTAGGCAGCCGCGCTCCATGTCGTGTTGCCGCCGATCCTGCCGCGCGCGCCGACTTCATAGGTCTTCGAAATGACCGGCTGCAACGACGGATCGGAGATGAAGTCGTTAGGCAGCGAACACGGCGCGTTCGGATCGGCGCAGGCCAGCTCGATTGCGGTCGGCGAGCGCATGCCCTCGTTGTAGGTCGCGTAGGCGGTGAGCGCCGGCGTCGGATTCCAGTTGATGCCGACCGCCGGATTGAAGCGCGAGAACGTATGGTGGCCGTCGAGCTGCGGCTGCGTGCCGGATTCGTCGCCGATCGTCGCATCGGCCCAGTTGTAGCGGCCCGACAGCGTCAGCGACCACTGCGGCGTCAGGGAGAGCGTGTCCGTCAGGTAGATGCCGTAGTTCGTGTTGTGCGTGTTCGCGTTGGTCTGCTGTGCGAAATTCCCGATGCCGACCGTCGCGCGCGAATCGGTAAACGCCGCGTCCTGCGACGACTGCGTGAAGCGCGAGTCGGCGGCGTCGACGGCCATGCCCGCGATGAACTGGTTCCGCATGCCGCCGAGCTTGCCGAGCAGCGTCAGTTGCAGGCTCGCGCCGTAGCTGTCGGTCGTCACGGTGGACTGTACGTTGGTCGCCTGCAACGTATCGACGGTGCCGTCGGGATTGATCGTGCCGTAGTCGTTGTTGACGTTGCTGCTGGTGTTGGCATTGCGAAAGTGCCGGTAGTACGCGTTGCCGCTCAGCTCGACGTTGTCGTTGAAGTAATGATCTCCCGACAGCGTCAGGTAGCCGGCGCTGTTCTGATTCCGATCGGGATACGTGTACGGTTGCCTCGGGTTACCGAGGAACGAGCGCGGAATGGTTTGCGCGCCGTGCAGATCGTTGTCCGCGCCGCCGGCCGATAAGGACAGCGTCGTGTCGGCGTCGGTATAGCGCAGCTTGCCGAACGCCTGGCGGATGCGGCTCTCGTTCTGCTCGGCCCAGCCGTTGTCGTTCGCGGCGTTGGCGGTGAAGTAGTAGTCGAGGTTCTGGCCGATCGTGCCGCCCTGTTCGATCTGCGCGGCCTTGCGTCCCCACGAGCCGCCCTGTATTTCGGCCTCGCCGACCGGATTGTCCTTGCCGTTTTTCGTCGTGATCGACAGCGCGCCGCCGAGCGTATTGAAGCCGAAAGTCGGATTGGAGCCGGGGATCAGCTGCATCGTGTCGATCGCCTGTTGCGGCAGCAGGTCCCAGTTCACGACGTCACCGAACGGTTCGTTCACGCGCACGCCGTCGACGAATACCGACAAACCTTGCGGCGTGCCCAGCAGCGGCGACGCGGTGAAGCCGCGATAGAACAGGTTCATCTGATACGGGTTGCCCTGCGCGTCGGAGATCGTGACGCTAGGCAGATTCGCCGCGAGGTAGTCGCTGAGTGTCTGGCGGCCCTGCCGTTGGATATCGGCCGCGTGGACCGTCTGCACGTTGGCCGGCACCAGCGTGAGCGGCGTGCCGATGCCGAGCAGCGGCGTGGTGCCTACGACGACGATCGGCGCGAGGGTCGTGGTAGGTGTCGTGTTGCTGCTGGCGTTGTCGTCGGCTGCCTTGGAAGAGGCAGCGGAAGACGCCGAGGCCGGCGCCGACGCCGCGACTGGCGGCTCCGCCTGCGCCCATACGCTCGTGGACAGACCGGCGAGCGCGCCGCCGACGCAGAAGGTGATGCCGGCACGCCGCTGAAGCCGGCGTTTGCGGCGTGCTTGTGATCGCATGCTCATCGTTATTGACTCCTGCCGGCTTGATATATGCGCGTGTCGCGCGTTGTTTGACGTTGGTGTAAAGCTTCGCATACGCGTCTGTAAGACGTGCGGGAGCTTTTCCCGATCTGCCGGGGAAGCGTTCCCAAACTCGCGCAAAACCCGCTGCGCGTGCCGGCGCTGAGTAGAATGCAAGCGTCATGTCAAGCGAACCGATCCATTCCTCTTCCGCTGACCGAGCGCCGCCATCGTCGCCGATATGGCGCGACCTCGGCTGGGTCGTCGCCGTGACCGTGCTCGCGGCGGTGCTCGGCGCCGCCTTCGATCTCAGCGAAAAGGTCTACCGGTTCACGCGTGGCATGGAGCGCTTCCAGCTCGACGAGTTGCCGGGCACGCTGTTCGCGCTGTCGATCGCGCTCGCGTGGTTCGCGTGGCGCCGCTATCGCGATGCGCGCCGCGAAGCGCGCCATCGCCGCATGCTCGAGGAACAGGCCGAACGGCTGCTCGCCGACAACCGGCGCCTTGCCAGTCAGGCGCTGCAGGCGCAGGAACTGGAGCGCCGCCATCTGGCGCGCGAGCTGCACGACGAGCTGGGTCAATACCTGAACGCGATCTCGCTCGACGCGGCGCGCATCCGCGATCTATCGGGCGAGCGCGAGCCGGAAATTCATCGCATCGCGCTTGGGCTGATGCAGAGCGCGACGCATGTGTACCGCGAGATCGGCGGCATGATCCGCCGCCTGCGGCCGATCGGTCTCGACGAATTCGGCTTGCCGACCGCGCTCGAACATTGCGTCGACGGCTGGCGCGAGCGTTTGCCCGAGGCGTCGTTCTCGATGACGATCGAAGGGGATTTCAGCGGCCTCAGCGATGCGCTGACGATCACGCTGTACCGGCTCGTGCAGGAAGGACTGACGAATGTGTCGAAGTTCGCGCGCCGCTCGCGCGTCGAACTGTTCATGGTGCGCGCGCCGCGCGAACGCAACGGCACGCAGATCGACGAGATCGTCGTCACGATGGCCGACGACGGCCCCGGCACCGATCTGTCGAAGCCGCGCAGCGGGCTCGGGCTGATTGGCATGCGCGAACGCGTCGAGGCGCTCGGCGGCGAATTTCACATCGCGAGCAAGCCGCAGAGCGGTTTTCTGTTCTGCGCGCGCGTGCCCGCTCACGCGGGGCTGGCCGAGCCCGTGAACTGAAGCCCGAGGCGGCTTGCCATCTGCGCGAGCTGTACACCGTTGTCGGCGCCGAACTTCTGCCGGATCACCGATTGGTGGTTGGCCACCGTCTTCTGACTCAGGCCCAGCCTTTCGGCGATGCTCGGAAGCGTATAGCCCTGCACGAGCAGCCGCAGCACCTCGAACTCGCGCGCCGACAACTGACGCCCCGGCGGCCCTTCGTTGAACGCGGTGCGCAGCGCGAGCGCCTGCGAGATGTCCGGGCTCAGGTAGCCGGCACGCCGCGCAATCGAGCGCACCGCTTCGACCAGCACGTCGGGCGCGCTTGCCTTGGTCACGTAGCCGAGCGCGCCCGCGTCGAGCGCGCGCCGCACGAAGATCGATTCCTCGTGCACGCTGAAGATCAGCACGCGCGCGTCCGGTTCGCGCGCGAGCATGCGCCGCATCGCTTCGATGCCGCTTGCGCCCGGCAGCGACACATCCATCACGACCACGTCGGGCCGCAGCGCGCAAAAACGCTGGTAGGCCTGCGCGGCGTCGCCCGCTTCGCCGCAGACCTCGACGTCGGCATTCAGTTCGAGCAGACGCCGGTAGCCTTCGCGCACCACTGCATGGTCGTCGACGAGCAGAACGGAGATGGTGTCGGCACTCATGATTGGACTCCGGGTGACGCCCGGTTATCGCCGCCGGCGTCGGGATCGCGGGCAGCGGCCGCGAACCTGCGTGAGTTGGCGTCGTTGCGGAACAGGATCGGCTGTTCGCGGGCCGCTGCTGTCGCCCCGGTTTCCGATGCAGATCCCGATGCTGCACGCCGCACGATCTTGACCACGGTGTCGTGAAACGGCGACTTGTCGCAGACCGGGTCGGCGTTGGCCGCGTCGCCGGTCAGCAGGAAGGCCTGGCAGCGGCAGCCGCCGAGGTCATGTTCCTTTTCATCGCAGCTGCGGCACGGCTCCTTCATCCACTGCAAACCCCGAAAGCGGTTGAATGCGTCGCTGTCGTACCAGATCTCGCGCAACGGCATGTCCTTCACGTTCGGCAGCGTCAGGCCGGGCAGGCCGCGCGCCGCGTGACACGGCAGCGCCGCGCCGTCGGGAGCGACGCCGAGGAACACCGCGCCCCAGCCGTTCATGCAGCGCTTCGGACGCCGCTCGAAGTAGTCGGGCACGACGAAGAAGATCTTGCAGCGCTCGCCATGCGTGCGGCGATAGCGCGCGACCACCGCTTCGGCTTCTTCGAGCTGCTGTTGCGTCGGCATCAGTTGCGCCTGGTTCTCGCGCGCCCAGCCGTAGAACTGCGTGTTCGCCAGCTCCAGATATTCGGCGCCGAGAGCCAATGCCATCTCGATGATCTTGTCGACATGCGGCAGGTTGTAGCGATGCAGCACGCAGTTCATCACCATCGGAAAGCCGTGCCGTTTGAGTGCGACGGCGACGCGCTGCTTCAGCTCGAAGGTGCGCGTGCTGCTCAGGAAGTCGTTCAACTGCTGCGTCGAATCCTGGAAGGACAGCTGGATGTGATCGAGCCCGGCGGCCTTCAGATCGCCGAGGCGCTGATCGGTGAGACCGACGCCCGACGTGATCAGGTTCGTGTAGAAGCCGAGCCTGTGCGCTTCTTCGACGAGGACTTCGACGTCGTCGCGCACCAGCGGCTCGCCGCCCGAAAAGCCGAGCTGCACCGCGCCGAGCGCGCGCGCCTCGCGCAGCACGTCGAGCCATTGCACGGTGGTCAGTTCGCGGTTGTGATCGGTGTAGTCGAGCGGGTTGTAGCAGAACGCGCAATGCAGCGGACAGCGATAGGTCAGCTCCGCGAGCAGCCACAGCGGCGGCGGCACGACGGCGGCCGCGTCGCTTTGCGCTTGCGCGCCGGGTTGAGAGCCAGCTTGAGAAAGATCGGTCATCGCGCTACTCCAGCCAGCCGCGCCCATGCGCGTCGGCGATGAAGGCCCGCACCTCGCTGCCGATGCCGGTCGTGTGGAACGCCTGTTCGAGCTCGGCGATCAGCGTATCGATGTCGCGTGTGCCGTCGCAGCGCTTGAGGATTTCTCCCGCGCTTTGATTGAGCTTCACCATGCCCTCGGGGTACAGCAGCACGTGCGCGTTCTGCGCGGGCTCCCATTGCAGGCGGAATGGCTTCGCGATCGCGAGCGGCGTGGCGGGGTCGGCGCGTGTCGAGTCGTTCATTGCGGAAACGCCTTCTCGATCGCGTCGAGCATGGTCCACAGAATGTCGAGCTTGAACTGCAGGATGTCGAGCGCCCGTTCCTGCTGATCGCGTCGCGTGAAATGGGCAAGCGTGACCTCGAGTCCGTGCCGCACATCGCGCTGCGCGAGCGAAATGCGTGAGCGGAAGTACGCGAGGCCCTCGGGTTCGATCCACGGATAGTGCTCGGGCCAGCTCGCGAGCCGGTCGCGATGCACCTGCGGCGCGAACATTTCGGTCAGCGACGAGCACACCGCTTCCTGCCACGGCGCGCGGCGCGCGAAATTCACATACGCATCGACGGCGAAGCGCACGCCCGGCGTCACGTGTTCGAGCGACCACAGTTCGTCGCGCGTGAGGCCGACCGCATCCGCGAGACGCGCCCAGGTTTCGATGCCGCCTTCCGCGCCGTCGTAGCCGTCGTGATCGAGAATGCGCAGCACCCAGCGGCGGCGCGTCTCGCGGTCCGGACAGTTCGACAGCACGGCCGCATCCTTCAGCGGAATGTTGATCTGGTAGTAGAAGCGGTTCGCGACCCAGCCGCGAATCTGCTCGCGCGAGCAGCCGCCGCTATTCATCTTCACGTTGAACGGATGGTGGATGTGATAGGCGGTGCCCTTCGCGCGCAACTGCGCCTCGAATTCTTCACGGCTCCAGGCGGGTCGGTCGATGCCTTGAGTTCCCGTCGTACTCACGTCGCGTATTGGTGTCGTGTCCTGAATGTCTTTCGCGTTCATGCCGTCTCCGTTTTATCGTCGTTCACAGCCGCGCCTCGTTACCGCATCGCTCCGTACTCTTCACTGCGCGCTTCAAAGCTCGAAGCTCATTGCGTCGTACGCGACCTCGATGCCATGCTCGACTAGCACGCGCCGCTCGGGGCCGTCTTCGATCAGGATCGGATTCGTGTTGTTGATATGGATCAGCACTTTGCGTTTCGCGCCGAGCGAATCGAGTGTCTCGATCATGCCGCCCGCACCGCTCTGCGGCAGATGGCCCATATCCGCCGAGGTCTTCTTCGACAGGCCGAGGCGGATCATTTCGTCGCCGGTCCACAGCGTGCCGTCGACGAGTAGCAGATCGGCCTCTCGCATCGCCGCGAGCACGTGCGGCTCGATCGCGCCGAGCCCCGGCGCGTAGAACACGCGCCGGCCCGATTGCAGGTTCGTCAGCACGAGTCCGATGTTGTCGCCGCGCTCCGGCGCATCGCGATGCGGCGAGTACGGCGGCGCCTTGCTCGACAGCGGCAGCGCGTCGATGCGGATGCCGGGCAGCGCGTCGACGGCGAGCGGCGCGCCGTCGAGCGCGATACGGCGGTGCTCGACTCCGCAGTAGTGCGACAGGATCGGCGCGACCGGAAAGCCGGAGCGGAGGTCTTGCCAGACCGCATCGGTTGCGTATAGCGGCAGCGCGGTGTCGCGTTCGCGCAGCATCAAGAGGCCGGTCACGTGGTCGATCTGCGCGTCGATCACGAGCACCGCGGCGATGCCGCTGTCGCGCGCGCGCCGCGCGGGTTGAAGTTCGGGATGCGCGGCGATCTGCGCGAGCAGATCGGGCGATGCATTGACGAGCAGCCAGTCCTCGCCGTTCGCGCTGACCGCGATCGACGACTGCGTGCGGCGCGTCGCCTTCACCGTGCCGCGCCGCACTCCGTCGCAATTGCGGCAATTGCAGTTCCACTGCGGAAAGCCGCCGCCCGCCGACGAGCCGAGTACCTTGATCTTCATGCCGCGCGACGCATGCTGCTGCGCCCCTCTTCGACGGTGGGAGCGAACATCGCGGTGAGCGCCTGCGCGACGCATGCATGCAGCGCGGGGTCGCTCGCCAGATGACCCGCCGCGCTGACAGACTCGACGCGCGCCGACGGAACCGCGCGCGACAGACGTCGCAGATTGCCGCGCGGACACACCGGATCGCGCCCACCATGCACGGCCGCAATCGATACCCCGGCCGCTGCCGCGCGGCGCGCGAGCGACAGCAAACGCGTCTCGCCGAGCCAGCAGCGATGCGCGAGGTAGTGCGCCTGAATCCGGTATTTGCCGATCAGCTTGCGCGCGTGGCGTTGGGATTCGCGTGGGTTTCTCAGGTTCGCACGTCGTTGTGCGGCGCCTCGCGGCGATGCGCTCGCGAGCACCGCGTTTTCATAGCCGCGCCAGGCCAGCGCGAGCGCGCGTTGCCGTGCTTCATTCGCGCCGTATTGCAAGGTGTCGCCGCAACGCGCGGCCAGTGTCGCGGGCTGCTCGCAGCGAGCAGCGGCACGCAGTCTCGACCACGCACGCGGCGCACGCTTGCGTGACCCGATGAACAAACCGCGCACTTCGCGCGCGGACGTCAGGAACAGGCCGCGCAGCACGACGCCCGTCACCGACCGCGGACACTGCCCCGCATACGCGAGCGCGAGCGCCGCGCCCCACGATCCGCCGAGTACGCCCCAGCGCGCGAAGCCGAGCCGCGCGCGAATCGCTTCGAGATCGGCGATCAGATAGTCGGTGCGGTTGTGGCGCACGCTGCCGTGCGGCGTCGAGGCACCGGTGCCTCGCTGGTCGATCAGCACGACGCGAAAGCGCCGCAGATCGAACAGCCGCAGCACGCCGGGCTGACTGCCGCTGCCCGGGCCGCCGTGCAGCACCGCGACCGGCACGCCGTCGCGCGCGCCGGCGAGCGCATACCACACGCGATGGCCATCGCGCGTGCGCAGCGTATGGACTTCGAGCGCGGCGGTCGCCTGCGTGTGGCGCGATAAGCTTCGCATCGTCATGGCAGCATCCTCGCGAGCAGGTTGTCGCGATCGATCCACTGATGCTTGAACGCGCCCGCCACGTGCAGCACGATCAGCGCGATCAGCGCGAAGCCGATGGCGTGGTGAAGGCCGAAGAACAGTGCGCGCAGATGCGCGTCGTCCCAGCCCCACTTCGGCAGCAGGATGCCCCAGAAGCGGGTGCCGTAGGTGTTGAACGACGAGCCGAGATACCCGGCAAGCGGCATCGCCACCATGCCGACATATAAAAGACCCTGCGTAGTGCGCGCGGCGGCGCGTTGCCACGGTGGCATCGGCGGCAGCGGAGGCCGGTGAAGGACCAGCCGTGCGACGATGCGCAAAAGCACCAGCAGGAAAACCGTCAGTCCGAGCGACTTGTGCAGATTGATCAGCGTCGCCTTGACAGGCAAGCCCTTCGGCAATCCGACCATATAAAGCCCGAGCGCGAGCAGCCCGACGATGCCGAGCGCGATCAGCCAGTGCAGCGCTATCAGCAGCCCGGCATAGCGCGGGCCGCCGGCGCCGGCATTTGCGTTGACGTCGATATCAGGCTTCGCGTTTGCAGAATCCGCTGTCGTCATGCCCTGTCTCCATGCAACATCGTTGCGGGACGTTTCTTTTTTGCCGAACACCGTTTCAGTCGCGGCCGACATAGCGCTGCGTCAGCCGACGATCAGTATTTCACCGCGGCCGTCGACCGCGAGGTCGCCCGTGAAGCGGACCGGCAGACGGTCGGCGCGCCACTGCGAAAACGGCGCGATTTCGGCCGCGAGACTGCGTATGAGCAATGACCAGAATACGTCGAAACCGTGTCCGCCGCCGGTGAAAGTAGGGGGCGGCAGTGGCTCCGGCCGTTGTGCGAGCAGCAGCGTGCCACGCCTCATTGCATAGGCATAATGCGCGCCCAGTTGCCCCGCCACGCCGACGGTCCCCGCCACCAGCCGCGACGCCGCGAAATCGCCCGCGTTGCCGCCGACCAGCACGAGGCCGCGGCGCATCCGGTCGGCGAGCCGCGCGCCCGCGTTGCCGTGGATCGTCAGCGTGCCGCCGCTCATGCCTTCCATATCGCCCGTCAGTGCGCCGGCGGCGAAGTCGCCGCTGTCGCCGCGCACCGTCACGCGTCCGCCGCGCATTTCGCAGCCGGTGAAGTGCCCCGCGTCGCCGTCGATTTCAAGCAAGCCGCCGCTCATTCTGAAGCCGCTGTAGTCGCCGACCGAGCCGCGCGCGACGAGCCGTCCGCCATCCATCTGCGCGCCGAGCCGGTCGAGCCACCGCGCGGCGTCGTCGATCAGCAGCGTGGCCATGTCGTCGCCGGACGCAGGCGCGTCGTCGCGCGAAACCTCGAAGACGTCGCCGACCGCACAGCGCTCGTTGCCGGCCGGCAGCACGATGCGCTCGATCTCGGCCAAGCTCATGCTGGCCAGCGCCGAGGGTGACAGCGCTGCGGCATCGACGCGAAAGCCGGGTGGTGTCGTCACGCGCAACATGGTCGTGCTCATGCGTGACTCCCGTTGAGCCCCGCAGCCAGTTCGTGCAGATGAAAGTGGTACGGCCCGAGCTTGCCGCCGTAGTTGCCCGCCGAAATGCGCAGCACGCCGGCCGCGCGGCCGAGTCCGGCGGCCGCGCCGATCCCGGCCGTCATCGCCGCGCCGACGTCGGCGTCGGTCAGACCGTCGATGACGATCTCCAGCACGCAGCCAACGTCCGCGCTCAACTCGATGCGCCGCGCGAGGCCGGTCAGGCTCGGGCAGAACGCGTCGTTGGTCGACGCGGTCGCGCCCGCGTACTTCGAGCCGATCTTCGAGCCCGAGCGCACGATGCCGCCGGGAAACGGCATGATCACGTTCGGCAGCCGGCGCATCGCGTCGACCGCGGCTTCGGCGGCCGCGAGCGCGGCGCCGAGGTCGCGCGCGAGCAGCAGCAGGTTGCCGCCGCCGACGGCCTTGACCGTCGCCGCCGTGTCTTCGCAGACGAACTCGCCGTCCATCACCGGCACGCGCCAGTAACGCGTGGGTCGGTTCCCCGCGTCGATCATCTTCGCGATCTGCCAGCCGTCGCCGAAAAAGCGCAGTCCGCTGCCGAGCGGCGCCGGGTCGGACAGCGGCGCGCGGCTCGTGGCCGGATCGATGCCGCCGTAGACGGCCGTGCTCGGACAGGTGAGCACGCATTGGCCGACGCGCCGCCCGATCTGCTTCGCGAGCTCCTTCGACGACACCGCGAACAACAGCACCGCGACGCCGGGCCGGCCGTCGGGCGTGGCATCGGGCGCGAGCGCACGCTCGACGCCCGCCTCGCAGCCGCAGCCGATCACCGAGGTCGCGAAGCCCGCCAGCGAGTTCGCCGCGTGCATCGCCCAGCTCGCCGTGTGCGCGGTGATCACGAGCCGGGTCGCCTTCATTGGAAAGGCTTCGGCGAAGGTCGCGTCGATCGCGGTGCCGTTGATGTCGAGCGGGGCGGGTGCGTTCATCGTGGACGCGTCAGGTTAGACATTCGACGGGCAATAGTCGTCCGCCGCGGCAGCAGCGGCAGGCTTCGTCGTCGCTGATCGCGGCGTGCGCGAAGTTGCTCGCGAGGTTCGCGTCGCTATACGCGCGCAGCGTTGTCTCGATGCCGCGATCGAATTCCGGCGCGACGAAATGGATACCGCCCGTCGGCGTCGCGACCAGCGTGCCGTCGCGCGCGACCAGTTCGCCGTCCTTGAACACATAGGCTGGCGACGTGAACATCCGCTCGCGGTCCGGCTCGTCGCGATAGACGGCGATATCCGCGGCCGCGCCCGCGCCGAGATGGCCGCGATCGCGTAGACCGAGCAGACGCGCGGGACCGGCGCGCGTGATGATCGCAATCTCGTACAGCGAGAATTCGCGCTTGAGCTCCGGCAGCGCGCTGGCGACCTGCGCTTCGGGATGCAGCTTCGCAAGCTGCTCATCGCGAAACGGCTTGTCCATTAGCAGGCGGATCAGATGCGGATAGCTCGTGAACGGTCCGCCGTTCGGATGATCGGTGGTCATCGCGACGCGCCACGGGTCGTCGACGAGCAGGAAGATTTCGAGGCCGATGATCCATTGCAGCGCGTTCACGTAGCTCTGTTCGCGATAACGGAACGGCAGCACGCCGCAACCCGCGTCGCACTCGATATCGCCCACCACCCACTTGTGCGGCCGCGCGAGCGGCGCGTTGCGGAACTGCATCATCGTGTCGCCGGAGGCCGTGACGGTCTGTCCGAAGATGATCTGGCCGACGTCGATCGACACGTTCGGCCGCGCGTTCACGGCCTCGGCAATCTGCCGCGCGCCCGACGAAAACTTGCGCGAACCCTCGGTGCCATAGCTGTGAAACTGGATATGCGTCAGATGGATCGGCAGGCCGTCGGCGGCGTCCATCGTCGCGATGGTCGAGGCGAGGTTGCCGGGCACGCCGAGGTTGCTCGTGTGCACGTGCAGCGGATGCGGCACGCGCAGCTCGGTCAGCGCGCGCGTCAGCGTGCGCAGCACGTCGCGCGGCGTGATGCCGTAGTGCGCGTGCGGCTCGTCGACGTTTAGCGAGCGCTGGTTGAACTTGAACGCCGAGATGCCGCCGGGGTTGACCACCTTGACGCCGAGCGCCTTGCTCGCGTCGATCGTCCAGCCGACGTAATCGCGCAGACGTTCGAAGTCGTCGCGCGCGGCGAGCATCCGCAGGAACAGCTCGTCGTTGCCGAGCATCACGTACGCGCCGTGATCGATGATCGGCGTGTCGCCCATTTCGAGGTGCGTGTGGCGCGCGTTGGACGGCATCATCGCCGGCTCGAACGCTGCCGTGTAGCCCATTTCGGCGTAGCGGTAGCCGGTCGCGAGCGTGCCCGGCGTGCAGACGCCGCACGACGGCAGGCGCAGGTAGCGGCCGTTGTCGTCGCGCGCGGCTTCGTAGGCGGCCTCGCGCGGCGCATGGGCGCCCCGCGCATCGGCGCGATGGTCCTCGGGCAGCAGCAGGCGCGACAGATTGGTCTTGCCGCCGCCGATATGCGAATGCAGGTCGATGCCGCCCGCCATCACGATCATGCCGGTCGCGTCGTATTCACGATCGACGGGCGTGGTGGCGGGCAGGTCGACGATGCGGCCGTCGCGGAACGTGAGGTCGCGGCGCTCGCCGTTGACGTTGTGGATCGGGTCGAACAACGTGCCGCCCTTGAGCCGGACGAGAGTCATGGCTGATCCTCGCGCGTACTCGAGCGTTCGCTCAATCGCCCGCTCAACTTCGCGGCAATCGACGCCACCGACTCCAGCGCGGCACCACGCGCGGCGGTGAGCGGCATCACGACCGTGCCGTCGATGCGAAACAGATGCCCGCCGCTATCGACGCCTGGTGTCGCGACCGGCACGAACACGGTGTTCGCGCCGCGTGCCCTGGCGGCATCGGCGAGCGCCGGATGACCGAGCACGATCAGGGCAAGCGCGGGATCGAGCGACGCGGGCCACGCGTGCGGCGCGAAGCCCGCGATCCACAGCAGCGCATCGACTTCGCGTTCGGCGAGCAGCCGAGCCGCCCGATAGCGGTACGGATCGTGATCGAGCGCGGTGCCCGCGGCGTGCGCCGGCATCGACACGCGCGTGCGCAAGGGCAAGCCGGACAGCCACGTGACGGTCTGATTGACCGTCAACGCGCCGTCGTCGCCGCCGAGCGCGAGACATGCCGCGCGCGTCGTGCGATTCACGGCCTTCACGATCCGGTTCAGCGCTTCGATCAGCAGCGCCGCGTGCGGCGCGGGCAGTGCGGCCGGTTCGTAGACGACCACCGTATAGCGCGCGCCGGCGATGCGTGCGTGCAACGACGCGAGCGCGGTTGCCACCTTGGCTGCGCTGCCATCGCCGTGGCTGAGCGCGGCGGCGTCGCGTCCTTCCGCGAGCGCTGACCACAGCGCGAGCGTGTCGTACGGATCGGTGTCCGGCAGCAGCGTGTCGATGCGCGTTTGCGCGAAGCCGGCTGCGGTCGGGTCCGCTTCGCAGCCGACGAAGACCAGCTCGCGCGCGAGTTCGGTCCCCGCCAGCGCGCGCGTGAAAAAGCGCGGATAGCGCCGCGACGGCTGACAGCCGAAGAACACCAGCAGGTCGGCGCGCGCGCGCACTTCGGAGAGCGTCGTAAAGAGCGAGCCGCGGTCTTGCAAAGCGAGCGTCGCGGGCGTCAGCGCATCGCCGTGCAGATGATCGAGGATCGCGCCGCAGGCGGCGGCAAGCGGATACAGCGCGCGGATGCCGGCGACGTCGGTGGCGAGGCCGCCGAATAATGGGCGGCGCGCGTTCGCGAGCAACTGCGCGGCGCTCGCCAGCGCGGCATCCTTGTCCACTTCGTTGCCATCGACGGTGCAAGCGCATTGCGCGTCCGTCGCGCCGTACTGCGCGAGCGCGTGAGCGAGCCGCGAACATTCGGTGTCCGGCACATCGAGCGTGCCGTCGTCGTGGGCAGCGGCGGCCAGGTCGTCGCACAGCAAAGGGCAGAACGGACAGATCCAGTCGCGTGTGAGCGCCGCGGCGCGCGTTGCGCTCGGGCTGGGGGGCGATGGATCGATGGAGGGGCTATGCATGGGGCAGGTTTAGCAAGCTCCATGCCGATCTTTCGACACGCCTCGGCGGGCGAGCGCCGCGCTGAAGCGGGCCGCGCCTACGGTCGTACTGCTTTGCATTCAGCGGATGAACGTGCGCGGTTCCCTGCGGCAAGCGTGCCTGATCCTGCGTCGGCGCGCGGCGTCAAAGGCCCGCTGCGCCATACAAAATGTGTGCCGTTCTGGAGCAGAGTGTCAAGCAGAGTGTCACGCGCGAACAGTCCGGCTCGTGTTGCGTTTACCGACAGCGCTGTCAGAACGCGTGGCATGGAAATTGTATGGAAGGCCTACGCGGAATCGGAATGCGCGCAGTCGATCTGTCGATCGTGCAGCGCGGAGGCCACCAGCCAGGCGCTTGCGCCGGTGCCGGCCGCGGCGGCCAGATCGTCGCGATTGCGGATGCCGCCCGCGCCGATCAGCGTGGTGTGCGCGGCGGCCTGCGCGCGCACGCGCTCGAACGTCGCGAGATCGGGGCCGGCGTAGCTGCCGACCTGGTCGAGCGTCATCGCGATCACGCACGACGGCCACCACGCCGACGAGCGGTCGAGCGCGGCCGCGGCGAGCAGTTCGCCCGCGCGATGATCGAGCGACAGGATCGGCGCGAGACCGGCGCGCTGAGCGGCGTGCAGTGCGTGGATATCGCGCAGCGTCTCCGAGCCGAACACAGGCACGAGAGTCGCGAGGTGGGAACCGGCAGCAGGGCTGTCGTGTTGATCGATGGCGTCGTCGATGCGCTCGAATAGCGCGCGCATTGACGCGTAGTCCGCGAAACCCGCGTCGAGCCACAGTTCGATGCCGGGCAGCGCGGCCCGCAATGCGGCGAGCGTCGAAGCATGCGCGCCGCGCTGCAGGATGGCGCCGAGATCGGCGATATAGAGCGTGCGCGCGCCGCTGGCTTCGAGCAGCGCGCGGGCGGTGGCAAGTGGGTCGCTCGTCGCGACGAGGCGGGACTGGATGGGCCGATAGGCGCTCCGCTCGCCGCGCACGGCGCGTACGACCTGGCCGTCGAGCAGATCGAGAACAGGTATCACCTGCATAGGGGCGCTTTCCTTTGAACAGAATCTTTGTCTACGAGTATCTCACCGGCGGCGGCATCGACCCCCAGCTCGCCGGCCCGGGCAGTCTCGCCGATTTGAGCGCGCTGATCGTCGAAGGACGCGTGATGCGCGACGCGCTGGTCGCCGCTCTGCGTGAACTCGACGGCGTGCAGGTCACGTTCGCGACCTCGCGCTTCGAAACGCCAGGGGCGGGCGAGGCCCATTGTATGGCCGCGCCCGGCGAATCGATGACGGCGTTCGTCGCGCGCGCGGCGCGTGAGCACGATTACGCGTGGGTCGTCGCGCCGGAATGCGATGGGCTGCTGCTGCGCTTTCACGATGCGGTCGGCACCGCGCGCTGGCTCGGCTGCGCGAAGGAAGCGATCCGCGTCGCGTCGAGCAAGAGCGCGACCGCGGCGTGTCTTGCCGCGCATGGCATTGCGACGACGCCGGCGCTCGAACCCGGCGACTCAGCCGCGCAGCACGACGGCCGGTGGGTGGTCAAACCGGACGACGGCGCGGGCGGCCTCGACACCATCGTGTACGAGCGCTTCGCCGATGCCTGCGCCGAGTACGAGGCGCGTGCGGCGGCGGCGCGCAATCCGGTGCTGCAGGCGTGGATCGATGGCGAGCCGTTGAGCCTGTCGCTGATCTGCCGCGGCGACGCTACCAAGCTCCTCAGCATCAATCGTCAGCAGATCGGGCTGAGCGGCGGCGACGCGTCGGGTGATGTTGCGCGGATCGTCGAGTTCGACGGCGTGCTGGTCGATCAGATCGACCAGCACAGCGACATGGGCCGCGCGCTCGACACGCTCGCGCATCGCGTCGCGCGGGCCATCCCGGGTTTGCGCGGCTTCGTCGGCATCGATGTCGTGTGGCATCCGCAACTCGGGCCGGTCGTGATCGAAGTGAATCCGCGTTTGACGGTCGCTTATGCGGGGCTGTCGGCGGCGCGCGGCAGCGGCCTGACGCGCGCGCTGCTGGCCGCGCATGGCGTGCGCATCGAGCGCTGCGGCGCGGCGCGCGCCAATCCGCCGACGTACGAGGTGCGCCCTTGAGCCCCGCCCGTTCGAACCCGGCGGCGCGGTTCGGCTGGGACGTCGGCGGCGCGCACGTGAAGGTGTCGCTCGTCGACGGCAGCGACGCCGTGCTGGACGTCGTGCAATGGCCGTGTCCGCTTTGGCAGGGGCTCGACCATCTGCACCGCACGATCGAGCTCGTCTTCGAGCGCTGGCCGCAGGCCCGCACGGACGCCGCGCAGCATGCGGTGACGATGACCGGCGAGATGGTCGACCTGTTCGCGGATCGCGCCGAAGGCGTGCGCGCGATCGTGGCCGCGCTCGCGCAGCGGCTCGGTCCCTCACTGCGTTTCTACGCCGGCGACGCCGGCTGGCTCGCCGCCGCCGACTGCGCGGCCGGCTGGCGTCACGTCGCGTCGGCGAACTGGCTCGCGACCGCGAGCTGGGTCGCTACCCGCATGGCGAACGCGCTGCTGATCGACATCGGCAGCACCACCACCGACATCATTCCGATCGTCGACGGCCGCGTCGTCGCTCGTGCCGCGAGCGATGCGGGCCGGCTCGCGACCGGCGAACTCGTGTATCACGGCGTCGTGCGCACGCCGTTGTGCGGCGTCGCGCAGCGGATCGAATTCGGCGGCGCCATGCTGAACGTGATGAACGAATGGTTTGCCACGACCGCCGACGTCTACCGGCTGACGGGCGAACTGGACCCGCTGCACGACGTGCAGCCGAGCGCCGACCAGGGGCCGAAAACGCAGGCGGCGAGCCGCGCGCGGCTCGCGCGCATGATCGGGCACGACGCGCACGACGCGTCGGACGTCGAATGGCTGCACTTTGCGCGGCGCTGGCGCGCGCTGCAGGTGCGCGAAATCGGCGCGAACCTGATGCGGGTGGTCGCCGCGCAGCCGGTGCTCGCGGCCGCGCCGCTGGTGGGCGCCGGCTGCGGCCGCTTCCTCGTCGCCGCATTGGCGCGTGACGAAGCGCGCGGCTATATCGATTTCGGCGCGCTGGCGGGCGTGCCCGATGCTTGCGCGGCATGGGCGGCGACCTGCGCGCCGAGCGTGGCGGTCGCGCTGCTCGCGGCGCGCGAGCCGGGCGCCCAACGGCCCGGCGCGCGTGATATCGCGGCGCGCGCGGCATGAGTTGAGAGGCGCGGCGCGCAATCCGGGGACGCGGCGCACCGGCGCACGAGTAGCGCAAAGAGGGGCAGTGGACACGACAAGGCAAGCGGGACAAGTTCGGTGATGAACGAGGTTGCGAAACGACGCGACCCGGCCGGGCACTCAACTGGACACGAGGGCAACAGTCATGTGGGTGGTCAAGATCGGAGGCAGCCTGAGTCACGACCCGGCACTGCGCCACTGGCTCAGTGAGCTATGCGAAGTCGGCGGCGGAAGGGTCGTGATCGTGCCCGGCGGCGGCGATTTCGCGGACAAGGTCCGCCAGTACCAGGGCGAGTGGAACTTCGACGATCTGGCCGCGCACAACATGTGTCTGCTCGCGATGACGCAATATGCGCTGCTGATGCAGGGCGTTTCGCCCGAACTGGTGATCGCGTCGAGCGAGGCGAAGATTCGCCGCACCCTGCGTGACGGTCATGTTGCCGTGTGGGCGCCGACCGCGCTGATGCGCGACACGCCCGACGCGATGAGCAACTGGGACACGACCTCGGACAGCCTCGCCGCCTGGCTATCGACGATGCTCAACGCGGAGCGGCTGGTCGTCGTCAAATCCTGTCCGATCGCCGTCGACGATCCGCTCGAAACGCTGGCCGCGTCGGGGGTGATCGACCGCAAGTTCGTCGACTACGTGAACGATGCGAACTATGTGGTCGAATTGCTCGACAAGAGCAACGTCGCGCTGATGCGCGACCGTTTGCTGAATATTCCGGTGATGTGAGCGGCTGCTACAGCCGCGTCGCGTCGGTCGTGCCCGGCAACGGCGCGCCGCCATCGACGCGAATCTCTCCAGCCGGCCGATGCAACGCGCTCGCCCATTGCGCGACGCGCTCGGGGTCGAGCCGCGAGCGGCGCCCGTCGGCGCACAGCGCGGTGCGAAAACCGGCCACGTCGGGCGCCAACGCGCGGATCTGCGGCAGTTGCGCCCAGCCGAGCGCACCGGCGATGCCCGCCATCGCGCCGCGTTGACGCGCGAGCCGCAACCAGCGCGCGAGCGAGTCGACATCGACGTGATCGAACAGCGTGCCGCCGTCCTTGCTCGCGGTGTCGAACATCAGGCCGGCGAAGCCGAGCGCCGCGGTGTGGCTGACCAGTTCGTCGTCCATGCCGCCGTCGCATAGCAGCACCGGCACGACGCTAGCCGGCAGATTCGCGAGCTGCTCGATGCAGCGGCGGGCGGCCGGTCCGCGCGCGACGCCGACCTTCACATAGTCGACGCCGGCATCGCTGACGTCGATCACGCGCGCGGCGATCTCGTCGAACGCATCGGCCGGCACGTCGCCGATCGCCGCGCTGATCGGCTTGACCGGGTAGCGCGCGCGAAGTTGTTGCGCGATGGTCGTGATGGCGCCGATCGACAGGCCGCCGAGCGCGCCGTCGTCCGGCTCTTTCAGGTCGATCAGCTCGGCGCCGGCGCGGGCGGCGTCGAATGCTTCGTCAGCCGAGCGGACGCTCGCGAGCAATGCGGTCATCGGGGTTCTCCGCGGAAGGAAGGGTTTTCAGTGATGGGCCGAAGCGGCGGCCTGATGCGCCGCGTCTTCGAGGCTCGCGCGATATCGCGCGATCGCGGCGACGAGCCAGCTCCATGCGGTGCGCTCGTTGTCGCCGGCGGTTTTGTCGATCGCGATCTGCAGATACACCATTTCTCGATCGACCTTGTCGGCCGGCAGCATGAAGAGCCGGCTCACCAGAATCGCGCCTTCCACGACCGCCGACTGCGCGCGATTGAAGCCCGCGAACGGCGCGTGGTTTTCACGGTGCACGCATTTCATCACCAGCACCGGGCGCTCGGCGTCGTCGCGCAGCTCGTCGAGTTCGAGCTCGGCGTGGGCCAGCGACTCGGCCAGACGTACGCTCGGCACGCGGCTCGCAGCCACGGTCGGCCAATCGGTCGCGCAGTGCGTGACGCAGCCCGCGAAGATCCGCACGTCGGTGGTGAAATTCAGCACGGCCGCGCGCGTCGCGATCACGTTGTCGAGCGTGACCGACGGGCGGAACGGCGCGAGGATGATGCGCTCGCCCTCGTAGCGCGCGCCCATCGGCGCGACGTGTGGACGGCCATCGCACGCTGCCGTGGTGACGATCGTTTCGTGGATCATGGCTGGGAACGTGTGTCCCGACAGCGCCGGAAGGCCGGCCGTCAGCAGAAGTCGAACACAAACGGGAACCGCAAAGGGGCCGCGGCGTGCGGCCCGGTTGCGGGCTTAACGCGTAGCGACATACATCACGATTTCAAACCCGAGGCGTACGTCGGTGTAGCTCGGAGTCGTCCATTGCATACGTGCTTCCTCCTTCCGTTGAAACAGCGGGTGGAACAGCGTTGCGCCGCCGGCCCGGCGTGATGCCGGTGTCGACGGCAGCCGGCATCACGCAAGCTCCGTGCCCATGCGCGTACCGGCCGGCCAGGCGTGCGTGCATTCGACGGCCAATACAGCACCCGGCGAATTGCGCCACGCCGTGGCGCTCGCGCGGGTTGCCAGACGCAAAGAGCCGCGCGGTGTGGCGAAAACGAAGCAAAGTGTGCCATCGCGATTCGCTAATTCGATTGCGCTGTCACGCCGCGCGCGCCTCGCTCACCAACACATTCTGCTCCCATTCGCGTCGCATGGCTCGAAAAAGAACCTCACGATGTGATAGCGATAACCGATCCGTTAAGTCTGCCAAATAAAATCGTGAATTCACCTTGGGCGTGTCCGTGCCTACAGTGCATCTCAAGCGCTTCGTTCTTCCGGCAGTGCGCTTGCCACCTTCGAGGACACGTCATGAACGATTTCAGTCAACCGCCGATCCAGCCCGAACCTCAAGCGCGCGATCCGCACAATCCGCGCGAACGGTACGCGGCGGGCGTGATGAAATACCGCGAGATGGGGTACTGGCAACCGGACTACGAAACGAAAGACACCGACGTGATCGCGCTGTTTCGCATCACGCCGCAAGCCGGTGTCGAACCCGAGGAAGCAGCGGCCGCGGTGGCCGGCGAATCCTCGACCGCGACGTGGACGGTGGTGTGGACCGACCGCTTGACCGCCTGCGACATGTATCGCGCGAAAGCGTATCGCGTCGAGCCGGTGCCGGTGTCTCGCGCCGACGAGCCGCAGTACTTCGCGTACATCGCTTATGAACTCGATCTGTTCGAGGAGGGCTCGGTCGCGAACCTGACCGCGTCGATCATCGGCAACGTGTTCGGCTTCAAGCCGCTTAAGGCACTGAGGCTCGAAGACATGCGCATTCCCGTCGCGTATCTGAAGACGTTTCAGGGGCCGCCGACCGGCATCGTCGTCGAGCGCGAACGGCTCGACAAGTATGGTCGGCCGCTGCTCGGCGCGACGGTCAAGCCGAAGCTCGGTCTGTCGGGCAAAAACTATGGACGGGTGGTCTACGAAGGCCTGCGCGGCGGCCTCGATTTCCTGAAGGACGACGAGAACATCAACTCGCAGGCGTTCATGCACTGGCGCGACCGCTTCCTGTTCGCGATGGAGGCCGTGAACCGCGCCCAGGCGGAGACTGGCGAGCTCAAAGGGCACTACCTGAACGTGACGGCCGGCACGATGGAGGACATGTACGAGCGCGCCGAATTCGCGAAGGAGCTCGGCTCGTGCATCGTGATGATCGACCTCGTGATCGGCTGGACCGCGATCCAGTCGATGTCGCGCTGGGCCCGCAGGCACGACATGATCCTGCATCTGCATCGCGCGGGGCACGGCACCTACACGCGGCAACGCAACCACGGCATCTCGTTTCGCGTGATCGCCAAATGGCTGCGCATGGCGGGCGTCGATCATGCGCATGCGGGCACCGCGGTCGGCAAGCTCGAAGGCGATCCGCTGTCGGTGCAGGGCTACTACAACGTGTGCCGCGACGCGCACAACGCGGTCGATCTGTCGCGCGGCATTTTCTTCGATCAGCCGTGGGCCGGCTTGCGCAAGGTGATGCCGGTCGCCTCGGGCGGGATTCACGCGGGGCAGATGCATCAGCTGCTCGATCTGTTCGGCGACGACGCGATCCTGCAGTTCGGCGGTGGCACGATCGGCCATCCGGCCGGCATCCAGGCCGGCGCGACCGCGAACCGCGTCGCACTCGAAGCGATGGTGAAGGCGCGCAACGAGGGCCGCGACATTCTGCGCGAAGGGCCCGACGTGCTCGAAGCCGCCGCGCGCTGGTGCACGCCGCTCAAGCAGGCGCTCGATACGTGGCGCGACGTGAGCTTCAACTACGCATCGACCGATACGCCCGATTTCGCCGCCACGCCGACGGCGGCCTAGCCACGCCGAGCTTTTCCCGCGAGCGCCTCACGAGCGCATCCGCAACGCGGTGCAACGGCACCGCGCGGGGCACCGTTGACGCTGCTCCGAACGCGACATCCATCCACGAGGTTCGTCATGCGTATTACTCAAGGAACGTTTTCTTTTCTGCCCGAGCTGACCGACGAGGAAATCGGTCTGCAGATCGACTACGCGCTGCGCCAGGGCTGGGCCTGTTCGGTCGAATTCACCGACGACCCGCATCCGCGCAACACCTACTGGGAAATGTGGGGTCTGCCGATGTTCGACCTGCACGACGCGGCCGGCGTGTTGCAGGAGGTCAGGGCTTGCCGCGAGGCGCGGCCGCAGCACTACATCAAGGTCAACGCGTTCGACTCGGTGCGCACCTTCGAGACGATGCGCCTGTCGTTCATCGTCAACCGGCCGGACGTGGAGCCGGGCTTCCGGCTGTTGCGGCAGGACGCGCAGGGGCGCACGCAGCGCTACAGCATGACGGGCTACGCGGGCGACCGGCCAGCGGGCGAGCGTTACGGCACGGCGGGCTGACGCCGCTGATTGCGCAACAACGCACACGACGACCCGCAGCGAGGAGGAACCATGACAGACGCCGCCACCGTGGACGCATGCTCCGCGTCTACCGCGCGCAGCGACGCCGCCGCGCCCCACATCGACCTCGCGGCGCTGTACCGCGACTCGGGCATCGGCGACGTGCTCGGCGAACTCGATCGCGATCTGGTCGGGCTCGCGCCCGTGAAAACGCGCATTCGCGAAGTCGCCGCACATCTGCTGGTCGAGCGCGCGCGGGCTTCGCTGGGTCTCGCGGGCGGCGCGCCGACCTTGCATATGTGCTTCTCCGGCAACCCCGGCACCGGCAAGACGACGGTTGCGCTGCGCATGGCGGAAGTGTTGCACCGGCTTGGCTACATTCGCCGCAATCATCTGGTGTCGGTCACACGCGACGATCTGGTCGGCCAGTACATCGGCCACACCGCGCCGAAAACGCGCGATGTGCTCAAGCGCGCGATGGGCGGCGTGCTGTTCATCGACGAAGCGTATTACCTGTATCGCCCGGAGAACGAGCGCGACTACGGGCAGGAAGCGATCGAAATCCTGTTGCAGACGATGGAGAACCAGCGTAGCGACCTGGTCGTGATTCTGGCCGGCTACGCGTCGCGAATGGAAGTGTTCTTCGAGAGCAATCCGGGTTTCCGGTCTCGCATCGCGCATCACATTACGTTTCCCGATTACGAGGAAACGGAGTTGCTCGAAATCGCCGAGCGGATGCTCGGCACCATGCATTACCGCTTCGATGCCGCGTCGCGCCGCGCGTTCGCCGACTATCTGGCGCGCCGCATCCGCCAGCCGAATTTCGCCAACGCGCGCTCGGTGCGCAACGCGCTCGACCGCGCGCGGCTGCGCCAGGCGAACCGCCTGTTCGCGAACGCCTTGCAGGGCGGCAAGCCGATCGACGCCGCCACGCTGACGCTGATCGATGCCGCCGACGTGCGCGCGAGCCGCGTGTTCGACGCGCCGCCGCAGTCCTCGCAATCGCCTTCCACCGCGCGCGCCGTCACGGCGCCGCCGGGCTGAATCACGACACCATCGACGGAGAACGCCATGCAGGACGGACGCACGACACTTTCGAAGTTCCTGATCGACACGCTCGATCGCCCGCCGTGTACGGACGACACGCGCGACACCGCAGGACTCTCCGCGCTGCTGATCGACGTAGCGGCGGCCATCAAGTCGATCTCGGCGATGCTGACCAAGGGCGCGCTAGGCGGCAACTACGGCTCCGCGCAAACGCTCAACACGCACGGCGAGCAACAGAAGAAGCTCGACGTCTCGACCAACGAGATCTTCGTGCAGCAATGCGAGTGGGACGGCTTGCTGGCCGCGATGGTGTCCGAGGAAATGGAGCACGTCTACGCGATTCCGCCGGACTATCCGCGCGGCGAGTATCTGCTCGCGTTCGATCCGCTCGACGGCTCGTCGAATATCGACATCAACGGCGTGGTCGGCTCGATCTTCTCGGTGCTGCGCACGCGCGACCCGGCAGAGGATGCAACCAGCGAAGCCGCGTTCCTGCGGCCGGGCTGCGAACAGGTCGCGGCCGGCTATGCCGTGTATGGACCGTCGACGATGCTGGTGCTGTCGGTCGGCAATGGCACGCATGGCTTCACACTGGAGCGCGACATCGGCAACTTTGTGCTGACGCATTCGAACATCCGGATTCCGGAGGAAACCGGCGAGTTCGCGATCAACGCATCGAACGAGCGCTTCTGGGAGCCGCCCGTGCGCCGCTACGTGCAGGAGTGCAAGGACGGCCGCAGCGGTTGCCGCGCGCGCGACTTCAACATGCGCTGGATCGCGTCGATGGTCGCGGAAGTGCATCGCATCCTGATGCGCGGCGGCGTGTTCATGTATCCGCGCGACTCGAAAACACCGGCGATGGAAGGGCGCCTGCGCCTGCTCTACGAAGCGAACCCGATGAGCTTCCTGGTCGAGCAGGCGGGCGGACTCGCGATGACCGGCCGGGAACGCATTCTCGACGTCGCGCCGCGCGCGCTGCATGGCCGCGTGCCGGTGATTCTCGGCTCGAAGAACGAGGTCGAGCGCATTGCGCGCTATCACGGCGAATACGACCGCGGCGAGGACAAGCCGTTCACGTCGCCGCTGTTCGGCACGCGCTCGTTGTTCCTGCCGGATTTCACGGCGTGATCAGCGACTGACGGCGCGCTCAGCGCACAGAACACAGTCATCCGGAGACAAACGCATGTCAGTCAAACATCCGATCATCGCGGTGACCGGCTCGAGCGGCGCCGGCACCACCACCGTCATGAAGAGTTTCACGCATATCTTCAGACGCGAGCACATCAATGCGCAGATCGTCGAAGGCGACGCGTTCCATCGCTACGACCGCGACGGCATGCGCGCGGCGATGCAGGAGCGCGAACGCGACGGTGTACCGAACTTCAGCCACTTCGGGCCGGAAGCGAATCTGCTCGAAGAGCTCGAAACGCTGTTCACGCGCTACGGCGAAAACGGCAGCGGGCAGTTTCGCCACTACGTGCACGACGCGGGCGAAGCGCAACTGTACAAGCAGGACGGCGGCACCTTCACGCCGTGGGAGGAGGTCGCGCCCAATACCGACCTGATGTTCTACGAAGGACTGCATGGCGCGGCGGTGACCGACAAGGTCGATATCGCGCGGCATGCGGATCTGCTGATCGGCGTCGTGCCGATCATCAACCTCGAATGGATCCAGAAGCTGCACCGCGATCAGACGATGCGCGGCTACACGCACGAGGCGGTGGTCGACACGATCCTGCGGCGCATGCCCGACTACGTGAACTACATCTGCCCGCAGTTCTCGCGCACGCATGTGAACTTCCAGCGCGTGCCGACCGTGGACACGTCGAATCCGTTTACCGCCCGCGAGATTCCGCAACCGGACGAGAGCTTCGTCGTGATCCGCTTCGCGCGGCCGAAGGGTATCGACTTCCAGTATCTGCTGACGATGCTGCACGACTCGTTCATGTCGCGCCCGAACGTGATCGTCGTGCCGGGCGGCAAGATGGGACTCGCGATGCAGCTGATCTTCACGCCGATGATCCTGCAATTGATCGACCGACGCTCGCGCGCCTGAGCGGTACCAGACGGATACCGAGGTTCATTTCGCAAGGAGAGATTCGATGAGTGCAGTCGCGCAACCGCTTGACGCACCCGCCACGCGCTCGATGGCCGACGCGCTGCGCATGCTCGCGATCGATGCGGTGGAAGCCGCGAAGTCGGGACATCCTGGCATGCCGCTCGGCATGGCCGAGATCGCGGTCGCATTGTGGGACCGGCATTTGAAGCACAACCCGCGTAATCCAGCCTGGCCCGACCGCGATCGGTTCGTTTTGTCGAACGGGCATGGTTCGATGCTGCTCTATGGACTGCTGCATCTGACGGGCTATGACCTGCCTATCGACGAATTGAAGCGTTTTCGCCAGTTGCACGGCAAAACGCCGGGGCATCCCGAAGTGGGCGTGACACCAGGCGTCGAGACGACCACCGGGCCGCTCGGCCAGGGGCTCGCGAACGGCGTCGGCATGGCGCTCGCCGAGGCCTTGCTCGCGCGCGAGTTCAATCGGCCCGGGCATAGGATCGTCGATCACCGCACCTACGTGTTCGTCGGCGACGGCTGCCTGATGGAGGGCATCTCGCACGAAGCGGCGTCGCTCGCGGGCACGCTGAAGCTCGACAAGCTGACGGTGCTCTACGACGACAACGGCATCTCGATCGACGGCCACGTCGCGCAATGGTTCGGCGACGACACGCCCGCGCGCTTCGCGTCCTATGGCTGGCACGTGGTGCGCGAGGTGGACGGCCACGACGCCGATGCGGTGGATCGCGCGTTGCACGCGGCGCGCGCCACCGGCCGGCCGACGCTGATCTGTTGCCGCACGGTGATCGGCCAGGGCGCGCCGTCGAAGGCCGGCACGCACGATGTACACGGCGCGCCGCTCGGCGCCGACGAGGTGGAACGCACTCGCCGCGCGCTCGGCTGGCCGTATCCGCCGTTCGAGATTCCCGGCGAGATTCGCGCGAACTTCGACGCGAGCGAGCGCGGTGCCGCCGCTGAAGCCGAGTGGCGCGCGCGTTTCGACGCGTATCGCCGGCACTATCCGATGGAGGCCGCCGAATTCGAACGACGTATGGAAGGCAGCTTGCCCGCGCATTGGCACGACACGGTTCGCGCGCTGCTGCGCGATGCGGATTGCGCGGCCGAATCGATCGCGACGCGCAAGGCTTCGCAAAAGGCGATCGCCGCGCTCGCGCGCTGCCTGCCGGAGCTGCTCGGCGGCTCGGCCGATCTGACCGGTTCGAACCTGACGGACTGGCCGGGCGCGGTCGATGTCCGCTGTGACGAAAACGGTCTGCGCGGCGGCAACTACGTGCACTACGGCGTGCGCGAGTTCGGCATGAGCGCGGTGATGAACGGCATCGCGCTGCATCGCGGCTACCTGCCGTTCGGCGGTACCTTCCTGACGTTCTCCGACTATGCGCGCAACGCGTTGCGTATGGCCGCGCTGATGAAGACGCGCTCGATCTTCGTGTTCACGCACGACTCGATCGGACTCGGCGAGGACGGACCCACGCATCAGGCGGTCGAACACGCGGCGAGCCTCAGGCTGATTCCGGGGCTCGACGTCTGGCGTCCGTGCGACACCGTCGAGACCGCGCAGGCGTGGGTCGGCGCGGTGGAAAGGGACGGGCCGTCGTGTCTGTTGCTGAGCCGGCAGAACCTGCGCTTCGTGACGCGCTCCGCCGAACAGGTCGCCGCGATTGCGCGTGGCGGGTACGTGTTGCGCGATTGGCCCGCCGAAGAAGGGCAAGAGCCACCGGCGCGCATCGTTCTGATCGCCACCGGCTCGGAAGTTTCTCTCGCACTCGATGCGATCGCGCCGCTCGCGGCCGCCGGTATTGCCGCGCGCGTCGTATCGATGCCATCGACCACCGCGTTCGACCGGCAACCGCGCGCCTGGCGCGACGTCGTGCTGCCGCCGGGCGTGCCGCGTGTCGCGATCGAGGCGGGCGTGCGCGCGTTCTGGCGGCAATACGTCGGGCTCGACGGTGGCGTGGTCGGCATCGATACGTTCGGCGAATCGGCCCCGGCCGCCGCGTTGTTCGAGCATTTCGGGCTGAACGCGCAGGCGGTGATCGACGAAGCGCGGCGCATCGCGGACCGCGCGCGTTGAGCCCGCCGCTCGCAAAGATTTCATTTCATATCGAGGAGCACGCAATGGCCTTCATCACCCTGCGGCAACTGCTGGATCACGCGGCCGAACATGACTACGGCGTGCCCGCGTTCAACGTCAACAACATGGAGCAGATTCACGCGATCATGCGCGCGGCCGAGGCCACCGATAGCCCGGTGATCCTGCAGGCGTCGGCCGGTGCGCGCAAGTACGCCGGCGAGCCGTATCTGCGCCATCTGGTGCTCGCCGCGCTCGAAGCGCACCCGGACATTCCGCTCGTGCTGCATCAGGATCACGGCGCGAGCCCCGCGGTGTGTCAGCAGGCGATCCGCTCGGGCTTCACGTCGGTGATGATGGACGGCTCGCTGCTGCCCGATCAGAAAACTCCCGCCGCGTACGACTACAACGTCGAGGTGAGCCGGCGCGTGGTGGACGCCGCGCATGCGGTCGGCGTGTCGGTGGAAGGCGAGCTGGGCTGTCTCGGTTCGCTCGAAACCGGCACGGCAGGCGAAGAGGACGGCGTCGGCGCACAAGGCAAGCTCACACGCGAGCACCTGCTGACCGATCCGGATGAGGCGCGGCGCTTCGTCGACACAACCGGCGTCGATGCGCTCGCGATCGCGATCGGCACGTCGCACGGCGCGTACAAGTTCAGCCGCGAGCCGACCGGCGACATCCTCGCGATCGACCGGATCGCCGATATCCATGCGCGCATTCCGAACACGCATCTGGTGATGCACGGTTCGTCGTCGGTGCCGCAGGAATGGCTCGCGGTGATCCGCGAATATGGCGGCGAGATTCCGACCACCTACGGCGTGCCCGTCGACGAAATCCGCCGCGGCATCGCGCACGGCGTGCGCAAGGTCAACATCGATACCGACATCCGTCTCGCGATGAGCGGCGCGATGCGCAGGTCGCTCGCCAACGCGCGCGCGGAGTTCGATCCGCGCGCGGCATTGAAGGCCGCCACCGCCGCGGCGAGCGCGATCTGCGTCGAGCGATTCGAGGCGTTCGGTTGCGCGGGGCAGGCGGCGCGCATCAAGCCGCTGCCGCTCGATACGATGGCGAGCCGCTACCACTAACGCCACTGCCACGGAGAACGCAATGCGCGAATTCCTGATTGCTCCGTCGCTGTTGTCGGCGGATTTTGCCCGGCTCGCCGACGAGATTCGCGACGTGACGGCGGCCGGCGCGGACTGGATTCATCTGGACGTGATGGACAACCACTACGTGCCGAACCTGACGGTCGGCCCACTCGTGTGCTCGGCGATCCGGCCGTACACGACGCTGCCGTTCGACGTGCATCTGATGACCACGCCCGTCGATCCGCTGGTGTCGGCGTTTGCCGAGGCCGGCGCGAACCTGATCAGTTTTCATCCGGAGGCGACGCAGCACGTGCATCGGACCATCGAACTGATCCGCTCGCACGGTGCGCGCGCGGGGCTGGCGCTGAATCCGGCGACGCCGCTCGCGGCGCTCGATCACGTGCTGGAGATGCTCGACGTCGTGCTGGTGATGTCGGTGAATCCGGGCTTCGGCGGCCAGGCATTCATCGCCGAAACGCTCGACAAGCTGCGGCTGCTGCGCGAGCGCGTCGACACGACGATGCAGCGCACCGGGCGGCCCTTGCTGATCGAAGTGGACGGCGGCGTGAAGGCGTCGAACATCGCGCGTGTCGCCACGGCGGGCGCGGACGTGTTCGTTGCCGGGTCGGCCGTGTTCGGTGCGGGCGATCGCGCGCAGGCGATTCGCGGCATGCGCGGCGAACTGGCTACTGTCGACGAACCCGCGGGGGTGGCCGCCATGCAGTGATGGCGCTGCTGTTTCAGCGCTTTTTCATCGTCTCGCCCGGCGCGCACCATGCGCTGAGATCTTCTTCAGGCCGCTCGACCGCGCAGCCCCAGTCGAGCGGCTGGTCCTGATCGAAGCGCTTGCCGAGCCGCCATGCAATCTCGGCGCGCGCGAGCTGCACGCCCATATAGAACGCGTGGCCGCCGTCTGTTTCGAGGTTCAACTGCGGGTACAGCGCGAACGGATCGTCGCCGCGACGATGGCCGTCGCGGTTGTACACGTGGATGCCGTCGGCGCTGATCTGCACGCGGAAATTCGGGTCACGCACGCCGCGCGCGAATTCGTCGATTTCTTCGGCGCTATACGGAAACGGCCGTTTCGCGTGGACCGTCGCGAGTTCGGTGCTGATGCCCTTCGGCAGCACCTGCGCATCGCGCGCGGCATGCATCACGCGGCGCGCGACATCGGCTTCGCGCAACGCGCGCCGCGCATGCTGGCTCACCGACGTCGCCAGCACCGCGCCAACGCGCAATTCAGCCGCCATGCCGAGCAGCACCGCGTTGATGCCGCTCGTGTCGGCCTCGGTCAGTTCGGTCACGTTGCCGATGCCCATCATGATCGCGATGTCGGGATAGCGCTCGCGCAAACGCACATAGCGCGCAATCGACGCGGCCAGCCCGAACGGAATCGGATCGAGAATCGGATCGGCGAGAAACGCGCGGCCGCGCGCGGACAGCGCGTCGATCGCGGCGTCGAGCGAAGCGGGGTCGGCCGGTTCGCGCGCGACGAGGATCGGCGTCGACGGCACTTCGTCGGCGATCCATAGCGTGTCGAGGTTCAGGCTCATCAGATAGTCGGCGCCCGCGCGGCCGCCGCGCAGCAGTTCGTCGTTGCGCATCGAATCGACGCTGACGCGATAGCCTTCGGCCTTCAGCCGCCGCACCGCGTCTTCGAGATGCGCAAACGCCGTGTCCGGCAGACAGCCGATGTCGATCACGTCCGCGCCTTGGGCCGCATACTCGCGCGCCCTTGCCGCGATGCCGTCGAGGTCGAGGCGCGGCGCATCGACGATCTCCGCGAAAATCTCCGTGTCGTAGCGGCTCAGATCGAACGGCTTCGCCTTGCGGCCGAAAAACTGCGGCAAGTCCTTGACCTCCTCCGGACCGCGTTCGAACGGCACGCCGTAGTGCGCGCTCAGCGCGTCGAGATCGCCACGGCAGCGGCCCGGCACGATCACGCGCTGCGCGGCGAGCGGCGCGCTCACGCGGCGCTGGATCAGGTCGGCGGTCATCAACCCGGCCACTTGCAGGCCGATTTCGCGCACCTCCCAACTGAACGGCGTCGGCGCCATGCCGTCGAGCACGCGCCGCAGGCTCGGTTCGGCAAGCCGGCCGGTCAGGAAGAGGAGGTGGTCCATGCGAGGTCGAGGGTCGCGAGGCGTTGGGTGAGCGCCGCTTCGAGTTCGTCGAGCGAGCGCGCGAGCGTCGTGTATTCGAAGCGCGCCAGACGCTCGACGTTGTCGAGTTCGATCGCCCGTGGCCGCAGTTCGACCCATTCGTCCGGGCTATGCGTGATCACGCTCGGTTCGGTGTCGCACGCAAAGACGATGCCGGGGATGCATTGCTTGCCGGCCTGCGCATACATATTGGTCGGCAGCGTATCCGAGATGCCGTGAGCACATTTGGCGACCGTGTTGCTGGTGGCGGGTGCGATCACGACCGTGTGATAGATGCCGTGATACAGCATGCCGACCGGCACGCCGCTCGCGCTGTTGTCGCGCAGTACGCGAAAGTGTTCGCGCAGCTTGTCGAGCGACCAGCCATAGAGCGGCAGCACTTCCTCGGCCGCCGCGGACAGAAACAGATCGACGAGGGGCAAGCGCCGGGCGAGCGCGATCGATTCTTCCAGCATATGACCGGAGCCGGTCACGCACCACGCGAAGTGCGCATCCGGCTTGAAGTCGGCGAGATCGCGGGCGCCCTTGCGAGCAGTCTCGCTGGGGGACGACTGCGTCATGCGTCGAGATCGAACGGCATGCCGTCGGCCGGCGAACCTTCATGCGACAGCCGGATGTGCAGCCGGCGCATCTTGCGATACAGCGTATTGCGGCTGATGCCGAGCGCCTTCGCGACGTTGCTGACGTTCCAGCGGTGCTCGTCGAGCAGCGACAGCACCGTTTCGCGCTCGTTCAGCTGGATCGCGTTCAGCGAAGAAATGTCCGCTTCGTCGGCGAGATGCCCGTCCATGTCCGCGTTCGCGAGGCGCAGCGCGATCGGCAGGTCGACCGCCGACGTGCGTTGCGTGACCTCGGGCGGCAGATGCTCGCAGCGGATCGGCTCGCCGTCGGACAGCGCGATGGCCATCTGCAACACGTGACGCAGCTGACGGATGTTGCCGGGCCACGCGTAGGTCAGCAGCGCGTGTTCGGCTTCCGGTGTCAGATCGGGCGGATCGTCGGTTTCGTTCGCGAGCAGATGATGGATCAGCGGCAGCTTGTCGACGCGCTCGCGCAGCGCCGGCAGATTCAGCTCGACGCCCTTGAGCCGGTAGTACAGATCCTCGCGGAATTGCCCGCTTTGCACGAGTTCGAGCAGATTGCGGTGGCTCGCGCTGATCAGCTGGAAATTGACCTTGACGGTGGTCTCGGCGCCGAGCGGCGTGACCTCGTGTTCCTCGATCACGCGCAGCAGGCGTGCCTGCAACACGAGCGGCATGTCGCCGATCTCGTCGAGAAACAGCGTGCCGCCGTTGGCCTGCACGATCTTGCCGCGCCGTCCTTCGCGCTGCGCGCCGGTAAACGCGCCCGCGCGATAGCCGAACAGCTCGCTCTCGATCAGGTTCTCCGGCAGCGACGCGCAGTTGACCGGCACGAACAGACCGGCGGCGTGCGGGCTGATGCTATGCAACGCCTGTGCGAAGACTTCCTTGCCGGTGCCGGTCTGGCCGCGCAGCACGATCGGAATCTTGCGCTGAATCACGCGCGCGGCCAACTGGATCTGCGAGGCCATGCGCGGGTCGCCGAATTCGAGGTGCGCGATCTCGTCGAGCTTCGGCATCGGCGGATGTTTCTCGTGTTTTTCGGAGGCGTTGGCGCGCATGGCGGAGTCGGTGACGAGCACGCGCGTCACGCGCCCCGTGGCGTTCTGCGGCGTCTGCGCGACGAGGAAAAAGCGGTTCGTCGCGTTTGCGCTGTAGACGGTGACCGGATGGAACGAGCCCCGGATGCTGCGCGCGATCATGTCTTCGAGCGACGCGTTGAATGCTTCCTCGATGCGCCGGCCGCGCAGCTCGCTCAGCGAGCGGAAGCCCAGCTGGAACAGCGCGCTGCGATTCGCGGCGAGCACGGTGCTGTCGTCGCCGACCGCGAGCTTGCCGCCGTGCAGCGTGCCGACGAATTCCGGGCGGCTGTGGAAATGGATCATGTTGGCGTGCCGGTAACGCGCATCGAGCAGACGGTTTTCGATCATCTGCCGCGACATGCCGACCAGCACCAGCGAGTGCTGCTGCAGCAGCTTCGAGCGGCTCGTGACGTCGAGCACGCCGGCGATTTCGCCGCCATCGTCGAAGATCGGCGCAGCCGAGCACGTCAGCGACGTATAGCGCGGATAGAAGTGCTCGTTCTGACAGACGGCAATGCAGTCGCGCTCCGCGAGACAGGTGCCCATGCCGTTGGTGCCGGCTTCGCGTTCGCTCCACAGCGCGCCGACGCGAAAGCCGTCGACGGCGACCGCCTCGGCGAACGGCACGGACGACACCTGATGCACGATCACGCCGCCAGAATCGACGAGCACGACCGCGAGCTCGGGATCGGCCAGTTGCTGGTAGAGCGTCGTCATCTCGAGCTTCGAACACGCGATCAGATCGCCGAGCGCCTCACGGCGCGCGCTGAGTTCGTACTCGGTGAGCACCGGCGGCGGCACGAAACGCGCGGGGTCCAGCTGGAATTCGTTGATGCAGCGCGTCCACGACTGAGCTACGGGTTCGCTTGTCGGGCGCGTGGTCAACTGATGGTTGACCACGTTCAGAACTTCCCGGACGTGCGTACTGCTGTCAGCGAGCAACGACATGGGATTTGTCTCCGTTGCGTCATTTCGGCAGCGTGACTGCTTCGCACGCCGCGAATGCCGCTTTATCAAGCCTGCCTGCCCTTGGTGCGGCGGAATCTCGGTTCGCCTGCGCCCTCGCGACCGGCCCTACTACGAGGCGGGTGTTTAAAACTGTACGCCCGATGCAGGATTGGTTCAACAGAAAGTCACACTGGGTTTACCTCACTGTGCCCGGAATTTGCTTTTCTCGATGAGCGACGCGTTAAACGGGTTGCAGATTGCATGCCTGTCGCAGCTTCGGCACAGAGTGTGCCGCGCGTCGTTCAGTTCTACTGTTCTACTGTTGCATCGTTTCGCTCGTCATCACTGGCTGTTCAATCCTGGGCCGCGCCGCGGCGGAGATCAAATCATGGATCGTTTCGATACTGTTCGCCTTGCCGCATTTTCCAGCCTCGGCGCCGATCCCGGCTCGCAAGTCGGCGCGTTGCCCGAGCGCCTCGACATCGTATTCATCGAAAACTTCATCGGCCAGACGGTCATCGGTATCGATAGCAGCGAGTTGCATGTTGCGCAACCGGTGCGTGTGAACCTGGCTATCGGCGTGCCAGCGATCCGCGCCTGCGCGACGGACCGGATCGAAGATACGGTCAACTACGCGGCCGTGCGCGGGGCGCTGCTCGAGCTGTTCGCGTCGCATCGCGTGCGGCTGCTGGAAGCGCTTGCCGAGACGATCGCGCAACTGCTGATCGCCGACTTCGGCGCGCACTGGGTGCGCGTGTCGCTCGCGAAGCCGGCCAAGTTCGCCGACCTCGCGGCCGTCGGCGTGCAGATCGAGCGGCGTCGCGGCGATGGCTCCGCGGCGGCCGTGGGTCTCGCGCGGTACGCGTCGCTGGGCGAGGGGCTGGTGCCGAATTGAGGGGCGCGCCGAGCGGGGGGCGCCTAGCCGGGGGCGCCGAGCCGGGCGCGCAGAACGCCCGGCGCGTTTCAGGCCGTGGTCATTTAGCCACGGTCGACGATTTCTGCGGACCGAGTCCGCATGTCTGATATGCGCTGGTTTGCAGCGCGCGGAAGCGCTTGGTTTGCGCCTTGGCGTGGTCGACGCGGAATTCCGCGCCGCCTTCGCCGCCTAGCGTCGCGTACTTCGAGAAGGTCGACTGGTCGACGAATTCGTCGTACGGCAACGACGCGGCCATCTTGTCGATCACGCACGAGCACTTGTAGACGTTCGCGAAATCGTGGCCGTTATCGTCCATGCAGCTGAGCACGTATTCGACGCGACCCTCGGTCGGATAGTTGTAGCCGCCCGCCCACGCGAGCGGCGCGGCGAGCACGAGCGAGGTAAAGGCGAGAAGCGCGCGACATCTGTTGGTCATTGAATGCCTCTGCGAGAGCATTGAACCTGCTTCGCGAACCGCTGCGCGAGATGCGTGCCTTGCGGCCGCGAGGCGACGGGATGCGCGAGCAGGCGGCGCCTGCAACGGCGCCGCGTCTCCTGCGCTTGCACGCGCCGTCAGTTCGGCGCGAACGGATGCGCGACGCTGCCCTTCTTCGCCACCACTTCAGCCGCGCTCGGGTCGCCGGTGACCGCGCGCTTGATCGCCTCGCGCGTCGCCTGATAGTTGAACTGCTGGATCTTCTTGTCGTCCTCGGCCTGCCAGTGGATGAACACGCCGACGCAAAGGAACAGATCGTCGGCCTCTTCCTGCGGGATCGTGCCGTCCTCGACGCTGTCGGCCACCGCGAGCGCGACCGCGTGCTGCGCCGGGCCGAACATCTGCACGGCCTGCTTGGCGCCTTTGATCGTCACCTTGTTGAACAGGATCGTATTGGGCTTCGTGATGAGATTGGGCGCGACGACGGCGAGCAGCGACGTGAAGCCGTCCTTGTTGTTGGTGAGGGCGTGGCAGAACGCGGTTTCCGCAGCCGAACCTCGCGGTCCGATCAGCAAGTCGATGTGCGCGACCTCGTTGCCGTCGCCGACGAGCGACTCACCGATCATGACGCGGTTGATCTTGGCCATTCTGTTCCTCCAAAAGAGTAGGTATGGACCTGCTGACGAGGCGCCGCCCGCGATCGTCCAGATCAGCATCGCGAGAGCGGTGCGGGAATGCACGGCCGTACTAACTAACAGGTTCCGTGCCAGTTGTGGCAAAGGGCCTGCTGGCGCGCCTGTTCGGGTCGTGTTCAGTCCAGACGATTCAGGGTTAACCGCGCCCTTAGACACAGCGCGCAAGAAAAAGCGTGGCCACCGCGAGGTCAGCGCTGGTGCCGGGATTGATCGCGCGAGCCTTCAATTCGGCATCCCAAGCATCGAGTTGCGGATCGCTTGCCGGGCGGCGCGCGGCGGATCGCGTTTGGCGCCAGCGCGCGTGCTGTTCGCGTGCCACGAGCGTGACACTCTGCGCCAGCGCGAGGCCGTGCTTGCGCACAATGTGAGAGTCGGGCCAGCCGCCCAGGAACGTGAGAAACACGTTGAGCATCGCGATTTCGCCTGGATCGGCGGGCGCGGGTTCGGGCGTCGGTCTCAAGGCTTCGAAGTAGGCGGCGAGGCCGGTGTCGAACAGGTCGGCGAAACCGTTCGCGTACTGCCGCGCGATGCTGTCGCGTTCGCTGGCGAGCCGCATCGCGTCGTGCAGGCCGATCGTCGGCGGTGCGTGGACCGATTGCTCGGGCGCGTCGCCGAGGCCGCCGGGATTGGCGAGCGCGATTGCGCGGTAAGCAAGCCGAGCGTCTTCGACGTCGAGCCGGCTCAGCACGTCGCCGGCGGCCGCGCGCCACGCTTGCGCCGACACCGGCGGTTCGCCGGTTTCGTCGAGGGCCGCGGCGAGCGGCGCGACCAGCAGCACGATGCCGAGATTCGTATTGCAGCCGACGGCCGCGCGCGTGCGCGTGACCGCGTCGAGAATGCGCTGTCCGACGCGCTCGCCGCGCGCGAATAGCGCATCGAGCGACGCGTCCGCGCTGGCGAGGAACTGGGCCGCGTGCATGCCGTGGCCGGGGCTTTGGGTGCTGACGTTGCCGGGTTTCGGCGTGGTGACGTCGAGCGCGCAGGCTTCGAGGAAGGCCGCGCGCGCGTGCTCGACGGGAATCGCATGAGTGTCGGGCATCGCGCTCAAGCCCGGCGCTGCGGCGACTGCTCAGGCAACCCCGCGCTAGCGGCTTGTTCAGCCAGCCTGCGATCGAGCAGATCGTCGACGAGCGCCGCCGCGACATCGAGCGGCACGACCGACTGCAAACCGCGCCACGCGGCCACGCCGTTGACTTCGAGCACGAGGGGCAGCGCGGCGTCGTCGGCATTCGGGATCAGGTCCACGCCCGCGTAGTCGAGCCCGAGCGCGGCGGTTGCGCGCACTGCCGTCTGTGCGAGCGGGACCGTGAGCTCGGCGGGCTCGCAGCGCGCGCCTTGCGCGACGTTGTGAATCCAGCCCTTGCCGCCGCTGCGCCGCATCGCCGCAACCGCCTTGCCGCCGATCACCAGCACGCGCCAGTCGAAGCCGGGCCGGCCACTCGCGACGAAGCGCTGCAGATAAGCGACGTGCCGATAACGCGCGAGCGACGGCAATGGCGCGAGCACGGCGCCGCGCGCGCCGAGCCGTTTGAGCCCGTGGCCTTGCGAGCCGAACAGCGGCTTGAGCACGACCTGACGGCCGGCGGCCGCTTCGCGCATCAGTACGCGTTGCGCGAACGCGGCGGATTCGCCTGCCCAGGTGGCCGGTGTCGGCACGCCCGCGCGATGCAGCAGGAAGCTCGTCATCGACTTGTCGACGCTGCGCTCGATCGCGCGCGCGTCGTTGTACACCGGCACGCCCGATTCACGCAGCGCGTGCAGGATGCCGAGCCGCAGCGTCACCTGCTCGAAGCTGCCGCCGGCGATGCCGCGTACGAACACCGCGTCCGGCAGCGTGCGGCCGAAGCCCGGGATCGCGAGGCCGTGCGGCAGCCACGTGGTGTCGATGCGGCAATCCGCGAGATCGACGCAACGCGCTTCGGCGCCGCGCGCGCGGAACGCCTTTTTCAGCCGGCCGGTGTGCCAGCCGGTTTCGTCGGTCATGATCGCGATGCGCACGCCTGATGTGATCGTCATCGCGCGACGGACTCGCCGCCCCACTGTTTGCGCAGCAGGCCGCCGTCGAGCCGGCCGCCATGATAGGTCGCGCCGCTTTCGAGGCTGCTGACCCACACCTCGGCGGGCGCGAACAGCGCGGGATCGATCTGATAGAAGTCGAAGTTGACGGCCGTGAAGACGTCCGCGAACGGCCGGCCGTAGTCGCGCGAATTGGCGGAGGGGAGGGTGTCGGCGAGACGTTGCGCGATCTCGTCGTGCTGGACGGTCAAGTGCACGCGGCCGCCGTACAGGATCGCGTCGTTGGTGCGGCCCATCGCCTGAATGCCGTCGGGCGCGGGCGGCGGCAGCGGCGCCGAGCCCGTCCCCGCGACGATCTCATCGAGCGGCACGCCGAGCACGTGCACCTTGTGCAGCGCAACTTCGACGACGCGGGCGACGACCTGTACCGTTCCCGCGACAGAGTGTGTCGGCGTGACGATCAGCGTCAGGCGGTCGGGCGCGAGGCCGCAATCGTGCAGCACCTTGTCGATCACGACCTGCGGCGGCAGGCGGTCGACTTCGAGCACCAGCGCGCCGCGCTCGTGACGGTCGCGATAGCCGAGTTCGTCGAATAGCGGCTCCTTGACCGCGAGCGCGCGCGCGGGCCCCGAGCCGAGCGAAAAGAATTTCTTGCCGCCGGTCTGCTCCCTGGTCGCCGACAGGCTCCAGCCCGCGTACTGGCTGCCCAGACAGGCGAGCACCGGCGACGATGTGCTGACCTCGAGCATCGTCGGCCAGAGCGGCGCGGCGTCGAAGTTGGCGCGTACCGCGACGCGGCCGAGACCGCCCATGCAGATGCGCGCGATCAGCACGCCGGCGTCGAGGCCGCCGCGCGCGTCGACGCCGGCGTCCGCGATCACGGTGCCATCGCGCGTGCGCGTCAGTGCGACGCCGAGCTGTGCCGCTTGATCGACGAGCCGTGCTACGAGGCGCTCTGAAAGCGCGTTCACGCTCGGCAACGCGGCGGGCGGGGAAGTCTCAGCTGTGGGCGTGGAGGCAGGCATGGTCGGGTTCATCGCAGGTTTCGATTCGTTGGACGACGCGTTCGTGCTGCGCGTTGAGCGCGGTGAACACCGCGTCCACCGATGCCGTTCGCACGTGCAGCGTGCAGACCGGCTGCCCTGCGTCGATGCGGGTGCCCGGCATCGGTACGTCGCGGCATTGCGGATCGCGCAGGCAGGCGTCGGAGAACGCGGCCGAGACGCTGAACGGCCGCTGCGCGAACAGCACGCGCTGACCGGCACGCCAGCGCGGCGCGCGGGCGAGCGCGAGGCTCGCGGCCGACGGCGCGCGGCCGTGGCGGCACGCGTCGAGGTGGCAGGCGAGCAGGCCGGCCGGCCATGCATCGGGCGACGCGGTTTCGTAGAGCGCCATCGTCGACGAAGGGCGCGGGTTGATTTCGAGCACGTCGAACGAGGTGCCGTCCGACAGGAAGTCGCAGCTGTTGATGCCGACGAGGCCGGTGTTTGCGCACAGCGCGTCGAGCGCTTGCTGCGCGTGCGCGACGAGCGCTGGCGGCAAGTCGATCGGCCCGATCGAGCCCGCATGCACGAAGCGCAGATCGCCGATCGCGCAGGTGAGTTGCTCGGCGAAACCGATCAGATGCGCGCTGCCGTGCGCGCCGATGAAAAGCGCCGACAGCGAGCGGCCTCGGCCAATGCGCTGGAAGTAGCCGTGCGCGGAGTCGGTCGTTAAATGGAACGAGTCGGCCGCCTCGATATGCGTTCCGCCACAACCATCCGCCTGCTTGAACAGCCAGCCCTCGGCCGTCGCGGGCCGCTCGAACGACACAGCCGGATGCGCAATCCGCAACGCGTCGAGCAGCGCGAAAAAACGCCGCGGCTCGCGGACGGCCGCGATCGCCTCGGCAGCGTTGCCGAGAAAGCGCGGCAAGCCGGATTCGCGGCACAACTGAGGCATCAAAGGTTCGAGCCCGCTGCCGCCGATCCAGCCAAGCAAACCCGGCAAGCGCGCGACACGCGCAAGCGCATCGACGAGCCGCGTCCGGTCGATCCCGAGCGCGCCATCACCACGGCCGATGTCGAACCATAGCTCGGCGGCCTCGCGCGTGTCGCGGTCGCCGAAGATATCGAGCGCGGCGACATGCAGGCCGTCGCGCGCCGCGGACTGCGCGAGCAAGCGCGCGGACTGCCCGACGACCGCGACGATCGGCACATGCATGAGCGGCCGGTGCGACTTCATGACGACCGCGCTCAGCCGAGACCGGCCGCGACCGCGCGGGCCTCGTCGTAGGCTTCCGGGAAGCCCAGGTAGACCGGCTTGCCGCCCGTGCGCATGCGCATGAAGAGGCGATGCTCGACCTGATACTTGACGTTGCCGATCGCCAGCGCGCCGATGCCGACCGCGCCCGCGTTCGGCACGCCGTCGATCGGCTTGCCGTCGTTCATCACGTTCACGCCGGCGATGCCTTCGGGCGGCACCGCGTTGACGTCGGCGGCGACGAGCAGGCGCTTCGCATGCACGAGGTCGTCCTTGCCGACCACCTGCGCGCCCGCGACGGCGGTGGCGAGCACGATTTCCGCGTCGGCGAGCGCGCCGCGCAGTTCGTCGGGCGTCGTGGCGCTGATGCCGTTCGTGAAGATGCCGAAGCGCTCGTTGACTTCGGCCGAGGCCCCGAGCGCGCGATTGCGGTCGTGGTGGCTCGCGATCGTCACGTCGGCGCCGCGCGACGCGGCGATCGCCGCCGCGATGCGCCCGACCGCGCCCGTTCCGCCGAGAATCAGCACGCGCTTGCCGCCTAACTCCACGCCGTGCTGTTTGCCCAGATGCCGCTCGACCAGCGCGACGAGCGCGGCCGCGGTCGTGTACGAACCGCTCGGATCGGCGAACACCGAGACCTCGAACGGCGGGACCATCGCGCGGCGCGCGGTGTCGAGCATGTCGGCGGCCTGCATCACGTCCCGTCCGCCGATGAAGATGCCGGTGCGCGACACCCCTTTCGGGCCGCGCGAGAAGATCGCGTCCTGCGTCAGATTCGCGACCATGCGCGCTTCGACGTTGCAATACGGCACGATGACCTGATAGCCGGCGTCGGCGGCCATGTTGACGTCGAACGGACTCATCTGCGGCGTGGCCGTGAACATGTGCAGGATGTAGGGCCTTTCAATGGTTTCTGACATGGCAGGGGCTCGTTTTAGTGGCAATCTCGGGGACGGCGCAAGGGCAAGGCCGCGCCGCGCGAGGCAGCGTCTTACGTAGGCGGCGGCCTGAGCGGTGCAGCGCATCATGCGGCGTCGATGTGCGGCGCGCGCGCCTCGGCGCCGCTGATCGCCGCGCCGCTGTTGCGGCCCGCGACGACGCTGCACTCGATATGCGGCAGCGCGCTCGCGACGGCGCGCGCGGTCGCGAGCGCGCGGTCGGCCTCGCGCGCGCTCGCGAGCACCGCGAAGCCAGTCGGGCCCCACGAGGTCTGGCCGATGCCGGCGGTGCGTTCGGCGGCGACCGCGCGCAGTACGCGCTCGACGTCGGGGCTCGCGAACACGCCGCCTTGCGCGCTCGCGAAATATTCGCCGATGGTTTGCTGCAGCTCGGTGAGGCCGTGCGCGAACGGCGCGAAGTTATGTTCGGCGGCGCCGGGCAGGATCTGCATCAGCACCAGATGACACAGATGCGCGGCGAGCCGCCGCGGAAACGGCGCGAGCGATGCGAGCGCGCTGCGTTCCTCGGTACCGTGCAAGCCCTCGCGGCTGTTGTCGCTGACGAGCAGCACGCGCCACGGCTGCGGAAACGGCTGGCGCGACAGCAGCGGCGGCATGCTCTGGCGCAGATCGCCGGGCGGGCCGCCATCGAGCAGCAGGCCGCCGCACTCGAAGCCGAGTATGCCGATGCCGGAGCGGGCGCCGCGCCCGAGCAGACTGGCGAGCTCGGCGCTCGTCGCCGGCTGGCCGACGAGGCGCGCGAAGGCGGTGCCGACCGCCAGCGCCAGCTGCGTGCCGGAGCCGAGGCCGGTGTGCGCGCGCGGCGCCTCCAGCACGTCGATCGCGAGTGTCGCCGGTCCGTAGGCAGCCTGCAGCCGCGCGAGACTCAGCGCGATGCGCTCGCGCTCGGCCTCGCTGGCCACGCCGCCGATCTGCTCGCGTTCGGCGAGCCGAGCTTCGATCCGCGTGCCGTGCGTATCGATGACGAGCCCCAGGCTGCCGAACGCACGCCCGAGCGACGCGTTCGGATCGAGAAAGCCCAAATGCAGCCGCGCGGGCGCATCGATCGTGATGGGGGCGCGTGGCGGCAGGCGGCGGAGCTGAAGCGGCATCTCGAGTGTCCTCAGGTGTCCTTGCGGGTGCGCAAGACCGGGTTCGGCCGCGGGGCGTCCGCAACGCGTCGCGGGTTCCAGCGATAGTGCGCCCGGCGACGTCAAGCGAAAGCCGTACCAGGCACGCGCAACGGCCGCCGCCGCGGGTTCGGCCCACTGGAACCTCTAAACGGGCACGCCGCGCCCCACGCGGTTTCGCCGCCGCATGGACGCTGTGTGACGCCGAAGGCGCACTGTGTCACGCGCTGTTTCATCCGGCGACAGGAACGCGTGTCAACTGCCTTGCGCGGGTTTGGGCGCGTCGTACTTGATATAGCGGAAGCGCTGATCGTCGGCGGGCGTGCCTTCGAGCGGGCCGTCCTCGAGGCCGGGCTGCCAGTGGACCACCGATTCGATCTTCGTCGCGAGCGCGAAGTCCTTGTCGGTGATGCCCTTGGCGCTGTGCGTCTTCAGCTTCACGGTCACGAATGCGTACGAGACCGTCAGGTCGGGGTGGTGCCAGGCGGCTTCCGCGAGGTGGCCGACGGTGTTGACCACCATCAGCGTTCCCTTCCAGCCTTCGGTGCGGTATTTGCGCCGCAGCCAGCCATCTTCCAGATACCAGTGCTGCAGCGGACCGACGAGGCGCTGCTGGATCTCTTCGTCGGTATAGACGTGCTCGGTGTTTGCCATGGCTGTTGCTCCTCGAATGCGCGAATCGATCGCCGAACGAAGCATCGTTGCAAGTGACAGGCCGGTGCCGCGGCGTGTGATTCGCAAAGGACACGATTCGTATCACGCAAGTGACACAGTATGTGCCGCATCGCGTGACGCAGGCCCTTCAGCTTACCGCCATGCAAGCATCGGCGTGCAACGCCCGAGCGCCGCGACACCTCGCGCGTGCCGAGTCGCCGGGCCAGCGCAGCCAATAGCGGCAAACGTTGCCGCTATTCCGGCATGGAATATGCGTCGGCCGTTCATGCGCCGCGAAGCCCGACATCGAATCGGGATAGCGCGTTAATCGTTACCTGCACTCGAGAAGGCGCGCACGATGCGATGAGGTAGCGTGGGTCATTCGTGAGTTGAACAGCAGGACAATTCTGGAGGAGACATGAACTTACGCACTGTAGTTCTTGGGCTCGCGATCCTCGCATCCGCAGCCTTTGGCTCTCTGGCTGCGCAGGCCGATTCGCAGCTCGACGGGCTGATGAAAAACCCAGCCAACTGGGCGACCCAGGCGGGCGATTATGCGAATCACCGCTACAGCCCGCTCAAGCAGATCAACGAGAACAACGTCGGCAAACTTCAGGTCGCATGGACCATGTCGACCGGCGTGCTACGCGGCCATGAAGGCGCGCCGCTCGTGATCGGCGACACGATGTATATCCACTCCCCGTTTCCGAACAAGGTTATTGCGGTCAACCTGAAGGATCAGACGTTCCTCTGGCAGTATCTGCCGAAGCAGGATGAACAGGTCGTCTCCGTGATGTGCTGCGACACCGTCAATCGCGGTCTCGCATATGGCGACGGCAAGATCTTCCTGCAGCAGGCCGACACCAAGCTCGTCGCGCTGAACGCGAAGACGGGCGACGTGGTGTGGACCGCGCAGAACGGCAATCCGAAAGCCGGCGAAACCAACACCAACGCGCCGCACGTATTCGGCGACAAGGTGCTCACCGGCATCTCGGGCGGCGAGTTCGGCGTGCGTGGACGTCTGATCGCGTACGACATCAAGACCGGCAAACCGGCCTGGACCGCGTACAGCACGGGCCCCGACAACGACATGCTGCTCGACCCGCAAAAGACGATGACGTACTCGAACGGCCAGATGGTGCCGGTGGGCGCGGATTCGTCGATCAAGTCATGGAAGGGCGATCAGTGGAAGCTCGGCGGCGGCACCACGTGGGGCTGGTATGCGTGGGATCCGAAACTCAACCTGATTTACTACGGTACTGGCAATCCGGGCACATGGAACCCGACGCAACGTCCGGGCGACAACAAATGGTCGATGTCGATCTTCGCGCGCGACCTGAATACCGGCATGGCCAAATGGGTCTACCAGATGACGCCCCACGACGAATGGGACTATGACGGCGTCAACGAAATGATCCTGTCCGATCTGACGATCAACGGCAAGCAGGTGCCCGCGATCGTGCACTTCGACCGTAACGGCTTCGGCTATACGCTCAATCGCGAAACCGGACAGCTGCTGGTCGCGCAGAAGTACGACCCGGCGGTGAACTGGGCCGACCGTGTCGATCTGAAAAGCGGCCTGCCGATCCGCAACGCGGCGTACTCGACGCAGGCGGCCGGGTCCGATCACAACGTGAAGGGCATCTGCCCGGCGGCACTCGGTTCGAAGGACCAGCAACCGGCGGCATACGATCCGAACTCGCACCTGTTCCTCGTGCCGACCAATCACGTCTGTATGGACTACGAGCCGTTCGATGTCGACTACGTGTCGGGACAGCCGTATGTCGGCGCCACGCTGTCGATGTATCCGGGCCCGAACGAGGGCAACGCGATGGGCAATTTCATCGCGTGGGATGCGAGCAAGGGCAAGATCGTCTACTCGAAGCCGGAGAGGTTCTCGGTGTGGTCGGGTGTGCTGGCGACTGCGGGCGGCATCGCGTTCTACGGCACGCTGGAAGGCTACCTGAAGGCGGTGCGCATCAAGGACGGCAAGGAACTGTGGCGCTTCAAGACGCCGTCGGGAATCATCGGCAACGTCTTCACGTATGAGTATCAGGGCAAGCAGTACGTCGGCGTGTATTCGGGCATCGGCGGCTGGGCCGGCATCGGCATGGCGGCAGGTCTGGAGAAGCCGACCGAAGGTCTGGGCGCGGTCGGCGGCTATAAGGATCTCGCCAAGTACACCGCGCTGGGCGGCACGCTGTTCGTGTTCGCGATTCCGAGCGAAAAGAGCTGAACCAACGGCTGAAATGAAGGGCTGAACGAGCGGGGCGGCCTTGACCGGCATGGCCGCCCCGCCAGCCTGGCAACAGCAGTGAATCACCCCCGACCGTGCCCGTTTGGTGGATGCGTTGATCAAGCGCATCGGGGCGCGGCTTATCTGAAGATGGAGACATGTGCATGAAAGGCCGATCTATCCTGTTGCTCACCGTGTTGCCCGCAGCGCTCGTCGTGCTGCCCGTCGCATACGCGCAGAACAATCCTTCGATTGCGCAGGTCGCGTACAAGGTGGTCGACGGCACCAAGGTGGACAGTAATACGCTGCTTGGCTGGAAGACGTGGCGCGCGCTCGCTTGCGAACGCTGCCACGGCGCGCAGCAGCAGGGCATGGTCGGGCCGTCGCTGATCGACGCGTTCAAGACGCTGGACAAGACCGAGTTTCATCGCACGGTGTTCGGCGGCCGGGTGGACAAGGGCATGCCCGATTTCAGCACGAGCCAGATGATGCAGAAGAACTGGGAAAACCTCTACGCGTACCTGAAAGGGCGCTCCGATGGACAGATCAAGCCGGGCGATCTGAAGGCCATCGACGCCAAATAACGCCGTGCCGTCATTCTTCCGGAGGCTCACGATGCGTGATAAGAGAAGCATGTCCGTGCATGTCAGCGTGATCGCGGCCGCGTTGTGCGGCGCGGCGCTCGCGAGCGCCGCGGTCCGGGCGGACGGCCCCGCGCTGCCGAACAACGACGGCGCGGACGGCGTGCTCAGGGTGTGCGCGGACCCGAACAACATGCCGTTGTCGAACGACAAGGGCGAGGGCTACGAGAACCGCATCGCGGCCCAGATGGCGAGCGACTTCGGCTACAAGCTCGAATACACGTACTTTCCGCAGCGCATGGGCTTCGTGCGCCACACGCTGCGCGAGAAGGAGGACGGCAGCGAGCGCTATCGCTGCGACCTGATCATCGGCGTGCCGAAGGGCTATGACATGACGTCGACGACGCAGCCGTATCTGCGCTCGACCTACGCAATGGTGCTGCCGAACCGCCCCGAGTTCGCGAGCATCAAGACGCCCGACGACCTGCTGAAGCTGCCGCCCGATCAACTGCACAAGCTGCGCTTCGGCATCTTTTCGCAAACTCCCGCGGTGGACTGGCTGCTCGGCCACAACCTGATCGACCAGGCGGTGTCGTACCAGGTGCAAAGCGGCGATCCGGCCGTGTACCCGGGCCAGATGATCGAACACGACCTGCGCGCAGGCAACGTCGACGTGGTGTTTCTGTGGGGGCCGATCGCCGGCTACTTCGCGAAGCGCGCCGGTGATTCGGTCAGACTCGTGCCGTTCCCGCCGGGGCCCGGCATCCGCTTCGACTACACGATTTCGATGGGTGTGCGCTACGGCGAGAAGGACTGGAAGGACAAGGTGGATCGATGGATCGGCGCGAATCACGACAAGATCGACAGCATCCTCGCGACCTACCAGGTGCCGATGCTCAAACCGGTCGACGCGCCGGCGGCGAAGCCCGGCGACGCATCGCAATGACGCGCGCGCGCGGCGCCTGGCTGCGCGCGGCACGCGCCGCGCTGATCGGGACGCTGTGCGTGCTGTGTCTCGCGCCGGCCGCCGCGCGTGCGGCGAGCCCGGCGTCGGCGCCGGGCGGCGACGAGATCACGCCAGCCGAGCGGCTGATTTTTCTGACCGATCATCTTCACGGCGTCGCCGCGCAGACCGAACTCGACTACACGCTGATCGATTCCGGGCAGCCGTCGCGCAGCGCCGATGTCGTCAAGGTGCTGGTGCTGAGCGAGAACAACGCGAAAGGCGACGCACAGGTGTCCGACCATAGCGGCAGCGTGAACCTGCCGATCGGCGGCCTGCAGTGCAATCCGGCAATCATTTATTTTCTCGAACACGACATCGCGGAGATGCAGGGTCTCACCGGCGGGCAGCGCCGCTATTTTCAGCAGCGTCTGCGTCTCGCGCTCGCCGCGGGGCCGCAGATCGAGAGCGTGCCGAGCGAGTTCGGCGGCAAGCCGGTCAGCGCGCGGCGCATCGTCGTGCAGCCTTATCTGAACGATCCGAACGCGGCGCGCTTCGCGCAATACACGGGCAAACGCTACACGTTCCTGCTTGCTGACGGCGTGCCGGGCCAGGTCGTGCAGATCCGCACCGACGTGCCGGGTCCCAACAACGACTTTGCGCATCCGGCGCATACGGAGTCGTTGAGCTTTCAGTCCGCACTGAACAAGTTGCCTTCGGGCAAGGCGCCGACGAAACCGTCATCGAATGCGCCGCGAGCGAGTCGCTGAATCAAATGCAGAACGCGAGTTTCGCGACGAACCGGGTCAAGCTGAATTTCGTTCGCACGCTGACCCTGCGGCAGTTGCAGATTTTCGTCGTCGCGAGCCGCTATACGAGTTTCGCGCGCGCGGCCGAGGAGCTGCATCTGACGCAGCCGGCGGTGTCGATGCAGATTCATCAGCTCGAAGAGGCGGTCGGCCTGCGGCTGTTCGAGCGCGTCGCACGCAAGCTCACGCTGACCGAAGCGGGCGAGGTGCTGACCCATCACGCGAGCCGCATTCTCGGCGAAATCAAGGACACCGAAGACGCGATGATGTCGCTGAAGCAGGCCGACAGCGGCTCGATCAACGTGGGCATCGTCAGTTCGGCGACCTACTTCGCGCCGAAACTGCTGGCGATGTACTCGCATCTATACCCGAAGGTCGACGTGCACTTCTCGGTCGGCAATCGCGACGCGTTGCTGCGTCTGTTGCAGGACAACGCGATCGATCTCGCGATCATGGGCCGCCCGCCGCCCGAACTCGATACGACGGCCGAGCCGCTCGCGAGTCATCCTCAGGTGGTGATCGCGCCGCTCGATCATCCGCTGTGCGGCGCGCGCCGCTTCGATCTGCAGGAGTTGCGCCGCGACACCTTCCTGCTGCGCGAGCCGGGCTCGGGTACGCGCATGGCCGCCGAGGCGATGTTCCGGCAACATCTGTTCACACCCGCGAAAACCGTCACGCTCGGCAGCAACGAAACGATCAAGCAGGCGGTGATGGCGGGCATGGGCGTGAGTCTGATCTCGCTGCATACGTTGCAGCTGGAGTTGCGCACCGGCGAGATCGCGCTGCTCGACGTGAACGGCACGCCGATCGAACGCACGTGGCAGGTCGTGCATCTGCGCACGAAGCAGCTTTCGCCGACCAGCGTGATGTTCCGGCAGTTTCTGCTCGAGCATGCGGCGGTGCATCTGGAGCAGGAATATGCGCAGTTTGCAGGGGTGTTTGCGAAACCGCCGGTCGGCGCGCAGCGGTAGCGTTATGCGCGGGTTGCGCGACTGCGCCGGTCGGCTTGCTGGTGAACGTGGCACAGTCTGTACCCGGCTGTCGTGACAGGCTGCCAACTTTTCGCATTCGATTTAACTCCTGGGTCCCGTGCGCGCGATCGGCATAAACCGTGCTTGAACGGAAGGCTGGCGAGCCTGGAAGCGCGTCGACGTTCGGGCGTCGTGCAAATAAACGCCAGCCACCACGGAAGGGGATCGCAGCGATGGTTTCTGGCGAGCAGCTTCAGGACTGGCGTTCTCACGCCCAGCGGATCGAAAACGAAGTCGCGAGAGTCGTCGTCGGTCAGCAGCAAACGCTGAGGCTCATCAACGTCGCGTTGTTCGCACGTGGCCACGTGCTGCTCGAAGGCGGCGTCGGAGTCGGCAAGACGACCGTGTTGCGGGCATTCGCGCGCGTGGTTGGCGGCGATTTCGAGCGCGTCGAAGGGACGATCGATCTGATGCCGGGCGACCTCGTCTATCACACCTACGTCGATGCCGACGGCAAGCCGCGCATCGAACCGGGCCCGCTGCTGCGCCACGGCGAGCAGCTGACCACCTTCTTCTTCAACGAGATCAATCGCGCGCGTCCGCAGGTGCAATCGCTGCTGTTGCGCGCGATGGCCGAACGTTCCGTGTGGGCGTTCGACCGCGAGCACCGCTTTCCGCACATGACCGTCTACGCCGACCGCAACAAGGTCGAGAAGGAAGAGACCTTCGAGCTCGCGTCGGCGGCGCGCGACCGCTTCCTGTTCGAGCTGAACATGCCGACGCCGACCGACGAGGACGCGCGGCGCAGCCTCGTCTTCGACACGAGGTTCCATGACGTCGACGGCCTGCTCGCGCAGCTGACTCCGTCGATCGTGCCGTGGGAGCAGTTGAACCGGATCGGCGCGGCGATCCAGCAGGGTGTGCAGGCAAGCGAGACGATCGAGCGCTACGTGCACGACATCTGGCAGGCGACGGAAACGCCGGCGCGCTTCGGCATCGCGCTCGACGGCGTCGACATGGAACAGCTGATTCTCGCGGGCGCAAGTCCGCGCGGCATGAGCGCGCTGCTGCGGGCCGCGCGCGTGGTCGCGTGGCTCGCGGGACGCACGCATCTGCTTCCGGAGGACATTCACGAAGTGCTGCTGCCGGCGCTGGGGCATCGCGTGTTCTTCACGCCGATCTACGAGCTGCGCCGCCAGGAGCTGGCCGAGGCGCTGATCGCGCGGATCGTCGCGAACGTCGCCGTGCCTCGCTGACCGCCGGCGCGCGTACCACGATGAACGGCACCGCGGAATTTCACTACCGTCTGCCGATGCGCGCGGCCGGCGCGCGGCCCGGCTCGCATCCGGGCTCGAGCTTCGGCTCGGGTCAGCAGTTCGCGATGCACGGCCGGTTGTTCGACTACCCGGACCCGCGCCGGCTCGATCTGCGCGCGAGCTTGCGCGCGGCGCGCGACGAGTGGCTCGTGCGCGTGCATTTGCAGCGCGTCGCGGTGCCGGTGTTCGTGATCGTCGACGTATCGGCGTCGATGCGGTTCGGCAGCCGTAAAACGAAGCTGGAGGTCGCCGCCGATTTCGTCGAAGCGCTCGGCCATAGCGCGTTCCGGGTCGGCGACCGGCTTGGCATGCTGGCCTTCGATGGCGGCGAACGCGACGATCTGTTCATGCCGGCGCGCACGGGGCGGGGCACCGGCTCGCTGCTCGCGAGCATGCTGCGCGAACGCGCCGGTGAAACGGCTGATCGTCAGGCGAATGGTCAGGCAGCACGTCAGGCCGGACGTCAGGCCGGATGCGCGGCCGTCGAAGGATTGCGGCGTTGCGCGATCCGTATCGCTGGACGCCAGGCGCTCGTGTTCGTCGTGTCCGATTTCCACTGGCCGCTCGCGCGACTGTCGTCGGTACTCGACATGCTGGTGCATGCGTGCGTGGTGCCGATGGTCGTGTGGGACGCGGCCGAGATCACGCCGCCGCAGCACGCCTTGCTGCTGGCCGTCAACGATGCGGAGTCCGGCGAGGAGCGTCGCGTGTGGCTTTCCCGCGATGTGCGCGAGCGCTGGCGCGAAGGCGTCGCGCGCCGTCGCGACGAACTCGCCGCGGGATTCGGCGCGCGCGGCATCCGGCCGTTCTATGTCGAAGGCGCGTTCGATCCGGAAGCGATGTCGCGCTACTTTCTGGAGATGACGGTATGAGCGCGCGCGGTTTGCGCGGTGGCGTCGCTCGTCGGGCGGCGCTGCGTATGCTGATCGCGTCGCTCTGCGGCGCCGCGAGCGCGACGGCCAGCGCCGCCGTGGTGACCGCGCGCGTTCAGGAGCCGCGCGCGTTCGGCTATGTGCTCGGCGACGTGCTGACGCAGCGCGTGCTGCTGGAGGCCAACGATCGGGACATCGGCGCGGTCACGCCGCCTTCGGTCGGACGCACGGGCGTGTGGCTCGAACGCCGGCCCGTGACGCTCGAAACCGATGCCAACGGCCGCAAGTGGATGGTGATCGCGTATCAGGTCGTCAACGCGCCGCAGACGCTCACGCAGATCACGTTGCCCGCGTTGACGTTGACGTCGGCGGCGGGCACGCAATTGCAGGTCGCCGAATGGCCGGCGAGCATCGGACCGTTGACCCCGCAAACCGCGTTCGCCGCAGGGGATTTGCAGCCGCTGCGGCCCGATCGTCAGGCACCCATGCTGGGCACAGCCGGCTGGCGTCGGCAGATCGCATGGGCGCTCGGCTTGCTGCTCGTGACCCTGCTCGCGTGGGCGAGCTGGTGGTGGGCGCGCAACCGACGCGAGGCGGCACGGCTGCCGTTCGCGCGTGCATGGCGGCAGATGCAGCGGCTGCCGGAGGCGCCCGCTGCTTCATCGAGCGATGCGTGGGTCTGCCTGCATCGCGCGCTGAACGAAACCGCCGGCCAGGTCGTGCATGCGGCTTCGCTATCCGCGTTGCTCGCGCGCGCGCCCTATCTGCAACCGTTGCGCGCGCAGCTCGAACGTTTCTATCTGGCGTCGTCCGAGCGCTTTTTCGCACCGGCGCCGAAGGCCGTCGGCAATCCCGGCGAGCTGTCGTTGCACGCGCTGTGCCGTGCGTTGTATCGGGCGGAGAGGCGCCATCAGCGATGACCATGAGCCTCGATTTCGCCCTGCCGTGGATGCTGGTGCTGCTGCCGCTCGCCGCGCTGCCGCTGCTGCGGCGACGCAGCGACACGCTGGTGTTTTCGAGCGTCGCGTGGCTACCCGCCGACGATCTCGGGCGCGCGGCCGGCTGGCTCGTACGCGGCGGCGCGGCGCTGGCGATCGCCGCGATCGTCGTCGGGCTGGCGGGGCCGGGGCGCTCGCAGTTGCAGGTGCTGCGCACCGGCAGCGGCGCGCAGATTTTGATCCTGATGGACCGCAGCGCGAGCATGGACGAGCCGATGGGCAGCAAGGGCGTCGAGGCGCCGCGCGGCGACTCCAAGAACCACGTGGCGCGCGCCGCGTTGACGCGCTTCGTCGAGCAGCGGCCCAACGACCGGCTCGCGTTCATGATGTTCGGCACCAACCCCGTGCTGGCGATGCCGTTCACGTACAACCATCGCGTGATCGAGGCCGCTGTCGCGGCGACGGCGATTGGCCGTGGCATGCCGGACACCGAGCTCGATCGCGGCATGCTCGCGGCGATCGCGCAGTTCGACGGGCGCCTGTCGTCGGGCCGCCGCGCGATCGTGCTCGTCTCCGATGGCGGCGCGGTGCTCGACGAAACGATGCAACGGCGCATCGAGGCGGGACTGCGACGCGACCAGATCGCCCTGTACTTCATCTACTTGCGCAGCAGCGTCTTCAGTCCCGATCTGAACGCGACGCAGCCCGTCAGCGGAACCTCGGCCGAAGCGCAGCTGCATCGTTTCTTTCTGACGCTCAGGACGCCCTATAGGCTGTTTCAGGCTGAAGACCCGAAGGCGATGATGGCGGCGATCGCGGAGATCAACCGGCAGCAGAACGCGACGACGACGTTCGTCGAGCATCTGCCTCGCCAGGACCTGAGTCTGTACTGTTTCGCGCTCGCGCTGTTCTGTTCGGCGCTGCTGGTGCTGCTGCACCAGTTGCAGCTCAGGAGCTGGGCATGAAGCGCACGCTGATCCACACGCTGTTCGGCACCGTGGCGATCTGTTGCGCCGCGTGGGCCGCGTATGGCTTCGTTCGTCTGCAGCACGCGGAGCGCGTCGATCAGGCCATTCTCGCGACGAACGCCGCTGCGCGCGACCAGCCTGCCGGCGACGACGCACGCGAGGTTCAACTGGCCCGCGCGATAGCGCTGTCGAAAGCGGGCGCGTATGACGCGGCGGCGCGGCTCTATAACGGTCTGATCCCCGCGGGCAGCCCGCCTGACGAAGTCGGCCGCGCGGCGCTGTTCGATCTCGGCAACCTGTACCTGCGCGAAGGCAGCGGCGACACGGCGCAGACGGTCAGGTCTCTCGCGATGATCGGTGAGGCCAAGGCGCGCTACCGGCTCGCGCTGCGCGCGGCGCCCGACGATTGGGACGCGCGCTACAACCTCGAGCGCGCGCTGTGGCTTGCGCCGGAAACGCCGTCCGCGCTCGCCGGCCCCGATGTGAAAGAGCAGCACAACGTCAAGCTGCGTGACCCGCAGAGCCAGGACTTGCCATGAGCGGCGTCTCGCGCGAGCGCGGCTTCGCAAGATGGCGTCACGCGTTGACGCCGCTCGCGCTCGTCGCATTGATCGCGGCGGTTGCGATGCCGGACGTCACTTTGCCGCGCAACACGTTTAACTACATCGTGACGTTCGATATCACGCAAAGCATGGACGTCGAGGACGTGGTGCTCGACGGCGCTCCGGTCAGCCGGCTCAGATTCGCGCGGGCCGCGATGCGCGACGCGCTCGGGCGCTTGCCGTGCGGCTCGAAGGTCGGCTGGAGCGTATTCACGGGGCAGCGGGTGTTGCTGCTGATGGCGCCGGTCGAAGTCTGTGGCAACTACGACGCGCTGCTTGGGTCGCTCGACGGCATCGACGGGCGCATGCGCTGGACCGACTGGAGCCGCATTGCCGAGGGCGGTGTGTATTCGGCCGTGCGGGTCGCGCAGGAGGTCGGCGGCGGCGCGGCCATCGCGTTCGTCACCGATGGTCAGGAGGCGCCGCCGGTATCGGCGGCGCGCCCGCTGATGGAGGGCATCAATGCCGCGCGGATCAGGGGCTGGCTGATCGGCGTCGGCGGCGACCAGCCCGCGGCCATTCCGAAGACCGACGCCAACGGTAACCGGATCGGCTACTGGCAGGCCGACGACGTGATCCAGGTGCCGCCGACGCCAGGCTCCGGTGTCGAGGCGCAAACGCACGAGGAGTTGTCCGAATTGCGCGGCGAGTACCTTGCGTCGGTGGCGGGGCAGACTGGCCTCGACTACCGGCGCCTGCTGAACGTGACGTCGTTCGGCGATGCGCTGCTCGATGCGCGCTTCGCTCGCCGCGAACCGGTGCCGACCGATCTGCGCTGGTGTCCAGCGCTGCTCGCGTTGCTGCTGCTCGTCGCGCGCTTCATACCGGATGCCGTTCTCGCATGGCCGCGCGCCTGGCGAAAGCGCATTCGAACGATCGTATTGCTTATCGCGCCGGCATTCAATGGCCGGCCGACACGAGTCGACTGACTCACGCGAGCGCGAACGTTGATGCTGCAACGATTGAAGGTGCAGGTATCCAATCGAGTCGCGTAGTTGCTTGCGAAACCTCGCAAGAGTTGCCGGGATCGACCGACTCACGAGGCTTGCGCCAGAAGCTTTTGCCGGTCTTCGAGGCCGGAGAGCGTTGCCAGGAATCATTCTCAATCGTTCCACTTCGACGTCGACTCCAGCGCTGAGTCGCGAAGGCGCATGCGCTCGCCACACACGCGAGATACCTCACACATTGACCTACCGGTACGCCAATGACTGACTACAATGTCTGAATGCAAGCGACGCTGCAAGGCGCTCGGTTCGACGGGAGCGCTGTGTCATGTGACGTTTCAATTCCTTCACTGGAGGCATGTGATGACGTGCCAAAACGAGAGGATTGTCGGAGCGCTGCTCGTCTTGATGAGCGGCTACGCGTTTGCGGGCGGCCCCTTCGGCGATGTGCCGCAAGCGATGATGGTCGCCAACATCGTCGCGTCGCCCGTCGAAGTCGTGCCGCCGATTCCCGAGCCTCGGCGCTACTTCGAGCAGCAGCGCTATGCGATGGAGTATCGCGGGGATCAGGGCAAGCCGTTCTTCGCGCAAATGGAGAATTACTATAGCGTGGACGTGACGCGCGATGCCCAGCTCGGCACTGCGAAGGCATTGATGTCGTCCGGACCGGAGTTCGCACCGGTGTCCGAACCGGGCGCAAAGGCTGTCGCGCAAAATGCTTCGAATCCTCTGCATCTGGGTCCATCTACCGCGCCGCAATTGTCCATCGTCCAGATGAACAGTTCGGTGTTGTCGATTGGCGCGTCACCGCAGCGACGCTTGTCCTTGACGATCGACAACTGGGTGTTCTCCGGCACCGCGCGCGTCGCGATTCTGCATTCTCACGATACGGGCGCGACGCTGATCGTCAAACGTCGCTACTGAGTGATGTCGGACGGCCGCGCATGTCACGTCGACGAGTCACGTCGACGAAAAGCGCTCGCGATACACCTGCGGCGCCACGCGCAGCTGGCGCACGAAGCTGCAGCGCATCGTTTCCTCGCTGCCGAATCCACATCGCGCCGCAATCCGTTTGATCGACCAGGATGTCTCGCTGAGCAAGCGCTGTGCCGCTTCGATGCGTAGCTGCTCGACCGCGCGGGCCGGCGTGCGGCCCGTTTGCGCCTTGTAGTGGCGCATGAAGCTGCGCTCGCTCATATGAAGCCGTCGCGCGAGCGCGGGGACCGACAGGTCGGATGCGAGATGCGACGCCATCCATGCATGCAATTCGCCGAAACGGTCGTCGGCATGTTGCAGCGACAGCATCGCGCTGAACTGCGACTGACCCCCCGGCCGCTTCAGAAACACGACGAGCTCGCGCGCGACATCGAGCGCCAATGCGCGTCCGTGATCTTCTTCGAGCATGGCCAGCGCGAGGTCGATGCCGGCGGTGACGCCCGCCGATGTCCAGATAGCCCCGTCGCGAATAAAGATTGGATCGGCTTCGACGCGCAGTTGCGGATACGCCTGCGCGAGTTCGTCGCAACGCCCCCAATGCGTGGCGACGCGGCGGCCGTCGAGCAATCCCGCCTCGGCAAGCAGGAACGCGCCCGAGCAGACCGAGGCGACGCGTCTGCAATCCGGCGCATGGCGCTGCGTCCAGCGGATCAGACGCTGATCGGCCGATGCCTGACGAATCCCCCAGCCGCCCGGAACGATCAGCGTATCGACCGGCGCTTTCACCGAGCGTAGCGAACCGGCGAGCACCGCGAGTCCCGACGACGACGTGACGGGCCCGGCTTCGGCTGCCACGACGCGGGGTGAGTAGAGTTCGTCGAGCCCACGCTGCGCAACGAGTTCATTGGCGGACGCAAATACCTGCAGCGGACCGGTGACGTCGAGCAGTTGCATGTTGGGGAAGGCGAGCAGCACGATGGAGGGGGGAGCGCTGAACATATCGTGTGTAATAGGGGCTGTAAGAGAGCGCGCGCGTGGCAGAAAAACGGGGGTTAATGGCAGTCTTGCCAAAGACTACGCGCATAGAATCAATCCGTCCACCTGGAAGACGCGGCGGATCGCGCGTTTCGACTTCTCCCTAGATAAGGTATCCCTATGAGCCTGCAAATCGGTTTTCTGGTGTTTCCGAAAGTACAGCAACTCGATCTGACTGGCCCGCACGACGTGCTTGCATCGTTGCCGGGCGCCACGATGCATCTGATCTGGAAGACAAGGGAGCCCGTGGTGTCGAGTAACGGGCTCGTGTTGACGCCGGGCACGACCTACGAAACCTGCCCGCCGCTCGACGTGATCTGTGTGCCGGGCGGAAGTGGTGTGACCGATCTGTTGCAAGACGCGCAAACGATCGACTTCGTTTGCCGACAGGCCGCGAGCGCGCGCTACGTGACGTCGGTCTGCACCGGCGCGTTGCTGCTTGGCGCGGCCGGCTTGCTGCGCGGGCGGCGCGCGACGACTCACTGGGCGTTTCACTCGCTGCTTGAACCGCTCGGCGCGATACCCACGCATGCGCGTGTGGTCCGCGATGGCAATCTGATTACCGGCGGCGGCGTGACGGCGGGCATCGATTTCGGGTTGACCGTCGCGGCCGAACTGGCGGGCGTAGAAGAGGCGCAGGCGATCCAGCTCGAACTCGAATACGCGCCAGCCCCGCCGTTCGATGCGGGCGATCCGGCGTTGGCGCCGCAAGCGGTGGTGGAGCTGGTCCGGCGACGGTCGGCCGCAGGCCTCGCCACGCGGCGTCGGGTAGTGATGGAGATCGCGGAGAGAAGCTAAGTCTTGCATGCGGGTACGGCCATTCCATTAAACTGTGTGGCTCTACCCGTTTCCGCCAGTCGGATTGATGCGATGAAGTACGGCGAATTTTCCCTGGGGCACTCCCTATGCGCGTAGGCAAGCCCGTCAAGGCACTGCCGCAGCCGTCATGCGACTACTGCGGCAACCGTGCGTTGCTCGCGCGTTACGGCGACGAGTCCTACCCCTATCGCAGCGATCAAGGGCCGCTGTGGATCTGCACCGCATGTCAGGCGTGGATCGGCGTTTATTCGCGCAGCAAGCACAACTTGCCGCTCGGCCGCCTTGCCGACGCGAGCTTGCGCGAGGCGAAGAGCAAGCTGCACGATGCGCTCGAACCGCTCGTTGCCGGGAAGGTGCGCCGCGATGGCGTCAACGCGTTCGAAGCCCGCGCGAAAGCGATCCGGTGGGTCGCGACCGAGCTTGGCTTCGATCCGGTTCCGGCGAGCATTCACGCGTTCACGCCCGAGCAGTGCGAACAGGCGCTGCGTTATGTCGAGGCCTTTGTCGAGGCTCGGCGTGCGAGATAGCGTGATATCCCCAAGCGATTAGCAGCCTTTCATTCCACCAATACCAACCCGCCATACCGCCTTCCCCGCGCCTCTTCACCCCCACCAAATTGGCAGTTCTCGTGCGATGCGGCTCGGCGGTCGGATCGCAGCTGCGTCCGGGTGCAAATCTCCGGTTGCGTCCGTCGCTATCGTGAACTACAAATCTAAAGTTACGCTGGCTCGATTTTTGGCGGGCCGGGCTTCCGTTCAGAACCGTTCGAACGACAGGGAGAGTGCCGTCATGGGAATGCGCCCCGATCCTACCTTTCATGCATCGCCGAAGCTCGCGATGGATGCGCCGGCGGAAGAATACGCGTACACGGTACTGCTAAGTCCGGACTCCTCGCAGCCCGACGCGCTGGCCGTGATCGACGTGAAGCCCGGTTCGCCGACTTATAGCCAGGTGGTCCACACGGTGCCGGTGCCGAACAAGGGCGACGAATTCCATCACTTCGGCTGGAACGCGTGTTCGTCCGCGTTGTCGCCGTTGACGGGCCACGCGTTTCTGGAACGTCGCTATCTGATCATTCCGGGCATGCGCTCGTCGCGCATCTATATCGTCGATACGAAGCCGCATCCGACCCAGGCGAAGATTCACAAGATCATCGAGCCGGAGGAAATTTTCCGCAAGACCGGCTATTCGCGTCCGCACACCGTGCATTGCGGACCGGAAGGCATCTACGTGAGCACGCTCGGCGGTGGTGGCAAGGACGGCACCGACGGGCCGCCCGGAATCTTCATCATGGACTGCCAAACATTCGAGGTGCTGGGCCGCTGGGAAATCGAGCGCGGCGCGCAGGAAAAGCATTACGACTTCTGGTGGAATCTGCCGCGCGACTACATGGTGTCGACCGAATGGGCGCTGCCGCCGCAATTCGAAAACGGCATCGTGCCCGAAGACCTGCTCGCGAACAAATATGGCCACCGCGTGCACTTCTGGGATCTCCGCGCGAGGCGCAACGTGCAGACGCTCGATCTCGGCGCGAATCATCAGATGGCGCTCGAAGTGCGGCCCGCGCACGACCCGAGCCGCGAGTACGGCTTTATCGGTGTCGTGGTCGATACGACGAATCTGGAAGGGTCGATCTGGACCTGGTGGCGCGAAGGCGGCCACTTCCACATCGAAAAGACCGCGACCATTCCACCGGAGCCCGCGCATGCCGACGAGTTGCCGCCATTGCTGCAAGGTTTCGGCGCGGTGCCGCCGCTCGTCACCGACATCGATCTTTCGATCGACGATAAATTCCTCTACGTCTCCTGCTGGGGTACCGGCGAGATGCGCCAGTACGACGTCAGCGAACCGCGCAAGCCGAAATTGACGGGCTCGGTGCGCATCGGTGGAATCGAACATTGCACGCCGCATCCGAACGGCAAGACTTTCGCCGGCGGTCCGCAGATGGTCGAGATCAGTCGCGACGGCAAGCGCATCTACTGGACCAACTCGCTCTATTCGACGTGGGACGACCAGTTCTACCCGGATGGTGTGCCCGGCGTGCAAGTGATGGCGCATGCCGAGCCCAATGGCGGTCTCGAGCTCGCCGAAGATTTCTTCGTCGAGTTTCCCGCCGGCTATCGCGCGCACCAGATTCGCCTCGAAGGCGGCGACTGCTCGACCGATTCATTCTGCTATCCCTCGGTGGGCGTTTGAGCGTCGCGATGTCGCCGCAAACGGCACTGTGGCTGGCCGTCCTCGCGAGCGGTGTGTATCACGGACTCAATCCGGCGATGGGTTGGCCGCTCGCGGTGTCGAACGCGCTGATGCAGCGGCGCTCGCAAGCGCTGGTCATAGCGCTTCTTTATCTCGCAGCGGGGCACGCGCTCGCCATATTGCTGATGATGCTGCCGTTCGCAATGCTGGCCAGCGTGCTCGCGTGGCAGCGTCAGATGCAGATCGGCGCGAGCGTGCTGGTGATCGGCTTCGGTCTGGTGTTGCTGATGCGCCGGCGCCATCCGCGCGTACTGGCGAGAATTCCGCCGTCGCGGCTCGCGCTCTGGTCGTTCGCGGTGGCGATCGCGCACGGCGCCGGCTTGATGCTGGTGCCGATCTACCTCGGTCTGTGCCGCGCCGACGCTATGGACAGCGCGCACAAAGCCGCCCAAACGCTGATCGAAACGAGTCTGCGCATGGCGCTGTCGGTCTCCGCCGTGCATGCGGCGGCGATGACGATGGCCGGCGGCGTGCTCGCATGGCTCGTTTATCGCTACCTCGGGCTCAGGTTCGTGTCGCGCAGCTGGTTCAATCTCGATGCGGTGTGGGCGTCGAGTCTGATTCTGGTGGGGGGCGTGTCGCTGGCGTTGAATGCGGCGGCAGTGGGTGTTTCCAGTTGATTTCGACGAGGCCGACGAGGCCTATGATGGCCCCGGGCACAGCATATGCTGCGTAGCTTCGGGCAGGGACGCCATTCCGTGCGGGTCCTGATTTTTCCTCTCGTCATCTACACCCGGAGAAGATCATGCCGCTGAAGAAAGGGACATCGAAAGAGACCGTATCGCACAACATCAAGACCGAGTCGAAGCATGGCAAGCCGCACAAGCAGGCTGTTGCGATCGCGTTGAATCAGGCGCGCAAGTCGGGCGCGAAGATTCCGAAGAAGAGTGAGAAATAAGCTGCTTCAGCACGCGCGGTCGTACCCATGACCGACACGCCGCAGAAAAAGCGCGCGCATGGCGACTCGCAATCGGAGCCAGCGGATGTTGAACCCGATCAGCATCCGGCGAAGCTCGGCGATTGCCGCCGTTGCGCGCTCTGGCGCAACGCGACTCAGGCCGTGGCAGGCGAAGGGGAGCGGTACGCGTCGATCGTGCTGGTCGGCGAGCAACCCGGCGACATGGAAGATCTGCAGGGCAAGCCCTTCGTCGGGCCGGCCGGCGCATTGCTCGACAGGGCGCTCGAAGAAGCGGGCGTCAAGCGTAACGACGTCTACGTGACGAACGCCGTCAAGCATTTCAAGTGGATCGCGCGCGGCAAGCGTCGCTTGCACAAAACGCCCGCTCAGCGTGAAGTGGATGCTTGCGGCTACTGGCTGGAACAGGAACTCGACATGCCGCATGTGCGTGTGGTCGTGGCACTGGGCGCGACCGCGTTGAAAGCGGTTGTTCACGACTCGCACGCGCGCTTGCAGGACGCGTTCGACAAAACGCTCGAGCGCGGCGAGCAACGCGTGGTCGCGACGTACCATCCGTCGTTTGCGCTGCGCGCGCCGGACCCTGAAACGCGTCGCGAGGTGTACGAGCGAATCGTCGCAGCGTTGCGCACCGCACAGAAACTGGCCCATGGCGGCAAGCGCTCAGGATGACGCGGGCGCGTGCGTCGCTCGTAATGCGAGGCCTTTCATCAATCGTTGTGCGTCGAACGGCGCCCGAGCTTTTACATCGTTGTCGAAGTAGCAGTAGACGTCTCGCGCGGCTCTGCGAGGCGGCCGGAGTTGCGGCGCGATCAATCGCGCGTCGGCCGGTTGCGAGCCGCCGCGCCATGCATCGATTCGCTCGGCCCATCGTTGCAGAGCGTCGTCCCCATACGAACCCGAGTATTTGGCTTCGCTGCCGTGCAGGCGAATATAGACGAAGTCCGCCGTCAGATCTTCGGCGACGGGCCACGGTTCGGTGGAATCTGAAACGACGAGCGCGACGCCGTAATGCCGAAGCAAGGTCACGAACGCCGGATCGACAAAGCTCGCGTGGCGCACTTCGACCGCGTGACGCAACTTCCGCTTGCGATCGATGTCGACGTAAGGCGTCTTGACACGCGCGTCATGTTGCTTCGCCAGCGCCGATGCGCTTGTGATGTCGGACGGCAACACGCGCAGAAAGCGCTCCATTGCGTCGGGCTCGAATCGGAACGACGGCGGAAATTGCCATAGGATCGGACCAAGTTTTTCGTTCAACGCGAGTAGCCCCTGCGCGAAGAAGTTCGCGATGCCGACACGTGCGCTCGCATCGCGAAACCGCAGCATATGAGTCAGATAGCGCGCGCCTTTGATGCCAAACACGAAGCCGTCAGGCGTTTGCGCGTACCAACGCTGCCAGCTATCGAGCGATTGAAGGCTGTAATGCGTGCCGTTGATTTCGATCGTGCCGAATAGCGCCGACGCGTACTGTAATTCCGCTGCATGTTTGAGATCCTCTGGGTAAAAGCTGCCGCGCCAACCTTGGTAGCGCCAGCCGGAAATGCCGATACGCACATCGCCGGTTTTCTTCATTCGCGCGTCGAGTCCGGCGGAATGGCGTTCGGAGTCCGGTTCCGGCTCGACGGATCGCAGCGTCATTGAATACGCGCGATTTGCTTCGCCACCGCGGCCGGGCTGTCGAAATTGTGATCGGGCAGACGGTCGACCAGATCGACGATGTCGGTATTCGCGTGATTTTTGCGCGCCTGCGCGGCCAGCTTTTCGCGTGTGGTCGGGTAATTCACGCCACTGATTGCTTTTTCGACGTCAGCGGGATTCGGCTGACCGGGGTGGCGGTGATCCTGGGAATGGGCGGGGTGCTGTGACATGGTTCCTCCTTGAATGAGTCCATCACGACTGTGCGCCTACCGGTAGGTGTCGCATATGTCGTGCCTCGGCGCGCGGGCTCGTGTTGCGTTTTCCAGCGGCGCACGTCGCGCGGATGAAAAAGAACCCAGCGATAAGGAACGCGGCTTGCGCGCAGCCAGCAAAATAGCGCTGCTGACACAGGACCTTTCGAGGAGCAGGCCATCATGAGCACGATGCTCGCATATCGCATTCACCGCTTCGGCGGTCCCGAGGTGTTGAAGGCTGAAAATATCGAGATCCCCGAGCCTGGCGCGGGCCAGGTGCTGGTGCGCGTGCGCGCGGCGAGCGCGAATCCGGTGGACCTGAAGACGCGCTCGGGCCAGTACCCGTTGATTCGCGAAGAGAAGCTGCCCTATACGCTGGGGCGCGATTTTTCCGGAGTGGTCGAACGGGTCGGCGAAGGCGTCGGGCGATGGCGCACGGGCGAGCAGGTGTATGGCTTCGTTGGCCAGGGACAGGGTGCGTACGCGGAATTCGTTGTCGTGCCCGCGAGCGCGCTAGCGCGTGCGCCGGAAAAACTGGATGTGGGGTCCGCGGGCGCCGTGCCGCTCGCCGCGTTGACCGCGTGGCAGGGCCTGTTCGATCACGGCTGCCTCGAAGCCGGTGGTCGCGTGCTGATCCATGCGGGCGCGGGTGGCGTTGGACATTTCGCCGTGCAGTTCGCCAAGCAGAAGGGCGCGCAAGTGTACGCTACGGCGTCCGGCGACGGCATCGAGTTCGTGCGCTCGCTCGGTGCGGATCGCGTGATCGACTATCACGCGCAGCGCTTCGAAGACGTCGCGCGCGACATCGACCTCGTGTTCGATCTGATCGGCGGCGATACGCAGCGCCGCTCGTGGTCGGCCGTCGCGACCGGTGGCGCGCTGGTCTCGACGCTCAATGAGCCTTCGCAGACCGAGGCGTCGAACCATGGCGCACGGGCCACGCGTTATACCGCGCGACCCGACGGCCGGCAATTGACGGAGATCGCGTCGTTGCTCGACAAGGGCAGCGTGCGCGTCGTGGTCGCCGAACGGTTTGCGTTCGATGCGACGGCCAAGGCGCTGGAACGGCTCGCGAAAGGCCACGCGCGCGGCAAGATCGTGGTGGAGGTGGCGTCGTAGTACGGAGAGCGCGCTGTTTGCTAGTCCGGATTCGTGTCGTCGCTCGCGCTGCGCAGCGGCGCGCGGCTCTGATCGTTATTCAGATGCACGAACTTTCTCAACAGTCTCAATAGCTCTCGCGCGTCCTCGTCTCCCATCCCGTCGAGCAGGCCGTGATTGAGCGCGTTGACGCCGGGGATCAATTCATCGAGCAACTGCTCTCCAGCCGGCGTCAGCAATAGACGACGCTGGCGGCGCGGCAGAACTTCGCGCACGATCCAGCCTTTCGCTTCGAGCCGTACCGCGATATCGGCGGTGGTCGACGTGTCGAGGCCGACTCGCTGCGCGAGCGTGACCTGATCGAGTCCGGGCAATTCCTGCAGCATTCTGAGCACCGCATACTGAACGGGCGTCACCTCGCGTCCGATCAGATCATGAAACATGGACACGGAAATCTGATGCGCGCGTCGGATCAAATGGCCGGGCTGATCGTACAGATCGATGCTGATCGCGGAAGTGCTGGTATCGGTTGAAGTGACCATATTAGTTCTGAAGACCTCGCGCCTTTTCGTTGCGAATGGAAATGGCGAACCGGCGTTCGTGTTACCTGATTGAAAGTTCGTCTAGGGGAAAACCTTCATTTAATCATTAAAGATTCATTGAGTACACTGAATCTCAATGAGTAGGCTGAATGTAATGCACGAATAATCCAGGGAGTGAGACTGACATGTTTCCCAAGAATGCGTGGTATGTCGCATGTATGCCCGATGAAGTCGCGGATAAGCCGCTCGGCCGGCAGATCTGCGGCGAGCCGATGGTTTTCTATCGCAACGCGGAAGGCGCCGTGGTGGCGCTCGAAGACTTCTGTCCGCATCGCGGCGCGCCGCTGTCGCTCGGTTTCGTGCGCGATGGCACGCTCGTGTGCGGCTATCACGGCCTCGAAATGGGCTGTCAGGGCAAGGCGACCGGCATGCCGGGGCAACGCGTCAACGGCTTTCCATCGATTCGCAGCTATCCAGTGATCGAACGCTATGGCTTCGTCTGGGTGTGGCCCGGCGATGCGGCGCAGGCCGATGCCGCCAAGCTGCATCATCTGGAGTGGGCCGAGAGTGCCGAATGGGCGTACGGCGGCGGTCTTTATCACATCCGCTGCGATTACCGGTTGATGATCGACAACCTGATGGATCTGACGCACGAGACCTATGTGCACGCGAACAGCATCGGGCAAAGGGAGATCGACGAAGCCGCGCCGAAAACCGTGGCCGAAGGCGATACCGTGCGCACGAGCCGTTTCATGGAAAACGTCGCGGCCCCGCCGTTCTGGAAGATGGCGTTGCGCGGCAATGGTCTCGCCGACGACGTGCCCGTCGACCGTTGGCAGATCTGCCACTTCACGCCGCCGAGTCACGTGCTGATCGAGGTGGGCGTCGCGCATGCCGGGCATGGCGGCTATCACGCCGCGCCGGCCGACAAGAAAGCGTCGTCGATCGTGGTGGATTTCATCACGCCGGAAACGCAATCGTCGATCTGGTATTTCTGGGGCATGGCGCGCAATTTCCGTCCCGACGATCCGGCGTTGACCGCGAGCATCCGCGAAGGGCAGGGCAAGATCTTCAGTGAAGATCTGGAGATGCTCGAACGTCAGCAGCAGAACCTGTTGCGCTGGCCCGAGCGCAATCTGCTGAAGCTCAATATCGACGCGGGCGGCGTGATGTCGCGTCGCGTGATCGATCGGCTCGTCGCGCAGGAACGCGCGGCGACGGGCGCGCCGCAGGCTGAAGTGACGCGCGTCATTCCCGTGCGGACGGCGACATGAATCATCCCGTGCTGAATGTGGTGGTCGCGCGCCGGCGCGACGAAGCGCCCGGTATCGCGAGCTTCGAACTCGCGAGCGAAAACGCTCAGGCGTTGCCGCCGTTCGACGCCGGCTCGCACGTCGATGTGCATTTGCCAAACGGGCTCGTGCGTCAGTACTCGTTGTGCAACGATCCGCGCGAAACGCATCGCTATCTGATCGCTGTGCTGCGCGACGAAGGGGGACGCGGCGGATCGAAAGCGGTGCACGATCTGGTCCGCGAAGGCGATCTCCTGCAGATCGGCGCGCCGCGCAATCATTTCGCGCTCGCTGACGATGCGGCTCATCATCTGCTGCTCGCGGGCGGGATCGGCGTCACGCCGATTCTTTGCATGGCCGAGCGGCTTGCCGCCACGGGCGCTTCGTTCGCCATGCACTACTGCACGCGCTCGAAGGAACGCACGGCGTTCGTCGAGCGTCTTGCGCAAGCTGGCTTCGCGAAGTCGGTCCAGCTTCATCACGATGACCATCCGGGCGGCTCGACGTTCGATATCGAGCAGACGCTCAGCGATGCGCCGGCCGGCACCCACTTGTATGTCTGCGGTCCGCGCGGCTTCATGGACTTCGTGCTCGAGACCGCGCGTGCGAAGGGCTGGCCGGAAACCAGGCTGCACTACGAGTTCTTCGGCGCGGCCGCGAATCAGGCGGCGACGGGCGGCAGCTTCCAGGTGCGCATCGCGAGCAGCGGCGCGACGATCGACGTGCCGCCCGAATGCACGGTCGTGCAGGCGCTGGCCGCGCATGGCGTCGAAGTGATCACGTCGTGCGAGCAGGGCGTGTGCGGTACCTGTTTGACGCGGGTGCTGTCCGGTGAGCCGGATCATCTGGATTCGTATCTGACCGACGAGGAACGCGCGGCCAACGATCAGTTCCTGCCGTGCTGCTCGCGTGCGAAATCGCCGCTGCTGGTGCTCGATCTGTGATTTTCGGCGGTACGACGGGCCTGTTGCCCGTCGTACCGCTTATTTATTGCGCTTTTCCCTCAGAATCCGACGAACTTACCGTGCGCACACTCAACGCCGGATCGTGCGCAATCGCTTCTTCGGAGAACGGAATAATCGTCCAGCGTTGGGCGGCGTAATCACGCGTCCCGTCGGCATAGTGCGGCGACGCCGGGTCATCCGATTCTGACGGTGCGAGCAGCGTGCGCGCGACCACCTGAGCGCCGGCGAACGACACTATCTGCAAATAGGTATCGCCCATTGGTTTGACGTTCATCGAATAGCCGCTCGCATCGAAGGGATGCGCGGCACACGCCGAGGTGAAATAGCCGCCCGCGTCGCAACCCCCGAATAGCGCAATGCGCTCGTCGTTGCGTTGCACGTAGAGCGCCGCGCTGCGCGGTGCATCGATCGCGATGCCGGCGCGTTGCAGTGCCGCGAGCGCGTCATGCAGCGCGGCGGCGAGCTGCGCCGGATCGGCGGCGATGCCCGCGGGTGTGGTCAACGGCTTCGCGGGATCGAACGGTACCGCGTATAGCTGCGCGGGCGGTATCGTCAGCAGACGTCGCCACAGTTCGTCCCACAAGGTTGCCCCCACTGCGTCGGCCGCGGCCGTATCGTCCCATGCGGCGAGTACCTTGCACGCCGCGCGCTGCTGGTCGGCGTTCGGGTCGGCCGGCAGGGCCGCGAGCGGGTCGCTGCCGCACAGACGTTCGAGCACGGGTTGCTTGAACAGCAACGCCGACATCGAGCGGCTGTCGAGCGCAGCGTGACCGAGCGCATCGGCGCAAACGCCATGCGGATCGCTCTGCAATTGCGCCGCGATCGTATGGCCCAGTCGCGTGCGCAGCGTCTGCGGCGTCGCGGTCGCACCGATGATCTTCGCATAGCCGGTCATCGGTGCGGCCGGGTTGCTGAGCCAGTAACTGTCGTTGAAATTGCCGACATAGTCGCGCCGAAGCAGCGACGGCATCTGCGCGACCGGCAACGCATGATGCTGTATCGCGCCGGGCTCGTCGCGCCAGTCGCAGTCGCTGCGCGAACCGTCGAGGACCGGCACGCCCGGCATGATCCGCGCCAGTGCCCGGCCGACCGGCGGCGTGCAACGCTGCGTGAGTTCGTCGGGCACGTCCGGGGTCGCGCCGATATCCGCGTACCAGACCCGCGGATCGTCGCGGCCGATCGCGAGCGTGTTGACCCACGGCATCGCCGCGTTCTTCTTCTGGATGGCGACGAAATCGTCGAGCGAGGCCGCCTGATTCCATGCGCGGAAGTTTTCGAACACGCGGAAGTTGTCGGTATTGATATCGCGCAGCGCGAACGCCTGCTGCGCATTCCACGCGAGCGCGGGCGACATCGTGCCGAGATTGACCAGCGGTCCGAAGCGCGAACGATACAGCGTGCGCGACACGGTATGCAGCGAACCGTCGGCGGCGCGTACCTCGACGTACACGCGCGTCGGCGTCATCGCTTCGCTGTTGCCGTCGACCTGATACCGGGTTGGCGCGCCAGGTTCGAGCGTCAGCTTGAAGAGGCCGAAGCGCTTCGCGGTGGAGACGGTATGGGTCCAGGCGACGTTGTCGTTGAAGCCGATCATGATCAGCGGTACGCCGAGAAACGACACGCCGCTGACGTTCAGCTTGCCAGGAAGAGTGAGTTGAGCCTGGTAGAAGCGATCGGGGCCGGTCCAGAACCAGTGCGGATTGCCGAGCAGCAGCGCGCTGCCGGTGTGCGTCGCGTCCGCGCCGAACGCGAGAGCGTTGCTACCGATGCCCGCATGGCCGCCGAATTCGGCGAGCGGTGGGTCGACGGGGGCGTCGTCGTGCAACGCGCTTTGCGGCGGCACCGGCATCGCCTGGGGCGGTTGCGCGGTCGCGATCGCGTTGATGAAGCGCGCCTCGCCACCGGCCAGATTCGCCGTGATCTGACGCCGGTACAAGTCCGCGTTGCTGATCTTGCCGAGCCACGGCGCCGCGCGGCAGGCCACATGCGCCCCCGGGAAATCGCCGTGCGCGAGATCGGCGACGTAGCGGTTATAGCCGGCGACGAAGCCGTCGATCAACGCGCGCATGTCGTCGGTCTGGCTTTTGCGGTAACGCGCGACGCTCGCATCGTCGACGATGAAACGGAAGAAGAAATCCGAATTGAGATTGTCGGGCTGGCCGAACGTCGCGCCGAGCGTGGGCCGCGCGTCGGCACCGAAGAAGCGCGAGCGTTCGCCGCGATAGGTGACGAAGCTTTCGGCCATCGTGCACAGATCGTCTTGCGCCTGCGCGTAGCCGTATCCGTAGCCGAGGCTGCCCCAGTTGTCGGCGTTGATGTGCGGAATGCCGAGCGCGGTGCGGCGGATGTCGGCGCGATACGGGCCGGTGTGCGCGACGTTGTCCGCATCGGGACTCGCGCAGCTTTGCAGAGCGGCGGCGACGGGCAGGGCGATCAGCAGAGCGGCGAGGCGGCGGAGCGGAGAGACGTTCGAACGCATGGCCTTTTGTGGTTGGGCGGACGTTGAGCGATGACGGGCGTGTCGCAATCGCGAGCTTAGCGGGGAATTGGCGGCGGGTCACGCTGGGGCTGCGAGCGGTTTCTCCGCCACGCCAGCACCCTCGGCGGACGCGGCCTGATTTTTGCTGATCTGCTCGGGCGTCGCCTCGTTCGCAGGCGACGGCGCGTGTCGAACGATCATCACTCTCAGCGGAGCCGCCAGTGGCAGCAGCGGAAGCATCCGGAACGTCAGGCCGGCGCGTCAGGGACGGCAGCTTCACGTTGTTACCGGCGCTGGCTATCGGTTTCGCCAACTCCGCACACGCGAACACGATGGCGCCGCTGAACTACTTCCTGCACGCGGCTGGCCCGGCGGCTCGTCCGACGCTGTACCTCGGCTGGGTTTTCACCGCGATCGTGACGCTGGTCACGCTGATCGTCGCTGGCCTGTTGATCGGCGCGATGGTTCGCAAGCGTCCCCCGGCGCAACCGGATGCGCTGAGCGCCGAGCCTGGCGGCATCCGCTGGGTGTTCATTGGTACCGCGGTGTCGTCGGTCGTGCTGTTGGCGATGCTGGTCTATGCATTGATCACGCTCGAATCGGTGGCGTCGCCCGCGTCGTATCCGCAATTGACGATCACCGTGACCGCTTACGACTGGTGGTGGAAAGCCGATTACCGCGACGATCCGAACCCCGCCCGCAACTTCGGCACGGCGAACGAGATTCATATTCCGGTCGGTGAGCCGGTGAAGATCGAACTCAAAAGCGCGGACGTCGTGCACGCATTCTGGGTACCGCAACTCGCGGGCAAGACGCAGACGATTCCAGGCCAAACCAACGAGCAGTGGCTGCAGGCGGACCGTCCCGGTATTTATCGTGGGCAGTGCTCGCAATTCTGCGGCGCGCAGCACGCGCATATGGCGTTCGAAGTGATCGCGCAGGACGCCGCGGCGTTCAACGCGTGGCGCGACGCGCAGGGACGCGTGGCCACCGTGCCCACGGGCGACGCGGCTGTCGCGGCCGGCCAGCATCTGTTCGAGGAGCGCTGCGCGGGTTGCCACACGATTCGCGGCACCAAGGCGACTGGCCTGCAGGCGCCCGATCTGACGCATCTCGGTTCGCGTCGCACGATCGCGGCAGGCGCGCTCAGCAACACGCCCGACCATCTGCTCGACTGGATCGAGCACGCCCAGCGGATCAAACCCGATGCATTGATGCCCAGTATCGCGCTGACCACCAGCGAGGCCGCCGCGTTGTCGGCGTATCTCGCGACGCTGCATTGAAGCGCATCGCACTCGAGGAGTCCGTTCAATGTCCGACCATCCCGCTTCCGCTTCGCTACCCGCACTGACCCGCACGCCGCGGCGCGGCCGTGTCGAGCCCGGCAGCGAGGAGGAAAAGCGGCTGCGCGAAATCTGGGAGTCGCGGCCCGGCTGGCGCGGCTGGTTCTCGACGGTCGATCACAAGACCATCGGTTTGCGCTACCTGGTGACCGCGTTCATCTTTCTGCTGATGGGCGGCGTCGAAGCGCTGATCATGCGCGTTCAACTGGCGCGCCCCAACGCAACGGTGCTGACGCCCGAACAGTACAACCAGCTGTTCACAATGCACGGACTGACGATGATCTTTCTGTACGCGCTGCCCGTTCTGTCCGGCTTCTCGAACTATCTATGGCCGCTCGTGCTCGGCGCGCGCGACATGGCCTTTCCGCGCCTGAACGCGCTGTCGTATTGGGTGTTCCTGTTCGCCGGCATCTTCCTGTATGCGAGTTTTCCGACGGGCCAGGCGCCCGACGCCGGCTGGTTCAACTACGTGCCGCTGTCCGGTCTCGAGTACAGCAACGGCCCGAATATCGACGTATACGCGCTAGGCATGGTGCTGCTAGGCATTTCGACGACGGTCGGCGCGATGAACTTCGTCGTCACGCTGCTGAGGATGCGCGCGCCGGGCATGTCGCTCGATCGCGTGCCAGTGCTCGTGTGGGGCACGCTGACCGCGTCGGGCGGCAATCTGTTGGCGGTGCCGTCGGTGAGCCTCGCGTTTCTGATGCTGTGGATGGACCGCCGCATCGGCACGCATTTCTTCGACGTGCTCAATAGCGGGCGGCCGCTGCTCTGGCAGCACCTGTTCTGGATTTTCGCGCACCCGTGGGTCTACGTGGTCGTGTTGCCGGCCATGGGCATCGTGTCGGATGCGTTGCCGGTCTTTTGCCGCCGGCCGCTGGTCGGTTACGGGCCGGTCGCGTTGGCGACGGTCGCGACGATGGTGATCGGCTTCGCCGTGTGGATTCACCATATGTTCGCGACCGGTATCCCCGCGCTGGCGCTGTCGTTCTTCGGCTCGGCCAGCATGGTCATCGCGGTGCCGAGCGCGGTCGCGACGTTCGCCTGGGTCGCGACGATCTGGACCGGTCGCCCCGTGTATCGCGTGCCGTTCCTGTTTTTCGCGGGCTTCGTGCTGCTGTTCGTGATCGGTGGCGTCTCGGGCGTGATGACGGCCGCGGTGCCGTTCGACTGGCAACTCACCGAGACGTACTTCGTCGTCGCGCATCTGCACTACGTGCTGCTTGGCATCAACGTGTTTCCGGTGATCGGCGGCATCTACTTCTGGTTTCCAAAATTCACCGGCAGGATGACGAACGAGCGTCTCGGCAAGCTCGCGTTCTGGGTGCTGTTCATCGGCTTCAACGTCGCGTTCTTTCCGATGCATATCGCGGGACTGCTCGGCATGCCGCGCCGCATGTACACGTATCCCGCCGACATGGGCTGGAACACGGTGAACCTCGTCACGTCGCTCGGTTCGTTCCTGTTCGCGGCCGGCGTGCTGTTGTTTCTGATCGATATCGCGGTGAGCCTGAAGCGCGGCAAGCTCGCCGGCAACAATCCGTGGGACGCGCCGACGCTCGAATGGTCGATCAGCTCGCCGCCGCCGCCGTACAACTTCGCGGTGGTGCCGACGCTCGCGAGCCGGCATCCGTTGTGGGAAGGCCGGATCGAGGAGCCGGGCGACGCGGTTCAAACACGCTCGCAACTCGACGAAGGCTATCTGCTCGCGCAAGGTCGCGAAGCGTTGGGCACGACCGCGCTCGAGGCGAGTCCCGACGTGATCCTGAAGATGCCCAAAGATTCGTACGCGCCGTTCTGGCTCGCGGTCTTTGCCGCGCTACTGTTCGCGGGGCTCGAGTTGACCGCCTGGGTGTTCCTGGGGGCGACGCTGGCCGGCTGCGCGGTCTCGATCATCACGTGGCTGTGGCCCGAGCGCGCGCTGATCCAGCGCGAGCCGGTCGCGGTCGAGGATGCGGGGGGCTGACATGAGCGATGCACTGGATCTCAATCGCTCGTCGAGCGAACCGGACGAGACCGCGCGTGCGTTGCCGGTTGGCAGCGCGGGCGAGCGATCGAGCGGCTGGTGGGGCTGCTTCACGCTGATCACGACCGAAGGCGCGCTGTTCGGCTATCTGATCTTCTCGTATCTGTATCTGGCCTCTCAAAGCCAGCAGCATTGGCCGCCGGAAGGATTGCCGAAGCTCGGGCTCGGCAGCGCGAATACGGTCATTCTGCTATCGAGCAGCGTGTTCGTCTGGTTCTGCGAGCGCTGCGTGCGTCGGCGCCGGCTGCGGCTCGGTGTCGCGTCGATGGCGGTGGGCATCGTGCTGGGCTGCATCTTCATGGGCATTCAGTTGCGCGAATGGCACAACCACCCGTATGGCCTGACCTCGCATCTCTATGGTTCGCTGTACTTCACGATTACAGGCTTTCACATGGCGCACGTACTGGTCGGGATCGTCGTGCTGACGCTGCTGGCGATCTGGACCGCGCTCGGCTATTTCGACGACAAGCGCTGCGCGGCGCTGTCGATCGGTGGGCTGTATTGGCACTTCGTCGATGTCGTCTGGCTGTTCATTTTCAGCACGCTGTATCTGACGCCGTATCTGTTCCGGGAGTGGTCATGACGACCGCGCCCAGAGACTCGCACATCTCGATGCCCTACGTGCTGATCGGTCTGCTCGCGGCGCCGTTCGCGTGGCTGTTGCAGATGATGCTCGCGGAAGCCCTCGCGGCGCAGGCCTGCTATCCGTACAACCATCCGCTCGGCGCGCCGCTCGTGTCGTGGATGCGTCCGGCGCTCGTCGCGCTCGGCGCCGTGTGTCTGATCGCGGGCGCGTTCGGCACGTGGGTCGCGTGGCGCAATCTGCGCCGCGTCGCGCCACTGAAGTTCGGTGCGCTGAACGGCGAGCGCCGCACGCGTGCCGAACTCGACTGGTTTCTGACGCACGTCGCGGTGATGTGCAGCACGCTGTTTCTGTTCGCATTGATCGCAACGGATGCCGCGGTCGCGATCGTGTCGCCGTGCAGGTGGTGGTGATGAAGCGCGACGTTCTCAACGCGGTCAGGTTCGCCATCGCGGCCGCATCCGCGCTGACGATAGCTGCGACCGCAAACGCCGCCAGCGCCTCCACCGACGCCGCGCAGATCGCGCGCGGCGCGTATCTCGCCAAAGCCGCCGATTGCGCCGGTTGCCACACCGCTGCGCCGCGCGTGCCGCATCCGGGTGCGGCGCCTGAAGCAACGCCGCCGTTTGCCGGCGGCCTCGGCATGGGATCGCCATTCGGCACGATCTATACGTCGAACATCACGCCGGATCCGCAATACGGCATCGGCCGTTATAGCTATGACGACTTCGCACGCGCGTTGCGCGAGGGCATCGCGCCCGGGGGCAAGCGGCTTTATCCGGCGATGCCGTACCCGTCGTTCGCGAAGATCACCGACGACGACATGCACGCGCTCTACGCATACTTCATGCACGGTGTGCAACCGGTCCCGGTGCCTGCCCCGCAAACGCGCTTGCCGTTTCCATTCAATCAGCGCTGGGTATTGATGTTCTGGGACTGGGCATTCGCGCCGAAGAGCCAGTTCAAAGCCGATGCGAAACGCGATGCGCAATGGAATCGCGGCGCGTATCTGGTGCAATCGCTCGGCCATTGCGGCGCCTGCCACACGCCGCGCGGACCGGCGTACGAAGAGTGCGGCTATGACGAGTCGGCATCGGCCTATCTTACGGGAGGCACCAACGATCACTGGTTCGCGCCGAACCTGAGCGCCGACCCGGGCTCGGGGCTCGGCCGCAGTTCCGCGACCGACATCGTCGACTTCCTTCGAAACGGCCACGGCGGCGGACTCGTCCCGTTCGGCAGCATGGTGCAGGTCGTCGAAGACAGCACGCAGTACCTGAACAACGACGATCTCACGGCGATCGCCGCGTATTTGAAGAGCCTGCCGCCGCGCGCGCCAAGCGGCTATTTCAACGCCCGCTCCGCCGCCGCGCGGCAAACCGTACAGGCGCTGAAAACCGGGGATGTGGAAATACCCGGCGCGGGCATTTACGCATCATATTGCGCGCGCTGTCATCAGATGGATGGGTCGGGGGTGCCGCAAAAGTATCCGCGCCTCGCGGGCAACCCCGCGGTGTTGTCGGCGTCGAGCGCGTCATTGGTGCGGTTGCTGGTCGAAGGCGGGGGCAGTCCGCATACCGAGTCGGGACCGGAGCCGCGCAAGATGCCGTCTTTCGCCGGCAAGCTGACGGACACCGAAATGGCGCGCGTGCTTACGTTTGTTCGGACCGCATGGGGAAATGCGGCCGGACCGGTCACGCGAAACGATGTGTCGAGCGTGCGCGGCGCATTGCGCAAGTAAATGCCAACGCGCCTCGTCATGCGGTGTTCTCGTTGCCGTCGCAGTGACCATTGGCGGCGCTGAACAGCGTCTTCAGCTTCGCATTGACCGCGATCAACTCCCCTACTGGTGCCGCCGCGAGTTGCTGATCGAAGAGCGTGAGAACCTGACCGAGTAGGGCGTAGGCGTCAGGATCGACCACAAAGATGCCCGTTTCGAGTCCCGCCTGCCGGCAGCGCAAAATCACGCCCTCCGCGTCGCGAAACAGCTCGGGTACGGCCGAACCATAGCCGCGCTGATTCAGCAGCATCGCCATGTAAATGGCCTGCGCCATGCTGCCGACGTGATATTGATTGGCGACGCCGCTGCGTAATGCCTCGAGCGTCATGTGATAGTCGAGCGAAATTTCGCCTGCTTTGGCAGGTACGATCGGGCGCAGCATAGCCTTCGGGCGCGTGCGCGGCGGCTTCGCAGGTGCAGCGCGAGTAGGGCTCGCTTTTCTGGTCATAAGCTCACTGAGGCGGCCGGCTCGCGCCGGCCGCTACACCATCACGGAACCTGACAACGTCCATTACGGAAAACGGCTGCGCCGCGCGCGTCGCGGCGCTGTTCCCGTTAGCCCATATGCAGACCGCCGTTCAGCGAGAAATCCGCCCCGGTCGCAAAGCCCGCTTGATCCGACGCGATCCACGCGACGATCGACGCAATCTCGTCCGGCGTGCCGAGGCGCCGTACCGGAATTGTCGCGACGATTTTTTCCAGTACTTCCGGACGGATGGCCTTGACCATGTCGGTGCCGATGTAGCCCGGCGACACGGTGTTGACCGTCACGCCCTTGGTCGCCACTTCCTGCGCAAGTGACATCGTAAAGCCATGAATGCCGGCCTTTGCGGTCGAATAATTGGTCTGGCCGAACTGGCCTTTCTGGCCGTTGACCGACGAGATGTTGATGATGCGCCCAAAGCCTCGGTCGACCATGCCCTCGATGACCTGTTTGGTCACGTTGAACAGGCTCGTGAGATTGGTGTCGATCACCGCTTGCCAGTCTTCGAACGTCATCTTGCGGAACACGCCGTCGCGCGTGATGCCCGCGTTGTTGACGAGCACGTCGACTTCACCGACTTCTTTCCTGACCTTCTCGAACGCTTTCGCGGTGGATTCCCAATCCCCGACGTTTCCTTCCGATGCGACGAAGTTATAGCCGAGCGCTTTCTGATCTTCCAGCCATCGGGCTTTGCGCGCCGAGTTCGGGCCGCAGCCCGCGATGACGGTGTAGTTCTCTTTGTGCAAGCGCTGGCAAATGGCGGTTCCGATACCGCCCATGCCGCCGGTTACGTATGCAACACGGTTTGCCATAAGTCCTCCTTCTTGTTTGGAGTGAGTTGAGCAAGTCTGATTGGAGGATGGACCTATTATTGGCAGCGGCCAACGACCGGGACGATGGGCATTTTCACCTACGGGTTAACTGCCAAATCACGGGGTGGAATCGTTGCTTGACGGGGCAATGAATTACGTCGATTGCGGGTTGCATGCTTTGCGGACTCCGGGGTCGCTCGATACTGCCGGCCGCCCTCCCGTCCTTGCCTGCGCGTCGTCTTCCTCTTACCCTTAGCGTTAGCCTTAAGTACCTGCCCCGGACACCGTGCGGCAGACTGCCTGCACGGTCGTCGATCCGGGGCGCGAAGCCGTCCCTCGCTGCTGCGTCCATTCGTGTGATCATCAGAGGCACATCAGGATGACTGACTATCTTGCTGACATCGATCCCGACAGATTGAACATCCTTGGGATCTTCGGACTGTTGATTGGCGGCCTCGCACTGTTTCTTCTCGGTCTGGAGTTCTTGACCGGCGGCCTGAAGGCGATCGCGGGATCGAAACTGCAGTCGCTTATCGGCGTGCTGACGGCAAGCCGTTTTCGCGGCGTGGTGGCGGGCGCCGTCGTGACCGCGCTGCTGAATTCGTCGACCATCACGACGGTGCTGATGGTCGGTTTCGTGTCCGCCGGCCTGATGACGTTGACTCAGGCGGTGCCGATGATCATGGGCGCGAACATCGGCTCGACCATCACCGCGCAGATCATCGCCTTCGACGTTTCGCGTCTGACGCCGTACATGCTGTCGATCGGCTTCGTGCTGCACGCGTTTGCCCCGCGCGAACTGCTGCGGCAGATCGGCCGCGTCGTAATGGGGCTAGGACTGCTGTTCATGGGCATCCAGCTGATGGGCGAGTCCACGCATCCGCTGCGCACCTATCAGCCGTTCATCGACGCGATGCAGGACATGCGCAATCCGTTCGTCGGCGTCATCGTGGGGGCGGTCTTCACTGCGATCGTGCAAAGCTCGGCGGCGACGCTCGCGGTCGTGATTGCGTTGAGCGGCCAGGGCTTGATGCCGCTCGAAGCCGGCATCACGCTGATTCTCGGCGCGAATGTCGGGACCTGCGGCACGGCACTGCTCGCCTCGATCGGCAAGCCACCGGAAGCGTTGCAGGTCGGCGTCGTGCATCTGATCTTCAATGTGCTCGGCGTCGTGATTGCGCTCTTCCTGATTCCGCAGATGGCGGAGGTCGTGCGCTGGATATCGCCGTCGCATCCGGAACTGCAAGGGCTTGCACGCCTCGCGGCCGAGGCGCCGCGTCAGGTAGCCAATGTGCATACGCTGTTCAGCGTGGCGAACACGCTGCTGCTGATCTGGTTTGCCGGTCCGATCGCGCGGCTCGCGCAACGGGTCGTGCCGAAGCGCGCGAAGGCCGCCAAACCCGCGGGTGATCCGCAGTATCTCGACGAGACGTCGCTGGCGGTGCCGGCGCTTGCACTGCAACGCGTGCGTATCGAGCTGACCCGGCTCGGCGCGCAGGTGCTCGACGTTGTGCAACGCGGCTCGCAGATGGTGTCGACCGGCACGATGGAAGAGATCAATCAGATGCTCGAGCAGGACAAGGAAAGCGACCGGCTGGCCTTCGAGATTCTTCAATATATCGGCCGCCTGTCGCAGCGGCAGCACTCGGAGGAAGAAGGTCAGCAGGTGGTCGGCTACACGCAGGTCACGAGTCATCTGGAGAGCATCAGCGGCATTGTCGGCACGACGCTGATGACGGTCGGACAACAACGAATGACGCAGCAGATCGATCTGCTGCGTCTGCGCGATGCGGCGACCACGCAGTTTTCCGAGGCGGTGATCCGCAATCTCGAGCAGGCGATCCGCACGATCGAGACGCGCGATCCGGAAGAAGTCGCGAAAGTCATCGACGCGAAGGCGGGCATCGACAAGCTCGCTGCGACCGCGCGTCAGGTCGTGCTCGCGAAGCTTCAGCTGGCGGACAAGGCGGACGTGGTCACGTTCCGGATCGCCATGGATCTGATCGAGCAGGGCCGGCAGATCGCGCAGTTTGCGCGGGCCATTGCGAAAAATGTGGCGGCGCTTCAAGAGCTGCAATAACGCGCGACGCATGGTTGGAGACCGATAATATATTCGCGCAAAGTGATCGCCAGCACACGGACATTGGGCTTGTACGAGGCCTAAACTTGTGGCGTGTCATCCTCGTGACACGCTTTCAAAGAGAGTGGGATTGCCCGCCTTTGCTGTGCGGGCTTTTTTCGCCTCGTGCGTGTTGTGGTATCAGTAGTCAAGGCGCGGCGGTGAAGTCGATCGTGCGACGACCCACAGTAGCTCGCACAATAAGCAACGCCTGAAGCGATTTAACACACGCCGCATCCATAATTTGATAGCCTTTGTCGCAGCAGAGCATTGAACTCAAGGAGGGCTTCACCATGATAAGGTGGCTTGCTAACTGGGCTTCACAACATGCTCCTACTCCCGAGAAACAGGCCGAACGCGCGCTGAACAACTTGCGCATGGAACTGTTTCAGGCCGAACAGCTCGTGCTCGACGCACAGCTGCGTGCCGATTACTATCGGGCTCGCCTGACCTTCCTCGAAGAAGTCACGAGAAAGGGAATCGAACAGGTATCGGACGAACGCAAGGCTCCTCTGGAGTCTCCCCAGCCGTTGCGGCCGGGACTCAAGCTCACCGCGGCGCAATAGCCGCGCGTATTCCATCGCAATGTGTTCCGTCACCCGCGTTTCGATACGTGGGCGGACGGCAATCGTGCTGTCGCCGGCGCGTGCAAGGCGCGCTCTCGACAGTGGATTGTGCGAGCATTGATTGCCGAGCGGAGAAGTTTCCGGTTGCCCGGTTTCGTGCTTCGACCGGGCAACCTGGACTGAGTGTTTGATTTTTACTGCATGATTTTTACTGCGCGACTTCCGCTGCGCTTCGCTCACTGCGAGACGCCTGCTTCGTCCTGCTTAACTTGCCAGATCGGGCGGCAGCTTGCCGCCGTTTGCCGCGAGCGCCTGCATCACCTGCTTGTGCAGCCAGATGTTCATGCTTGCGGAGTCGTTCATGTCCCCGCTGTACTTCAATTCCTGCGCAAGTTGCTTGCGGTGTTCGAGACTGCTGTCGACGCCGAGTGCCTTCATCGTATCGACAATCGACGTACGCCAGTTCAACGTCTGTCCGATTTCGCTGACGAGTTGATCCATCACGGCAGCCACGTCGACGTCGGTCAGCGGCGCGGGCGCGGCGGGAGCGCTGGGCGTCGCGGCTTGCGCGGCGGCCGGGTCGGGGGTGGGTTCCGTCGCGGGGGGAGGTTGGTCCGGTTTCGCTTTGCCGAACAGCTTGTGCACGATGTCACCAAAAATACTCATTTCCGGAATCTCCGCGGTTGAATGACGAATGCGAGTGGGGGCGCTCGCAGGACATACCCCCACTATGCTACGCGATCTACCACGGTGAAAAACGTAATATTTTGTCAACCCGTCGATTGCTCGTATGGGTCCGCGCGCAATGATCCTGACACGACTCGGCCCGCGTCACGTCAACATATGACGCCGTGCGTGGCCCGATCCGAGCCCCAGGTCAGCCTTCACATCGGCGCCACCACGCCGTTCTTTTCGACCACGACGCGTTGCGCAACATAAGTCCCCTGCGACGCGGGCGTAGCGACAATGAACGCCTTCTTGCCCGGCGTAAGGTCGCTGCGCTTCGCGGGCGTTAACGTGACGATGGGCACGTTGGGTGGCACCGTCACCACACTGCTGCCGCCCTTGTACGCCAGCTTCAGATCCCGGACCTGTCCGCGTTCAATGCTGCCGGCGGCAAGCTGATCCTGTGGCACGGCTGAGCTGACCAGCACATCTCGCCGCTGTTCACGATGCAGTACTACGAAGCGATGCAGAACACGATGGGCACGTCGACCGTCGACCAGTTCGCGCGTCTGTATCGGGTGCCGGGCGTCGGTCACTGTGGAGGTGGCCAAGGCAACCCGAATATCGACCTCGTGTCGAAGATCGCCAACTGGGTCGAAGAAGCCAAGGTGCCGACTTCCGTGATGACGTATCAGACCGGTTCGTCGAACAACGTGACGGCCTCGCGTCCGGTCTATCCGTACCCGGCGCCGGGTGTCGCGGCACCCTGAGCCGGGTAGCGCACAACGGTAATTGAGTACCAACCGGTCTCGCGAGGCCGGCTCTTTTTTCACGGGGCTAATCCGCTACCAGCGCGGCGCATCCACGCTGATCGGAAAAGCGGGGCGTCTCACTGCCGTTCTATGCGAGTTCATTCCCGCTTCATCTGTTCTGTTTATCAGGGTGTGCATCAGCAGGCGTTCGAAAAGCCCGCTTCGAAGGGCCGTGACTCTGGCTTGAATGCTTGTCCAGCAGGGCCTTGCGGGAATCGGACGGGCTTCGCCGATGCTATGCGGAACGCTGAGGATGCGGATACTCGCATCGACCCTATGGTTAACCCGCGCTTTGGCCCGCGAAGGACGAAACGTACCTTCACGCCAGTTATTCGAGTAAGCCGTGGAGGGGCACATCGCCACGATGGTTACGGAGTCGACGTACGTTGCGAAGCTACCCGCTTCGAGCGCGCGATGAGACCAATGAAGGAGACAGGAGAGTGTTGATGACGATTACTACCAGCGGCAACAGGATTGATATCAAGAAGTTCATCGACGAACGGTCGATTTCGCCCTACCAGTGGCTATTGGTCGTGCTGTGTTTTCTGATCGTGACCGCCGACGGCATGGACGTCGCGATCATGGGTTTCGTCGCGCCTTCCATCATTCATGACTGGGCGATTTCGCGCCCCGAATTCGGGCTCGTGATGAGCGCGGCGCCGATCGGTCTCGTGATTGGCGCATTGTTCGCGGGTCCGGCATCGGACCGCATCGGCCGCAAGTGGGTGCTGATTACGTCGGTGTTTCTGTTCGGCGTGTTCACGATCGCGACTGCGTTCACGCAATCGCCGTTTTCGATGGCAGCATTGCGCCTGCTCAGCGGTGTCGGCCTCGGCGCCGCGATGCCGAACTCGACGACGCTGCTGTCCGAATACGCACCGCAACGCAAGCGCGCGCTGCTGATCACCGTGATGTTCACGGGCTTCAATCTCGGCTCGGCATTGATCGGCTTCGCGGCCGGCTGGCTGATTCCGGTTCACGGCTGGCGCGCGGTGCTGATTTTCGGCGGCGCACTGCCGCTCGTGCTGATCCCGTTCCAGATCTGGCTGCTGCCTGAGTCGGCCCGTCTGCTCGCGGTGCGCGGCGCGCCCGCGCAGCGCATCGGCAAAGTGCTCGGCCGGGTGTGCGGCGCGCACTTCGCGGGCAATGAAGTGTTCGTGTCGAACGAACCGCCGCTGCCGACGCGCAAGCCGATCGGCGTGCTGTTCTCGCAAGGCTATGGCTCGATGACGATCGCGCTGTGGGTCACGTATTTCATGGGTCTGCTCGTGATCTATCTGCTGACCGGCTGGCTGCCGACGCTGATGAAGGATGCGGGTCTGTCCGTCACGACCGCGGCCAACGTCACGGCGATGTTCCAGATCGGCGGCACGATCGGCGCGATCCTCGTCGGCTGGCTCATGGACAAGGCGCGTCCGGCGCCCGTGATCAGCGCCGCGTATATCGGCGGCGCACTGTGCGTGCTCGGGCTCGGCTACATCGGTGCGCTGTCTTCGTCGCTCGCATTGCTGGTGTTTGCCGCGGGCTTCTGCATCAGCGGCGCGCAAACCGGTCTGAACGCATTTGCACCCGGCCGCTACCCGACCGTTGCGCGTGCGACTGGTGTGAGCTGGATGCTCGGCATGGGCCGCTTCGGCAGTATCTTCGGCTCGGCGATCGGCGGCGCGCTGCTCGGCTTCGGCTGGCAGTTCGGCGCGATCCTCGCGATGCTCGCGATCCCCGCCACACTCGCCGCTATCGCCATCCTGGCGAGCCAGCGGGTGGACGGCGCCGAAACGGTGGCGCAGCCGAATATCGCGCATTGAGGCGTGAGGCAACGCGGCGCGCGTGCGTTTCGCGGGCGCCGCTGGATAAATTCATCTACGGAGGAATCACGGTGATCATCGACATTCACGGACACTACACCACCGCGCCGAAAGCGTTGGAGACGTGGCGTAGCCGCCAGATAGCAGGCATCAAGAGTCCTTCCGGGATGCCGCAGGTGTCGGAATTGCAGATCAGCGACGACGAGCTGCGCGAGTCGATCGAAAACAACCAGTTGAAACTGATGCGCGAGCGCGGCCTCGATCTGACGATCTTCAGTCCGCGCGCGAGCTTCATGGCACACCACATCGGCGACTTCGAAATCTCGAGCACGTGGGCCGCGATCTGCAACGAACTGTGCTATCGCGTGAGCCGGCTGTTTCCCGAGAACTTCGTGCCGGCCGCGATGCTGCCGCAAAGTCCGGGTGTCGATCCGGCCACCTGTATTCCTGAACTCGTCAAATGCGTCGAGCAGTACGGCAATGTCGCGATCAACCTGAACCCCGATCCGTCGGGCGGCCACTGGACCAGCCCGCCGTTGTCGGACCGTTCCTGGTACCCGATCTACGAGAAGATGGTCGAGTACGACATTCCCGCGATGATTCACGTGAGCACGAGCTGCAACGCGTGCTTCCACACCACCGGGTCGCACTACCTGAATGCGGATACCACCGCGTTCATGCAATGCCTGACCTCGGACCTGTTTCGCGATTTCCCGACGCTGCGTTTCGTGATTCCGCACGGCGGCGGTGCGGTGCCGTATCACTGGGGTCGTTTCCGCGGCCTCGCGCAGGAACTGAAAAAGCCCTTGCTGAAAGACCATCTGCTGAACAACGTGTTCTTCGACACCTGTGTCTATCATCAGCCGGGTATCGACCTGCTCACGCGCGTGATTCCCGTGGACAACATCCTTTTCGCGAGCGAAATGATCGGCGCGGTGCGCGGCGTCGATCCGGAAACCGGTCACTATTTCGACGACACGAAGCGCTACGTCGAAGCCGCGGATATGAATCTGGAGCAGCGCTACAAGATCTACGAAGGTAACGCGCGGCGCGTCTATCCGCGTCTCGACGCCTTGCTGAAAACGAAGGGGCTGTGATCATGTATAAAATCGGAGTCGTCTATCGCAACATCCAGCGCGCGGATGCGGACGTGGCAGCGAAACTCGGCGCGCTCGGTTCGGCCACCGTGCATGAAGCCATGGGCCGCACGGGCCTGCTCCAACCGTATATGCGCCCGATCTATACCGGCGCGCGCGCGAGCGGCACGGCCGTCACGGTGCTGCTGCAACCGGGCGATAACTGGATGCTGCACGTCGCGGCCGAACAGATCCAGCCGGGCGACGTCGTCGTCGCGGGCGTCACCGCAGAGAGCACCGACGGTTACTTCGGCGATCTGCTGGCCACTAGCTTCAAGGCGCGCGGCGCGCATGCGTTGATCATCGACGCCGGCGTGCGCGACGTCAGCGTGCTGACCGAAATGAACTTCCCGGTCTGGAGCAAGGCGATCTCCGCGAAAGGCACGGTCAAGGCGACGCTCGGCTCGGTGAACATTCCGGTCGTGTGCGCGGGCGCACTGGTCACACCGGGCGACGTCGTCGTTGCCGATGACGACGGCGTGGTCGTGGTGCCGGCGGCCGCCGCGCGAGCCGTGCTCGACAAGGCTGCGGCGCGCGAGGCCAATGAAGCCGAGAAGCGCGCGAAACTCGCCGCTGGGGTGCTCGGTCTCGACATGTACAACATGCGCGGGCCGCTCGAGCAGGCCGGACTGCGTTACAAGGACTGACAGGCGTGGTCGCAATGATCAACGATCAAGCCATGCGCGCGCCGATCACGGGCATTTCGTCGATGGCCACGCGCCAGGTGCTGGCCGAACTCGCCGCGTTCTACGAGCGGCGCACGGGGCAGGGCGTCGTCGTCGAATCGGTCGGCGGCGTCGAAGCGGCGCGCCGGGTCGAGGATGGCGAAGTCTTCGACATCGTCGTGCTTGCCGCCGACGCGATCGAGCGGCTCGTGGTGACGGGTTGTGTCGATGCGGCGAGCCGCGTCGGGCTAGCGCGCTCGGGCATCGCGGTCGCGGTCGCGGCCGGAACAACGCACCCGGACATCGCGTCCGAAGCAGCGCTGCGCGACGCGATTCTCGGTGCGCGCAGCATTGGTTACTCGACGGGGCCGAGCGGCACGCATCTGCTGAAGCTGTTCGAATGCTGGGGCATTGCCGGGCAGATCGCTTCGCGTATCGTGAAGGCGCCGCCAGGTGTGCCGGTCGGCACGCTCGTCGCGCGCGGAGAAGTCGCACTCGGCTTCCAGCAGATGAGCGAATTGATTCACGTTGCGGGCATCGACGTGCTCGGCGAGCTTCCGGCCGCCATCCAGTCCACCACGACCTTCACCGCCGCGATCTGCACGGTGGCGCGCCAGCGTGAAGCAGCGCAGGCGTTGTTGGCGTTTCTGGCCTCGCGCGAGGTCGACGGCGCGAAGCTGGAAAACGGCATGTCGCCGGCTTGATGGCGGGCGGCGCTCGCCGCCCAGGCTTGTGTCCTTCCCTTTTCCGCCTCCATCTCTTTGCGCGAGCGCATGCTCGGCTTCGAAACGCTGAAAGTGCTGATCGGCACGCCCGCTCGGATGGCGGAGGCAAAACGCTACGAATGAAAGCGGATTCAAGCCAGCAGTTTGCCCCACTCGTAATCGATACGGTCCGGCGTGAAGGGCAGCACGCCCGCGCCGGGCGTAAATGTAAGTTCGCCGAAATAAACGAGGTCGTCCGGCGCATACAGGTCGACGCGCACATAGTCGAAGTCTTCGCACAGACGGGCCGCGACATCGAGCACGGCCTGTAGATGCGGCGGGCGCGGAGCGGGCAACGCGCTGCGCTTGTAGTCGCCGATTGCGATATCGAGGTGATTCCAGTCGGCGTCGTACACGTCGCCGTGCGTCGCGTTGCCGAATCGATCCGATATCACGAGGATATAGATGATCGGCCCGCCAGGACGGCCGCCAAAGCAGTGCATTTTGAAATCCGCCGGAATCTGGCCGCGCCGATCGAGCAGCAGTTGCTCGAAGAAAACGCGCGGCTCGATCGTCCGATAGTGCCGCTCACGCCCAACATAATAGAAGTCGGCGCGCAACCATTGGTCGGCGAGCTTCTTCAGCTTCTCGAACGAGGTCTCTGATTTGTTTCTCACCACTTCGACGTAGCTGCTGCCGTGATTGGCTTTCATTACGAAAGCATCCGGCAGTGCGTCGAACACTTCGGGCGTGAATGCATCGGGCACTGCGATCAGCGGTATCAAATGCTTGTCGCCGATTTTCCGGGCAATATATTCCCGCACCAGAAGCTTGTCGGTCAGGTCGATATAGCGCGGATCAGGATGAAGATTGCGCTGCAGGATCTTCTCATTGAACGTCACCGGCCGAATCAGGTTCGGATAGCGGCCAATGCACTTGTGATGTAACAGGCTTAGGAAAAGGGCGTCCGGCAATAGCGTTTTCGCCGCTTCCTTGATTTTTCTCGCGGTAGATGGCGATTGCCCGTGCGCCGCATGCGCACCGCTGTGCGAGCCCGGCTGCCCGCAGGGCGCGGCCAGAGCACTGTCACCGGACTGTAGGGAGGCCATGTTTTCCGGCGCGACGGCCGCGTCCTGCGCGGCCAGTTCGGCGGATTTGATGATCGTCATGTTCTAATCCCTTTGCGGTCGAGTCGACGAGTCGTCCTCGGAGTAACGGGAATTGAAATCAAAGCGTCAGCGGCGCTTGCCGCAACATCTCGGTCGCGGCACTCCAGCTTTCCTCCGGCGTCAGCCAACGTTCCTCCGAATCCACATGCTGTTGCGCGCGGAATTGCGTCGGCGACATGCCATAGCGCTCCTTGAATAGCCGCCCAAGCCGATTACCGTCGCCCATTCCGCAGCGGCGCGCAATTTTGTCGACCGGCAGATCGGTGTTCTTCAGCATCGAGCGAACGATCTCGAAGCGTGTGCGCAGCAGATACTCGAGCGGCGTCATGCCGAACTCGCATTTGAAGCGGCGCTGGAAATTGCGCTTGCTCATCGCCACCGATTCGGCCGCCTGCGCAACCGAAATGGCCTTGCTGTAGTTTTCCTTGATCCAGCGCGCCGATTCGCGAATCTTCTCCGTCGTCGTCGTGATGTTGCCGTCGTCGAGCTCGGAGCGGCTTTTCTCGGCGTAGCCGTTTTGCAGAATGCGGCCGATCTTGCGGGCAGTGTCGGTATTGATGTCGCGTTCGATCTGCGCGAGCGCGAGATCGGTCGGCGTCACGTTGCTTTGCGTGCGCGCGGCGTCACCGCTGTCGTCGAACAGAAAAATCGGCACGATCGATTGCAGCGGATCGTTGCAGACGACCGCGAGATTCGCACCCTGTTGCATGCCGAAAGATGCAATCGATCCTTGCAGCGAGATCCACGACAGAAAGCGGTCGTTGGATTCCGCGACTTCGGTGACGTCGCGGCAGGCCACGAAGAACGCGTGGAAATCAGCGAGGCAGTAGCGCTCGAGGCCTTGCGTCCAGATCGATATGCCGGAGGAACTGGTCACCAGACCGCCGCCGTCGGATACCACGGTAAATCGGTATGGCGCCTCTTCGCCAGCCGTTCTCTTGAACTCATTGGCAAGCCGGAACGCGTCGCCGATCGCGCCGGTACTTGCCATCGAACAATCCTGAAAGACGAATAGACCAATGTGCTTCATCACGCGAGCTTCTCCAGTCAGGAAAATCTACGCATTGAGATTAGCGCATCGATTTGGGCGAGACGAGCTTGGCCGGCATGCGTGGGTGTTTTGGCGTAATCGTCAGGATTCAAGAAATTCTTACCTCGCTATTCGCGGAAATGCGTGCTACTAATTAACGTTGCACGGAATTTTTTTCCCCATCAATTAGCGCGATTCTTGCAAGCGAAACGCCGGGGCATCGGCGGAATGCGCCGAGTGGCTTGGATTCGGCGCGATTTGCGGGATAAGAACTGCATTCTTTGCACTTGCGCCGTGCAATTGGCGTTCTGTCGCGATGTACGACGCCTGTCGTATAACTCTGTTACAGCAATTGCAGATCGCAACAAGCCCTTCTGGCTTCTGTTTCATTTGTAAAAGGCTCCGCATTATCGGCCAATAGCACCCTACTTTGGGCCGCCGGCGAATGCCTCGATCCTTTGCGGACTATGCTTCACCGCAACATCGAGAGAGAAATTGTCAATCGCGGATTACGTGAATGGCGGGCTTCGCATTCCCTGATTCGTGAGAAGAACAATCGGCAATGCCGCGGTGGATAAGCAATAGGTGTGTAGCCTTCCGTGGTTCGAGAGGTCCCGAACGCGGCTCCCCGACCTAACCCGACACAGCACGTCGCTTCGCCGTGCTGCCAGCCAATCGAGGGTCTGTCCGGCCGGCGGCATAAAGAGCGACGTGGCGACGCAAAGCGATCGCCGATCGTTTTGTTTCATCAACCTGCAAGGATCAGACCGGTGGATTACTATCCGCAAAACTCGCTCTATCCCGCTGTTGATACCGAGCGTAGACAACTCAGTGCCAGCGGGATGCTCACGCTAATGCGCGACCACATCTGGGAGATCGTGGTGACGACGGTCGTCGTCCTCACGCTCGCGGTCGCGTATCTTCTGATTGCCACGCCTATCTATTCCGCTGACGTAATCGTTCGCGTGGACCCACCCGAGCCAAATGCCCTCGGACTCGCGTTGCAGAACCAGGAACTGTTGCCGCCACCGACGCCGTCGTCGGTAACCGAAATGGCGGTCATGGAAAGCCGTTCAGTTTTGCAGCCGGTGATCGACCAGTTCCGTTTCGACATTTCGGTGAAGCCGCACAAGCTTCCCGTGCTCGGCGACATCGCCGAAAAATTCGCTACACCGGGACAGCCCGCGGCGCCGTGGCTCGGGCTGAAATCGTTTGCATGGGGCGGCGAGCGCGTGCAGATCGCCGCGCTCGACGTGCCGCGCGAACTCGAGGAAGAGAAGCTGACCTTGACCGCGCTCGACAATGGCGCCTTCGAATTGCACGGCCCGTCCGGCGAGTTGCTGGCGAGAGGCACGGTTGGCATGCCGCTCACGCAGAACGGCGTGTCGATGCTCGTGAAGGAACTCGCTGCGCGGCCGGGCACGAAGTTCGAGGTGATCCGCTGGAATGAGCTCGATGCCATCAAGCGCTTCACCAATCTCGTCAAGATTGGCGACAAGGTGAAAGACTCCGGGCTGCTGCAAATCCAGTACCGCGACAAGAGTCCGGACAAAGCCGCGGCCGTCGCCAATGCATTGGGAGAGCAATACCTCGCATCCGCGGTGGCGAGCCGGCAATCGAACGACACGCAGACGCTCGCGTTTATTAACGGCGAACTCCCGCGTCTACTCGCCGATCTGCGAAAAGCCGAGCAAGCGCTGAAGAACTTTCGCTCGAGCTCGCAATCGATGCAGCCGACCAACGAGGCGCAGGCCTATTTGCAGGGCGGCCTCGATCTCGACAAGCAGATCGCGGCGCTGCAATTGCAGCGCACGCAAATGCTCGAGCGCTATACGGAACAGAGCCGCTGGGTGCAGAACGTCGACGAGCAACTGGCGCAATTGAAAGAAGCGAAAGCGAAATTCTCCGACCATTTCAACGGCATGCCCGCGTCGGAACGCGAGAGCGTCGATCTGATCCGCGCGCAGAAGGTCGCGGAAACGGTGTATCTCGGCATGGTGCAGAAGGCCGAGCAATTGCAGGTGCGCCGCGCCAGCACGACGGGCGGCGCGCATATTCTCGATCGCGCGATGAGACCGCATATGCCGGTCATGCCACAGCCGATTCTCGTGCTCGGCGGCGGATTGGTGCTTGGTATCCTGTCCGGCGTCGTGTTGGTCTTCATGCGCCGCCACGTGATGATCGGCGTGACCGATCCGCGCTACGTCGAGCGCCAGATGAGCGTGCCGGTGTTTGGCGAGGTTCTGTTCAGCCATCAGCAACTGCTGCTCGACCGCGATGCGACCGCGGGGCGCAAATCGCTGCCGGCAGCAGCCGGGCGCGCCCATCCGCCGATGCAGAAGAGTCTGCACGAAATTCAGTTCGATTCCGGCGTCCAGAACAGGATTCTCGCCGCGCGCTTTCCGCACGACACGTCGGTCGAAGCGCTGCGCAGCGTACGGACCGCCGTCACGCGCGATCTCGCGCATGCACGCAACAACATCGTGATGATCATCGGGCCCACGCCATCGGCCGGCAAGAGCTTCGTCGCCGCGAATCTGGCGATCCTGCACGCTGAAATCGGCTCACGGGTGGTGCTGATCGATGCCGACATGCGACGCGGTCATCTCGCCTCGCTATTCAACGAGAGCAATCGTGGAGGCCTTTCCGAAGTACTGTCCGAACGCCTGCCGCTCCGCAATGCGCTGCGCTCGACCCGCATCGACGGATTGACGTTCCTGTCATGCGGCGTGCGCCCGGAGAACCCCGCCGCGCTGCTGATGAGGCCGCGCCTGAAGGATGTACTCGAGCGGCTGTCGAGCCAGTTCGATCTGGTGATCATCGATACGCCGCCTTTCCTCGCGGTGACCGACGCCTCGATCGTCGCGAACGAGGCGGGCGCGTCTCTGCTCGTGCTGCGCTCGGGCATGCAAAGCGAGGAGGAGATCGCTGACACGATCAGAAAGGTGGAACGCGCGGAAGGGCGCATCGCGGGCGCGGTGTTCAACGGCATTCCGCTGCGTCGAAGCACGAAGAACTATGGCTACGAAACGAACTATGCCAGCGATTTCGGCGAAAACGACGTCGGACAGCAAGCGCCGCGAGGCGCCTGAGCGTGTGGAGACCCCAACGCGGTAAAGCGCGTTCGCGATGGCGTAAAACGGAGAACCAGATGGCCTTTGCAATCAACGGAAAATTTACTTCGCAGTCCATCACGGGTGTTCAACGCGTTGCGTATGAGCTGACGCGGGCCATGCAGATGCGCGCCGCGCCCGGTGACGAACCGGAAGTGTTCGTGCCGCAAAACGCCGTCGAGCCGGGGGCGCTGCTCAAACGGCAACGGCGCCTACCGTGGCTGCGCGGCACGTTGTGGGAGCAAATCACGCTACCGATCGCGGCACGCGGCGTCACGCTGCTGAGTCTGTGCAATACGAGTCCACTGTTCAAGCAGGGTCAGGTCGTGATGGTTTACGACATGGCCGTCTATGACGTTCCGCAAGGCTTCTCGAAGAAATTCCGGCTCTGGTATCGCATCTGTTTCGCGCTATTGCCGCGCACGCATCCGATCGTTCTGACGGTGTCGACGTTTTCGAAAATGCGTATCTGTCATCATCTGAAGATCGACGAATCGCGTGTGAAAGTGGTGGCGCCCGGCGCGGATCACCTCGACCGGATCGTTGCCGACCCCTCGGTGCTGCAACGGCTCGAATTGAACAGGGACGCTTATTGCGTGATCGTCGGCAGTCTCGACCCGCGCAAGAATCTGCGCGGCGTGCTCGATGCGATCGTGCGGCTTGGGCATCTGGGCGACGTTAAATTCGTCATTGTGGGAAAAAAGAATCCGCGCATCTTCAGCAGCACTGGCGTGGAGCACCCAGTGCATTCGCGGCAGGTCGTGTGGGCAGGGTTCGTGTCGGACGCGGAGCTGAAGGCTCTGTACGAGAGCGCTGGATGCCTGGTGTTTCCGTCGTTGTACGAAGGTTTCGGCCTGCCGCCTCTGGAAGCGATGTATTGCGGCTGTCCGGTGATCGCGTCCGCGCGCACGTCGATACCGGAAGCCTGCGGGGACGCCGCGATGTACTGCGACGCGACGTCCGCGGACGACATCGCCGCAAAAATCGCGCAGATGATGAGCGACGCCGATCTTCGCCAACGTTACCGCGGCGCGGGGCTGCTGCATGCGCGCGAGTTTCGCTGGGAGTGTGCGGCGCAAAAGGTGCTCGAAATCCTCGATGTCAAGACGGGCGAGCGGCTGGCCGAACTGACGCCGCGCGCGTCGGCGAACTAGGCACGAACATGGATCGCATGAAGACCCGTGCTGGCAGAAGACGTGCATTGCGCACACTCGCCGCGTTGGCGGCGGGTGCTGCCGCGCCGTTGTCGAATATCAGGCCCGCTGTCGCATTGGTACGGGACGCACCGACCGCCAACGCGCGCGCTCGCATGATCACCGATCTGATCGGCACGAACGGCTGGGCCGGATCGGCCGCCGACATCGAGATGTGGCGAGCGATGGGCATCAGTTGGGGGCGCGACACGGTCGGCCCCGGTCAGCCTCATGGGCCCGGCGAGGCAATGCGCATCGACAAAACGGGCTCGGCGTTCCAAAGCGATCTGCCGTCGGTGTTGTTGCGGAATGAGCGCAATGGAATCGGTTCGCTGCTGCTGCTCGGCTATACGCCGAGATGGAATGCGAGTGTGCCGGGTGACAGCAATTCGGCACCGGTCGATGTGGACGCGTGGAAGCGGTATGTCGACGCGGTGGTCCGCAAGTATTCAGCGCCGCCTTATAACCTGCGCTATTTCCAGATCTGGAACGAGGCGGCCGGCAAGTTGTCCGGCGGCTTGCCGCAGTCCGTGTTCTGGCATGGCCCGGAGTTCAGCAAGGACGAAAAACGCTCGAAACCGTACGAACGCGCGATGCAGGATTACGTCGAGCGGATTCATATTCCGGCGGCCCGCATCATTCGCAGTTATCGCGCGTATGTGGTGTATGGCGGCTGGCCGGACCAGGGCGGACTCGATAATTTTCACCGCTGGCTCGAATATCGCAGTCCGGTATTGAAAGAGCGCATGCTCGATTGGGTCGACTACATCGACACGCACTATTTGCCTGTTGCCGATATGGAATCGCTGTACCAGCGATATGTGAAGAGCGGTCCCGCGCGCGGCATCTGGCAAACGGAGATCGGCAACGAGTACATGAAAGACCCGCACTATTTGCCGCGTTATTTCTTTGATTTCGCGGTGTGGGCGCTCGGCAGGAATTGGGACGACCCGGACAAGTACCTGTCGATGATCTATCACTGGGACGGCTATGAACCGTTTCGTCTCACCCATCCCGGTCCGCCTGAGCGAACCTACAACGTTTCCGGTCGAAGCTTGATCGTGTTGCGTCAAACCGCGGGTGGGCATCTGGCGAGTTTCTCGAAGCCGCTGCAGTGCGGTCCGGGGGGGGCTGCGAACGCCTTGCTTTCCGGCGGCGACCTCGTGATGCAGGTGAGCAGCAGCGCCGGCTGGCAGAACATTTCCATCGGCGGGCTGCAGGCGCTGCGCTCACGCGCGGTACAGGCCGATTTCATCGATGCACTGAGCGGCGAGGCGAGCACATCGGGCAATTTGGCATTGAGTTGGGACAACGATTTGATGAACGTGCGATTCAAGGTACCCGACCAGGTGAACGGCGCCGGTAATAATCCGCCCAAACATCTGGCTTATCTCGTGGTACGTGGTGTGACGCAGGCAGTGGCATAGCGATATTTCGCGAGCATGACGACCGCCGGGAGCCGGCGGATCGAACTTGACGGGTAGCGTTGACACATGATGAAACAGGTCACCATTGCGATTTGCAATTACAACTACGAGCGCTATCTGGCCGCGGCGATCGACTCGGCGCTCGCGCAGGATTATCCGGCGACCACGGTCATGGTCGTCGACGATGGCTCGACCGACGGTTCGCGCGAAATCATCGCAAGCTATGGCGATCGCGTGCTGTTGCTGTGCAAGAAAAATGGCGGACAGGTATCCGCCTACAACTATGCAATCGCGTCGCTCACTACGGAGTATGTGATCTTTCTCGATTCCGACGACGTGCTGTACCCCTCCGCGGTCACCGAAGTGATGCGCTTTTTCGAGGACGCCGAGTGGGCCAAGGTGCAATTCCGGCTCGACGTGATGGACAACGAAGGTGCATTGACGGGGGCCTACGTGCCGCATAGCGAGCCGCCACACGACTGTGGCAGGCTGTTGCGCGGCGGTTGGCTTTATCCGTCGCCGCCCGCCTCCGGCAATGCGTACCGGGTGAGTGCGCTCAAGCAGATCTTCCCCGTCCCCGAAGAGGGCGTGAATCGCTATGGCGCGGACTTTTATGCAATCTATGGCGTTGCGCTGGCTGGACCGATCGCAACCGTGTCGAAGTCGCTAGGCGGCTACCGAGTGCATAACGCGGGCAGTAAAACCGTGTCGTTCGCGAACTCGGAAGAACTGACCAAAGCGCCGCGCGCGTTCAACATGCGATGGGCCATCTTGCGCAACATTGCCAACGTCCGGCTCGACATCGAACTACCGGCGACGTTTCTCGACTTCTCGCATGAGAAAGCGACGTTCTGCTCTTCCGTTTATCGCGCAACGCTTTTCAGGCGTTGGCATTGGATGCTGCTCGAATCGCGCAACTATCTGCATACGATCATCGCGAATCCGTTCTGGAGCCCGAAAAAGAAGCTCGGCACGCTCGTCCTGTCGAGTCTATGTCTCGTGCCTTACTCGCCGCTGTCGGATTTCGCGGTGCGTTATATCGCGAACCCGCTTGCGCGCCGTCGCGTCGCAGGACGCTGAGGCGAAGGAGGACGGCATGGATAGACGAACGAGCGCCAACCTGATCGTATTTGTTTACGCCGGCTATTTCATGAGGTACGTCTACCTCATGATCGTCGTGCCGTTCTATGGCCGAGTGCTCGGCGTGGCCGAATACGGCCGGGTACTCGCGTCGATGTCGCTGATGAACGTGATATGGATGCTCGTCGGCTTCGGCTTTACCTTCGTCGGCATGCGCGAGGTGGCGAAAGCGCAGTCGACCCAGGAATGCAATGCAATCTATTCGCTGCATGTCAGCGCACGCCTGACCCTCGCCGTGATCGGCGCGGGCATCGGCATCATCGCGACGTTCTGTTCACCGTTATTGTCGGAGCGGCCGCTGATCGGCCTGCTCGCGACCTTGCTAGGTATCGTGTCGGCATGCAATCTCGGCTGGCTGTTTCAGGGGCGGCAACAGATTCGTACGCCGATCATGATCGAGGTGTTCGGCTTCGCGCTGAGTCTCGTGCTGGTGCTGACTCTCGTCAAAGGACCGAACGATGCCGTATGGGTGGTGGCGAGTCTGCTGATTGCGGGTATCGCGTCCTTGATCATTGCTTACGGTTTGACGACGTGGCAACTCGGCTGGCCGCGACTGGCGTTTGCCGGCGTCCTGCCGCTCGTGCGCAGGTCGACGATGCTGTTCTGCTATTCGTCCGGCTCCGTCGTGCTGACGGCGTCGTCGACGTATTTGCTGACCTTGTTCTCGACGCCCGCGGAGGTCGGCTATTTCGGCGCGGCCGAGCGTTTCGCGGCGATCGGACTCAGCCTGATGGCCCCCGCGGCGCAAGTCTTTATTCCGACGATAACCCGGCAACTCGCGCAGGGCGACAAGGCGGGCGCGCATGTCACGACGCGGCGCGGCGCCATCTTGCTGCTCGGCTATGGCGCGCTCGTGCTGTGCGGCGCGTTGACGCTGTCGCCTTTCGTGTTGCCGCTGATTCTCGGCGCCGCGTTCGAGCCGAGTGTGCGCGTGTTGCAGGTATTTGCATGGATGTTCCCGTTCGCGGCTTTCAATGAGTTCGTCGCGTTCTATGTATTCGTGCCGCGCAGGAAAGACCGGGTGCTCGCAATTGCCGGCGTGGCCTCGGCGCTGGTCAATCTCGCAGCGGCGCTCGTTCTCGCGCCGCGTTTCGGCGCGATTGGCATGGCCTCTGCTCGGGTGATCGGCGAAGCGGCGCTGTCGGTGACGCTGCTCAGCGTGTTGATTCGCCTCGAACTGGTCGGGCTGTTGCCCGGCGCCGAGCGGGCGCTCGAGCGGGTGCGCGTGGTGTGCGGGCTTCGTACGCAGGCGGGCGGCGCAAAGGACGATTGAAGTGGCGCGTGGGTGTGTGGGAGTTTGCGTGGATTGTCACAGGAGGTCGAAGTGAAAGTCGCTATTGTTCACGATTGGCTGGTAGTGTCCGGCGGCGCCGAGAAAGTATTGAAGAACATCATCGAGTGCTTCCCGGATGCGGACGTCTTTTCGATTGTCGATTTTCTCGAAGACCGCGATTGCGTGAAGGGGAAGTCCGTCAACACGTCATTCATCCAGAAGATGCCGTTTGCGCGAAGACGATACCGCGCCTATCTACCATTGATGCCGATTGCGATCGAGCAGGTGGATCTGTCCGGCTACGATCTCGTCATTTCGAGCTCGCACGCGGTCGCGAAAGGCGTGTTGACCGGGCCGAACCAGGTGCATATCAGCTACATTCATTCGCCGATCCGCTATGCGTGGGATCTGCAACATCAGTACCTGCGTGAATCCCATCTCGACACAGGGCTGCGCTCCGCGTTGGCGCGCGTGCTGCTTCATTACATTCGAGGCTGGGATTCGCGCTCCGCGAACGGCGTCGATCATCTCGTCGCGAATTCTCAGTTCATTGCGCGGCGTATCAGAAAGGCCTATCAGCGCGAAGCGACCGTGATCTATCCGCCGGTCGATCTGGTGAACATGCCTATTGGTACGGAGAAAGAGGATTTCTACGTGACGGCGTCGCGGATGGTGCCTTATAAGCGTATCGATCTGATCGTTCAGGCCTTTTCGCAATCGCCTGAACGCAAGCTGGTAGTGATCGGCGACGGTCCCGAGATGAAGAAGATCAAATCGGTGGCCGGCGACAACGTCCAGATTCTCGGGCATCAGCCGTCCGATGTGCTGGTCGATCATTTGCGGCGCGCGCGCGCGTTCGTGTTCGCGGCGGAAGAAGACTTCGGCATTTCGGTGGTCGAAGCGCAGGCATGCGGCACGCCGGTGATCGCCTTCGGCCGCGGCGGCGTGCTTGAATCGGTGGTGGGATTGCCGCTCGAGCGACCCACCGGGGTCTTTTTCGGTGAGCAAAGCACCGCGTCGTTGCTCGAAGCCGTTACCCGGTTCGAGAGCAACGCAGCCCTATTCGACGCACGCGTGTGCCGCAAGAATGCCGAGCGGTTTTCGTCGGAGAACTTCAAGAAGGCGCTGATGGGCTTCGTCGACGCGCGGCTCCCGTATGCGTGCGTCGAACAGTTTCTTCCCTATGCGCCGAGTCAGTCGCTGCCGGCCGAAGAACGTCATCTTGCCGACGTTACGCCCTGAGTCGGGCGCTGGGGCACGGGCTGTGCAGCTCGCGTGCCCACGATGCCCGCCTTGCGCGCTCCGCGCGGGCCGGGCCCAAATGCGGTGGCCGCCAGCGGACGCGCGGCTAGCAGCAGCGAGATCACCAGAGAAAGAATCAATACATTCGACGGCGAGACCAGCCGATGCTCGGTTGCCGACATCACCAGCAGGCAAACCGACGAAATCTCGACGAAGCGGAACGCCGCGAACTGGCGGCCGCCCTCTACCAACGCGGCATACGCCGCCCCCTGCTTGCTCCACTCGACCAGTCTCCAGAAGAACGCGAGGATCAGCGTCAAGCCCACTACGCCGAGCTCGGCGAGGATATTCAGATACGAGTTGTGAGCGTGTGAGTCGCTGTGCTCGATCACCACGTCGGACGGCACCGCGAACAGATGGAAGTACGAGGTGAGGCTACCGATGTGGTCGTCGAAGGAGCCGAAGCCGAGACCGACGAGCGGACTTTGCACGAAATACGCGAGCGCTCGCGGCCACAACCACTCGTAGCGAATGTTGAGGTTGTTGACCTTGGCGTCATTGGCGTGAATCGCGAACGTATAGCCCATGTAGTCGACGTTCGGCTGGGTATGGTAGATCGCGATGGCGACCGAGGCGAGCAGCAGCACCGCTATCAGCGTGCCGAGAATCCAGCGCTTGCGGCCAAAGTACAGATAGGGCAGAACGGCCGCCGCGCCAAGCAGCGAGCCGCGGCTGTAGGTCGAAAACAGCATCAGCACATTGCAGGCGAGCAGCGCGATCAGCAGCTTGCTGCGTTTTTGCAGGTAGCACGCTATGCCGAGACAGAACAGCATCGCCAGGAAGCCGCCGGCCGCGTTGCGCGCAATGAAGTAGCTGCCGAAACTGTCGGCCGGATTAACGAAGATGCTCAGCAACCCGTTCGTGGCGATGTAGTAGGCGTACATCGGCAGATTGACGATGACCGCGAAAATGAACAACGCACGCAGTACCTTGTTCAGATCCCAGCGGTGCGCATACACGAAACCGGCAAAAATGGGCGCATAGGAAATGAAAAAATTGCCGTCGCGCCGATAAAAGTCGAAGTCGAGGAACGACTGCGAATCATAGAGTAGCGTCGAGACCGTCGCGAGCACCGTGAAAGCGGTAAGCGGCGCGACGAACGCGGGATAACTGCGGCCGTAAAAGCGCCATGCCAGCAATAGCAACGGGACAAAGCCGATCGCACTGATGGGCACGAAATTCGTGACCGTCAGGAAAAGTGCGAGTAGCGAAATATAGGCCATTGCAACTCCAGAAAAACGAATGGCGCGCCGGTTGGGGTTGTGCCCATGCGCTGGATGATGGCGAGATTGGGAACAGCGGAAAACTCACAGTGTGGCCCGCGCGGGGATAACACCGCTGTTTGTCTTTGACATGAATGCCACGGGACGTTCATTAAACGGTAGCACGTGTCGCTGCTTATTTCCAATCTTGCGCCCTGCAATAGAAGTGCAAGCTCGTTAGCAAGCTTGTTAAATCCAGTCCGCGAGCACCGCCAAAACTTCCGCGCTTCGCGCCAGATGGGCTGCGTCGCAATGCGGTCTCACTATGATGAATTCATCGGGGCACGATGTCGACCAGATCCGATGCACGTCGTTTGCCGCATTCGATCTTTCGTTTCAATCGTTTCCCGGTCGTCGTTGTCGAGCAGACCACTGCGATTCGGCCAGTCAGTTTCCGTACTTCCCGATCGAGCCGGATTCGCCGTAGGCGCATGCACTTTCACTGCGAACTGAACTACTGGTCTGGTCCGTTTGACACGCACGCCCTGTCATAAATCACATCAGACGGTATTTGCGTGGATCGCGGCACACCGCGTTATGCGGTGTCCTCGAGGGAGACGCGTTCCCGAGCCGGTTTCAATGCGAAGGAGTTAGCGATGGTCAAGGTTACCGCGGCAGCAGCCGCAGCGGATGTCGAAACGATACGACAGGATTCTGCCGAGGCGGAGTTTCCGACGCTCGTGCAGGTGATTCTCGCCGGTGGTTCCGGCACCCGGTTGTGGCCGGTGTCGCGCGAACAGTTTCCAAAGCAACTGATCGACGTGATCGGCAATCAGACTTTGCTGCAAGCAACCATGGGGCGCATGGCGGGTTTTGATGGCGCATGGAACGTCGCGGCCGATCCCGTGATCGTCTGCGGAACCGAGCATTATTTCGCCACTTACGAGCAGGCGCGCGAGATCGGCGTGAACGCGCGGATCGTGGTCGAGCCCACGCGTCGCGATACGGCGCCGGCATTGACGCTTGCCGCGCTGACGGCATGCCCGGAAGACGAAGACGCGATTCTGGTCGCAATGCCCGCCGACCATGCGATCGCGAATCTCGAAGCGCTTCATCACGCGCTGGACATCGCCGCGAGGCATGCGCGCGACGGCGCGATCGTCACGCTGGGCGTACCGCCCGAACGGCCCGACACGGGCTTCGGTTATATCCGGCTCGGCGACGCATTGCCGGACGGCGCGCGCCGCATCGAGCGCTTCGTCGAGAAGCCCGCGACGGAGCTCGCGGCGCAGTACGTCGCGTCGGGAAATTACTGGTGGAATAGCGGCATGTTCGTGGTGCGAGCGTCGGTTTGGCTCTCCATCATCGAGCAGTTTCAGCCGGACATGCACGCGGCCTGCGTTCAGGCATACCGCGACGCGAAGAAGACTGAAGAATGCATCATGCCGGACGCCGAGGGGTTTCTGGATTCGCCGTCCGACTCGATCGACTATGCGGTGATGGAGCAGCTTGGCAAACCGGAGTCGGCGTTTTCCGGCGTGGTGGTGCCGCTCGAAGCAGGTTGGTCCGATCTCGGCTCGTGGGATGCCGTATGGCAAGCGATGGAGAAGGACGACTGCGGTAACGCGGCCAGCGGCCGCGTGCTGTTCGAAGGGGCCACCGCGACCTACGCACGCTCGCAAGGAGGCAGGCTTCTCGCCTGCGTCGGCACCAACAACATGATCGTGATCGAGACCGACGACGCGGTGCTCGTCGCGGATCGCTCGCATGTGCAGGACATCAAGGGACTCGTGTCGCGGATCAGGGCCGAGAAGTCGCCGGAGGCCGATGCGCACAGAAAAGTGCGTCGCCCGTGGGGCTTTTACGACTCGATCGATCATGGCGAGCGCTTTCAGGTGAAGCGCATCGTCGTGATGCCCGGCGGTCGTCTGTCGTTGCAGATGCATCATCATCGCGCCGAGCACTGGGTCGTGGTGTGTGGAACCGCGCTCGTCACGCGCGGGGAAGAGCAGTTTCTTCTTGGCGAAAACGAATCGACCTATATCCCGTTGGGTGTTCGCCATCGGCTCGAAAATCCGGGCCGCGTGCCGCTGCAGATCATCGAGGTGCAGTCGGGTACTTATCTCGGCGAAGACGACATCGTTCGTTTCGACGACAAGTACGGGCGTTGTGGCTGATGCGACGGAGTCGACCTGCTACGTCCTATGAGGGGGCTGTGATGCGATTGCTGACTGGTCTGCTGGCGAGAGCGTTCGACGTCGCGATGATCGTGGCTGGGGCATTTGCGGCCTCCCAGATCCGCTTCGACGGCGGCTCGCAACGGAGCTTTTATTTCGCCTTCGTCGCTTTTGCCGCGGCGTTTGCTCTCGCGGTCTTTCCGGCGCTCGGCGTCTATCAATCGTGGCGTGGCCGCTCGAAAAGAGTGCTGGCGAGCCAGGTGGCGCTGGGCTGGCTCGTCGTCCAGGCCTGCGCGATGGTGCTGATGTTCTCGCTGCACCGGATCGATTTCGTGTCGCGACTCTGGTTCGTGTACTGGACCGGCATTTCGGGCGCGGCAATGATGGCCGGCCGGCTGCTCACGCATGCCCTGCTTGGGCGCATGCGTCATGCGGGGATGAACTTGCAGCAGGTCGCGGTGGCGGCGTGCGGCGATCATTGCGACGAGATCATCCATAAGATCGAGACGTCGCCCGCGGCCGGCTTTCGCGCGAATGCGCTGTATAACCTGCACCCCGGCTGCTGTATTCCGCCGCGCTCGTCGGTGCAGGTCTTCGAAGAACAGGGCGCGTTCGCTCGCTACGTGCGCGAACAGCAGATCGGCGAAGTGTGGCTCGCGCTGCCGCTCACCGAGGAGCGCGCGATTCTCAAGCTGGTGGCGGAGTTTCGCAACGACCTGATCAATGTGCGCTTCATGCCCGACGTGCGCTCGCTTGCGCTGTTCGAAGGCAGCATGACCGAGTTGCTCGGCTTGCCGACGATCAATCTTGCCGCGTCGCCACTGCCGCCGAAGGCCTTGGTGCAGAAAGACCTGTTCGATCGTCTGTTCGCGCTCGCCGCGTTGATTGCGATCTCGCCGATACTGCTGGGCTGCGCGATTGCCGTCAAACTGAGTTCGCGCGGGCCGGTGTTCTTCAAGCAGCGTCGCAAAGGCGCCGACGGCCGCGTATTTACGATCTACAAGTTCCGCACGATGCGCCTTCACGAGCAGAAGCCGGGCATTCTCGAACAGGCCACGCGCGACGATCCACGCATCACGACCATCGGCGCGTTCCTGCGCCGCACGAGTCTCGACGAACTACCGCAGTTCTTTAACGTGCTGCGCGGCGATATGTCGGTGGTGGGGCCGCGCCCGCATGCGCTCGAACACGACGATCTCTATCAGAACATCGTGTCGGGCTATATCCACCGTTATCGGATCAAACCCGGCATTACCGGCTGGGCGCAGATCAACGGCTATCGCGGCGAAACCGATCGCCTGGAAAAGATGGAGGGCCGCGTCGCACACGATCTGTACTACCTGCGCAACTGGTCGTTCTGGCTCGACATGAAGATCATTCTGGCCACGATTTTCAAGGGGCTTCATCATCCAAACGCGTATTGAGCATGATGCTATCCGGAGTTGAAAACGTAGTCAGACGAGCTGCGAAGCGGGTCTCGCTTTACCGCTTTCACCACGGTCACGAATTGCAGGCGAGAAAAATATTGGAGCGACTCGAAAGCAGGTATGGCAAGACCGATCCGAACAAACTGCGGCTCGCGGACACCTATGCGCGAGACGTGTTCGGCGACCCGGTCTACGCACCCTGGCTGCGCGTTTATACCGCGTTTTGCGGCACTTTCAAGGAAGGCTGGATTCCGGACAACTACTACGGCATCGTCGTCGTGCCGCATATGCAAGGCTGGTACGGCAAGATTTCGAGCCTCAAGCCGATTTCACGGCTGATCTTCGACGGCGACGAATTGCCGGACGTCGCGTACTTTGCCAATGGGCTGTTCTTTACCGACAAAGGCGTCGTGGTGCCCGAGCGCGATCTGACAGACGTCGTGTTCGAGCATACCGAACGCGTCGTATTCAAGCTCGACGGTTCCGGACAGGGCAACGGTGTCTACTTCTTCGACCGTCCCAACTTCGACCCCGCGGTCATCAGATCGCTCGGCAATGGCGTGATTCAGACGTTCATCAAGCAGCACAGTCTGTTCGCTACGTTTGCTGCGAAGCCGGTGGCGACATTGCGCTTCACGACCGTGGTGGACGAGACCGGTCGAATTTCCATTCGGGCCTGCTACTTGCGACTCGGCAGAGCGGACGATACGCATGTGCTGAGCGATCGCGAGGTATGCGTGCCGGTCGACCTCGAAACGGGCGTACTGTGCGACGAGGGGTATATGAGCGACTGGGCCGCGGTGGACGCGCATCCAGACTCGGGCGCGCGCTTTGCGGGCGTGAAGATTCCATGTTTCGAGACATGCAAGCTCACCGTGCTGCGCCTGCACATGAAGATTCCGTTTGCGCGCTGCATCGGCTGGGATCTCACGGTCGACGCGAACGGCCAGGTCAAGGTGATGGAGTGGAACGGCAAGCACAACGACGTCAAATTCAGCGAGGCGACGCAAGGCCCGTGCTTCGCGGATCTGCATTGGGAACGGCTGAGGGCTGAACCTGAGTTTGCACGGCTGCCACCGGGCTGATCGGGCAGGCCAGGAAAACGTAGTAGGAGACGCGACGTGAGCGAACAGTTATGGTGCGTCCATATCGAAGGACTGAACGACTTCATTGCCGTCGATTCGGAGGAATCGGCGCGGTACGAGGCGTCGGAAATCAATGCGTATATCGATCGCGCCGACAGAAGCTCGCGCGCCGCCCGCTTGCGCGCGGTGGTGGTCGAATGGCCGTATGGCGCCGACGCTCACGCAAGAGCGCTCGATGACGACTGGCACGATCTGCAACATATGCCACACAGACAGCAGGCCGTCGCGCGGTCCGGCGGCGCGTTGTCGAATCTCGCGCGACGCGTTAGAGAACTGCTGAGCGTCGCGCGCACGGACAAGGACGACGCATGAAGCGCGGCTATGGGCACCCGGATCTCGCGGACATCAATGCGGGCGGCGAATTGCGCTTCGCGGAAAACCTCACGCCGCGCGAATCGAATCGATGACCAGTTGCATCGCCGGCGTGATGCGCCGGTTTCTGCGCAGAATCAGCCCATACGGTGCGAGCCGGCCGCGCAGCGGCGTCGCGATCGCGGCGATCGCATCGAGCGCGACGTAGTACTGCGCGACCGAACTCGGCAGTACGGCGAGCATGTCCGAATCGCGCAGCAACGACAGCGTGGTCAGAATCGACGACGTCTCGACCGTGCTGACCGGCGGCGCGACGCGCGACTCGCGAAACGTTTGATCGATGACCTGGCGCATCGGGCTCGGATGCGGCTGGATGATCCACGGATAGCGCGCGAGGTCCGCGAGCTTCGGCCGCATGCCCGTTTGTTTGCCTGTTTTCACGGCCGGATGATCGGGCCGCACGACGATCGACAGCGCCTCTTCCGCCAACGTTTCGAAGCTCAGATCGAGCGCCGGAAAGTCATCGGGAATCCGGCCAATCACGATATCGAGCTGATCCTGTTGCAGCGACTGCACGAGCACGTCGCTGGTGTCGATCGTGACCGCCATCTGCAGGCGCGGGTGCGCTTCCTTCAGCTTGACGATCGTGTGCGTCAGCAATTCGGGCGACGGCGCCATCACCGCGCCGATGCGCACCTTGCCGATGTCGCCGGCCTCGATGCCGGCCAACTCCTCGCGCAACTCGTCGAGATCCTCGAACACGACGCGCGCGTAGCGCATCACGGCCTCGCCGAAGATCGTCGGCTCCATGCCGCGCGCATGGCGCACGAACAGCGATACGCCGAGCGTGTCTTCGAGTTCCTGCAGGGCCTTGGTCGCGGCTGGCTGGGTCATCGCGAGATCGTCGGCGGCGCGCCGCAGCGATTCCGTTTCCGACAGCGCGACCATCAGTTGCAGATGACGCAGGCGCAAGCGTTTGCGAATGGCCGCGGCGGGCGGGATCATGAGCGATAACTTTAGCGAATCGGCCGATTCGAATTATTCAGTGGTCAGTTATCGGATAGTTTCGCACACTAGCGGTTATCGCAGGACGGCAATCGCAACGCCGTTCGCGTTGACAAGACAAAACCGGAGACGACGCATGACGACGACCGCGAGCCCCGCGCTCGACAGCGCGATTGCCAAAGCGCGCACGAGGCTGCTGCCTTTTCTGATCCTGATGTACGTACTGGCGTTCATCGACCGCGCGAACGTCGGCTTCGCGAAGAACGTGCTGCAGGCCGACACGGGCTTGAGCGACGCGGCGTTCGCGTTCGGCGCCGGCATTTTCTTCATCGGCTATGCGGTGTTCGAAGTACCGAGCAACCTGCTGATGTACCGCTTCGGCGCGCGCGTCTGGATGAGCCGCATCATGGTCACTTGGGGCATCGTGTCCGCATGCACGGCCTTCGTCGACAGCGCCACGAGCTTCTACGTGCTGCGCACGCTGCTCGGCATCGCCGAAGCTGGTTTCTTTCCCGGCATCATCCTGTTTCTGTCGAACTGGTTTCCCGCGAAAACGCGCTCGCAGACGATTGGCATGTTCTATTTCGGTTTCCCGCTCGCGCTCCTGCTCGGCAGCCCGATCTCGGGTCTGCTGCTCGATGCGGGCAATCCGTTCGGCATGCATCCGTGGCAATGGCTGTTTGTCATCGAAGGGCTCGCGGCGTCGGTAGTGGGCGTCGCCGCTTACTTCTATCTGACCGACCGGCCCGTGCAGGCGCGCTGGCTCGATGGCGAAGAGCGTGATGCACTGGATCAGGCGTTGCGCCAGGAAGACCGCCAGAAGCTCGCGCATGGTCCGGCTTCGGTGCTCGCGGCGCTGCGCGATTCGCGCGTACTGTTCTGCGGCCTGATCTACTTCGCGGTGCAGATGAGCGTGTATGGCGTCGTGTTCTATCTGCCAACCCGCATCGCCGGGCTCGCGAGCGGCGGCCACGTCGGCGTCGAGGTCGGAATGCTGACAGCGATTCCGTGGATCGCCGCGATCATCGGCACGTTCTGGGTGACGCGCTACGCCGACCGCCACGGTCATCACCGTACCTGGGCCGCGGCGATGCTCGCGCTCGCGGCGTTCGGCATTGCCGCGTCGGCGATGACGTCGTCGGTCACGCTTGCGATTGCCGCCTTCTGTTTCGCCGCCATCGGCTTCGTCTGCGTGCAGCCATTGTTCTGGACGCTGCCCACCGGTTACCTGGGCGGCGCCGCGGCCGCGGGCGGCATCGCGTTGATCAATTCGATCGGCAATCTGGGCGGCTTCGTCGCGCCGAATTTGAAAGGGTTGGCCGAGCGCGCGATCGGCTCTTCGCAGGCGGGCATGTTCTCGCTCGCGGTGGTCGGCCTGATCGGCGCATTGCTGCTGCTGACGTTCCGCTTCGCCCCTGCCGCCTCCCATTCCGTCTCTCATCGCAGCGGCCCGCTCGGCGAACGCCCGGGCCACTGACTCTCTGAAGGAAATCGTCGAACATGAAAATCAAGCATATCCGAACGCGTGTTTTCGAGTGGAAAGGCAAAGTCGTGCCGCCACAAGCGCATTTCTGCACGAACGCGGTCGATATTCTGTACGAGCGTGGCGATGCGATGGGGTCGTTCCGCTTTCACGGCTGGCTCGTCGTCGAAATCGAATGCGACGACGGTACCGTGGGCATCGGCAATTGCGCGCTCGCGCCGCGCATCGCGAAGCAGATCATCGACGAATACCTCGCGCCGATCGCGATCGGCGAAGACCCGTTCGACAACGAATACATCTGGCAGAAGATGTATCGCCGCACGCTCGCGTGGGGCCGCAAAGGCATCGGCATGGCGGCGATCTCCGCGATCGATATCGCGCTGTGGGACATCATGGGCAAGGCCGTGAAAAAGCCGGTGTTCAAGCTGCTCGGCGGGCGCACGAAAGAAAAGATCTGGTGCTATGCATCGAAGCTTTACAACAACGATGATCGCGATGCTTTCCTCGGCGAAGCGGAAAGCTATCTGGACAGCGGCTTCACCGCGATGAAGATGCGCTTCGGCTACGGTCCGAAAGACGGCTCGAAAGGCATGGCGAAGAACATCGAACAGGTGCGTCTGTTGCGTGAACTGGTCGGCGACGAAGTCGACATCATGCTCGAATGCTATATGGGCTGGACGCTCGAATACGCGCGCAGAATGCTGCCGCGCCTCGCCGAATTCAATCCACGCTGGATCGAGGAGCCAGTGATCGGCGACGACGTCGAAGGCTATCAGGAGTTGAAGAAGATGAACCTGATGCCGGTGTCGGGTGGCGAGCATGAGTTCACGAGCTATGGCTTCAAGGATCTGCTCGAACGCCGCGCGATCGACGTGATCCAGTACGACACGAATCGCGTGGGCGGGATCACGGCGGCGCGCAAGATCAACGCGATGGCCGAAGCGTGGTCGGTGCCGGTGATTCCGCATGCGGGACAGATGCACAACTATCATCTGACGATGTCGAGCACCGCGAGCCCGATGTCGGAGTTCTTCCCGGTGTTCGATGTCGAAGTTGGCAACGAATTGTTCTACTACATCTTCGAAGGCGAGCCGCAGCCGGAAAATGGCTATCTGCAACTGTCGGACGACGTGCCGGGTCTTGGCATCAAGTTGAGCGACAAGTATCTTGCCGACTTCAACATCGTCGAATGAGTGGACCGATTACGACGTGGTCGAAGATGCGCATGCCGCGTTTCAACGCGAGAGCGTGCCGTCGCTGATCGATTTCCGTCTGCCCGGCGATCAAGCTTTCGAGCGTGCGGTGGCGACCGAACGCGGTGGCCGCTATAGTCTCGCCGCGTTCAGGAACGCGCTCGCGCTGACGCAAAGCAACGTCACGCAAGGCCTGCTGTTCGCGCCGGTCAACAAGACCTCGCTGCATCTGGCCGGCATGGAAACCGGCGACGAGATGGAGTGGTTCGCGAAGCAGCTCGGCTACACGGGCAGCTTCTGCGAGTTCAACGTGCTCGACGAGCTATGGACTTCGCGCGTGACCTCGCATATGGCGTTGAAGGACGTCAGCGCGAAGCTGTCGCAGGAGCGCATCGTCGGCGCGGTGCGGCTGATTCACGAAGGCCTGAAGCGAGCCGGCCATCCGCGGCCGCGTATCGCGGTATGCGGTTTCAATCCGCACAACGGCGACAACGGCGCGTTCGGCCGCGAGGAGATCGACGTGATCGCGCCGGCCGTCGAGGCCGCGCGCAAGCTCGGCTACGACGTGCAGGGACCGTTTCCCGCCGACACGATCTTCGTGCGTGCGCGCGACCAGAGGGCCTTCGATGGCGTCGTCACGATGTACCACGATCAAGGCCAGATCGCGATGAAGCTGATGGGTTTCTGGCGAGGCGTGACCGTGCACGGCGGCTTGCCGATTCCGATCGCGACGCCCGCGCACGGCACCGCGTTCGACATCCACGGCCAGGGCAAGGCCGACGTCGGCGCGACGCAGAAGGCATTCGACATCGTCACGCGGATGGCGACGGAGCGCGTGAACTAACGCGTCAGCGTTTCCTGCGCGGCCCGGTCGAGGCGCGCACCACGAGCTCGGGCGGCGGCCCGAGCACCATCGACGGCTGCCGCTCCGGCGTCTGGATCAAACGGATCAGGCTCTTGATCGACAACTCCGCGACGGCCGCGGTTTGAATCGCGACCGTGGTCAGCGCCGGATGCACCTGATGCGCGAGCTGAATGTCGGTGATGCCGATCACCGACACGTCGTCGGGCACCGAGCGGCCGAGCGTGATCAACGCCTGGATCGCGCCGATCGCGAGCAGGTCGTTGGTCGCGAAGATCGCGCTCAGTTGCGGGCGGTTCGCCATCAGTTCCATGCAGGCGGCGAAGCCGGCGTCGATCGAGTCGCGAATCTGCAACACGGCGGCCGCATCGGCTTCGATGCCGGCCATGCGCATCGCGGCGCGAAAGCCGTTCGAGCGCGCGTCCTGCAAACCGCCGCAACCGTCGCCGATCAGCAAGCCGATCTCGCGATGGCCGAGTCCGAGCAGATGCCCCGCGGCCAGCTCGCCGGCACGCGCGAAGTCGACTGCGATGCACGGTAGCTCGGGCGGCGACTCGGGGTGCTCCCACATGGCGAGCAGAATCGGCGCGCTATGCGTCGCCGATGCGCACAGGTCGTTGATCGTGATGTCCGTGTTCATCACGAGCACGCCGTCGGCGAGCGTGCCCGCAATCTGGTTCAGATACGCGCGGCCGATTTCGGCATCGTCGTCGGTATTGCAGACCATCAGGAAGTGGCCGGTCTTGCGCGCCGCGCGCTCGGCGGCGAGCACGAACTCCGGGTAAAACGGGTTCGAGATGTTCGACAGCATGAGCGCGAGCGTCGACGAACGGCCTTCGGCGAGCGCGCGCGCATTCAGGTTCGGCCGGTAGCCGAGCTCGGCGATCGCCTGCAGCACGCGCTCAGCCGTTTCAGGGCGGACTTTCTCGCGATTGCGCAGCACGTTGGAGACCGTGGCGGCGGTAACCTGCGCGCGTTTCGCGACTTCGGACAACGTGACCATGTCGGGTTATCCCATATTTAGGGAGGTCAATTCAAATGTTGCAAACGGGCTGCGACATTGCTAACTTTCTCGAAAACGTAAGGAGACACCCACCATGACTTTTCCCGTCGAACTCGAATTTAAGCGATTAAATGCCGCCGGCACAAGGCCAAGGCGTTTTATTTCGGCGAAAATTTAAGCGGTTAAATCAAGGCGGAGACAGCATGGCGACGATTCGTTTGAGCGATGTGCAAAAGGCCTACGGCGACCATCCGCCGGTGATCCGGCGCGTGAATCTCGAGATCGCGCAGCATGAATTCTGCGTGTTTCTCGGCCCCTCGGGCTGCGGCAAGTCGACCTTACTACGGATGATCGCCGGTCTCGAAGACCTCAGCAAAGGCGAACTGCATATCGGCGGCCGCCTCGTCAACGATGTGCCGGCCGCCGAGCGCGGCGTCGCGATGGTGTTCCAAAGCTACGCGCTGTTTCCGCACATGACCGTGTTCGACAACATGGCGTTCGGATTGAAGCTCGCGAAGCAGCCGAAGGACGTGATCGAGCGCAAGGTGCGCGAAGCCGCGCGGATTCTACAACTGGAAAGCTTGCTCGAACGACATCCGAAAGCGCTGTCGGGCGGCCAGCGGCAGCGCGTCGCGATCGGCCGCGCGATCGTGCGCGAGCCGGGCGTGTTTCTGTTCGACGAGCCGCTATCGAATCTCGATGCCGCGCTGCGCGGCCAGACGCGCGTCGAGATCGCGCGTCTGCATCAGCGCTTCGCGAATGCGAGCGTCGTGTACGTCACGCACGATCAGGTCGAAGCGATGACGCTTGCCGATCGCATCGTGCTGCTGCATGCGGGCGCGGATGCCGAGCGCTTCGGCAGCATCGCGCAGAGCGGTGCGCCACTCGAGTTGTATCACCACCCGAAGTCGCGCTTCGTCGCGGGCTTTATCGGCTCGCCGCGTATGAACTTCGTCGATGCGACCGTCGAGTCGATCGAACCGGGGCGTGTGACGGTGGCGCTCGTGGCCGGCGCGGAAAAGCTGGTCGCGCACGTCGACGGTACACGGCTGCAACGCGGCCAGCGCGTCACGCTCGGCGTGCGCCCCGAGCATCTGCGGCTCGATGGCGACGAACAGTTCATTCAGTGCACGACCGTGCTATCGGAACGGCTCGGCGAGCACAGTTATATCCACGCGGACCACGCGGGAGGCACGCTGATCGCGAAGGCGCCCGGCGATACGCCGCCCGGCGCGGGCGAGCGCATCCGCGTCCATGTTCCGCCCGCTGCCTGTCATCTGTTCGACGAACAGGGACTCGCGCTGCGGCGTAGCACGTTCGAGCCGGAACGCGCGGCCGCCTGAACGATCGTCGACGGCGGACCTGCTTGAACGGCTCGTCGGACTGAATTCCGCCATAGAGCGGGTTACATCGCCGGCCACGCTGCGTAGCCGGTCAACAAGGTAGACAAGGAGACATAGATGATCGCTCTTCGCCTTCGCCGTTTTGCACAGGTGTCGATCGCCGCGGCCGTGGTGGCCGGCGCGCTCGGCAGCGCCGTGGTCGACGCGGCCACGCTGAACGTCAACGTATCGGCGCGTGGTAATCAGCGCTCGACCTGGCAGGACGCATTCGACCAGTTCAAGAAAGCCAATCCCGACATCGACCTGAAAATCACCTACGTGACCGAGGAAGCCTACAAGGTGCAGATGGGCGGCTGGCTCGCCACCGATCCTCCCGACGTCGTCTCGTGGCACGACGGCGAGCGGATGGCCTATTACGCGCAACGTGGTCTGCTCGAAGATCTGAGCTCGGACTGGGCGAAGAACGGCTGGTCGCAGCAGTATGCGTCGGTCAAGGACGCGTCGACGTACAAGGGCAAGCAGTATGCGGCACCGCTCGGCTATGACGCGTACGGCTTCTTCTATCGCAAGGATCTGTTCGAGAAGGCCGGCATCAAGAGCGAGCCGAAAACGTGGGACGAACTGCTCGAAGCCAATAAGAAGCTGAAGGCGATCGGCGTCGCGCCGATCGCGGTGGCCGCACGCGACAGCTGGACGCTGGCCGCCTGGTTCGACTATCTCGATCTGCGCATCAACGGCAACGAATTCCACCAGAAGTTGATGGCCGGCGAAATTCCATACACCGATCCGCGCGTGAAGAAGGTCTACACGACGTGGAAGACGCTGCTCGACAATCACGACTTTATCGACAATGCGCTGTCGTACGACGTCGATTCGATCGGCCCGATCCTCAACAATGGCAAAGCCGCGATGATGCTGATGGGCACCTTCTTCTCGGCGAGCTTCCCGCCGTCGATCAAGGATCAGATCGGCTTCTTCCGCTTCCCGGTGATCGACGCGAACGTGCCGATGGCCGAGGACGGCCCCGTCAGCGTGCTGCTGATTCCGGCGAAGGCGAAGAACAAGGCCGACGCGCGCAAGCTGCTCGCGTTCATGGAGACGCCGAAGATCAACGCCGAACTTGCGAAGGGCTGGGGAACCTTGCCGTCGAACAGCCAGGCGGCGCCGCCTGAAGATGCGATTTCGAAGGTCGGCTTCCAGACGCTCGCGAACACGAAGGGCGGCATCGCGCAGTTCTACGATCGCGATATGCAAAAGGAAATGGCCGACGAAGGCATGAAGGGCATGCAGCAGTTCTACAGCGATCCGTCGCAACTCGACAGCGTGCTCGCTCATCTCGAAGCGACGCGCAAGCGCATCTACCAGAAGTAAGTCCCGCCGGGCCGGCCGCGTGAACGGCCGGCTACGGCGCCCAGATTCCGCCTTCGATTTCCGACGAGGCCGTTCCATGTCTCATACCGCAGCACGCCGCCTGCCCGCGGCGCGGCACCGTCGCGTCTCGACGACGCGCCGTCATCAGCATCGCGCCGCGTTTTTCTTTCTGCTGCCGGGCTGCGCGTTGTTCGCGCTGTGCGTGATCTATCCGATCATCAGCAGCATTTCGCTGAGTTTCTACCACTGGGACGGCATGACGCCGAAGACCTTCGCCGGTCTCGCCAATTACGTCGAGCTGTTTCAGTCCGATACGTTCTATACGGCGCTGAAGAACAACCTGATCTGGCTCGCGCTGTTTCTGCTCGCGCCGCCTCTCGGTCTGCTGTTCGCGCTGTATCTGAACCAGCAGGTGCGCGGCATGCGCGTCGTGAAGTCGCTGTTTTTCGCGCCGTTCGTGCTGTCGGGCGTCGTGATCGGTCTCGTATTCAGCTGGTTCTACGATCCGACGTTCGGGCTGCTGCGGCTGATCGTCGGCCGTGGCATCCCGGTACTCGGCGATCCGCATACGGTCACGTTCGGCATCATCTTCGCCGCGCTGTGGCCGCAGGCGCCGTTCTGCATGATCCTGTATCTGACCGGGCTCACCGGTATCAATCCCGAGGTGGTCGAGGCTGCGCGCATGGAAGGCGCGCAAGGGCTGCGACTGCTGTGGCACGTGATCCTGCCGCAATTGCGGCCCGCCACCTTCATGGCGGTGGTGCTGACCGTGATCGGCGCACTGCGCAGCTTCGATCTGATCGCGGTGATGAGTGGCGGCGGTCCGTTCGACAGCTCCACCGTGCTCGCCTATTTCATGTACGACCAGGCGATCAAGTACTACCGCGAAGGCTATTCCGCCGCGATTGCGGTCGTGCTGTTCGCGATCATGCTCGTCTATATCGTGTTCCATCTGCGCCGCATGCTGCGCGAGGAAAGCTGATTCTCTGAACCTCAGGAGTACCCGGTCATGTATCCGCTTCCCGTCGAACGCTGGAAACCGCTGAATCGCACGCTTTACAAGGCCTCGCTGCCGCTGGCGTTGTTCATCTGGCTGCTGCCGATGCTCGCCGTGCTGCTGACCTCGATCCGCTCGACGGATGAATTGTCGCAAGGCGACTACTGGACGTGGCCGAAACACTTCGCGTTGCTGGAGAACTACGGCACTGCGCTCACGCAAACGCCGATGCTGCATTACTTCGCCAATAGCGTACTGATCACGGTGCCGTCGGTGATCGGCGCGATCGTGCTCGCGTCGATGGCGGGCTTCGCGTTGGCGACGTATCGCTTTCCGGGCAACACGGCCGTGCTGTTCGCGTTCGTCGCCGGCAATTTCGTGCCGATCCAGATCCTGATGATTCCGGTGCGCGACATGGCGCTGAAGTTCGGCCTGTTCAACACCGTGTGGGCGCTGGTGATCTTTCATGTGTCGTTTCAGACCGGCTTCTGCACCTTGTTTCTGCGCAACTTCATCAAGCAACTGCCGTTCGAGATGATCGAGGCCGCGCGCGTCGAAGGCGCGGGCGAGTGGACGATCTATCTGCGCATCGTGCTGCCGCTGATCCGCCCCGCGCTCGCCGCGCTCGCGATCCTCGTGTTCACGTTCGTGTGGAACGACTACTTCTGGGCGCTGTGCCTCACGCAAGGCGACGACGCCGCGCCGATCACGGTGGGCGTCGCCGCGCTGAAAGGGCAGTGGACGACTGCGTGGAACCTCGTCGCGGCGGGCTCGGTGCTGGCCGCGTTGCCTTCGGTGCTGATGTTCTTCGGCATGCAGAGGCACTTCGTCGCCGGACTGACCTTCGGGGCGAGCAAGGGATAAACGGCGCTTGAAACACGATTGAAACGACGGCTCGACGTCAACTCACCACGAGACTTTCACATGCAACTTGGTGTCTGCTACTACCCGGAACAATGGCCGCGCGCGATGTGGGCCGACGACGCGCAACGTATGGTCGAACTCGGCATCACGCATGTGCGGATCGCCGAATTCGCGTGGAGCCGTATGGAGCCGCGCGCCGGCGTATTCGACTGGCAATGGCTCGACGAAGCCGTCGACGCGCTCGCGAATGCGGGCCTCAAACTCGTGCTCGGCACGCCGACCGCTTCGCCGCCGAAGTGGCTCGTCGACGCCCACCCGGACGTGTTGCCGGTGCGCGCGGACGGCACGCGCTGGAATTTCGGCTCGCGGCGTCACTACGATATTTCGAGCGACACGTACCGGCGCGAATGCGTGCGCATCGTCACCGCGATGGCGAAGCGCTATGGCCGGCATCCGTCGCTCGTCGCATGGCAGACCGATAACGAACTCGGCTGCCACGACACGGTGCCGAGCTATTCGGCTGCCGCGTTGCAGCGCTTTCACGTGTGGCTGCAGCGGCGCTACGCAACGATCGGCGTATTGAACGACGCGTGGGGCAACGTGTTCTGGAGCATGGAGTACCCGTCGTTCGACGCGATCGGGCTGCCGACGCTGACACCCACCGACGCCAATCCGATCCATCTGCTCGACTTCCGCCGCTTCATGTCCGACGAGGTGGCGAGCTTCCATCGCGAGCAGATCGACGTATTGCGCGAGCATGCGCCGAACGCGGATCTGCTGCACAACTTCATGGGCTTTTTCACGACCTTCGATCACTATCGCTTCGCGGCCGACAACGCGATCGACGTCGCCGCATGGGACAGCTATCCGATTGCGCGCACTGAGTCAATCGCGTTGCCGGAGGAGCAGAAGGCGCGCTTCGCGCGTACCGGACATCCCGATGTGTCCGCGTTCGATCACGACCGCTACCGGGGCATTGGTGGCGGGCGCTTCTGGGTGATGGAGCAGCAGGCCGGTCCCGTGAACTGGGCGTCGTGGAATCCGATTCCGGCGCCGGGCATGGTGCGGCTATGGGCGTACGAGGCGTTCGCGCACGGCGCGGAACTGGTGTCGTATTTCCGTTGGCGTCAGTGCCCGTATGCGCAGGAGCAGATGCATTCCGGGCTCAATCTGCCCAACAACGAACTGTCGCCGGGCGGTCTCGAGGTGCAACGGGCCGCGCGTGAGATCGCGGGCAGTGCGGCGCTCTCGACGCTCGCCGCGCCCGCGCGCGCGGCCACCGCGCTGGTATTCGACTACGAGACGCAGTGGATGTTCGAAATCCAGCGTCACGGCAAGGGCTTCGACTACCAGACGCTCGCGTTCGACTACTACGAGTCGCTGCGCGAACTCGGGCTCGATATCGATATCGTGCCGAGCCGGGCAGATCTTTCGCGCTATCAGCTAGTCGTGGTGCCGAGTCTCGCGGCGATCGACGCCGCGCTCGTCGAGCAGATCGCGCGTTCGAACGCCCAATGGGTGTTCGGCCCACGCAGCGGCTCGAAAACCGACGCGTTCGCGATTCCCGGCAATCTGCCGCCCGGCGCGTTGCAGCGCGCGCTGCCGATCCAGGTGCTCGAAGTCGAAACGCTGCGCTCGACGCTCGCGCCCGCGCTGTCGATCGACGGCACCGAGGGTCACGCGCTGCACTGGCGCGAGCATGTGCGCGCCAATGGCGAGACACGCGTTGCCGCGCGCTTCGACGATGCCTGGCCCGCGCTGCTGACGCACGGCAACGTGCGCTATGTGGCCGGCTGGCTGTCGCATGAACTGCATCGCACGCTGTTGCGGCAGGCGGCGCGCGACGCGGGCCTCGATACGCAGGTACTCGCCGACGGACTGCGGCTGCGCCGCCGCGGCGGCTTGACCTTCGCATTCAATTTCGGCGCGCAACCGGCGCAGGCGCCGGCACCGCGCAATGCGACGTTCGTGCTCGGCGAGCTGCGCCTGAATACCGGCGACGTCTGCGCGTGGAAAGACGCGTGACGTGGTGTGGTTGTCACGTCACGTCACGTCAGGAAGTCAACCAGGGAGGAAGTGGCAGCAGCAGTCAGAAACTCGCAGTTCAAAACTCGAAGGTTGCAACACGGACGCATCAAACCAGGACCAGGCGGCCCGCCAGGAGCCGCCATCAATCGATGGAGGATGACGGATGAACCGAAGAGAAATGCTGGGATGGCTGGCGGGCGCCGCTGCGGCGGCGGGTGTCGGCGCGACGCTCGGCACGCCCGCTGTTGCGGCGGAGCAGGGTGGGGCGCCCGGCAACGCCACGGCGCAGGACGCCGCCGCGCGCGCGAGCCGCTTCGCGATGGGCGCGGATGTCTCGACGTTGCTCGAACTCGAAGCGAACGGCGCGAAGTACTACGAGCATGGCGAGGCGCACGACTGCCTGCATATTCTGAAGCGTCACGGCGTCGATTCGATCCGTATCAAGGTGTGGAACGATCCTGGCAATCCGGACTTCTTTCCGGCCAATCAGAGCCCCGCGGCCGGCTGGAACAATGCCGGGCACGTGCGCATTCTCGCGCGCCGCGCCGCCGCGCTCGGCCTGCGTATTCTGATCGACTTCCACTACAGCGACTGGTGGGCCGATCCGGGCAAGCAGTACCCGCCGCACGACTGGGCCGGCAAGGACATCACCGAGACCTGCGCGCTGCTGTCCGCGTATACATCGAACGTGTTGCGGATGCTCGAGCGCGACGGCGTGCATCCCGAGTGGGTGCAGATCGGCAATGAGATCACCGGTGGCATGCTGTGGCCGCTCGGCAAGTACGATCAGCTCGATAACCTCGCGGCGCTGCTGAAGGCCGGGCACGACGCGGTCAAATCCGTCGACGCGCGCATCAAGGTGATGCTGCATATCGACAGCGGCGGCAACAACGCGACGAGCCGCTGGTGGTTCGACAACATGACGCAGCGTGGCGTCACGTTCGACGTGATCGGCCTGTCGTATTACCCGCAATGGCAGGGCTCGTTCAGCGACCTGCAGGGCAATGTGAACGATCTTGCGACGCGCTACGACAAGGACGTGATCGTCGTCGAGACCGCGTATCCGTGGACCACCAGCGACGGCGATCCGGAACCGGACTCGATGACCAACGTCGGCACCTCGCCGTACCCGCAGACGCCCGCCGGCCAGGCGCAGTTTCTCGGCGCGGTGACCGATATCGTGAAGGGGATCCCCGACGGACACGGCAAGGGCGTGTTCTGGTGGGAGCCCGAGTGGATTCCGACGCCGAACGTCGGGTGGAAAGTCGGCGCCGGCGACCAGTGGGACAACAACACGCTGTTCGATTTCCACGGCAATGCACTGTCGTCGCTGGATGCGTTCCGGCAGCGCTAGCGCATCGCGGGTGACGCGCGGCTGAATGCGCGCCAGCCGCTACGCGCATGGGGACACGCCGGCATCACCGTGCCGGCGATGCCTGCCCCTTGTGCTGGTTCACGCACTCCGACGTGATCGCCATGCTCGCCTGATCGGGCGTCATGTGGGGCGCGTCGGGGCTGTAGATTTTTTCGATGATCGCGTCGACGGCCGCGCGGTCGGACGGGTCTTTGTAGTAGTGGGCGGCCTGCTCGAGCGCCTGAGCTTTGGTCTTTTTGTGTGCGCGCCACGACGCGACCTGGCCGGCGATATCGCCGAGCGCGAAACATTGATCGCTGACGGTCTGCGCGACGGCCTGAGCGGCCGGCTGCGCGATGCACAGCGCGACGAGCGCGGATACGACTACGCGTTTCATTACCGGAGTCCTGAAATGAGACGGCGGCGGCGCGGAAGCGGCGGTGGTCGCCGCGCCGGGCCGCGCGCGGAAAAATTGTTGCGTAGTGTATCGGGAAGTGGGCCGGGGCGCTTTTTTCCGCCGTGGATCACATGCCGCAGGCGAACGGGTGTGACGTCGATGCGTCACAGCGGCAGCGGCCGATCCTTTAGCCAGGTTTCAGGCGCGGCGATGGTTCTGATTGCCGTGCTGCTGTGTGTCGATCAACTGCTCGCGTTCTGGTAAGCGAGAGATTCCAGGCGTTCAGCGAAACAAAAAGCCGCCCTGCGATTCGCAGGGCGGCTTCTGGGTCACCACTCGATCGAACCGTTACCGGTCCGCTGGCGCGCACATTTCATTGCACGCTCAATGGCCGAACGACTCCGTTTTCGACGCACCCGCGTCCACCGCGTGCGGCCGTGCCGCCTGCTTGATCAGCAGCGCGACGCACGACAGCAGACCCGCCACCGCGATCGTCGCGAAGATGCCGCCGAACGAAAAGTGGCGGCGCGCCAGCTCGGCTACGAGGAACGAACCCGCAATGCCGCCGAAGCGGCCGACGCCAAGCATCCACGCGACGCCCGTGCCGCGGCCCACGGTCGGGTAGAACGCGGCGGCGAGCGCCGGCATCGACGATTGCGCGGTGTTCATCAGCACGCCGGCAATGAACACGATCAGGACGAGCGCGCCGACGTTGCCGGCCGCCTGACCGATGAAGTACACGCTGACGGCGGTCAGTGCATAGCAGGCCGCGATGATGCGATTCGCGTTGAAGCGGTCCATCAGCACGCCGGCCAGCACCGCGCCGACGCCGCCGAGCGGGAACAGCGCGGAGATCAGCGTCGCGCGTTGCGGCGTGAGGCCGGCGTCCTTCAGCAGGATCGGCATCCAGTTGATCGATGCGTAGAAGATCACGAGGCCCATGAAGTACGCGAGCCACAGCATCACCGAACCGACGATGTACGAGCGCGACAGCACGACGCCGAGACCCTTGCCGCCGGTTTGCGGCGCGGTTTCGGTCATCGTGAAACCGACGGCCTGCACCGCGTCGCCGGAAATGCGCGCGAGAGCGGCGCGAATCCGTTCGGCCGGCTTGTTATTCGCGACCATGTAGCGGACCGACTCCGGCATCTTCGCGAGCAACAGCAGCAACAGCAGCAGCGGCGTGACGCCGCCGAGGATCAGCACGCTGCGCCAGCCCAGATGCGGAATCATCCACGCGGCGAGGAAGCCGCCGAACGCGGCGCCGAGCGGGAAGCCGCAGAACATCAGGTTGATCATGGTGGCGCGGCGGTTGTCCGGGCAGTACTCGCCCATCATCGTGACCGCGTTCGGCATCGCGGCGCCGAGGCCGACGCCGGTGACGAAGCGCAGCACGGTCAGTTGGTCGATGCCGGTCGAGAACGCCGACGCGAGGCAGGCGAGGCCGAACAGCAGCACCGAGCCGATCAGCATCGAGCGACGCCCGAGGCGGTCGGACAACGGACCCGAGCCGAGTGCGCCGCACGCGAGGCCGAACAGCGCGGCGCTCAGCACCGGCGCGAGCGCGGGCTTGTTGATACCCCATTCGGTGATCAGTGAAGGCGCGATGAAGCCGATCGCAGCAGTGTCAAAACCGTCCAGCAGGACGATGATGAAGCACATGAAAAAGATCAGCCACTGGAACGGCGAAAACGGATGCTCGTTGATGAAGGTTTGAACGTTCACAGCGGGGCTGCGGTTCATGATGGTCTCCTGGCAGCGAAAGGCCCGACACGACGAGCTATTCTTCTCTAAGACTGTAACTGTACGCCGTCCGGCAACGGCGTACGATGCCTTCGGCGGGCCGACTGGCCGTTCATCGGCAATGAATCACACCCGGACGGATCGGTTTGACGGAATCGCGCCGGGCGAGGGAATTTGTTCGCATAAAGAACCGCGATTCTCTATGCGAACGCGCGCCACTGTAAGGAATGAAATCGATGCGGTCAACGGGGGAATACCCGAGCTTCGCGGTGGCGGACGTGCCCGCCGATGCGTGAGAGGCGGCGCGCTGCAATAGGACCGGAGAAAGGACGAGGCACGCCAGGCTCAACGCGGGCGCCTTCCGCAAAAGATAGTAAATGTTCTTCCGATATGTGCTTACCGTATCCCGCCACGTCGACAAAATCGTGAACAAATATCAATGACGTGTGGATACGAGGCGCATCTTCAGCGTGCGCGCTCGCGCATCGCCCAATACCGGTTGCCGAGAAAGCCCACGATCACGTAGACGGGAATGCCGCACAGTTGCGCGAGGTAGGGCGCGTGGGTGAGATGCAACACCGAAACCATCGTCGCGAGATTGGCCAGGTACGAGATCAGCACGACGATCAGAAAGCGGATGGCGGTGTGCCGCGTTGCCTCCGTCCTGAACGTGAACCTGCTGTTGAGCGCGAAGCTCAGTCCCACACCCATCGCGTAGCCGACTATGTTGGCAACTACAGGGATCGCGCCCGCCGCTTGCACGATAAAGATGATGGCGGCCGAGATCACCGTATTGAGGCCGCCAACCAGAAGATACTTGATGAACTGGCGAAGAGGTTCGGTACGCGATGCTGTCGTGCGTAGACTGTTCATCGAATGGCCGCCTTCATGCGGCGCTCGCGTAGACGGCGTATTGGGCGCCGAGCGGAACATGGGTCAGATATTTTTCGAGTGGACGTAGTTTGGCCAGCATGTGAGGAAAGAAAATCCGGAAGCGCACGACAACGTCGGAAAAGCCTGCATCGAAGCACGCCTGCTTCATGTTGCGCGCGGTGATCAGTTTGGCGTTCACATCGAACTCGCAGGTGTTGACCGCCCTGACGGTCAGCGGGTTCAGCGGATTATGCTCGAAGATGACGACCGTGCCCCGCGGACCCACGACGCGCTTCAGTTCGCCCAACAAATGAACATGCTCGGCGTGATCGATATGATGGAACACGCACATCGCATAGGCGAGATTGAATTCGCCCTGCTCGAAAGGCAGCGTGTGGCCGTCGAAGTGGACGAAGCGCGACGAATCGGGAAAGCGGCTTTGCGCGACTTCCAGTGAACGCTCCGATACATCCGCACACGTGAGCTGTGCGTCCGGCAAATAGCGCTTCACCCATGGAATCGACGTGCCCACGCCCGATCCGAAATCGAGCATGCGCGCGGGCAGCGCATCGCGTCGCGTCATCTCCTCGGCGATGTCGCGGATCTTGTACTCGGCGAAAAACTCGGGACCTTCTCCCGATGCCGCGATGTTACGGGCGTGCAGCGAAAGATACTCGTCAGCAAAGCTGTCGAACTCGGCCTTGTCCATGCTGTTCATCCTTCCCGTGATACATCGGTTCCAAAGAGTAATTGGAAAGCGATCTGGCGTGACGGTTCATGCATTCTCTATTGTCGCCACGACCCAATCATACGGGACCGCGCGAACAATCGCATGGCCTTGCGCGTATCGGCATGCTGAAGCAGACCAGTGTCAGTAAAAAGTAGTTGTTCGCATTCCGATGTGGTAATTCCGTTGCGGCTCTAATTCGACGTTTTTTCCGATGCCTTAGTACATTTCGGACAAAGAGGTCCCTATGCTTGCCTGTGGTCGGCGATGCGTACTAATGTCCAACTAGGTTAAACGCCGGACTCTGTGCCTGACTCTGGGTCGAGCCAGCTTCAGAATGGGGAGTTGCCTATGACGACGATGAATCTCGTCGTACCGTGCTACAACGAAGAAGAGGTTATCACCGAGACCAGCAAGCGGCTGCTTGCACTTCTGGAGCGATTGATCGAAGCCGGCGAGGTGAGCAACGAAAGCCGCATCACTTTCATTGACGATGGTTCCCGCGACCGTACCTGGTCGATCATCGAAGTGCTGCACGCGCAGAATGCCCGCTGCGGCGGCATCAAACTCTCGCGCAACCGCGGCCATCAGAATGCGCTGCTCGCCGGTCTGATGACGGCTCAAGGCGATGTACTCGTGAGCCTCGACGCGGATCTTCAGGACGATATCGAAGCCATTCCACGCATGCTCGCGGAATATCAGTCAGGTGCGGAAATCGTCTTCGGCGTGCGTCACAAACGTACGACGGACACATTCTTCAAGCGCTTCACCGCTCGCAACTACTACAAGTTGCTCCGGACGTTCGGCGTCGATATCCTGCCGGGCCACGCGGATTTTCGCCTGATGAGCCGCAAGACAGTGGAAGCGTTACGTCAGTTTCAGGAGGTCAATCTTTTTCTGCGCGGCATCATTCCGCTGCTCGGGTTCAAGACTGCGATCGTCGAATACGAGCGCGCCGCGCGCTTTGCGGGCGAGAGCAAATACCCGCTCAGTAAAATGATCGTTCTCGCGCTGGACGGCATCACGTCGTTCTCCGCCGTTCCCTTGCAATGGAGTACGCGCATCGGCGCATTGCTGGCGGTCGGCTCGCTGTGCTTCGGCGCATGGGCCGCCTATGCGCGCATCTTCACCAACCTCACGGTGCCCGGCTGGGCTTCGACGGTAATCCCAATGTACTTTCTCGGCGGTATCCAGTTGCTCTTCCTCGGTGTGATCGGCGGCTACATCTCGAAGACGTACGCCGAAACCAAGCAGCGTCCTCGTTTCATCATTGAGCAAACGTTATGAATTTTCCCGTCGATCGTTCGCCGCCGGCGACTGCGGGCGCCGACGCGGCGTCCGGAGACGCGCTGTTTTCGCGCTCCGGCCGGCTCGCCACAATTCTTCCGCGCGTGCTTTTCATCGTCACCGTGCTGTATGGCGGAGCGTTGTTCTGGATCGCGCCGCGTCCGCCCTTGGTGGACTTGCCGCAACACGCTGGACAGGTGATGTTGCTGCGCGCTCTGCTCGAGCATACGTCGCCGTGGCAAAACCTCGTGCAGCTCAATCTGCTGACGCCGTATCTCGTCGGCTACGGCCTCGCGCTGCCGCTCACGTATCTGATGCCGATCGGCGCCGCGCTCAATTGCGTGCTGATGCTCGCGTATTTCGCGTTCGTGGCGTCATGCGTGGGCTTTCGCAGGTATCTGGGCGGCGATCCACGGCTCGACTGGCTGTTCGTGCCGGGATTTTTCGGCTTCGCCTTCATGTGGGGCTTCTATACGTTTCTGGTCGCGACCCCGTTGGGCATTCTGTTCATGTGGCTCTCGCACGACTATGCGAAGGCGACGTCCGTCAGGAAGGGAGTATGGATGTTCGTTGCGGGCACGGCGCTGTTCTTCTGTCACGGGCTCGTGTTTCTGCTTGCGATGGCGGTAGGCGTCGGCTTCGTGCTGTTCAAACAGAAGACGTTCGTCCGCAAGATCCTCGCGCTCGCGCCGTTCGTGCCGCTAGGTGTGCTGTGCATCGCGTATATGTATTGGAGCCGCGCGACCGATCCGCTGCTCGGGCAGACGGTGCCCGGCGTAGACGTATTCAAATGGGGCTTCGACTTGCAGCGGGTGCTCTCGCTGCCCGTCTACGTGTGGGGCATGAACAAAAGCGCGGCCGTGTATTTGCCGCTCGTCGCCCTGATGTTCGCCGCGCCGTGGCTGTGGCGCAACAGGATCAATCCCGATCGCTCGGTCATCGTGCCGATGCTCGCCGTGGCGTTCGTGTGGTTCGTCGTGCCCGGCACGGCGCTGAAGACTGCGTACCTGTATCACCGTTTCGCGCTATTTCTGTTGCCCGCCTATGCGTTGATGTTCTGCGCGCCGCAAACGTCGGCGAGCGGCGCTCGCCGTGCGTCGTCCGGTCCGAGCGGGGGAGCGCTGATTGGTGTCGCCGTACAAGCGTTGATCATCGCCGGTTGCTGGATTTTCTTTGCGGACCAGACCATTCGTCTGCATCGTTTCGCCGTCGAGAACGCGCCGCTGGACGCGCTGCTGTCACGGACCGAACCGGACCAACGCGCGCTAAGTCTGATATTCGATCGCGCGAGTCCCGCGTACAGGAGCCCGGTCGCGTACGAGCACCAGTCGCTGTGGTATCAGGCGGAGAAACGCGGTTTCGTCGATCCGAACTTCGCGACTTACGTGCCGCAGATCGCGCGCTTCAGGCCGGGCATGATGCCGATGGCCCCGCTGACGCTCGAACACGATCCGGCGGGTTTCGAATGGAATAAGGACAATGGCCGTTTGTACCGCTATTTCTTCGTTCGCAAGGAGGGGCCGTTGCCGAAAGATTTCTTCGCCAATAGCGAATGCGATGTCACCCTGGTGGTGCACGAGGGCGAATGGTCGCTCTACGAGCGGCGCAATTGTCGATAACGGCGCATCCGGCGTTGCGCCGTCATCACTTCATGTCGAACGACCGCTGGCCAGGCATTCGCGGCGCGCTTTGATGGGCCTGGCGCGTCGTTCATATCAGGCGACTTTTGCCGCGATCGCCTCGCCGACTTCGCTCGTGCGCCTTACCGCTCGAATGATCGAGGAAGTCGAGCATCATCGCTGCCGACCAGATCATCGCGAACGGATTCGCGATGTGCTTGCCGGCGATATCGGGTGCCGAGCCGTGCACCGGCTCGAACAGCGACGGAAACTTGCGGCTCAAACCACTGTACCCGGCGCTAGGCCGTGTTCACATTTAAAAGCGGCCCAAACGAGCAGGCAAGGGACGCGAACACGAGATAGCTGTCAGCGAGCTTGTCATACCGGGTGGAGACACGGCGAAAATGCTTGATACGGTTGAAGAAACGCTCGACCAGGTTGCGTGT